>NZ_JALPRG010000006.1:0-554054 GCF_030464945.1 Paraburkholderia sp. CHISQ3
TGTACACGAGGCGGCTGAATACGCCGGGGCTGTTCCTCGGCTGGCTGGCGGGGATCGTGACCGGCACGGGACTCGCGATCGTGCAGGGGCTCAAGCCGGTGTTCGCGCTGCATGTGGGCGGAGCCACTTACCCGCTGTATATCGGCTTGATCGCGCTTGTGCTGAATATCGTCGTGACGTTTGTGGTGTCGATGGTGACGCCGAAGCGGTCTAGCGTGTAGCGAGTGGTTATCGCTGCAGTTACAAAGAAACCTGGAGCGGTTCATCTGGGGGGTATCCCCTGTAGAGGTGTCCAGAGTCATTGGACCGCTCCAGTAGCAGTACCTTTTCAACCGCCCGCATCCGGACAACGTCTCTTTGAAATGGGTTAGCCGCCCGATTTCTTCTGCGACGGATGATTGGCAAACAGCTCGACGACCCAGTCCACGAACACACGTAATTTATTACTCAGGTGCCGGTTCGGTGGATACACGACCGACACAGGCATTGGCGGAAGATGCCATTGTTCGAGGCAAGGCTCCAGTTCACCGGATGCGATCAGTGGCGCCGTCATGAATGTGCCGCCACTGATAATTCCGAGTCCCGCTCTGGCGAGATCGGTACAGGTTGACACGTCGTTGCAAAGGACAGTTTTCTTGCCTTGAATATCGACCGTATCGTCGCCGTAACTGGCGACGATTGGAAATGGTCTTGCCGTGCTCGCTGAAATCATGCGAATCACCGTATGGTGAAGATCGATCTCGCGTGGGTGCTTCGGCTTACCGTATTTCCTCCAGTATTCCGGCGATGCGCATAGCCCGAAATAACTGAAGCCGACTCGTCGGGCCACCAGTGATTGATCGGTCAATTTCCCGATACGTATTGCGCAGTCCACGTTGTCTCCAAACAGGTCGACTGGATTATCACTGGCACCAATCTCCAGATCGATGTCTGGATATTTTTCGAGAAAATCCGGAAGAGCTGGAACGACAACCGAATGGGCAAGCGGGCGCGGAAGATCGATGCGCAGCCTGCCTTTCGGATTGGACCTGGCGCCGATCATGGCATTCTCCAGTTCCTCCAGTTCAGTCAGCAAGCGTACGGCTCGATCGTAATAGGCCGCGCCATCGGGCGTGACAGTGACGCGCCTGGTTGTGCGATTGAGCAGCTTCGTTGCCAGATCGTCTTCCAGCAACTGAACCAGTCGCGTCACAGTCGGCTTTTGAACGTTGAGGGTTTCGGCGGCCTTGGTGAAGTTTCCCGATTCCACCACACGTACAAATGCGCGCATCGCGTCGAACTTATCCATGTATCCCTTTGCTCAATGGTTGGGCGCCGTCGTTCACCGGGATACTGCCATATAAAACCAGAATAAAGACGGGCGAACCGCGCGGGCATATAACCGGAGCCTGAGCCGTCCAGCATGATCAGCCTGCCTGATGTGAATAACTATCGATTCGAGGGGAATTCGACAACAATCTGTTAATAGATTCCGAGTTTCTCGTGATGACCCAGGTCCCTAGACTGTTTTCAACGACGGAGAAGATGTTCCGACGTCCACAGTTCATCAAGACCACGAGGGTCACACTATGCAAACCACGTTTGAAGTTCCGGGCAACAAGACGACGCGGCCGGCGAGTTCGCGGAGCAGGTTGTCCCGCGCCGTGACCATTGGAACGATCGCTGGCGTCGCGGCCGGTTTCATCGTTCTCGTTCCGGTTTTAATCCTGCAACTGGCGCGTGGCGTCGGCGTCGTTCCCGAGATGCAGCTGGCGGCCAGCAGCGTGATGGGTATGTCCGCCTATGACGGCATGGCTGGTCTGATCGTGGGGATCCTGCTGCACTTCTTCGTATCGATCGTTCCGGCGCTCGCATACGGGCTCATCGCGTGGCGTCTGCCCGCGGTGAACCGCTGGGCGTGGATCGGCGGCCCTGTGCTCGGCATTGCCGTGTTCTTCTTCATGGGCCTTGTCGTGTTGCCGCGCAGCGCCTTCGCCACGCCCGCGTCGGTAACGGCGATGCCCTATCTGCCTGCACTCCTGATCCACATGTTCGGCCTCGGCCTGCCGATCGCACTGTTGATTCAGCGCGGATGGGCCAAATCGGACGATATCCGCCGCTGATTGCAACCACGCGGGTAAATCAACACCGCAATGTCCCCCCGATATCGCTAAACACCATTGCACTGGCATCGACTACCGTCCGCGCTGAACGCCGAACGAAAATTTCTTCTACGCAAAAAGGAAACACACCATGATCGTCATTACTGGAGCAAACGGAAACCTTGGTCAACTGGTTGTCAAGAATCTACTGCAGGTGACCCCTGCAAACCAGATCATCGCGGCAGTTCGCAATCCGGAAAAATCCGACAACTTGCGCGCCCTGGGCGTCGACGTACGCGAGGCTGACTATGATCGACCGGAAACGCTAGTCGAGGCATTTCAAGGCGCTGAGAAGCTGCTGCTTATCTCGGCGGTCGTACCGGGCGAACGACTCAGGCAACACCAGGCCGTGATCGATGCCGCGAAGCAAGCCGGCGTGAAATTTATTGCCTACACGAGCATGTTGCGCGCTGACACCTCCAGCTTGACTCTCGCGGGTGAGCATCAGGCAACTGAGGCGTATCTGAAGAGCGCCGGCGTCGACTACGCGCTGCTGCGCAACGGCTGGTACCTGGAAAATTCCACGGCGGTCATCGCTGCGGCGCTTGCCCAGGGCACCATTATCGGCAGTGCGGGACAAGGCCGATTTGCCTCGGCTACGCGTGCCGACTATGCAGGTGCGGCTGTGACGGTGCTTACCCAGCCAGGCCATGCAAACAAGACCTATGAACTTGCGGGAAACCCAGCGTTCTCGATGTTTGAATTTGCTGAGGAACTCTCAAGGCAGGCTGGCCGGCCCATCGTCTATAAGGATCTGCCGCCCGCCGAGTATGAGGCTACGTTGCTCGGCTTGGGGTTACCCAGGATGATTGTCGATGTCATCGTCGACGCGGATATAAAGTCTTCGAACGGAGAGCTGGATAGTTCCTCGCGAGATCTGTCCCAGCTTCTTGGCAGAAGCACAACGCCGTTTTCCGAAGCGATCAGGGTCGCACTGCAGTCTTAATCTGACGGCCTGATTGCTCGATAGAGCAGGCTATTGGCATCCGGCGCATCGAATCGACCCGGATAGATCGCTAGCCGCGCTCACGTCGAGCAGAGACGAGCAACATCATCGGACGCTCACGCTCTTCCGCAAGCGCGGGATGTGCAGCGATCTGCGCCGCCGTCGGCCCCCATTCATCGACACGCGCAATCACAAACCCGCTATCGATCAGCAGATTCAGCAACGTACCGATCGTACGATGCTGCTTGATCACGCTGTCGGTCAGCCAGTGCGTAACACGCCGGCCTTCCATCTGATAGCTGTCGACCGGCCAGGTCTTGTGTCCGTGCGCGTCGACAATCCAGCCGGGGCGCTGCGACGCCATATAAATCGGATGCTCCACCGAGAACACCAGATGCCCGTCGGGCAGCAACGCACGATGAATCGCACGGAACAGGCCGGGCAGGTTCTCGACGTAATGCAATGCAAGCGAGCTATACGCAAGCGCGAATGCCCCTTCGGGAAGTTCGAGCGTTTCGAGATCAGCATGTGCGTAGCGAATCGCGGGATCGGTGGTCATTTCCGCGGCGCGGGCGAGCATCTTTTGCGAAACGTCGAGCCCGAGGGCGGTGCGCGCACCGTGTTCGCGCGCCCAGCGGCAGAACCATCCATAACCGCAACCGAGATCCACCACATCGCGATCGCCGAGATCCGGCAGCATCGCCTGAAGCGCGGGCCATTCCGGTGCCGCGTTCAACCCGCCGACCGAACGCTCGAGATGGCTATAGCTTTCGAAGAATGCCGGGTGGTCGTAGATATTCTGGGTCATGTCGATGCGTGTCCGGGTTGCTTGCGCAAGATGTGCCGAAAGCATACCAGCGGCTCGGATTCGGTGAAGTCGCGCTACTATTCATCACGCGACATGTTTTCACCATTTCATGAACCAGACTCATATCCTGCTATTGCGTCCCGCAACTGCGCCAGGAGCCCACCGTGCTTGAAATCCGCCATTTGCGCTCACTGATCGCGATCGCCGATTCGGGCAAGCTCGTCGCAGCCGCCGAGCGCGTCCATCTAAGCCAGTCCGCGCTGTCCCATCAGATCAGGGACATGGAAAGCCACTACGACGTGTCGCTGTTCGAGCGCACCAAGCAGGGCCTGCGCTTCACCACGGCCGGCGAGCGCTTGCTCGTGCTCGCACGCGAGACGCTCGCGGCGGTGAGTGCAGCCGAGCGCGATCTCGCGCGGCTAAAGGGCGATGCCCAGGGCGAGCTGCGCATCGTGCTCGAATGCCATACGTGTTTCGACTGGTTGATGCCGGTGATGGATGAATTCCGGCGCCGCTGGCCGGAGGTGGAAGTCGATCTCGTCGCGGGGTTTCATGCGGACCCGCTCAGACTGCTGAGCGACGGCAAGGCCGATGTCGTGATCGGCTCGAAACCGACCAGCAAACGCAACCTGCATGTGTCGCCGCTGTTCCGCTTCGAGATTCTGGTCGTGCTGGCGAACGAGCATCGTCTGAGAAGCAAGCGTCGTATCGTGGCCGACGACCTGCGCGAGGAAACGCTGATTACCTACCCCGTGCCCGAAGTGCGCATCGATCTGATTCGCGAGGTGCTCGAGCCAGCGGGTATCCGGCTCGAACGGCGCACCGCCGAGCTGACCATCGCGATCATGCAACTCGTGGCCAGTCGCCGCGGTATCGCCGCGCTGCCGAACTGGGGTGTGAAAAACTACGTCGATCACGACTACGTGCTGGCAAAGCGGGTTGGCCCGCACGGACTATGGAGCGAACTCTATGCGGTAGCCGGCAAGCCGCAGGCGGCGCGGCCTTATTTCCGGGACTTCGTAACGATCGTGCGCGACACGTGTGCTGCGCAGCTCGATGGGATCGAGCTGCTGACCAGCGAAGCGTGAGCGCTACATCCGTGTATAGCGCTGACGTTACGGGCAGACGGATTCGCCGGCCTTCACGTTCGCTTCGCGTGACACGCGGTTGGCCGAACCGAACGTCGTGAAGCTGAGCGCGGCCAGCACCCACACGCCGATTCCACCGTACAGCATCACCGCGCCGAAGCCATGTACGAGTGCGGCATGCACGACGGTACCCGACGCATCCGCAGTGGCAAGTTCGGGAGCCACTTGCGCGAGCCCCGCGAAATTGCCGGCCGCGATCTTTTCCGCCAGCAAGCGCAACTGCGCCGCATCGGAGACGCCGGGCAACGCGCGCTGCAGATGCGACAGGATGCCTTCCACCAGGATGAACCCCATCAGCGCGATATTGATGGCGAGCGTAATCAACCGGGCGCTCATGTCGATGCCGGATGCCATCCCTGCACGGGCGGTCGACACCGAGCCGGTGGTGGTGTTGGTCACCGGCGTATTGGTGAGCCCGAGGCCCGTGCCCGCGATCAGCGCACCCGGCAGCATCGTCAGCCAGCTTGCGTGAGCGACACTGCTGCCATAGCGCATCAGGATGAAGCCGAGACCGATCGTGAAGAGTCCGGCAGGAATCACGGCGCCTGGCCGATAGCGCAACGCGAGCCGCTCGCCGAGCGGCGGAATGACGAGCGTCGGCAGCGTGTAGGCAAGTAGCGACAGCCCCGCGGTGACGGTGTCGTAGCCGAGACCGCTCTGGAAGTAGATCGGCAGATAGATCATGAACGGCCAGAAGCTGAAATTCATGCCGATCGAACCGAAGATCGCCCCCGAAAAATTGCGGATTCTGAACACCGAGAAATCGAACATCGGATGCGCATTCATGCGTTCGACGATGATGAACGCCACGAAGCTGACCGCTGCGGCGGCCGCGATGCTCAGCGCCGTCGTGCTCGTAAAGCCCAGGTCCGGGCCCTGCGTGATGAAGTAGGTGAAACCGAACACGGCAAGCGACAGCGTGACGATGCCCGCGCTATCGAGGCGCTTCGCATGCGGATCGCTTGACTCTTCGACGCTGCTCAAAGCGAGTACCAGCGTTAGCAGGCCGAGCGGAACATGGACGAGGAACACCCAGTGCCAGTTCGACAGCGCGACGATCGCGCCGCCAATGATCGGCCCGAAACCGAGGCCGACACCGAATACGATGCCCCAGATCGCGAACGCATTGCTGCGCTCCTTACCTTCCTGGAACTGGTGCGACAGCACGGCGATCAGGCAGATCAGCATCGCGCCTCCGCCCATGCCCTGCAGAAACCGGCTCACGATCAGCACCGACGCACTTTGCGCGAGGCCGCAGATCAGCGACGTAACGCTAAAGCCGACCAGGCTGACCAGCAGTACGCGTTTGCGTCCATAGCGGTCGGCAAGCGTGCCGACGGCCATCAGCACGGTCGTGCAGGCAATCGTGTAGGCGTTCATGATCCATTGCGCGTCCTTGAAATCGCTATGCAGCACCTTCTCGAGCGTGGGCAGGATCACAGGAACACTGGAGATTTCCAGGCCGAACATCAGTGCCGCGAGGCAAACGGCGGCGAGCGCGATATGGTTTTTACCGGCGTGAGAGAGCGTCATAGGGCGTCTTTCGAAAGCTGCGATAGAAACCATTCTCGGCGCGCAGGCTTCATGATAGAAATGATTTAATTTTGTAGAATCCATTAACGTTCATCATCTATCGGCCGCCATGGACTTCGATCCCACCCTGTTGCGCGCTTTCGTCGCCGTCAAGGAAACCGGCGGCTTCACGCGCGCCGCCGAGCGGCTGCACCTCACGCAATCGGCGATCAGCCATCAGATCCGGCGCCTCGAAGAGCAGGTGGGCCGGCCGCTCCTGCATCGCACGACGCGCAGCATGACCTTGACCGAAGACGGTCAGGATTTTCTGCGCCACGCCCAGCAGATTCTCGATTCGCTCGATGCGTTGGCGAGGCGCTTCCAGTCTTCGCCGGTATGTGGAGTCGTGCGTTTTGGTGTGCCGGAGAATTTCATGGGCGACCGGTTGCCGTCGCTGCTATGTCAATTCGCGCGCGTGTATCCCGAGGTCCGGCTCGATGTGAGCGTCAGCATGAACCTCGATCTGCGCGCGATGATCGAGGCCGACGAACTCGATCTCGCCGTCGTTATGACGGCACCCGGCAGCACGGCCGGGACGGTGTTGCGGCCCGCGCAGTTCGCATGGATCGCCGCCGATACATTCGATGTCCCGCAAGGCGCGTCGTTACCGCTCGCATTCTTTCCCGCGCCGTGCATCAACCGGCGGGTCGGTGTGGACGCGCTGGATAGTACCCAGATCAAATGGCATGTCGTCTTCACGTCGCCGAGCCAGCAGGGTTTGCGTGCGGCGGTGTTGTCGGGGCTTGCGGTCACCGTACTGACCACCGACGACCTCGAACCGGGCATGCGGATCGTCGATGGGCAATATGGCTTGCCGTCGCTCTCCACCGCTGATTTCGTGCTGTTGTCCAACGGCAGTGACACGCCCGCGGTGCGCGAGTTCGGGCAGATGGTGCTCGATATGCCCGCACCGGCACCGGTGCCGACACAGGTACCTAAGCCTCCAGCCCAGACCAGAACTTACCGTCCGTTCGTGTAACTACGCTCGAACCTGAGCCGCACGGAAACTCTCTGTTTGCGCGTGTCACGACACGCTGCCGACGAACGCGGCAGAATGACCGCGTGCCGCCGGAATCACACGCTGCGAAAGCTCGCGCGTTTGCCCGGCCGGCATCGTTGCGACACGGCGCGACGTGTCGGTATCCCCGGAGACAATCGATGTCGAAATCGCTGATACGCCGCAGTGTCGTATGTGCTGCCCTTGTGGCCGCTGTCGTGGGCAATCCCTTCGTGATGCGCAGCGCCGCAGCGCAAACGCAAACCGCGCAAACCGCGGCGAACGCAGCCGCACCCCAGCCTGGCCTCGTACCGGCTACCGACGACACCTTCCTGCTCACCATCTTTCTGCGGCACGACGAATCGAAGCCACTGCCGAAGATCAACGATGAGTTGCGCGCGCAAGGATATTTCAAAACCTTTCCGCCGCCCGGCATCGAGGTCGTGTCGTGGTACGTGATGATGGGCATCGGCCAGGTCGTCACGCTGCGTGTACCGGCGAGCCGGCTGCGCGAAGTCAACCGCGCTATCGAAACGACCGCATGGGGCGGTTATCGCACCGAGTTTTACCCCACTTACGACTACAAGGCGGTGGCGGAGAAAATGCGCGCAACCGACGGCAGATAATTTCCGCACTCGCGGCGCGCTAAAACAGAAAAGCCGGGTACGTACCCGGCTTTTCGTGCAACGCGATGTAACGCTGTAACAGCTCAGTGAAACAGCTTCATCGCCTGAGTCAACGTATTGACGACACCCCACGCAAGCGGAATCAGCACATAGGCCCAGAAGACAACCAGCAAGCCCTTGTTGGTCGGATGAACTGCGTTCTGATCGATCATGGCGGTCTCCCTCAATTGCCGGACGCGAGTTGCGCGTCGCTCATGTGATGTTTGTCGTCCACGCGTTTGACCAGCAGGTTGCAGACGAAGCCGACTACGAGCAGCACCGCCATGATGTGAACCGTCATCGTGTACGCGTCGGCTTTGGCGACGCCGTGCGCAACTTCATACGCACGGATGTAGTTCACCAGCACGGGACCTGCAACACCTGCCGCGGCCCACGCCGTGAGCAGCCGTCCATGAATGCCGCCCACGAACGCCGTGCCGAACATGTCAGCAAGATACGCGGGCACCGTGGCGAAGCCGCCGCCGTACATCGACAGGATCACGCAATAGGCGAGCACGAAGAGGGCGATGTTGCCCGATGCCGCAAAGGTCGGCACGAGGAAGTACAACACAGCGCCCAGCGCAAAGAAAATGAAGTACGTGTTCTTGCGGCCGACCCAGTCGGATGCCGAGGCCCACACGAAGCGACCGCCCATGTTGAACAGCGACAGCAGCCCCACAAAGCCGGCGGCCGTCGCGGCCGTGACGGTTTCCTTGAAGCTCTCCTGGATCATCACCGACGCCTGGCCGAGAATGCCGATGCCCGCGGTCACGTTCAGGAACAGCACGAGCCAGATCAGGTAGAACTGCGGTGTCTTGAGCGCTTCATCGATATGCACGTGGTTGCGCGTGATCATCTTGTTCGATGCGGTGGATGGGGTCCAGCCGGCCGGTTTCCAGTCGGCGGGCGGCACGCGGATCGCGAGCGCGCCGATCGACATCGAGATGAAGTACGCGATGCCGAGCACGATGAAGGTTTCGGCGACGCCGATACTGGTCGCGCTCTTGAAGTGATTCATCAACGCCACCGATAGCGGCGCGGCAATCATTGCACCGCCGCCGAAGCCCATGATCGCCATGCCGGTCGCCATCCCGCGACGATCCGGGAACCAGCGTATCAGCGTCGACACCGGCGACACATAACCAAGCCCAAGCCCGATACCGCCGAGCACACCGTAGCCGAGATACAGCAGCACGATCTGATGCAGCCAGACACCGAGCGCCGAAACGAGGAAGCCGCCGCCGAAGCAGCATGCCGCAGTAAACATCGTGCGACGCGGACCCACGTGTTCGAGCCACTTGCCCGCAAATGCCGCCGACAACCCAAGGCAAACGATTGCGAGCGAGAAGATCCAGCCGAGTGTGGTGAGCGACCAGTCGTCGGGAGCGGACTGCGTGATGCCGATCACCTTCGTGAGCGGACCGTTGAATACCGAGAACGCGTAGGCCTGGCCGATACACAGATGCACGGCGAGCGCGGCGGGCGGCACCATCCAGCGTGAGAAGCCTGGACCGGCAACGGTGGCCTGCTTCGAAAAGAACGGCGGCGAACCGCTGGTGCGCGGTGGTTGAATCGTGCTGCTCATGTTGGGTCTCCGTTTGGGGTGCTGATGTTATGGGCTCTTGTCGCCATTCCCGAATGAATCGAGCGGGTTTTAAGCGCGGCCTTAATGTGATGTGGCGTCAAAGATAGGACTGGAAACAGTGGTTGGCAATATGAGACGTGAATGCATAAACGGCGGGCTCAGGCGGCGGCTAGGCTTGCGTGCCCATTCGCTGTATCAGGGTTTCAACGAATGCATCGGTAGCGGGCGGCAGGGTCCGGCCGCGTTTCTTGACGAGCGCGACGGGACGCACGAAGCGCGGATCGTCGATAGGACGTGCAATGAGGTCGGGCTCCGCGCGAATCTCGCGCGCCGAGCCGGGCAGGATCGTGACGCCGAGACCGCCGCGCACCATCGCGACGGCCGTCATCATGTAGGTGGGTTCGCAAGCTAATGTCGGCGGTGTTGTAGCGTCTGCCAGCGCGGCATCGACGACAGCGCGCACACTGGTGCCGCGCGCAGTCAGAACGAGCGGCGTGCGCAACAGGTCGGCGAGACCGATCGAGCGACGCTTCGCGAGCGGATGGCCTTTCGGACAGACCGCGACCAGGCGATCTTCGCCCGCATACAGCACGTCGAGCGATGGATCGGTGGTTTCGCCTCCGGTCAGCCCGATGTCGACGTCCTCGTTGCGCACCAGCGCGTTGACGACGTTCGCGACGACGTCGCGAATCTGGAACGTCACGTCCGGCAGTTTCTGGCGGAATGCGCGGATCAGATCGGGCAGCAGGCTCGCGGCAAACGATGGCAGGCAGGCGATGCGCACCGTCCCCGAGGTACCGTCGCTCAACGAGCGCGCGTCGGCGAGCACGTGTTCCATGTCGTGCAGCGACTTCTGCAGGGTTGGCAGCAACTCGCGCCCGACCGGCGTCAGCGAGACATTGCGGCTGTTGCGGTCGAAGAGCCGCGTGCCGACAGTCTCTTCGAGCCGGCGGATCTGCACGGTCAGCGCGGGCTGCGACAGATGCAACTGGGTTGCAGCGCGCGTGAAGCTGCCCGTTTGCGCCACGGCGACAAAGGCGCGGATATCGCGAAGACTCAAATCCATTACGAACCTTGATGGCTGCGATCAAATCATTTCAATTGTTCTATTGCTGTCCGGAAATTACGCTTCGTTGATCCAAAAAACAAGACCGGAGACAAGCACGTGCTGCCACTGCTGGGTTTGGCCACGATTGCCGTATTGCTGGCGGCAATCCTCTCGAAGCGGATGTCGCCGCTCGTCGCGTTGATCGTCGTGCCGATCGCGGCATCGCTGATCGGCGGTTTCGGGTTGCAGACGAGCAAGTTCGTGCTCGACGGGTTGCGCAGTCTTGCGCCGGTCGTTGGCATGTTCGTTTTCGCGATTCTCTATTTCGGCACGATCACCGATGCCGGCACACTCGATCCGATCATCGACCGCATCCTGCGCGCGGTCGGCACGAAACCGACGCGCATCGTGATGGGTACGACGCTGCTCGCACTGCTGATCCACCTCGACGGATCGGGGGCCGTGTGCTTTCTCGTGACGATCCCCGCGATGCTGCCGCTCTATGATCGTTTGAACATGGACCGGCGGGTGCTCGCGGCGGCTGCATCGATGGCAGCCGGCATCAACTTCCTGCCGTGGACCGGACCGATGATCCGCGCCTCCGCTTCGCTCGGCTTACCGGTGTCGGCGCTCTTCAATCCGTTGATTCCCGTGCAAATCGTCGGCCTCGTCTTCGTGTTCAGCATGGCGTGGTGGCTCGGCCGCCGCGAAGAAAAACGCCTCGGGCTGATCTCGGCGTCCGGCACGATCGAACTACCGAAGCGCGAACTCACCGACGAGCAACAGGCACTGCGCAGACCACGCAATTTCTGGTTCAACATCGTGCTGACCGTGATCGTGCTTGGCACGATGGTCGTGATGGGCGAGAAGATTCCGCCGGCGGTTATGTTCATGGTCGGCTTTTGCATCGCGTTGCTGGTCAACTACCCGGACGTGAACATGCAGCGGCAGCGCATCGATGCGCATGCACGCGCCGCGCTGATGATGGCAGGCATTCTGCTCGCGGCGGGTGTGTTCACGGGCGTGATGCAGGGCAGCGGCATGCTGAAGGCGATGGCTCAGGCCGCGGTCGGTCTCGTACCGCCAGGAATGGCTGGGCATATTCCGGTCGCGCTCGGCATTCTCTCGATGCCGCTCAGCATGCTGTTCGATCCCGATTCGTTCTACTTCGGCGTATTGCCGGTCATTGCCGAAGTGGCGGGCCAGCTCGGCGTGCCGGCCGTGCACGTGGGGCAGGCCGCGTTGCTCGGACAGATGACGACCGGCTTTCCCGTCAGCCCGCTCACACCGGCGACGTTTCTCGTCGTCGGATTGACCGGGATCGAACTCGCGGACCATCAGAAGTTCACGTTCCCATTGCTGTTTGGCGCATCGATCGTGATGACGATTGCGTGCGTCGTATTCGGTATTTTTCCTCTGTGAGCGCCGGCACCGGCGAGACGACATGACATCGACGAGACGTACAGGTCCCGTTCGCCTCGGTACAGGCGCGGGTTACTCGGGTGATCGCATCGAACCGGCCGTCGAGCTGGCCGAACATGGCGCGCTCGACTATCTCGTGTTCGAATGCCTCGCCGAACGCACGATCGCGATCGCGCAGCAGGCGCGCCGCGGCGACCCGTCGCTCGGCTACGACCCGCTGCTCGATGCGAGGATGCGTGCGGTGTTGCCGGTTGCAATGCGCAACCGCGTGCGAATCGTGTCGAACATGGGCGCTGCGAATCCGCTGGCTGCTGCGCGTCATACCGCGTCGCTGGCGCGCACGCTTGGACTTTCGGGCCTGAAGATCGCCGCCGTGAAGGGCGACGATGTGCTCGATGCGGTGCGCCAGGGCGACTACCGCTTTGAGGAATCCGGCGAACGTGTTGCCGATTTCGAGGCGCGCATCGTGTCGGCGAATGCTTATCTCGGTGCTGCACCGATTGTCGATGCGCTCGCGGCTGGGGCCGACGTGGTGCTGACCGGGCGTGTTGCCGACCCGTCGTTGTTCACCGCGCCGCTGATTCACGAATATGGCTGGGCGATGGACGACTGGAACACGCTGGGGCAGGCGACCGTGGTTGGCCATCTGCTCGAATGCGCGGGTCAGGTGACGGGCGGCTATTTTGCGGACCCGGGGTTCAAGGATGTACCGGATCTCGCGCGCCTTGGCTTTCCTATCGGTGAGGTCGCCGCCGATGGCACCGTCATCATTACGAAGGTGCCGCATGCGGGTGGCTGCGTGACCGAGGCGACCTGTAAGGAACAACTGCTGTATGAAGTGCACGATTGCAGTCGTTATTTGCAGCCGGATGTGGTGGCCGATTTCACGAGGGTACGTGTCGAGCAGTTGGCGAAAGACCGTGTGCGCGTAAGTGGTGGGCGCGGCACGCCGCGGACGGCGACGTTGAAGACGTCAGTCGCGTATGTAGACGGTTTTATCGGTGAAGGGCAAATGTCGTACGCAGGGCCGGGCGCTGTGGCGCGTGCGCGGCTTGCGCTCGAGATCGTGCGTGAGCGACTGCGGATCACTGGTGTAGCGGCGCAAGAACTGCGCTTCGATCTGATCGGCGTCGATGCGCTGCATGGCGAAACGCTTGGCGGGCGTGGTTGGGAGCCCTACGAGGTGCGCGTACGTGTGGCTGGGCGCACTGCTTCGCTTGCGGAGGCCGTACAGATCGGTAACGAAGTCGAAACGTTGTATACGAACGGACCGGCCGGCGGCGGCGGGGCGACGAAATCGGCGCGAGAAGTTATCGCGGTGCAATCGGTGCTGCTGCCGCGCGACTGCGTGCACGCATCGTTCGAACTCGTGGAGGTGTGACATGGAATTGCGCGAACTCGCTCACTCCAGAACCGGCGACAAGGGCGATACGCTCAATGTGTCGGTGATCTGCCGCGATGCGCGCGACTACGATCATCTGTGCGCGCATGTCACTGCTGAACGCGTACAGGCGCATCTGCGCGATACCGTGCGTGGCACGGTGACGCGGTTTGAGATGCCGGCCATCGGTGCTTTGAATTTCGTGCTCGGGCATGCGTTAGGCGGCGGTGTCACGCGTTCGCTCGCGCTCGATGCGCACGGCAAATCGCTTAGCTCGGCTTTGTTGAGTCTTGAGGTGCCGGAGCGGGATCGGGTGGGGTGAATTGCGGCGCATGGCCCGCATCGTGTCGCCAGCGCGATTCATAACGCCCGACTTATACTAGCCCGACGACCGAGTGCTTCGTTCTCAGCAGGCAGGCAACCGCAACCCGCAGCCTGACGGTACAGGCCCACTCGGTTCCCTGCATTTCAACGCGACGAAAGCACACATCCAGAAACGGGACGGAGCGATGACCGCCAAGTACGACTTCGATCTATTCACCCTCGGCGCAGGCTCTGGCGGTGTCGCCGGCTCGCGCCGCGCGGCGTCCTATGGTGCGCGAGTGGGCATCTGCGAGGACAGCCGCATCGGCGGGACTTGCGTCATCCGCGGTTGTGTGCCGAAGAAGCTGCTGGTCTATGGCTCCCATATCGCCGACGAGATCGACGATGCAAAAGGCTATGGCTGGACCATCCCTGAAGCCCACTTCGACTGGGCTCGCCTGATCGAAGCCAAGAACAAGGAAGTCGACCGGCTCAATGGCATCTACATCAAGATGCTGGAGGATGCAGGCGTCGAAATAGTCCACGGGCGCGGCAAACTGATAGACGCTCACACCATTCAGGTCGGCGAACGCATCGTCACTGCAGAGCGCATTCTGATTGCAACGGGTAGTCGGCCGCACCTGCCGCCGACACCTGGCATCGAGCACGCCATCACCTCGAACGAGGCACTCGAACTACCTGAATTGCCGAAGCGGATCGCCGTGGTGGGCAGCGGCTATATTGCCGTCGAGTTCGCGGGCATCTTCAACGCGCTGGGCGCGGAAGTAACGATGATCATCCGTGGCGATCTCCCGCTGAAGGGTTTCGACGAGGATGTTCGTACTCACGTGGTTGAAGAGATGGCGCGACGCGGTGTCCGTTTCGTATCGCAAGCGCGGGTGGAACGGATCGAGAAGACAGCACACGGTCTTGAGGCGCATCTCCATCAGAGCGACGCAGTGATTCCGTGCGATCAGATTCTCTACGCCATTGGCCGCATTCCCAACACTGGCGATCTGGGTCTGAAAGGACTCGGTATCGAAACCGGGTTACTGGGTGCCGTCATCGTGGACGAATGGTCGCGCAGCAACGTTGCGAACATCTACGCCGTGGGCGACGTCACCGATCGTATCAATCTGACGCCGGTGGCGATCGCCGAAGCGCGCGCGTTAGCCGAAACCCTGTTCAACAACAATCCGACGACGTTCGATCGGGAAGGCATACCCACGGCCGTATTTTGCCAGCCACCTGTCGCAACGGTTGGCCTGACGGAGACAGCCGCTCGCGCGCTGGGTCGCCCCGTCGACATCTACCGAACGCGCTTCCGTCCAATGAAGCACACGCTGAGCGGGCGCCAGGAAAAGGTGCTCATGAAGCTGGTCGTCGATCGCGAGAGCGATCGGGTGCTCGGCTGTCATATGGTGGGCGCCGATTCAGCCGAGATCATGCAAGGCATCGCTATCGCGCTGAAATGCGGCGCGACCAAGAAGCAGTTCGATCAAACCGTCGGCATTCATCCGAGCTCGGCGGAAGAATTCGTGACCATGCGGGACAAGGTGGCCGACCTGTAGACGCTCCCTGGCTAGTCGCCGTCGCCGCTTTCGGCAAGCTGCGGGTTGGCCGCGGCGTAGGCGGCAGCTTCGTCTAGCAGCCATTCGCGAAAGCTCTCCAGCGGCTTGCCGTGGCTCAGCTCGGTTGGATAGACGAGGTAATACGCCGCTTCGGCGATGGCCGGCGCATTGAACGCTATGACGAGCCCGAGCTGCTCGAGCTGCGTATCCACGAAGAAGCGCGGCACCAGCGCAATACCGAGGCCAGCCGCCGCCGCACTGATCAGCATCGTGTGCAATTCGTAGCGCACGCCCTGCATGGTGCGGTTGTCTTCGATGCCGAGATTCGCAAACCACGTCGCCCAGCCATCGGGCCGCGTTGTCGAGTGCAGCAGCGGATAGGCGAGCAGATCGGCGGGCGTTTTCACGCGACGCTTCAGCAGGCTGGCCGCGCATATCGGCACGACTTCCTCGCGAAACAGAAAGTCGGACGATGTGCCGGGCCACGTTGGTTTGCCATAGTGAATCGCGGCTTCGAAATGCGTGTCGGTGAAGGCGAACGTATCGGTGCGCACACCCATGTTCACGCGCACGTCCGGATAGCGCGCATTGAAATCGGCGAAGCGCGGGATTAGCCATTGCGAGGCGAAGGTAGGCAGCACAGCCAGCTCCAGATAACCGCCGCCGCTGCCGTGCGCAATAATCGACAGTGTGTCGCGGTCAAGACTTTCGAGCGCGCGACGCACCTGCACCCCATACACCTTGCCCGCCTTCGTCAGCACGACACGCTGTTTCACCCGCACGAAAAGCCGCACACCGAGATTGCTCTCCAGCGTATTGATCTGCCGCGATACGGCGCTCTCGGTCAGAAACAGCTCGCGTGCCGCCAGCGTGAAGCTCTGATGTCGCGCCGCTGCTTCGAACGCTAGCAGCGCGCCCATGTTGGGGATCTTGAATTTGCGCATGTTGATTCCAAAAACGCATCAAGTCTGGATTTTATCTCGCTTTACGGCGTTGCCATGGCTTTGAATAATCGAGGCCGAACGATGCCGGATGAGTTGCCCTCATCACATCCGGTCACTACCGCAGGCGTTGTCCGCTACCTGGCTACCTGGCTACCTGGAATATCGATGCAATCCCCAAGAAACGCGAATGTCGAGCGGCTGCTACAGCAGTTGATCGGCGCGCACCGGACCGCGGCGCTGTTTGCGACGCTCAATCATCCCGCGGTACTGAACGAATGGGAGGACGGTGTCGTCACGCGCGCGGAACTCGCGCAGGCGCTGAACATGGCGCTATTCGAAGATCTGCTGGAGCGCTCGCCGAATGGCCGCGCATATACGCAGGACGCGCTCGCTGCGGGCGGCAGCGTGCACTTCGATCACGGTGCGCTGCGCACGGTACGCTGGCCGCATAGCGGTGCGTTGCCGCCCGGTGAGGCGGCGTTCGCGCGCATCCTGCGGCCGCTCGGTTTTCGTATCAACGGTCGTTATCCACTTGACCGGCTCGGCATGACCGGCCGCGCATGGGCTCACGACGACGCACCCGACGAGATCGCGCAGTTCTTCGTCAGCGAGTTGCATCCGGAGCGTTTCTCGGCCGATTTCCAGCAGGCGGTGACGAACGTGATCGGCGCATCGCGCGATCCGTTGACGCCCGCAGCGGTGACGCATCTGTGGGAACTGGAGCGCGACGGCGTGTTGCCGATCGACGCGGCGCACGGCTTGCTGCCCGTAATAGTCGGTGCATTCGCGCGCCAGCACGACGTTCCGAACGAAGCGGATTACGCGGTGCTGCTGAACGAATCCGCGGAGATGGCGTGGATCGCAACCGAAGGCAACGCGTTCAATCACGCCACCGATCGCGTCGCCGACGTGTTCGCCCTGTCCGATGAAGAGAAGGCGAAGGGCCGCCCGATGAAGCCGGAAGTCGAACGTTCGCGTTCAGGCCGCGTGTTCCAGACCGCGTATCGCGCCGATATCGTGCGCCGCGAGTTTCGCTTGCAGGACGGCTCGATCGTCACGCGCGACGTGCCCGGTTCGTTCTATGAGTTCATCACGCGCAAGCGCACGTTCGATCAGGACACGCGGCGCTGGGAAACCGATCTGCGTTTCGACGCGGGTAACGCGCAAGGGATCTTCAAGATGACTGCGAGCCAGGCGGCGTGAGCGTAACGCTGCTGCACGCGGCGCGCACCGGCGAACGTCACGGCGCTATTTCTTCGTGGATTCCGTAACCTGAGCAGCCGCAACCTGCGGAATATCCGCACTGGTCGCCATCCACAGCACTTCGGCATCTTCGTCGCTGGTGGACACGGCCGCGTGACCGGTGCGGCTGTCGAAATACAGGCTGTCGCCGGCGTTCAGATGGGTCGGCGCGTACAGCTCCGAATACAGGCACACGCTGCCGCTGATCACGTACAGGAATTCTTCGCCTTCGTGACGGCCCCAGTCGTCGAACGCGTCGAGCGTGTGAGCCGAAATGCGGATGCGAAACGGCAGCATCGCCTTGTGCGCGAGATCGGTGGCGAGCAGTTCCATCTGATAGCCGCGATACGCGTGGCGCTGGCCGGCGTCTTTGCGGGTCAGCGCGCGGCGCCCGCCGGCGCTCGCTTTCGGCGACGAACCGAACAGCTCGCCGATTTCGATCTTCAAACCGAGGACGATTTTTTGCAGGACGTCGAAGGTCGGCGACATCAGGCCGTTTTCCACCTTCGATAGCGTGGAGCGCGACACGCCGCACAACTGGCTCGCGTTCTCGAGCGTGAGGTCGTGGGCGAGCCGCGCGGCGCGGACGCGGCGGCCCAGGTCGGCGGTGGACGGCTCGTTGGGTTTGATGGTGGGGGTATTCATGGTGTGGCCCTGGGGCCGTGCCCTCCCGGCACGCAATGTGGCCGATCATAGCACTGTTGAGACCCATGTTTTCCAATGAGAAACAGGGTGACATCAGTGTGCCAAACCGGTTCGTTGGGTTAAAAGCCCTGTTTATAACGGCCGCTTGTAGCTGTCCGACGCCGCGTGTATAGTCTGCGAACTGGCCTTGTTTCGTATCGGAAATTAAAGGAATATCCTCATGAACGCTTCGACTATCCTTGCCGATCTCGGCATCACCCATGCGGCGGAAGCAGGCGATATCGCCGTTCATTCGCCGATCACGGGCGACCTCGTTGGCCGCGTAGCCAGCAATACAGCCGCTGACGTCGATGCAGCGCTCGTCGCCGCGAAAGAGGCGTTCAACGTCTGGCGCAACGTCCCGGCACCGCGCCGCGGCGAACTGGTGCGACTGCTCGGCGAACGTCTGCGCGAGAAGAAGCAGGCGCTTGGCAGCATCATCACGCTCGAAACCGGCAAGATCCTTCAGGAAGGGCTCGGCGAGGTGCAGGAAATGATCGACATCTGCGATTTCGCGGTCGGTCTGTCGCGCCAGCTGTACGGTCTTACCATCGCCTCGGAACGCCCCGGCCACCGGATGGCCGAATCGTGGCATCCGCTCGGCACCTGCGTCGTCATCTCGGCATTCAATTTCCCCGCGGCCGTCTGGTCGTGGAACGCGGCGCTCGCACTGGTCTGCGGCAACGCGGTGATCTGGAAGCCGTCCGAAAAGACGCCGCTCACCGCGCTCGCGGTCAACCAGATTCTCAAGGAAGCGCTGCAGGCGTTCGGCGATGCGCCGGTTGGGCTGACCGCGTTGATTAACGGTGGTCGCGATGTGGGCGCGAAGCTGGTGGCCGATCCGCGCGCGTCGATCGTCAGCGCGACCGGTAGTACGGAAATGGGCCGCACGGTCGGCGTCGAAGTGGCGAAGCGCTTTGGCCGCTCGCTGCTCGAACTCGGCGGCAACAATGCGGGCATCGTTGCGCCTACTGCCGATCGCGAACTCGCGCTGCGCGGCATTCTGTTCTCGGCGGTCGGTACGGCCGGCCAGCGCTGCACGACGCTGCGTCGCCTGTTCGTACACGACAGCGTGTATGACGCAACCGTCGAACGTCTGAAGCAGCTGTACAGCAAGGTGCCGATCGGCAACCCGCTGGAAAAAGGCACGCTGATGGGACCGCTGATCGACAAGCAGTCGTTTGCGCGCATGCAGGAAGCGTTGCAGCAGGCGCAGGCCGAAGGCGGCAAGGTGACCGGCGGCGATCGCATCGAAGTGAAGGGCTACGAAGGCGGTTACTACGTGCGCCCGGCGCTCGTCGAAATGCCTTCGCAAACCGCCATCGTATTGAAGGAAACCTTCGCACCGATCCTCTACGTGCTGCGCTACAGCGATTTCGCCGAAGCGGTCGAGGCGAACAACGCTGCGCATCATGGGTTGTCGTCGTGCGTGTTCACGACCGACCTGCGCGAAGCGGAACGCTTCCTGTCGGCGGCGGGCAGCGATTGCGGCATCGCCAACGTGAACATCGGACCGAGCGGCGCCGAGATCGGCGGTGCGTTTGGCGGCGAGAAGGAAACCGGGGGCGGTCGCGAATCCGGCTCCGACTCGTGGAAGGCGTATATGCGCCGGGCGACGAATACGGTCAACTATTCGTCGGCGTTGCCGCTCGCGCAGGGTATCGATTTCAACATTGGTTGAACGTAGCGGGCCGCGTTTCTGTGTGCTGCTGCGGCGTGGAGCGAAGCGCCGCAGTGCCGCAGCGGTGCGCAACATGCGTGCCGTGATGAGTACGCGTGTCCAGCGTGAGTCATTCGTGGAGTGAGACGTGAGTTCGAGAGTTGTCATCGTCGGCGGTGGGGTGATCGGCAGTTCGATCGCGTATTTCCTGCGCCTGTCGGATCCGACGGTCAGCGTCACCGTAATCGAGCGCGATCCGACTTATGCGCGCTCGTCGTCGGCGCTGTCGGCCGCATCGATTCGCCAGCAGTTCTCGACTCCGCTGTCGGTCCAGATGTCGCTGTTCGGCATCGAGTTTCTGCGCTCGATCGGCGAGCGGCTAGCTGTAGACGGTACACGGCCGTCGATCGATCTGCACGAAGGCGGCTACCTGTTTCTTGCCACCTCCGCCGGTGCCGATACGCTGCGCGAGAACCACGCTCTGCAACAGCGGCTTGGCGCCGACATTAGCCTGCTCGACACCGCGGCGTTGCAGACGCGCTTCCCGTGGCTCAATACCGATGATCTGGCCGCCGGCGCATTCGGTGAAAGCGGCGAGGGCTGGTTCGACGGCTATGGGCTCGTGCAGGCGCTGCGCAAGAAGGCACAGGCACTGGGCGCGCGTTATGTCGCCGACGATGTCGCCGCGTTGCAGCGCGACGGCATCCGCGTGACAGGGGTCGTCACCGCGAGCGGCGAACACTACGCCTGCGATATCGTGGTCAATGCAGCAGGCGCGTGGTCGCGCCGCGTGGCGCAGATGCTCGATATCGATTTGCCGGTATACGCGCGTCGTCGCAGCATTTTCAACGTCAGTTCGCCGGCGCAGCTCGAGCATTGCCCGTTGTTGATCGATCCCACCGGCGTGTACTTCCGCCCGGAGGGCAAGTCGTTTATCTGCGGTACGTCGCCTGCCGCGGATAACGACCCCGACGATCTGCCGCTCGACGAAGTCGATCACGCGCTGTTCGACGACGTGATCTGGCCGACGCTCGCGAACCGTGTGCCGCAGTTCGAAGCGCTGCGCGTGCAGAACTGCTGGTCCGGCTACTACGAGTACAACGTGTTCGACCAGAACGCGATCATCGGTCGGCATCCTGAGGTCGATAACTGCATTTTTGCGAATGGTTTTAGCGGCCACGGTTTGCAGCAGGGTCCGGCGACCGGACGCGGGGTGAGCGAACTGATCCTGCACGGTCGCTATACGACACTCGATCTGTCCGCGCTGAACTTTGCGCGCGTGCTGGAGAAGCGGCCGTTTGTCGAGAAAAACGTGGTTTGAGCATCGACGCGACTGTGAAGAATGACTTACCTGAAACCCGGCTGCGTGCCGGGTTTTTTCATCGACATCGGTCGGCACCGCCCCGCACACCGATGATTCCAAAAACTCAATACTTAGTGAGTAGATATCGATAGCCGCGCCTTTACCCGCCGCCCACAATCGATACCGCTCCTCTTCATACTCGACCAATCCACATCATGTACGCCTTCACCGCTCCCTTCGAAGCGCCGACCGGCTCGCCGATCCGCGAGTTGTTCAAGTACCTCGCGCAGCCTGGCATGATCTCGTTTGCGGGCGGTTATCCGGCAAGCGATCTGTTCGACGTGGCGGGTCTGGAAGCAGCCGCCGCGCGCGCCGCGCAGCAACCGGCGCTGTGCCTGCAATACGGCCCGACCGACGGTCTCGCGACGCTGAAAGAAGAGCTGGCCAAACTGATGGCCCGACGCGGCACACCGTGCTCGCCGCAGGACCTGCTGGTGACGACCGGTTCGCAGCAGGGTTTCGATCTGTTGTTGCGCGTGCTGGTCGCACCCGGAGACACGGTGCTGGTCGAACAGCCTGCCTATCCGGCGACGCTGCAGGCGCTCCGCTTGCAGCAGGCGAACATCGTCACGTTGCCGGTCGATCGCGATGGCCTCGACGTCGACGCGCTAGATGCGCTGCTGGCATCGGGCGCGTTGCCGCAGCCGAAGCTGCTCTATACGGTGCCCACATTTGCCAATCCGACCGGCGCGACGCTTACGCGCGAGCGGCGTGTCGCGTTGCTGCGGCTCGCCGTGCGCTACCGCTTCCTCGTCGTCGAGGACGACCCATATGGGGACCTGCGGTTTGCCGGGACTGCGCTGCCTTCGCTGCTCGCGCTGACGAGCGAGGTGCCTGGTGCACGCGACTGGCTCGTGCACTTCTCGAGCCTGTCGAAGATCGTCGCTCCGGGTCTGCGGGTCGGCTGGACCATTGCGCCGGCGGAAATCGTGCGTCGCTGTGTCGTCGCGAAGCAGACTGTCGACCTCTGCAGCTCGCCGTGGACGCAAGCCATCGCCGCCGCTTACCTCGCCGACGGCGCGCTCGAACGGCATCTGCCGCACATCGTCGGCGCCTACGCACGCAAATGCGCCGCGCTGTGCGATGCGCTTGCGGCGCAACTGCCCGACGACATCGCGTTTCATCGGCCCGACGGCGGCATGTTCGTTTGGGCCCGGCTCACGCGCACACAGGATGCGTCGGCGTACTTGCAGGCGTGCATCGCCGAGAACGTGATGTTTGTCCCCGGCATCGCGTTCTATCACGATCGTCACGACGCGGCGTCGCTGCGGCTGTCGTTTGCGGCGCCTGGCGTCGCGGATATCGAAACCGGTGTGAGCCGGCTTGGCCTCGCGCTGCGCGCACTCGAACAGCGTTAATCGGTTTTGTCGGCCGGCGGTACGGTATTGGCATGGCCAGACATCTCGCTCCATTTCAGTGCTCGCTCAGTTCACGATTTGAAACCCGTATGTCTGAAGTCGGGCACGGGTTTGATTTCCTGTTTCAACCACTTCGGAAACAGGTTTGAATCGAATGCGGAAATTATTGAATTTATGTGAACAACGTTCGTTTTACGGTTGAACACTGGGGGAAACGTCGTTTGCGCGCTGCACACCGTTAAATAATCTGTGACGCTGGTTGGCTGAAAACAATATCGGGTATGATCGCTGCCACAGGGAATCTCTTGCCGGGCCGATATCGACGGGTGCTATAAGTACCGTGTCACCGAGGTGTAGCAAGGACGGTGCAGTAAAGAAGACGCAGCAAAAAACGCAGCTCACGCACTGGCCAATAAGCAGGCAATAAGTGAGCAATACGCGCAGCGCAGAAAAATCAACCGCTAAAATCAGATGAAGATGTCGCGAAAGAAAATCGCCTTTCTGGGCGTGGGTCTTCTGGGGCTTCTGATCGTCGCCGGTATCGTCATTCAGGCGGTATGGCGGCCGTTCGGCAAGCACGGCAAAGTCAATACCAGCGAGATCGTTCTCGACATTCACCATCCCGATGCGCTGATCGATAGCGAGGCATTATCCCGGCTACCCGCCGATATGCTGCGCGTGCCATTGCTGCACGACGTTCTCACTCAGGATTTCGTCGATTACTACGAATCCACCGATACCCGTCTTTCCGCCGATGGCGCATTGCGCCGTCTCGCCTTCGAACATCAGCTCGATTTTGGCGACCAGCTGATCCGGCGTGTTTTCGACGAACCGGCGCATGTGCTGTTGTGGCGTTCGCCGGACGGCCGGCTCGGCTACTGGATCATGTCGATGCGCCGCAACGGGCTCGCGAAACTGCTGCAGGGCCTCGGCAATGTCGCCGCCAGCGATACGCAGTTGAACCAGGTCGCCAAACTGTCTGGCGATGTGCCGGTCTACGCCTTGAAGCTCGCGGTCGGGCGCACGCTGCTGTTCGCCACGAAGGACGACCGGCTTGTCGTGCTGTCCGCCCCGGGCGTGCTGCTCGGCACCGATGGTGCGTTGTTGAGCGAACGCGCCGATGTGGTCGACGACCTGCTGTCGTCGGGACGCGACGATGCCGCCCACGCGTTCCGGCTCGACGCCGCATCCGATCAACCCAAGGGACACCGGATCGTCGTCTCCGCCAACTATCTGTCGTTCGGCTACCAGACGTTTTTCTCCGGCATCGAGGCGCTGCGCTTCGATCTCGCGTCGTCGGGCGGGGCGCCGGCCAGCTGGCAGACCGCGGCGCTGATCGATCCGGACCGCTTGCCGCAACAATGGAACGGCGCGGACCTGTGGCACGCGCTGCCCGCCGGTCCCGCAGCCTGCGCGAGCCTGCCCGCCGACTGGAAGGGCGCCTCCGATCTGCTCGGCAAGGTGGTGTCGGCCGGCGCGGACGGCGCCGCGCAGATCGGCGATGCGCTGGCCGGCCCGGCCGCCGTCTGCTGGTACGCGAAGTCGACGCTCGTCGCGCCCGTATTCGTCGCTCATCTGAAGAGCACCGATGCGAACGCGAACGCCGCGCTCAAAACCGTGCTCGGCAAGTCCTTCGACGAAGTGATTGGCGCGTACGAAGCGCATGCCGCGAAGACCGACGGCGGCGACGGCTATCGCCGGTTGCCGGTTACGACACGTAGCCAGGGCGACGCCGTGACGCTCTGGCAGCGGCCGGTTAGCGCGCGCTCGGGTACCGCGCTGGCATCGAAGGCGCCGTTCGCCGCGCAGTTGTCCGCACAACGTTATTTCCCGGTCACGCTCGCGCTGGCGCACGGCTATCTGATTTTCTCGCCGGATGCGCGGCTCGTCGACGACACGCTCGCCGTGCTCGACAAGCGCTATCCGGCGCTTGCCGATACGCTCGCGCCGCAGCGCGTCTCGCGTACGGTGCTCACGCTGACGCCCGCGGCCGCCGCATCGCTGATCGAGCGGGAAGCCGCTTCCGCACTGCCCGCCGATCAGGAAGCGATTTTCCGTAATGCCGCTCGCACGCATCTCGTGCCGAAGCTGCAGGCGCTCGCGCACTATCCGCCCGTATCGTTGAGCTTGCCGCAGACGTTGCCGTCGTCGTCGGGGTGGGTGCCGGTCGAGTGGTGGTTCGATCGCAGCGGCGGCGCGGCGGCCGCCGCGGCAGACGGCACCGCAGCGGCACGCGCGGCATGGGATCAACCTGGCGTCGGGGGCGACTGACGTGCGCGCGCGTTGCGCTTCGCGCAGCCCCTCGCCGCATGACTGCGCGGGCGGTGGTGTCGACGGTTGCCCGATTGCTAACGGAAGCGCTCACCCGGGCGGCCTGGTCAGCAACCGCACGCATCGCCACAACCGACGTACGTGGCTAACCGGGACCGCCGCGGCGTTAGCCGCCGCATGGTTCGCGCCGCACGCCCTCGCGTTAACCTCCACGACAGTCGCACCGGAAGCCGACGCACTATCGGCGGCACAATCGAACGCATTCCGCGCCTGGTTCGCCCGCATCGTCGATCAGCAGATGCGCCGTGGCCCAACACCGCGCTGGACCCAGCGCGACTGCGCGGGCCTCGTGCGTTTCGCCGCCGGCGAGGCGCTGAAGCCGCACGACACACGCTGGCTGCGCGCCAACGGCATGAGCGATGCAACCGACGCAAGCAGCCTGCCGCCCGAACTGCAACTGACACTCACGCAACGCTCGCTCGCCAACCGCTGGACGCGTATCGATGGCAGCACCGGCGCCTACGCGTCGGCGATCGCACTGATTCAACTGAATAGCCGTTTTGTCTCGAAGGACGTGAACCAGGCGCTGCCCGGCGACCTGCTGTTCTTCGACCAGGGCGACGACCAGCATCTGATGATCTGGCTGGACCGCTACATCGCCTATCACACAGGCACCGTCACGCCGACCGATACCGGTCTGCGCGCGGTCGCCGTTTCCGACCTGATGCAATGGAAAGACTCCCGCTGGCAGCCGCTCGACGGCAATCCGAACTTCGTGGGTGTGTTTCGTCTGGCCTTCCTGACACCATGACCTGCCATTACGCTCCTGTCGATTCCGCTTCCCGTCATCCGCGCTTGCGTGCGGTCCGCGCACTTGTGCTTAGCCTCACGCTCAGTCTCGTGCTGGGTCTGACGCTGGCGCTAGGCAACGCCGCGCCCGCCCGCGCCGACGACACCGCCGCTTCCGCCGACGACACCAACATCGCGCAGAATCCGACGCTGCAGCCCGCGGCGCCGAGCGGTTTCGAAACGCAGAAGATCGACGGTCAGCCGTTCTTTCTGCTCTCCGACGCGAGCTTCGGCAGCGACCAGCTCGCGCAGGTCCGCCTCGAAGCACCGGGCCGCGAATTCAAGGATCAGCTGGCGGGTTATGGCGGTGCGGACATCGTGGTCTACCGCGTGCCGAAGCCGATCGAATTCCTGAAAGCGCAAAAGAACCTGCATCGTCTGAACATCGCCCCGAACTATCAGGGCGAGGGCCTCGCGAATACGCTCGCCTACCTGTGGGACCGCTGGATTACCGAAGCGCGGCGCGCGTGGCAGCGCGTGCTGTCGTTCGCGACGCGCAGCAAGGCCACCGAGTCCGAGCCGCAGCTCAAGCTCGGCGATCAGTTGGCGCAACCGAGCCACTTCGCGCAGAACATGCAGTTCGCGCCGCTGAAGGGCTACGACCTCGTCGGGCGCTTTCGCTATCCGATCTGGGATGCGAAGACGATCCAGCCGCCCAAGGGTGTAGAACTGGCCGGTAGCAGCAGCAACTTCATCGAAGCGAGTTCGGGCAACGTGATGATTCCGGTCGGCAAGCTGCCGCCTGGTCTCTATATCGTAGAAGCGATCATCGGCAACTATCGCGCGCATACGCTGCTCTTCGTGTCCGACACGGTCGCGGTTGTCAAGGCGGCGTCGAGCGGCATGCTCGTGTGGACCGCGCGGCGCGACAACGGCAAGCCCGTGCCCAATACGGCGGTGAGCTGGACCGACGGTGTCGGCGTTCTGCAAAGCGGCAGCACCGGCAACGATGGCGCGCTCGCGCTCGACCACGTGAGCCCCGAGCGTAGCTATGTGATCGGCAGCGATCCGGCCGGCGGCGTGTTCGTGTCGGAGAATTTCTACTACGACAGCGAGATCTACAACACCAAGATCTACGCGGTCACCGATCGTCCGATGTACCGCCCCGGCGACCGCGTGTACGTGAAGTTCATCGGTCGTACGTTCCAGAACGCGACGCAGTCGTCCGCTCCCGCCGAGGCCGACATCAAGCTCGACGTGCTCGATCCGAGCGGCTCGCCGATCTCGACCTCGACCACGCATTTCGCGTCGGACACCGGCGCTCAGGCCACGTTCACGATTCCCGCCGATGCCACCGCCGGCGGCTATACGCTGCGCTTCGATTACAACGGCGATATCTATGGCAGCGCGTTTCGCGTAGCCGAATACGTGAAGCCGCATTTCGACGTCAACCTGTCGATGGACAAGCCCGACTACGCGACCGGCGAGGCGCTGCACGGCAAGATCCAGTTGCGCTATCCGGACGGCAAGCCAGTGAAGGACAGCAAGATTTCGGTGACGTTGCGCGCGCAACAGGTGACGATCGTCGATGGCGAGCTGCGTTATGCGGGTCTCTTTCCGGTGAAACTCGAACAGCAGGAACTGGAGACCGATAGCGACGGCAACGCGAGTCTCACGCTGCCGGCCGCAAAAGAGCCGAGCCGCTACGCGCTGACATTGTTCGCGCGCGACGGCGCCGCCTATCGGGTACGTGTCACGCGCGAAGTGCTGATTGCGCGCGGGGTGACGCCGTATCGCCTCGCCGCGGCGAAATCGTTCTCGCAGCCGAAGGAGCGCGTCGATTTCACACTGCAGGCGCTCGGCGCAGTCGATCCGTCCGCGCACGCGCCGGCGAAATGGGAATGGGTGCGGCTTGAATCGCAGACGCACAGCGAGGGCACGATCGGCAACGCGAAGGCCGGCGGTACGGTGACCATTCCCGTGCAGTTCGACGAGCCGGGCTCTTATATGCTGTCGGTGAAGGACGACACGGGCAACCTGCTAGGCGCAACGAGCCACTGGGTGGCCGGCGACGGCGTGAAAGCGATACCGGGCAGCGTCGAGATCGTGTTCGATCGCGATCGTTACAAGATCGGCGATACGGCCGAAGCGCTGATCACGTTCCCGCAACCCGTCGACGACGCGTTGCTCACACTCGAGCGCGACAAGGTCGAACATCGCGCGTTGCTCACGTCGGGAGCGGACTGGTTGAGTCTGCAACGCGTCGCGCCGTCGCAATGGAAGGCGCGCATCAAGGTCGATACGAACTTCGCGCCGAACATGACGTTCTCGGTGCTGTACGTGCACGCAGGCGAGTACGTGTTCCAGAACGCCGGCATCGTCGTCGCGCAACCGACCATCGATCTCGAGGTGAAGAGCGACAAGCCGGTGTACGGCCCAGGCGACACCGTGACGCTCGACCTGACCAGCGCGATGAACGGCAAACCGCTGCCCGCCGATCTGACGGTGAGCGTCGTCGACGAAATGGTCTACGTGTTGCAGCCGGAAATCGCGCCGAGCATCGTCGATTTCTTCTATCACCCGCGGCGTAACAACGTGCGCACGTCGTCGAGCCTGTCGTTCATCACCTACGATCTCGCGCTGTCGTCGCTGCGCGGCGCGCCGGGTGGACCGCAGCGCGAGCGCTATAACGAGCGCGGCGTGAAGGTACTTGAGCGTCCGCGCCGCGACGATCAGGATACGGCGGCGTGGGAGCCCGATCTGAAGACCGACGCAAGCGGTCACGTGAAGATGACCTTCAAGATGCCCGATGCGCTCGCGCGCTGGCGCATCACGGTGCGCGCGGCTTCGGCCGACGGTATGGTCGGCCAGCGCACGGCGTATGTGCGTTCGGACAAGGCGCTGTATCTGAAGTGGAGTGGTCCGGCGCATTTCCGCGCGAACGACAAGCCGTCCATCGACATGCTGGCCTTCAACCAGGCCAATACCGACGTCCAGGCGGACTGGATCGTCGACGGGGGCGGTTTGTCGGTGAACCAGAAGGTTACGTTGAAGCCCGGCGCGAACTATCTGAAGCTGCCGGTTGTGGCGATGAAACCCGGTGTCGTGGATGCGACCTTGCGTCAGGGTGGCAAGGATGTCGACCGTTTGCAGACATCGATCGCACTCGATGCAACCGGCTGGCTCGATCTGCATCAGACGCCAGTCGCGCTCGATGCCGCAGGCAAGCCGTTGAATCTCGCCGCCGATGCCCAGGATGTCAGCGTGCGGTTGATGTCGAGCGGTGCGAGCCAGTTTGCGCGCGTGGCCGACGACCTGATCGCGTATCCGTACGGCTGCGCCGAACAAACTTCGAGCCGGCTGATTCCGCTCGCCCTCGCGCACGATGCGTTGAGTCGCGGCGGCAGTGCAAGTACGAGCGCGACGCAAGGTGTCGAAGCGCAGCTGCGCAATCAGCGCCAGCGGCTCGCGCTGCTTGCGGGCGTCGGCGGTACATTCGGCTGGTGGGGCGATACGACCGGCGGTAGCTCGCTGATCACCGCCTACGCGTACTACGCGGACTGGCTCGCCAGTCGCAGCCTCGCGATCTCGCTGCCCGCGGACAACTGGCAGCACGCGATGGACGTCTATCGCGATGCCGGCGCAAAAGAACCGCTGCTGCATCGTGCGCTCGCGCTGTGGTTCATGCAGCAGATGGGCCTGCCGGTGACGACGCCGCTCTCGGGTGTCGCGCAGCAGTTGATGCAGGCACAGACGTCGAAAGATACGGCGACTGCTAGCGGTCCTGGCTTCGGCCCGGAAGACAGCATCGTGTTCGCCAACCCGGACAGCGCGCGCGGCACCCAGCTCGCGCTCGTACTGACGGCCTACATGGCGCGCAGCGCTGCCGGCGTGCAGTTGCCGGATGGCTTCGACGGCGCGGTGTCGGCGGCACGCGGCGCACTTGCAACCGATCCCGCGCCGCTCGTGCAAAGCCTGCTCGTGATGACGGGCGCAACCGGTGGTTCGGGCGCCGACGGCGCGGCACCGGTCGACGCGGTCGCGCTGCTCGCAAAAAGCAGCGCCTCGTATCCGACCTTCGACCGCGCGTTGACGTTACTGTGGTTGCGCAAGGCATTGGGCGGCGACGCCGACAGCACGCCGCTACCGGAGCTGCAGGGCGCCGGATGGCAGCGCAACACGACGCCGACCGGCGCAGCGGTGTGGAAGTGGACCGGCACCGGTTTGCCGCAGTCCGTCGATGTCGGCGCAGTGCGGCCCGACGTCACGGCGCTCGTGTCGTACCGCAGCCGCGCGGCCGACACGAGCCGCCTGCCGGTGACCGTCGAGCGGCATCTATACAAGCTCGTACCGTCCACGCCGGCCGCCACCGACAAGAAGAACGCCAAGAAGAGCGACACGAGCGACGCAGACGCCGCCGCACGCTTCACTTTCACCGCCGAAGCCGTGAAGCCCGGCGACGCGCTCGACAGTAACGCGCTCTATGTCGACGAGGTAACGCTCACACCGCCCGCGAACACGGCCTACCAGTACGGTCTGCTCGAAGTACCGCTGCCGCCGGGCGGCGAAGTCGAGGCGACGAGCTGGGGCATCAGCATCGATGGCTTGCCGGGTCCCGCCAGCGAGGGCGGCAGCGGTCCGCAGCCGTTCCAGCGCGCGGTCACCTATGAGATGGGCGAGCTGAACTACCATCAGCCGGTGCCGCTGCTCGACCGCCGCGTCGCGTTGCGACAGCTCGTGCGCTTCGGTTTGCCCGGCACGTTCGTCGTGCCGCCCGCGCGCTACTTCCGCATGTATCAGCCGGATGCGAAGGCGTTCGAAGGCGGCAAGAGCGATCGTCTGATCACGATGAAGATCGGTTGAGCGAGACAGCGATGACATCGGTCCTGCGCGACACGCGTTCCCTGCTGGCCGGCACGATGCGGCCGGTCAGGGCGTGTGCGTTGGCATGGGTGTCGATGCTGGTGCTGGGGGCTGGGGGGCTACATCCGGCCGATGTGTTCGCCAGTGCAGCGGCACACGCCGAGGCGAGTGGCGTCGCGCACACGCCTCGCGTTGCTGCCGTTGCTCCTGTCGATCCAGCACCGGGTTTGGTGGATGCAAGCGACACAACCAGTCAGGCTAGCCTGCCCGCAACGAACCGCATGTCACGCAGCGGTTCGAAACCATTCGCAGAACCGCTACAGTTCGCCTGGCTGCGCGACGGGCGCGCGCAGTTCTGGCGTATCGACAGCCGCGGTACCGTCGGCGATCAACTCTCGACACAGGCCGCGCAACCGCTACCCGCTACCGTCGAAACACCGCTAGGCAGCGTGTGGAAACTGTTTGTCTATGGCTACCTCGTGGATCGCGGTATCGCGACGCCCGATTACAACTGCACGGGCGGCGATCCCGAAGAGGTCTATTGCTGCATGACGGGTGGCCACATCGATCGAGAGCGTGCGCTGGTGCAGTCGTGTGGGCTCTTCTTCGAACCGGCGCGTCTGCACATCGACGCCACCGACTGGCGCAAATACTGGAGCGCAGCCGGCGCGCCCGCATGGCTGCGCGATCTGCGCGCATTGCAGCCTGCGCAACGGGTGGCCGTTGCCGATCTGCTGGCGGCGCTGCAGGCGATGCCCGCACGGCCACGCGAGGCCGCTTCGAGCACACTGATCTCGGTGCTCACAAGCGGACGAGGCGAGGGCACCGTTGCGCTGTACGGCAGCCTGCTGCGCGCAAAAACCTGGACGATGCCGGACCCGGCGAGACCCGGTGCTTCGATCGGTGGCGCGGCGGGCTGGCTTGCCGATGGCAGCCCTGTCTGGCTCGGTGGCCCGGGCGGTAGTGCGCGCGTGCTGGCCTCAGCAGCGCCGCGTATTGCGCCATTGCTCGCGCAGACCATCGTGCCGGACGACGCGGCCTGCGTCGTCGTCGATTTCTTCACGCGTTACCCGGTGCGTGAAGTGCTGCCCGTGCAAGGTAGCGCTGCTGTGCCCGACGGTCCGCTGACCGGCGCCTATCGAGTCGGTTTTGCGAACGGCAACTGGCTGCGCATCGAGAGCCGCAGCGAGCTGTTGCTGCAGAGCGATCCTGGTGTGGCGCCGCGTATCATCGGCCGCTTCGGAATGAACGATTACATCGCGCGGGTCGTCGAGCGCGAAGGCGACGCGCGCGACGAAGAGGCCGCGAAAGCACTGGCGGTTGCCGCGCGCAGCTATGTGGTCCAGCACGGCACGCGTGAGCGCGGCTGTTTCCGCATCGACGACAGCAGCAGCACGCAGCGCGTGCTGGCTCATCCGGCGAGCGCGGGCGCCCGTCGTGCTGCCGATCTCACCGATGCGCTCGTGCTGACCGGGGTCCCGGTCCAGTATCACCACGACAAGGCCGCGGCCGGCCAGATGAGCTGGCTCGACGCGAAGGCTGCCGCGCAACGCGGCCTCACGTTCGATGCAATCCTCGCGCGCAGCTGGCCGCAGGCCACGCTGACGTCGTTCGAAAGTCCGCTCGCTGGCGATTGCCAGCCGGTGGCCGGCGCGCGCGAATGGCTGCAGCGCAACGCATCGCTGTGGGCGCGGCGGCTTAACGACGAACCTGGCTACGAGACGCCCGATCTGCCCGCGGTCTGCGCAGTGACGGACGGCCGGCCGTATGCGGATGCTCAGCGCAACCGCGTGTACATCCACCGTCTGCGCAGCGAGGACGACCGCATCGCACTCGCGCACGAATATATTCACCTGGCGTTCCAGCATCATCCGCGTGGACTCGATGAAGGATTCGTCGAGCGGACGGCGCGTGCGTTGATCCGCTCGGAGGCGACGGTCCAATGAAACCTGTACTCCGCTCCACGATGCGATCGTTGCGCCGCCGCACCTGGGTGGGTGCGCTGCTTGCCGCTATGTTGCTGATACCGGCGGCGTTCGCCGAGAAAGCGCAAAACGTTGCGACAGAGACCGAAGGCGGCGCGCTCGCCGATCTCACCGACGCGTTCAACGGCTGGCGGCACAGCGGGTTGACCAACGAAGGTGAGCGCTTCGTCGCCGCGTATCCGCGACCACCGGTCGATCGCGGCGAGCAGCGCTTTCGCACGTTGATCGAAGGGCGGCTGAAGCACTTCGACAAGAACGCCCGCAAGCCGCCGACGCTCGTCGTCAACGGCACGCCCACACCGCTCTACACCGACGACGAAGGGAATTTCGCGCGCCCGTGGGCCTTCGGCGCAGGATCGAACAGCCTCGAGATCATCTCCGCCGACGGTAAAACGCATCAGCGCATGCAGTTCTACGAAGCGGACACCACCAGGCCGCAGGCGAAGCTGCGCGCGATCGTCACGTGGGACGATCCGCATGCGCAGGTCGATCTGCACGTCATCACGCCCGACGGTCTGCACGCATTCTTTGCGAATCCGACCTTGTCCGACGGCAGCGGCTTCGATGTGGATTCGGTAGACGGCGCGGGACCGGGCATTTTTTCGTCGGCGGCGCCCGAGCACGGTACGTGGCTCTTCTTCCTCAACTACTGGGGCAACTTCGATTCGACCGGCTATAACTTCGATGCGACCGCGCACGACCGCGACGTCATCACCGCGCGTCTCACGCTGGTGTTCAACGAAAATACGCCGAACGAGCGCCGCGAAACGATGGTCGTGCCGCTGCGCAAGATCGGCGATCTGCAACTCGTCAAGAGCGAGCGACTTTAACTGCGACATGGAACAGCAATGATGGATGCCCGCCCCTCGCGATGCATAGGATGGATAGCCGCCGTGCTGCTGCTTGCCGGCGCTTGCGCCGCGCAGGCAGATGACGTGGAGTTCAGCACGCCGGTGAATGGCTGGCGCAATACCGCCGGCGACACCTCGCGCTATACGCAGGATGTGCACTATCCGGCGGTCGCCGTCACGACGCCCGAAGGTCAGTCGGCGTTTGCGATGATCTCCGGGCAGATTCGCTCGACGCCGAAAAGGACCAATGGCGGGGGGGCGGCGAAGAACGGGAAGAAAACGTCGGTGGCGACGATGATCGTCAACGGCACGGTGTTGCCGCAACGTGTCGAAGAAGACGGTAGCTTCTCGCGCCCGTGGGCGTTTGCGGGCGGCAGCAACAGTGTCGAGTTGCGCACCGCGGATGGCACGAGCAAACGCATCCAGTTCTACGACGCGTATTCGAACAAGACGCGGCCGCGGCTGCGTATCGTGCTCGCGTGGGACACCGATGGCACCGATCTGGATCTGCACGTTGTATCGCCGGATGGTGTGCATACGTTCTACGGCGACCGCGTTGCGCCGAACGGCGGTGCGCTCGACGTCGACGTGACGACCGGTTACGGTCCCGAGATCTATTCCACCCCCGCGCCGCTGCACGGCGCGTATCTCGTCTATGTGAACTACTACGGGCAGGGCGAGAGCGGCGCCGACATGACGGTCGCGCAGATCACGATCATCACCGACGAAAACACCCCGAACGAAAAGAGCGAAACGGTTGTTGTACCGATGCGCAAAGCGGGCGAGCTGACGCTCGCGAAGAAGTTCGTCATACCTTGAGTGAAAAAACCAGTAATCGAACAGGGGAAACACGATGGACCAGAACGCGGGGCAACGGCCGTTACTCACTTACGACGGCAATATCGGTGAGCTGTACGGCATCTTCATCAAGAACCTGCTGCTGACGATCGTCACGGTCGGCATCTATCGCTTCTGGGCAACCACGGCGCTGCGACGCTACGTGTGGTCGCGGATGCGCTTTCAGGACGAACGCTTCGAATACACCGGGACGGGCGGCGAGCTGTTCAAGGGCTTTTTGCTCGCGATGGGGATACTGATCGGTGCGATGATCGTCGCGTTTGGGCTCTCTGCGATCCTTAGCAAGCTAACCGGGAGCGCGGCACTAGGAATGTTGCCGGTAATCGTGCTGTATGCGGCGATCGGCGTCTTCGCGGCCGGTGCCTATTTCAGCGCGCAGCGCTATCGCCTCAGTCGTACGGTGTGGTGCGGCATTCGCGGCGGTATGACCGGCTCGATGATCCGCTACGGTGTGCAGGCGCTGCTCTACGGTCTGCTGTGCATCGTGACGCTGTTTCAGGCGGTGCCGTGGGTGACCGTGCGGCTCGCGGAACGTCGCATCAACGCGAGCAGCTTCGGCAGCGAACCGTTTCGCTTCCAGGGGCAGGCGGGTCCGCTCTATAAGGCGTTTCTGCTGAGCTTCGTCGGCATCGTCGTATGGGGTGTCGTGGTTGGTATTCTTTTCCTCGGACCCGCGATATCGTTCTTCTTCGCGCAACTCGGCGGGGAGCGCCACGTGCCGACCCGGCTGATCGTTGCCTTGTTCTCGTTCTACCTGCTGTTTATCGTCGGCGCGCTGCTGATGCGCTGCTACTACATTGCAAAAGTGAGTCAGCACATTGTCGGCAACACGACGCTGGGTACACAGCTGCGCTTCGGGACGAGCATCACCGGGCAGCGTTTGCTCGTCATCGTGATCAGCAATCTGGCGATCGTCGTGTTCACGCTCGGTCTTGGTTTCCCGATTGCGCTGAACCGTGTGATGCATTTCATCGCCGATACGCTACTCGTGGAGGGCAAGGTCGATCCGCAGTCGCTTGGCCAGAGTAACGTCGCGGCGCCGCGCACCGGTGAGGGCGCGCTGAATCTTCTCGACCACGGCGGCGGCTTCTGAGCACCGATCGCCCGACGCGCTACTACGACGGCCGCAGCGCCGCGGCGCATGCCGCGACGCTTGCGTGGGGCGCGACGCACCTGTCGATCGTCGGCACGGACGGCGAACTCGCGCGCTGGCTGCTGACGGATGTCGTCGTCGGCGAGGTCGATCCGGACGGCGTCGTCATACTGTCGTGCAAAGGCGAAGCGGCGCGGGTGCTGGTCGATGCGGCGGCGCTGCCGGCTTCGATGGAACGTCGTCGCGCGCCCGCGTTCGGCTGGCTCGCATGGTTCGGCGTCGGACTTGCTGCGCTGGTGGTCGCGTTTCTAGTGATCGTGCGTGTACCCGCGCTTGCCGCAGCGCTCATTCCGGCGCGGTTTGAAAACCGCCTCGGCGACACGGTAGAGGCTTCGGTCGTGCATCGACATCGGGTGTGCACGGGTGCTGCGGGGCAGCAGGCGCTCGAACAGCTCGAAGCACGTCTTGCGCATGCCGCGGGCATCGGGCAACCGGTGCGGCTCGTCGTGGTCGACGATGCGCGGGTCAATGCGCTGACGCTGCCCGGTACGCGGATGATCGTCATGCGTGGGCTGATCGAGCGGGTCGGCAGTGGCGATCAACTGGCCGGCGTGATGGCGCACGAGACGGCGCATATCGCGCATCGTGACCCGATCCGCGCGCTCGTGCGCAGCACGGGCATCCGGCTGATCAGCGTCGCGGTCGGCGTGAATATCGGCTTTGTGGATATGTCGTCGTTTGCGGGGCAACTGGTGCGGTTGTCGTTCAGCCGCGAGATGGAGAGCGCTGCCGATCACGATGGCGTTGCTTATCTGCAGGCGAGCGGTTTGCGCAGCGACGGGCTTGCCGCGTTTTTTGCGATGCTCGGCAAGGGCGATCACGATGAGCGCGCGGTCACGTTCTTTTCCGATCATCCGGGTACCGCCGAGCGCGAGGCGAAGAATCGCGGGTCGGCGCTGGGGGAGAGTGCGTTGACGGCGCAGCAGTGGGAGGCGGTGCGGGGGATGTGTGGGAAGTAGTGGGGGGGCTGCGTTGCTTCGAAGCACGCAGTTCGTTTCCTTTTGCTGCTCCAGCTGACGTTCGAGCATAGATGTCCGGTGCGACGGTCCGAACCGCTTCACTACCGATGCGCAGCATCCTGCAGATGCTCGCGGCCATGCTGTGCTTTGCGATCGTCGATGCGCTCGCGAAAGCGGTCACCACGCACTACCCGGCAAACGAAGTCACGTTTTTCCGGATGATCTTCGGCCTCGTGCCGGCACTCGTGCTAGCGCGGCACGCGACGGGGTCGCGGAGCCCGTGGCGCCCCCATCATTGGCGGCCCCATATCGAACGCGCCATCGCGCTGATGGCGACACTCGGCCTGTTCTTTGCCGGACTACGTCATGTGCCGTTGGGCGAGGCAGTGGCGCTCGCCTATACGGAAACGCTCTTCATCATCCTGCTTGCTCCGCTCGTTCTGAAGGAGGCGTGGCGTCGTCGCGACTTGCTGTCGGCGACTTTCGGTTTCGCGGGCATCCTGCTGGTGGTGCGGCCGTGGGGTGAAGCGGCCGGCGCGCCGTTCAATCTGACGGGTCCTGTGCTTATCCTGCTCAGCGCGCTGTGCGGTGCGTTGTCGGTGATTCAGATCAAGCGTATCGACGCCGCTGACGATCCGAGTCTGATCGTCCTGTATTCGACGCTGATCGGCACGGTCGTCACTGGCTTCTCGCTGTTGCTCGCCTGGCGCACACCTACGCTCGCGCACCTCGGCATTCTCGTGCTGCTCGGCGTGGCCGCGGGTACCGGTCAGCTGCTGATGACAATGGCGTTTCGCCATGCCGACGTCGCGATGCTCGCACCGTGTAACTACACGAGCATCGTGTGGGCGACGCTGTTCGGTTATGTGATCTGGGGGGAGTCGATCGGCTGGTTGTCGTTTGCCGGGATTGCGCTGATCGTCGGCAGTTCGATCGCGGTGGCGGTGCGTCGTCAGGATACTGAAGGACCTGTCGTCTGACCCGGTTGTGCCTCCGTGCTGCCGTGCGACGGGCACAGCGACGAATCCTCGCAGGATCAGATACTTGCCGACATCGTGCGCAAGATATCCACAGCCTTGCGCACATTTTCTGTTGATAACCCTGGCGGCTCATGTCTGTCGCAAAATGCCGGCGGGCACCATCCAGAATTGATCCAGAAAGCGTTCAGAATTCCACGCTGAGAGATGCCCAGACGCGGATCTGGATACAGTATTATCGACCGCTAAACGGGCGAGGCGAGTGGCATCCGACGCCCGTTTTCGCCTCGTGCAGGGAGATAGGTATGAATGGGTTTTGGGCTTCGACTGGCATTCCGATCATCGCGTACGTGTGCGGGCTCGGATACGCGATTTATCGTTCAGTTCGGCCGAAACTCGGACGGTTTCCCGTCGGGAGTCGGGTGATCTGGATCTCATGCTGTTGCGTGGTGATTTTCGGAACGCTGGCGACGGTGTGGTCGGCCAAAACTGCACCCGATGCTCCGGCATTGACGTCAATGGGGATCACTCTGGCAACACTTGGCATCGCCTGGGCGATCGGTGGGGCTTTATTGCACGTCGTCTCGACAGCGCTTGGCTATCTGACCAGGCGTTTGCGGTCGGCCAGCCCTTGATTGGAGCGCGTACAACCCATTTCCCGACTCGAGCCAGACCAACATTTTTCCATCGATAAACTGCCACGGTTCCAGCGAGGTTTTTGCTGTATTCCGCGCCCCCCGCACCAACCGCACTACAATGCACGCACTCCGACGTCACGCACCTGTTACCCGTTTGTCTCAATCATGCCCGTCTCGTTCTCCCGTTTCGCCGCCACGTGCGCCCTGCCGGCGCTCACCGCACTGACCGCGCTAGCCGCCTGCAGCACCGCCCCGCAACCGAAGTTCCAGCAGGAACTGTTCGATACCGGCTCGAGCCCGTACACGCACAATTTCAACGCGAGCACCGCGGATACCTGCGAAGGCGCGCGCCGCGCGTTGCTGAGCCAGGGCTACATGACGACGATGACGCGCACCGATACCGTCGACGGCACGAAGAATTTCCAGCCGAATGGCGATTCACACATCGTTGTGGAATTTCACGTGGTGTGTACGGCGGGCGTGGAAGCTGGTAATACGAGCGTGGTCTATGTGAACGCTGTGCAGAATGGCTACGCACTGAAGAAGAGCGATACGTCTGCAAGCGTCGGGCTGAGCATACTCGGCTCGGTGTCGCTGCCGATTCGCTCGAACAACGACGAGATGGTCAAGGTGTCGAGCGAGACGATTCCGTCCGGTCAGTTCTATGACCGCTTTTTTGCGTTGGTCGGCCACTACGTGGAGAACGTCGTGCACGCGGCGCCGGTGTCGAGCGAGCGTATCGATGCGCGTCCGCTGCCAGGCGGCGATTTGCCGGGTGTGCCGCTCGCGCCGGTGATGCCGTCTGTACCGGCAACATCGGGTACGCCGGGTGCGCCCGTGACTTCGCCTGCACCGCTCACGCCGCTTCCATCGCTTGCACCGCTTGCACCGTCGAAGCCCGCGGTGCCGGTCGTTCCCGCAGTGCCGATTGCATCCGCGCTACCTGCGAAGCCTGCAGCAGCCACGGCGCCCGACGCGCTCAACACTCCCACCGCCCCCGACCCCATCGAACGCGCCATACAAGCGGCCCAACCCGCGAGCGCCGCTGCCGCGAGCACCGCACCCTGACGCAAAACCTGCGCGCATCGCCAATTCGCAGCAACACCACGATGCTCCATTGCATCAATCACTTGCCGCGAACCCGTGGAGGATATCCACAGCCTTGCGCACATTTTCTGTTGATAACCTGCTAACCCATCCGCCAGTGCCCGAGCACCGGCAAACCATACGGCCGATGCAACCACACATGCGCGGCGACAAACCACGCCGCACCCCACGACGCCCCGACGATCAACAGATCGCAGCGCCCGCTGTTCCACCAGTTCAACGAATGGCGTCCGGCGATCCACGGAACGCCTAGCGGGTTGGGCCAGTCCGCGAGCAGATGCATCAGTCCGCCGCACGCAAAGCCGAATGCGGCCGCCGCGAGCGGATGATGAAAGCCGGCGAATTTCCACGAGACCACAAGCAGCGCCACCCAGCCGATGCCCCAGTGCGTGACGGTGCGATGCGTGATCCACAGTCGGCGCGAACGCGACCACCAGGCCACTTCGAGCCAGTCGGGTGCGGTGCCGCCCGCGATGGCGGCCGCGAACGCCAGCAGCGCCCACAGATGCCATGGGCCGCTTGCGCCGGCCTGCACGATGAGCGCAGAGGCGATGACGCCGGCAGCCCAGCCGGTCGCGTGATGCGCGTTATTCGATGCCACGGAGACGGATGCGGATTCAGCGCAGGTCTACTACTGCAAGCTCAAGCGCTTTCACGCGACGCAGCGCGCGATCGCAAAACGCACATCGGTTTCAGGCGGATCGTCCGAGTCGCCTTCCGGGTGCATGACCTTGACCGTGGTGCCCTGGGCCGACGGTGTCAGCCAGACGTAGTACGCGCTCTTCGAGTGCGAGCCGATGGAGAGCATCGTGACGCCGCCCTCGGTCGACTTCCGCACACGCGACAGACGGCCGTCGAGACAGCTCGCGATGTCCTCGGGGGCGCGCTGCGACGACACGTAGAGCATCGGCGGTTGCGACGCGAGTTGCGGCGGCGGGGCGATCGGAGCGGACCCGCAGGACGCGAGCAGGACAGCGGCAGGAGCAAGCAGGAGGAATCGTTTCATGAGCAGGGCGTTGGTGGCGATGCGTGGTCCTGGTAGACCGTCGGCATGCAGTTCGGTTCAGTGCGGCTAGATGCAGCATATGTGTTGCATGCATCTAGCAGGCCGTCGCGTGACGAAGAGCCCGCAAGTAAGTGCACTCGCAATGCGTCGTCTCGCGCATGCCCGGCGGCGAAAACTGTTGCGAGGCAGTATACCCGCGCGATCTGCCACCCGCGGGCACAGAAAACTTTAGCAACAAAAAAAGCGCGCGCATGACATTGAAGTCATGCGCGCGCTTTGTCGACGCAACGCAACGCTACGTCGATACAGCAGGCCAGGTCCAGACCCAGCCCGCAGTCTTCCTTAGAAGCGGTGACGCAGGCCGACAGCAACAGCCGTCTGGTTAGCAGTCGACGACGGCGACAGCGTGTTGATCGCTGCGATGTTCGAGCCGAAGTTGCCGAGTTCACCCGAAGCGTGCTGGTACACGCCTTCGACGTACACGTCGGTCCGCTTGCTGAGCGAGTAATCGCCCGTCAGCGAAACCGTATGCCACTTCGGATCGCCCGAACCGTCGCCGGAGAACTTGCCGTTCGTGAACGTATACGCTGCCGCGAGGCTCAAGGCAGGCGTCAAAGCATACTTGCCGTTGATTTCGTAGTTGTCCATGTGCAGGTTCGCACCCGACAGGCCACCGAGGAACGTCGTGCCGCCCGAGCTGATGCCTTGCATGCCGTCCAGCTGCGTGTGCGTGTACACGAGGCCGACCGTCGCCGGGCCGTATACATAGTTCGCACCGATACCGTACGTACGTTGCAGGGTGGCCGCGATGTTCGCGCTGCCGCTACCGGTATTCACCGCACCGTTGGTGTTGGTGCTGCCCGAGTTGTTCAGCTGCAGGTAACCTGCGGCAACGCTCAACGGGCCGTTGTCGTACGACGCGCCGGCGCTCCATGCGCGGTTGTTCGAGAACTGGCCGGCATCGTTGCTGAAGCCGTACAAGCCGCCGAAACGCAGACCCGAGTAGTTCGCGCTCGTGTACTTGACCGAGTTGCTGATCGAGAACGAGTTGTCGAGGTTATCGTTGTCGAACGGGTGGCCGGCGAGGTTGTTGCCGTAGCCCGCGCCCGCAGCCGACAGCGGCGCCAGATAGTCGACGACGGAGTCGTACTGACGGCCGAGCGTCACCGAACCGTACTGGTCGCTTTGCAGACCGACAAACGCCTGACGGTTGAACGTCGTGCCATTCTGCGAGTAACGGCCGTTGTTCAGGTTGAAGCCGCTTTCCAACGTGAAGATCGCGTGCAGACCGCCACCGAGATCTTCGCTGCCGCGCAGCCCGAAGTACGTATCGGACAACGCGCCGCTGCCTTGTTGCCAGTTGCTATGGCCTTGCGAGTTGTTCGAGTAGACGAGGCCGGCGTCCAGCGTGCCGTACAGCGTGACGCTGCTCTGTGCATGCGCGGCGGCGGCCGTGAGTGAGCCCAGGATGCCCGCGACGATAAGGGTTTTTTTCATATTTCAACTCCGAGAACAGTGCATAGGGAATCGCACTTCAGCGCACACCGCTGATGGCGCAGGTTGCCTGACGATTCGCAGCGAAGTGTATTCTCAACAGGAGGTTCTTTAATCGCGAGTTAAGCAACAATGCATTCCAGTATCAGGAATAGCGGATTTAATCCACGTAAGTGCGTGTGAATAAAGAATTTTTCTGAATTGCAGTGGATTGCACCACGGCATGTCAATCGATTAGTTGTTGCGCGAGTGCTACGAAAGGGTCGGAGCCCTTGTCCAGTAAGGCTGAAAACTTACATACCGTTACTGCGATTAATGTGAATTTAAGAAATGAACTGTTCCACTTTATACGCTCGCCGATAGCGATTTAAGAGCCTAGAATTCGTCTTGCCCCTTGACCAAGGGTAGTCTTTTTCATCTTTATTGCGCGGCTTCCAGCCGCGCTTTTTTTCGTCTGCGATAATTAAATCACGAATAGGTTCCGGAAAAAAGTGAAATAGATTTTTTCACAAAATGAATAGAATGAGGGGGCTTATCCAGTGGGCATAGGGGGCGGTTCGTGGCTGCGGGGCGGGTAGAATTGCGCGTTCGCGCTGAGCCCAGCCCGACGAAATGAGTGAGCCCGAATGACCGACGCACCTGACACGACTGATGCACCCGACACTCCCGACACCCCTGATACGCAGTTCGATGCCCGCCTGTGGCGCAACGGCGGCTGGACCGCCCGCGTGGTGAAGAACGAAGACGACGACGGCTGGGCTGTCGAAATGATCAAGGACGGCGAAGCGGAACCGGCACTCGTCGGGCCGTGGACGATGGGCCGAGACAAGAAAAACCCGAAACCGCTCGATACCTCGGCGTTCAACACACTCGTGAAGACCGCTTCCGAAGTCCTGCGCCGGCATGAGCAGCAACGGCACGCGCAGTTGCACAAGCGGGTCACGGTGGAATCGGCGGAAGGCGAGATCCTCGTTACGCTCGACATCGTCCCCGACGAGGACGACCCTTACGCGCTATTGACTGCGTTCGATCCGTTCGGCGAACGGCTCGCGCAGGCGCGTGTCGCACCGGGTTTCAAGCTCGCTAAAGAGAATGCGGCTGCGTGGGTCGAAGGCGGCTTCGGGCGCCCGCGCTGATTGCGTCAGCCGCGCTGGCCGTGCAGGTCATGCTGGCGAAAAGCTTTCTGAAATATTAATAAATACTGTCAATATACTTTCATATTCATTTCGTACAGTCCTCGCACCATAGCGGCGCGAGCGACAGCCATGCTGTTCCAGGCCCGGGCCGACTATGCATCGACCCACGCTACCTACAATCCTGGACCAACACGCCATGGCAGAGCAGCTCGACCTTTCCCGCCGCAAGGCTCTGAAACTTCTCGTCGGCGCACCGATGCTGCCGCTCGGCGGCGGCATCGCGTCGTCGGCGCTGCTGGCGGGCTGCGGCGGCAACGATCTCGCCGCGACGCCTGCGCCGAAGCCGGTCGCGAACTTCACCGCGGCATCGTTTAGCGCCATGGCCGCGCCGACGCTGGCTGATCCGGTCGCCATGGCGAAAACGTCGGTGGGCTCGACGCTGACCGCGCAGTTCAGCGACGGCAGCCGCCGCGCCTACACGCTCGCGTATCAGCCGTTCTTCACGACCGGCGATACGGTTGCCGACACGAAAGGCGGCACGATTCTCGCCGGCGGTTACTTCGATATCGGCGGCCAGCCGATCATCGACCGCTCGGTGGCGGGCAAGGAGCGCCAGTTCTTCTCCGACTGCCCGGACGGCAGCTCGCTGATCCGTCTGGACAAGCCGGTCGCGAAGGGTGTGAAGGGCAATACGGTGTTCGCCGTCGTGCAGTTCGAGTACGCGACGCGCGATCAGAGCCTTGTGTCGATGTATGGCCAACTGCCTTCGCCGATCGCCGTGCTCACGCTCGATCAGGACCCGGCCACCGGCAAGCTGACGCTGGTCAGCTATGCGAATGTCGATACATCGGGTGCACACGGGCTGTGGATTACCTGCGGCGCGAGCCTGTCGCCGTGGAATACGCATCTGTCCAGCGAGGAATACGAGCCGGACGCAGCGACGATTTCGACCAATAGCCAGTTCAAGAGCTTCAGCCGCAACCTGTACGGCGACGAAACGAAAGCGAATCCGTACCACTACGGCCATCTGCCGGAAATAACCGTGAATCCGGACGGCACGGGTACGGCCCGCAAGCACTATTGCCTCGGGCGCATTTCGCACGAACTGGTGCAGGTCATGCCCGATCGACGCACCGTGCTCATGGGCGACGACGCGACCAATGGCGGTCTCTTCATGTTCATCGCCGACAAGGCCGCCGATCTGTCGGCGGGGACGCTGTACGTGGCGAAGTGGGCGCAGACGTCGTCGGCGGGTGCGGGTTCGGCGACGCTCTCGTGGATCAACCTCGGCCACGCAACGAGCGCCGAGATCGAAGCGCTCGCGAACCAGCTCACCGCGACCGACATCATGGACGTCAAAACCAAAGACCCCGCGGATACGAGCTTCACGAAGATCAACTTCAACGGCACCTTCAACTGGATTCGCATCAAGCCCGGCATGTCGAAGGCCGCCGCGTTTCTCGAGACGCACCGCTATGCGGCGCTCGCGGGAGCCAGCATGGGCTTCACGAAGCTCGAAGGCACGACCGTCAACGCAAAGGACAAGGTGCTGTACTCGGCGATGTCGCGCATCGAGAAATCGATGGTGCGCGGTAATGCGGCATCGACCGATGTTGCAGTCGACCGGACCATCAGCGCCGGCGCGGTGTACGCGCTGAACCTGACGGGCGGCCAGCGCGACCGGATGGGCGTGACGATCGACAGCGACTGGGTGCCGGTCGACATGAGCGCGCCGGCCGCGCTAGTCGGCGAGGACCTCGCTACCGCCGACGCGCTCGGCAATACGGCGAACGCGGACAAGATCGCGAACCCCGACAACCTGAAGTATTCGGAGAAGCTGCGCACGCTCTTTATCGGCGAAGACAGCGGCATGCACGTGAACAACTTCCTGTGGGCGTACCACGTCGATACGAAGACGCTTGCGCGTGTGCTGTCGTGCCCGGCTGGCGCGGAATCTACCGGCTTGCACGCGGTCGACGAGATCAACGGCTGGACCTACGTGATGAGCAATTTCCAGCACGTCGGCGACTGGGAAAGCCCGCTGCACGACAAGGTCAAACCGACGCTTGATCCGTTGGTGCGGGCGAACTACAAGGACCGGTTCGGTGCTTCGGTCGGTTATCTGACCGCCACGCCGGCGGCCATCAAGTTGTGATGCGGAGCGCGCGGCGTGTCATGCGCCGCGCATGGTTTCGGCCAACGCATCGGATTGCCTCAATCGCGTGAAGCCTTTTGACGGCACTTCGCCCCTGTTGCGCGGGCCTGCGATGCGAAGCAGGCCGGCCGCGAAGTGTGTCGTCGACCCCTCCCTCGGAGGGGTATTTTTTTGTCCGCGCTGTTCCGCGCGGGGCTCCCTTCCGATCAGCTCAGCTTGCAGAAAATCGCTGTAATGAACGGCGCGACGTGATGCACGATGGCGCTGCTGCCGGCCTGCGTGACCGCGGCCCGAACCTTGTCCGTTCCGCCGAACACCACCGCGCCATACGCTGACTTCGCAAGCGGCTCGCCGTCGCCGTTACGGAACATCGGATCGTCCTTCTCGAATCCGACAATCGCGACAACGCGAAACCCATACGCGGTCAGATCGGCCCCGTGCGCGGGGTTGAATGCGTTGATCGAATTGCTTTCGACGCGGTTCGGTTTCGGGTCGATCAGTTGCTGGTCGGCGAGATCCGCGATAAAGCGATGGGCGGACTCGTTGCACGCGAGCGGCGCATCGAGTGCGACGGCGTGGGCGAGTAGCGGGGCGGCGGTGAGCAGGGCCGCGAAAAGCGATAAAAAGGCGCGTTTCATGACGGTAGGATGACACGTTCGCCATGCGCCGGCATGTGTCGGCGCGGCGGTTGCGCCGCCCACGGACGGCATAAGGCGGCGCAGCGGGCTAGGGAACGGGCCGCAGAACGGGATGCGGCACTTTAAACCAGGTTCGGTAATTTACGCTTTCTGCCGGTATTGGGCATGCTTGCGCAACGCAGTTTTCACAAAAAAAGACGCGCGTAAAAGAGCAAGTTTTTGCGATCCCGTATATATTTCCGGGTTATGAAATCGCGACCACAAACTCCAAATAACGTTCCCGCGCCCAGGACATGGGACGCGCGCCTCGCCCGCCGGCTGGTTACGCCGCTGGTCGACACCTGGATCACACCGAACCATCTGACCACCCTGCGCCTGCTGATCGGCCTCGCAGGCGCGCTGTGCCTTGCGCGCGGCGGCTTTGCCTCGACCAATGCGGGCGCGCTGCTGATCGTCCTGTCGAATTTCGTCGACCATACCGATGGCGAACTGGCACGGATCAGTGGGAAAACGAGCCGGATCGGTCATTTTTACGATCTCGCAGCCGACGCGTTGGTCACCGTACTGTTGTTTCTCGGTTTCGGTTTTGCGGCTGCGGCCGCTGCGGCCCATGGCGCAACGGCGACTGCGTTCGTCGTCTCGCCGGTGCTGATGGGCGCCGTAGCGGGCATCGCTGTCGCGCTGATTTTCTTCCTGCGCATGCGTATCGAGGACAAGGAAGGCAAGGCGGGAACGAAGCAGGCGTCTATGGGCGGATTCGAGACCGAAGACGTGCTGTATCTGCTGCCGATCGTGACCGTGACCGGCTCGATTACGCCGTTCCTGATCGCCGCCGCGATCGGCGCGCCGCTCTTCGCTGTCTGGGTCGTGATCGACTATCGCCGGGTCATGCGTCGTCCGCAAGGAGCCGCGCACACCCGTCTGAACGTGGGTTAACCGATGAGTACGCCGATTCAGGACGACGTGTTCGTCGAGACCACTTCTGCGCTGCCGGCTGGCAGCAACCAGCCGCCGCGCCCAGCTTCCCCCGCACCCGATCCGGACCGCGCGGTTGCTTCGCGGACCCGCCAGTTCGATAACGCCAGGCTGCGCCAGGATTTCGCCGATCAGGGCGCGTTTCTGTATCTGGACGATTTTCTCGCCCCCGAGGTCACCGCGCAGCTCGCGCAGAGCGCGCGTGATCTGCTCGTCGAGGTGAATCGCAATTACCTGCCGGGCCACAAGCAGGGTGGTAGCGTGAGCCGCCATACGATCGACCGGCTCGCGCCGTTCATCGCGCAGCTGTATCGCTCGAAGGAACTGATCGGCTGGCTCGAACAGATGAGCGGCGATCGTCTGCAGGTGTCGCCGGCTGACGACCCGCATGCCTACGCGCTGTACTACTACACGCGACCGGGCGACCACATCGGCTGGCATTACGACACGTCGTATTACGACGGCCGTCGCTACACGGTGCTGCTCGGTGTGATCGACGAGTCGTCGTGCCGTCTCGATTACGAGCTGCATACGCGCACCCCCGACATCGCCGATCAGCCCGGTTCGGTGCAGATTCCGCCGGGCGGTCTGGTGTTCTTCGATGGCGACAAGCTGCGCCATCGCATCTCGCCGGCCGGCGAGAACGAAATGCGCGTGTCGCTGACGTTCGAATATGTGACCAATCCGAATATGCGTCCGTGGCGGCGTTTCATTTCGAACATGAAGGACGCGATTGCGTATTTCGGTTTCCGCCAGGTCTTCCGTCAGTTGATGAAGCGCAGCGGGGACACCGCGTGACCCGCGCCGCCATGATCCTGCTGTCGATCGGGGCAGCGCTGTTCGTTGCGCTGCTCGCGTGGCAGGGGCTCGGCTCGGTCACCTCGACGCTGCTCGCCGCCGGGTGGGGGCTCGCGCTCGTCGCGGCGTTCCACGTCGTGCCGCTCGTGCTCGACGCGGCCGCGATCTCTGTGCTGGTCGACCGGCGCCGCGATGGCGTGACCGAACGCGACACGTTGTACGCGCGCTGGATCGGCGAGTCGGTGAACAGCTTGCTGCCCGCGGGACAGATCGGCGGTCCGGTGGTGATGGTGCGCATTCTCGCGCAGCGTGGCATGCGGATGCGCGATGCGGCTGCGGCAATCACGGTCAGCACGACCTTGCAGGCACTCGCGCAGATTGTCTTCGCACTGCTTGGCCTCGGACTGTTCGGCGTCTATGCCGCGCACGGCGCGCTGCAGGACTTGCGCACCGCGACGATCGTCGCGACCGGCGTGCTCGGCGCGATGATCGTGATGTTTTATATCGCGCAGCGCCGCGGTCTGTTCGGCCGCATGCTGCGCGTCGTGTCGAAGGTGTTCGGCAAGCGCGACTGGTCGTCGCTGATGACCCGCGCCGATGCCGTCGATGCCGCCGTACACGAGCTTTATCGCAACCGCGGGCGCGTTGCCGCGAGCTTCGCCTTGAGCCTGGTGGGCTGGATTGTCGGTACCGCGGAAGTGTGGCTCGCGTTGCACTTTCTCGGTCATCCGGTCGACTGGATCGATGCGCTGCTGCTCGAAAGCGTGGGGCAAGCCATCCGTGGCGCAGGCTTCGCGATTCCGGGCTCGCTCGGCGTGCAGGAGGGCGGTTACCTGCTGCTCGCGCCGCTCGTCGGCCTGCCGCCCGATGCCGCGCTCGCACTGTCGCTTGCGAAGCGCGCCCGCGAATTACTGCTCGGTTTGCCGGGCCTGCTGTTTCTGCATTTCAGCGAACGAAGCTGGCAGCGGCGCCGCTCGACGAGCGTGCCGGCTGTCGACTAACTCTTTTTCAAAGGACCGCCCATGCGCGCCATCATTCTTGCAGCGGGTCTCGGCCTGCGTCTCCAGCAGCCGGCGGGCGAACAGTTTCCGAAGTGTCTGCTGCAGTTCGACGGCATGACGTTGCTCGAACGTCATCTACAGATGCTCGAAGCCGCCGGCGTCGAAGACGTCGTGCTCGCACTCGGCTTCCAGCCCGAAACCGTCAGAACGGAATTGAAGCGCATCGGCTGGCCGCGCGACGTCGAGATCGTGCTGAATCCGCGCTACGACCTTGGTAGCGTGCTGACCGTGCACACCGTTGCCGATGCGCTGACGCGCGGCGGCGACGTGCTGCTGATGGACGCCGATGTGCTGTACGACGAACGCATCCTGAGCGCGCTGGTGGCGGGCGAAACGGTCAACCGTCTGCTGATCGACCGCGATTTCGAAACCGGCGACGAGCCCGTCAAGCTGTGCCTGAAAGACAGCGTGCCGGTCGAACTGCGCAAGCAGCTCGCGGTGAACCTCGAGTACGACACGATCGGTGAATCGGTGGGCTTTTTCCGCTTCCGCGAAGAAACCGCGCGCCGTTTTGCGCAGATCGTCGCGGGGTATGTCGACAGCGGCCGCTCGAACATGCCGCACGAAGAAGCGGTGCGCGACCTGCTGCTCGAACGCAGCCAGGTGTTCGATACCGCCGATGTCACCGGCGCACCGTGGATCGAGATCGACTTCCCGAACGACGTCGAACGCGCCACGCGCGAAATTCTTCCGCAGCTTCAACCGCTCGTCAGCGCACCGCGCTGAGGCGTTGTCCGCTCATACGTAACTGCTCCTTCGCGTCGCCCGGCTCGGTCCGGGTGACACCCGCGTTTCCCGTTTCGCCCGCTGCTGTTCCTCTCTTTCGATGCCGCTTGCCTTAGGCGCCTTCATTGTCCCGCTGATCGTCGCGTGTGCGATGTTCATGGAGAGTGTCGACTCCACGGTGCTCGTCACGTCGCTGCCGGCGCTCGCACGATCTCTCGGCCACGATCCGATCACGATGAAGCTCGCGATCACGGCCTACGTGATTGGACTCGGTGTGTTCATTCCGGTGTGCGGCTGGGTGGCCGACCGCTTTGGTTCGCGTACGGTGTTTCGTACCGCGATCGGTATTTTTATCGCCGGGTCGCTGCTGTGCGCGGCGTCGACCTCGCTCGGCATGTTCATCTTTGCGCGCTTTGTGCAGGGTATCGGCGGCGCGATGATGGTGCCGGTCGGGCGCATCATCATCTTCCGCTCGGTGCCGAAGTCGGATTTCCTTCGTGCGGTCAACTATCTGACGATACCTGCGTTGCTCGGTCCGGTGATCGGGCCGCCGCTCGGTGGCTTCATCACCACCTATCTGCACTGGCGACTGATTTTCTTCATCAACATTCCGATCGGCGTGCTCGGCATCTGGCTCGCGAACCGGCACATCGCGAACGTGCGCGAAGCGCATCCTGGGCGACTCGACTGGTTCGGGTTTGTGTTGTCCGCGGGAGGGGCGTCGCTGTTCATGCTGGGGCTGTCGCTCGTGGGCGGCGAACTGGTGTCGAATTCGCGTTCGATTGCGATGTGCGTGGCCGGCGGTGTGTTACTCGCCGCGTACTGGTGGTACGCGCAGCATGCCGTGCGACCGGTGCTCGATCTGAGCTTGTTGCGCATTCCGAGTTTCAACGCGAGTGTGCTCGGCGGTTCGCTGTTTCGTATCGGCCTCGGCGCGGTGCCGTTTCTGCTACCGCTCGCGTTGCAGGAAGGGCTCGGGATGAGCGCATTCAAGTCGGGCTCGATTACCTGCGCGTCGGCGTTCGGTTCGATGTTCATGAAGACGGTCGCTTCGCGCGTGTTGCGCCGCTATGGCTTTCGAACAGTGCTGATGTACAACGCGGTGTTCGCAGGCGCTGCGATTGCCGTGTACGGGCTGTTCTTTCCCGGCACGCCGCACTGGGTGATCTGGATTGTGGTGCTGCTGGGCGGCTTCTTTCCGTCGCTGCAGTTCACGAGCCTTAACACGCTGGCGTATGCGGATATTCCGGGCGCCGACGTCGGACGCGCGACGAGCGTTGCAAGTGTCGTCCAGCAGATTTCGCTGGGGCTTGGTGTGACGATCGCCGGGCTCGTGCTGCAACTGTCGCGCGATCTGCAGGGGCATACGACGGTTGCGTGGTCCGACTTCTGGCCGGCGTTTCTCGTTGTCAGTCTGTTTTCGCTCGCATCGATCCCAGTCACCGCGAAGCTGCCGCTCGGCGCCGGCGACGAGATCGCGCGCGGTAGCCGCGGTAGCAGCAGTACAGCGCATTAGTGGTAGCGTGTCCGCAGGACGGGGCGGCCGGTCTGGACACAGACGCAAGCTGCGCTACACCGATCCCATCCCGAGAAAATCATCCTGCGCAATCGATTCGATCCGGTTGCGTCCGCGTTCCTTCGCACGATAGAGCGCCTGGTCCGCTGCTTCGACGAGTTGATGCGCGGTGCCCGCGCCTGTCGAGCGAAACACCGCGATACCGACGCTGATCGTCACGAAATCGCCAAACGACGGTTCGTTCGGAATGCGGATCGCCCTGACGTCGGCCAGCATGTGCTCGGCCACGATGCGTGCACCGTTCTCGTCGGTGGCCGGCAGGATCGCCGCGAACTCTTCGCCGCCATAGCGCGCGAGCAGGTCGCCGCTGCGCGGCAGCGCCGCTTGCAACGCGCTTGCCACCGCGACGAGGCAGCGGTCGCCCGCCGGATGACCGTAGCGATCGTTGAGCTTCTTGAAGTGATCGATATCGATCAGGAGCAGGCCGAGCGGCAGTTGAGTGCGCGCAGCGCGGCTCCATTCGAGCGTTAGCGTTTGATCGAAGCATCGACGGTTCGCGGTATGCGTCAACGCGTCGGTGAGCACCATCTCTTCGAGGCGGTCCGTGGCATCCCGCAGCTCCTGCTGGGTCAGGATGAGCCGGCTTTGCAGGGACGTCGTTCGTATCGTGTAGACGATCAGCGCGGTGAGAATGCCGATTGCGCCGACAAGGTAATGATCGCGTATCAGCAGGATGCTTAACGCAAGCAGCGCCAGCGTATAGAAAATCGGGCTACCGTTTTCGATGACGACGGCAAGCGGGCGTTTCGCCGCTGCGACGTCGGCTTCGATGCGCGGCCCAGGATCGATCACGCATGCAATACCGAGCAGAAGAAACGGCACATCGACGATGACGTCGAGCACGACGTGGATGCTGGAAATGGCCGCCCAATAGTTGTACACGCCCGCGGTGAGCGCGTAGACCCATAGATAACCGCACAGGATCGCGTAGAACCTGCGGTCGTGGTCGCGCGGCTGCGCCAGAAGACGCAAGGTCGCCGCCGTGGCGAGAACGACATTCTCGATGTTGTAGGTGAGTACGAGGGTCGGCACCGAGATCGGGTCGAGCACATGGTCCGAAAACGGTGCGACGGAAAAGATCGCGATATAGGCGAGATAACCGGTCAACACCGCCTGGATGGTGTCCATCCACACAAGCAATGGGAGCTGCTGTTCGTTCGAAACGAATGAAATGGCGAGGAGTACGGGGACGCCATAGATGAAGAAACTGAAATCGGAGAACCACGCGACAGTCTGCGGCGTCTGCTGGACCAGATCTTCCCACGCGTTGAGTGCCACGCCGCACGTCCACAGCAACAGGCCTGCGCCAAGCAATACCCACGGTGTGCGCGACTTGCGCTGCTCGATGCGGGCGCGCCAGCCGCAACCGGCCAGCGCCAGCGCCGGCGCAAGAATCAGAAAAGGGTAGCTGACCTGCATCGCCGACGCTGGAAACACGACGACGCATAGCGCATGCGCGCCGAGAAACGACACAGCGAACAACGCAAGATGGAGCGGCTTTGGCGAACGACGCAAGGTTTCACCCCAGGACTCAAGCAAGGCAGGTGAAAGCCATCATGAAGCCGGATGGCGCTTCGGTTTCTCTGCTTCGGTTTTTCTTGTAGATGCCGGCAATCTCGACATATCTTAGCTTACGGCGTACGAAGCACGGCCTGAGGGCGATCGAACGTGTCTTTGCATCCTCGATCACCGGATGGATTTTGACAGCCGATAATTGCGTCCCATCTGAAACCAGGAGTGTTCATGCAACGACGCCGTTTCTCCGCTTCGCTGGGTCTTCTCGCCGCGGCTGTATCGACAGGAAACCTGCCGGCCGGTGCTGCGCCGCGTGCGCAGGGTTCGAGCGCGACAGCGGCCGTTGCACTGCGGCATTACCTGGCGCGAATCGCCGAACTCGATCGCGGCGGCCCGCAATTGCGCAGCATCATCGAACTGAATCCCGATGCAGCGACGATTGCCCGTACGCTCGATGCGCAACGTCGCGCGGGACACGTACGTGGGCCGCTGCACGGCAGCATCGTCGTCGTGAAGGACAACATCGCCACGGGCGACCGCATGTCGACGAGCGCCGGCTCGCTTGCGCTCGACGGCGTACACGCAACCCGCGATGCGTCGCTGATCGGCCGTCTGCGTGAAGCGGGCGTCGTGATCGCGGGCAAGACGAACCTGAGCGAATGGGCGAACCTGCGCTCGACACGCTCCACAAGTGGATGGAGCGCACGCGGTGGCCTCACGCGTAACCCGTATGCACTCGATCGCAATACGAGTGGCTCGAGTTCGGGTTCGGCGGTGGCTGTTGCCGCCGGTCTTGCCGACATGGCGGTCGGCACTGAGACCGATGGCTCGATCGTGTCGCCTTCATCGATCAATGGTGTGGTTGGGCTCAAACCGACGGTTGGCCGTGTGAGCCGCGACGGCATCATACCGATCTCGCACACGCAGGACACGGCAGGGCCGATTGCGCGCACCGTCACCGATGTTGCGCGACTGCTTGCCGCGATGGCCGGCACCGATCCGCTCGATCCCGCCACACAGCATGCACCGGCACCAGATAACTATCTGGCTGCGCTCGATCCGCACGCACTACGCGGCGCGCGTATCGGCGTCGCCCGCAACTTCTTCACGGGCCATGACGAAATCGACCAGCAGATCGAACGTGCGCTCGCGAAACTCGTTGCGCTCGGTGCCGTTCTTGTCGATCCGGTCGATCTGCCCAAGGTGAGCTACGGCGATGCCGAGCAGGCCGTGCTGCTGCACGAGTTCAAGCACGATCTGCCGTTATGGCTGAAGACGTTTGCGCCACATGCGCCGGTGCATACGCTCGCCGACCTGATTGCATTCAACGACGCACATCGCAAGCAGGAAATGCCGTACTTCGGCCAGGAGCAACTGACGCAGGCTCAGGCGCTCGGCGGGCTCGATAGCGATGTCTACCTGAAAGCGCTCGCTACATGCCGCAAGGCCGCACGCGATGATGGGATGGATCGTGTGCTACGCGAACATAAGCTCGATGCGATCGTTGCGCCGACGGGCGGGACAGCGTGGCTGACTGATTTTATTAACGGCGACAGCGGCAGCGATGGATTTTCGACGCCGGCCGCCGTTGCCGGCTATCCGCATCTGACTGTGCCTGCAGGCATGGTGCGCGGTTTGCCGATTGGTCTGTCGTTTGTCGGTCCCGCGTGGAGTGAAGCACGACTGCTCGCGCTCGGCTACGCATTCGAGCAGGCGACGCAGTGGCGTCGCGAGCCGAGCTTCCAGACGCGCACGGCGATACCGCCTTTAACGAGCTGACGTATCTGCGGGCGGCAAGATCACGACACGCTGCGTGCGGAATTGCCGCACGCACTCAGGGCTTCCAGCGGCTTCGCAAACAGGCAATTGGCATGTTATAAGCCCAAGACAGACTTTTCATGCCAACAGAGGAACTGTCATGGGGGACACCCAATGAAATTATTTGCAAGAGCCAGACTGTCTGCAGCCGCGCTCGCCACTGTCACACTGGTCACCGTTTCCGCTGGTTTCGTCGAAACCGCGCCGGCATATGCCAGGGCGCCTTCGAAGCCGCAACCCGCCATTCTCAATGCGTCGGCCGTCGCGGTCTCGGACAAGTACGCTGCCGATGCGGCCGAACAGATTTTCAACGAAGGCGGTAACGCCGTCGATGCCGCCGTCGCAATCGCATTCTCGCTCGCGGTGACATACCCCGAAGCGGGCAACATCGGCGGTGGCGGTTTCATGACGCTGTATGTCGACGGCAAACCGTACTTCATGGACTATCGCGAACGTGCCCCGCTCGCCGCGACGAAGAACATGTACCTCGACGATCAGGGCAACGTCATCAAAGGCAAGAGTCTGTTCGGCTATTACGCGGTCGGCGTACCGGGTACCGTGGCCGGCATGTCGGAAGTACAGCACCGCTTCGGCAAGCTGACCTGGAAGCAGGTTCTCGCGCCCGCCATCAAGTACGCGCGCGATGGCTTCGTAGTCGACGAAGCGCTGGCAAGTCGCCGCGAGGAAGCGGCGAAGGACTTCGCAGGCAAGACGAACTTCGACACGTACTTCGGCGCGATGAAGGCGGGCACGACGTTCAAGCAGCCCGATCTCGCCGCCGTGCTGACACGTATCGCGAACCAGGGTGCGAAAGATTTCTACCAGGGCAAGACGGCTGACCTGATCGCCGCATCGATGCGCGGTCATGGCCTCATCACGAAGCAGGACTTGCAGCAGTACAAGGCCGTGTGGCGTCAGCCGGTGCTGGGCACGTGGAACGGCTATGACGTGATCACCGCGCCGCCTCCGAGCTCCGGCGGTATCGGTCTGCTGCAACTGCTGCAGATGAAGGCCGACCTCGCGCCGGACTTCAAGGACGTCGCACTGAATTCACCGCAATACGTGCACCTGATCGCGGAAATCGAGAAGCGCGTGTTTGCCGATCGCGCGCAGTATCTCGGCGATCCGGACTTCTACAAGGTGCCGGTTGCACAACTCACCGACCCTGCGTACATCGCGAAGCGTGCGGCCGAAGTGAATCCGAATCAGCCGTCCGATACGAAGAGCGTCCAGCCTGGCCTCGGCACGTCGATGCCGGAGAAGGCGGAGACCACGCACTTCTCGGTGGTCGACAAGTGGGGCAATGCGGTGTCGAACACGTACACGCTCAACGGCTGGTTTGGTTCGGGCGTTGTCGCTGAAGGCACGGGTATCGTGCTGAACGACGAGATGGACGACTTCTCCGCGAAGCCGGGTGTCGCGAACATGTTCGGCGTGGTGGGCAGCGATGCGAACTCGATCGAACCGAAGAAGCGTCCGCTGTCGTCGATGACGCCGACCATCATGACGAAGGACGGCAAGGTGTCGCTGGTGATCGGTACGCCGGGTGGCTCGCGCATCTTCACGTCGATCTTCCAGGTCATCAACAACGTGTACGACTTCAACATGCCGCTGAAGGAAGCTGTTGCCGCGATGCGCTTCCATCACCAGTTGTTGCCGCCGAACACGATTTTCTGGGAGCCGTACAAGCCGATCGACGGCGAGCTCGCGCAGCAGATTGAAGCGAAGGGCTACAACCTGAAAGGCCAGGACTTCAGCGGCGATATTCAGGCGATCAAGATCAATGGCGATACGCCGGATGCGGCGGCTGACCCGCGCGGTCGTGGCGTGACGCGATTGATTCCCTAACGTCTATAACGCGCGTCTGAGCGTTCAATAGACAACGGCGTTCCGCAGTGATGCGGGACGCCGTTTTTGTCTGGTGCGTTGTCGTCGTATCAACCTGCCTGTTCGCTCGGCGTCACCGTAAGATCGAGCCGTTGCGCGCCGCGCAGGATAGTGACCTTCACCGGCCGGTCGATCCGCGATGCGTCGAGCGTGCGCTGCAGACTGTCGACGTCGCCGACCGGCTGCTCATCGATCGCCACGATGCGGTCGCCGGTATGCAATCCGCCGAGCTCAGCGGGGCTGCCTTTGACCACTTCCATCACATGCACGCCGCTCACCGATGCGAGACTGAAGTAGCGCTGCACGCGACGCGAGATCGGCGTCGTCGTGCCGGCCACGCCGATGTACGCGCGCCGCACGCGGCCGTGCGTGAAGATCTGCATGATCACCCACTTCGCGGTGTCGATCGCGGTCGCGAAGCAGATGGCCTGCGCGCCGGGGATGATCGCCGTATTCACGCCGATCACCTGGCCCGCCGAGTTGATCAGCGGGCCACCGGAGTTGCCCGGATTCAACGCTGCGTCGGTCTGGATCACGTCGTAGATCATGCGGCCGGAATTCGAGCGCAGTGAACGGCCGAGTGCGGAGATGACACCGGTCGTCACCGTCTGCGCGAGGCCGAGCGGATTGCCGACCGCGATTGCGATCTGGCCGACCTGCAGCTTGCTTGATTCGCCGAGATCGACGTGCGGCAATGGTTCGGCGGAACCGATGCGCAACACCGCGAGATCGCTGCTTGGGTCGTCGCCGACGAGATCCGCGTCGTAGGTGGCGCCTTCGGCGAGCGTTACGCGGATGTGCGTGGCGCCGTGCACGACATGGCTATTGGTGAGCAGATAACCGTCCGGCGTGAACAGAAAACCCGAACCGGTGCCGCCGCGCGTGCCGCGGCCGTGCGAATCGCCGGGCGTGTGCCGCTCGACGGAGATGTAGACGACGGCCTGGCGCACGCGCTCGAGCGCGCCGATGACCGTGCGGGAATAGTGATCGAGCAGGGCGGTGTCATCGAGCAGATGCGGCGTCGCGGCATCCGGCGCGGCGCCTGCGGCACCCGACAGATCGTCGATAAAACGGGGACGGCTTCCCATGGCGAAGCTCCGGATAAACGGGATCGCAGATGCGGGGTGGTTGGTGGGTTTTCAAGGGTGAGGCGACGGCGCCTCAAGCCAGATCCAGTTCCAGAAACTGCGTTCCTGCCACGGGGTTGTATACATAGGCCGCAATAGCCTGAAATCCAAGCGATGCATACAGTTGCTGCGCCGCGGCCATGTCCGGCAGCGTATCGAGGCGGATTTTCCGGTAGCCCGCTTCTTTCGCCACCTGGACGATACGCATCGCGAGTTGCCTTCCAAGCGACTGTCCTCTGCCCGCTGGGCGCACATAGAGGCGTTTCATTTCGCAGATGTCGTTGGCGAGCGGCCGCATGGCCACGCTACCCAGCACTTCACGACCGCTCCACGCAAGCAACACGCGGCCTTCAGGCTCCGCATATTTACCCGGAAGATCGGCCAGTTCCGCGGCGAAATTCTGAAAGTCGAGATCGACGGGAAGGCTCGCCGCGTACTCGCGAAAAATCGCGCGAACGGCTTCGAGATGCTCGGGAAACTGGGCGGCACGAATCTCTGTCATCGCCATTGATATGAAGCCGCGCGCACGAACTGCGCACGTGTCTGAGCGGGCAGCCAGGGGAATACGACATGCAGCGCGCGCTCGGCACACGCGCTGCATTCCTGCAAAGAGGCATCTTGCCAGTGACGCGCGTTGCACGCCTCCGACCAGATATCGCGGATCGTGGCGCGATCGCTCGCGGAGAGGTCCGGCTGGGCGATAGTCGATTCGTAGAATGCCCAGGGTTGCGCCCAGTTCGTAAAGGCATCTGCTGCGGCGATCACGGTTGATTCGCTCATCGGTTGTACTTCAGGTCGTCGCAATCAGAAACGCTTCTCCGTTCGCAGGCGGTCTGAACCCATCGGTTCTGCCAGCGAAGTAGCGCTCGATGAGGTCGGGTGCCGATACGCAGCGTGCCTCGCGGAAACCCGCTTCGCGGGCGAGTGCCAGCATCTCGGGCGGACTGAAAAAGCTGAGAAACGGTGTGCCGGACGCGCGTGCGGATTTCTCGACTGCTTTATACGTCGTGCGCTCATCAGGGGCGGCGAGATCGGGGGGCTGCAGGAATGTCATCGCAAGCGTGGAGCCTGGTGCGAGCATTGCGACCTGCCGCAGGGTGGCCGCGATCGCGTCCTTCGTGAGGTACATCGTGACGCCCGTCGACGCGACTAACGCAGGTCGGTTTGCATCGAAGCCTTCGGCGGCCAGTCGTTCCCACCACGATGCGCCTGCTTCGAAGTCGACCGGTACGAGGTGCAGCCACTCGGGGATGCCGAAACCGAGTTCGATCAAGCGCTCACGTTTCCATGCCTCTGCGCTGGGCTTATCGACCTCGAATATCTGCAGACGCGATGCGATCTCCGGCCGGCGCTGTGCAAAGGTGTCGAGGCCGGCGCCGAGTATCACGTACTGAGGGATGCCGCGATCGACCTGTTCGGCGACCAGATCTTCGACGAAGCGTGCGCGTGCCACGATTCCCGCGCGGAAGCCACGCGTGCCGTCCGGGTCCATGTCGGGACGCTGACGCCAGTCATCTCCAGGGGCCGCCAGTTGCAGGCCGAGTTCGTCTTCGATCACGTGCGGCGGCGCATCGGCCTGGACGTGTAAAGCACGCCATAGCGCAACCCGGACCGCCGTAGTGTCGGCGGCCGCTGTCTGCTTGTCGTCTTGCATGATGTGCGGTTTCCTTTTGGATGGATCCGGGTTGGCTCATCTCCGCTAGAGAGACGAAGCCTTCAGTCGTCTTCATCACCCATGAAAGCTACTATGCTAGCTAGCAATCGAGTAAATTATCAACCGGTCGTTTCGTAGGGCGCCGGGGCGTCTGAGCGCGTGCCCGACGGAATTCAATATCGACTGATATTCACCACGACGGACTGCCATGAAACACGCGGGTATCGATGCTTTCAACCGTCTCGAGAAACTGCTCCGCGATCTGCGCACGCTGCCGGATTTGCGGGAACGATCGACGGGTGTGTTCTATAGAAAATCGAAGCCGTTTCTGCATTTCCATGAAGACTCAACCGAGCTTTACGCGGATTTGCGTATCGCGGATGAGTTCAAGCGCTTTCCCGTGAATTCGGCGAAAGAGAAAGAGGTTCTGCTGAATGCGGTACGTGTCGTGTTGACCTCGTAGCCTCTAAACCGCTCACACCGAACCGGCAATATGCTCCCGCAACCATTGATGCGCCGGGTCGCGATGAGAGCGCTCGTCCCACAGCATGGTCATTTCGTAGCCAGCGACTTCAACCGGCGATTCGACAACCTGCAGCGCATGGGTATCGCGAACAAGCCGCGCGGGCACCATCGCCACCAGATCGGTGTTTGCCACCACGGACAATACGAACAGAAAATGCGGAACCGACAGCACCACCCGTCGTTTCAGACCTGACTCCGCTAGCGCTTCATCGGTGACGCCGCTAAAGCCGCCGCCATCCGGCGACACGATGACATGCTCGAGTGCGCAAAATTGCGCGCGCGTCGGTCTTCTCTTCAACCGTGGATGCCCCGCGCGACCGGCCAGCACATAGCGTTCCGCAAAGAGCACGCGCTGCCGCATACCTGGCGGTGCGTCTTCGCTGATGTGAAAAGCAAGATCGATTTCTCCCTGTTCCGCCTGTTTCGCGATGCGCGGCGGCGCCAGTTCGACAAGCGCCAGTCGGGTATGCGGCGCGGCCGAACGCAATCCGCTCAAAGCAGGCAGCACGACGGTCGACTCGCCGTAGTCGGTTGCGGCGACGCGCCATGTATGGGTGGCTTCGGCGGGATCGAAGGGGGCGGCGGGTGCCACGGTGCGTTCGAGTGCATCGAGCGCTTGCCGCAAGGGTTCGCGTAACGCTTCCGCTCGCGCGGTCGGCCGCATGCCGCGCGGTCCCGGCAGCAACAGCGGGTCATCGAAAATGTCTCTGAGCTTCGCAAGATGAACGCTAACCGATGGCTGCGAGAAATTCAGACGCTCCGCTGCACGCGTCACGTTGTGTTCTGCGAGCAGGACATCGAGCGTGACTAACAGGTTGAGGTCCAGGCGTCGGAGATTATTCATTGCTATACCTGCAATATTGGATATTCATTTCCAATATACCTGACGAGACCCTATTCTGCGTTCTTCTCGTCATGGAGGTCCAATCGTGAATGTGCTGCTCGTCTATGCTCACCCCGAACCCCGGTCGTTGAACGGCTCGCTCAGGCGCTTTGCAGTCAAGCGTCTTGAAGATGCCGGACACGTCGTTCAGGTATCGGATCTTTACGCAATGAACTGGAAGGCATCGCTCGATGCGCTTGACAGCATCGACAGACAACCCGATGCGCGTTTCGATCCCGCGCTCGACTCGAAGCATGCGTTCGAAAATGGCCTGCAGAGCGCAGACATCGCGCTCGAACAGCAGAAACTGAAGTGGGCGGATGCGGTCATCCTGCAGTTTCCGTTGTGGTGGTTTTCGATGCCGGCAATCCTGAAGGGCTGGGTGGAGCGTGTCTATGCGTATGGTTTTGCCTACGGTGTGGGGGAGCACTCCGATACGCACTGGGGTGATCGCTACGGGGAAGGAGCGATGGCAGGCAAGCGTGCGATGCTGATTGTCTCCACGGGCGGATGGGAGTCGCACTACAGCGCGAGAGGGATCAATGGCCCGATTGACGATGTGCTGTTTCCGATCCAGCACGGTGTGCTGTATTACCCGGGCTTCGATGTGCTGCCGCCGTTCGTGATCCATCGGACCAGCCGGATCGACGAGACGAGATTCTCGACGATCTGCGATGCGCTCGGGCAGCGACTCGATAATCTCTGGACAACGCCACCGTTAGCATTCCGGTCGCAGAATGCCGGTGCCTACGATATTCCGCAGCTCACACTGAAGGACGATATTGCGCCGGGGCAGGTTGGGTTTGCGGCGCATAGGGCGTAGGCGGTGCCCCTTCGGATATACAAGGGGCGTTTCCGTTACTGAAAAATGCGCTTGAACGATTCGAGTTTGCTTTCCCATATGTAAGGTTCCTCCACTGGCATTCCCTATACATCGCGTTCAGGATATCCTCTGCCCAATTCGTAAGAGATCCTGAAGCGAAGGTACTGCATTCGTATAGAAGAAGATCCCAGGGGATGCTTCCAATGAGCTTGGAACGACAAAACTTACAACCTGCTTCACAGACTGACAGGCATTACAAAAATCTTTCTATTCTGGCAAAGACCGCGCTTGCAGCGGTGGTCGTTGCTGGCGTCATTGCGTCGGGCGTTTTCTATACATCGGGAACCGCATGGTTCGGTGGAGAACCAGGTGACGACGTTAGCGTGTCGGATCAAAAATTACGCACCGAGGCTTTTGAGGCAATCAAATATCTTCCGGTATCGAAGGTTGCTGCTGCGGAATTCCCGACTGCTTTCGATTCCATGCATTTAACGCCCGACGAACAATCAAGGTTGCGCCTGCAACTTGCGCAGAGTCCGGCGACTTCGCCGACACATGCGACTCCCGCTGATGCGTCGTCGACGAAAACCTCAGGCGACAACGCAGGTGCGGCCGCCGCGCATACCGATGTCGCTCCAGCGCCAGCTCCTGCTACAACTGCACTGGCGCAGGCCGCTCCAGCCACTCAGGCTGCGCAACCGGTCCTCGTCTGGGTGCGCCTCTGGGATAGCAATGTCGAAGACGGCGATGTTGTTCGAATCGATAGTGCGGGCTATTCGCGAACGGTCTCGCTGACCAACCGTGGCATCACGTTCGCGGTTCCCGTGTCTGCGAGTGGGCAGATTCGTATTACCGGAATCAGAGATGGCGACGGCGGTGGCATTACCGTCGGCCTCGGTTCTGGATCTGCACAAGCAATCCTGCCGATCATGAGCGTCGGGCAGGTACTTACCTTGAACGTCAGGACAAACTGATGCGTTGGCTCAACTCCTTTGCAACGCGTTACGCGCCCCTCGCTTTTCTTGTGATGGCGTGCGTAGCGTTGGGACAGTTCCTGTCTCAACACGGGCCTGCGCGATCGGATCTCGAACAGCATGCGCATGAAGCCGCGAGGTTTTTGCATGAACACGCGTGGATCGGATTTGCAATTGCAGTAGTGTTCTGGTTAATCGTCTTTGCAGGCTATTTTCACGATCGACATCGAACTCAATACGGCGATGTCAAACAAGGCGGGTGGTTAATGGACGCACTGGACAGGCTTACGAATCGACGTGCCCTGGAGCAGAAGATTGCCCAGGAACCCGAGCCGCAGATTCTCGATGCGGAGAAACTCGCGAGCGCGCTAAAGAGCAAGGTGATCGGTCAGGACGCTGTCTGCGACGATATCGCGGCGCAAATTCGTCGCCGTCTCGCACTCCGGCAGCGCAACAAGCCGATCGGTGTGTTTATGCTGGCGGGGCCGCCAGGAACCGGGAAAACCTATCTGGCGAAAAGTCTGGCAGCGGAACTCGGTCGTGCGCTGTTGCACTTCGATATGACGTAGTTCTCGAGCGGCGCACACGGCGCGACGCAATTGTTCGGTGCATCGAAGGGATACGTTGGTTCGAATTCCTACGGCAAACTTACGGCTGCTTTGCGCGACACACCCGATGCGGTCGTATTGCTCGATGAAATCGAAAAGGCTCACCCCGAGGTTCACAAGAATTTCCTGACGGCGTGGAACGATGGTTTCGTAACCGAGGCATCGGACGGAAAGCAGATTTCGACGACCCGTGCGATCTTCATGCTAACCACGAATGCCGCCACCGACGCGCTTCATGCGTTGAGCGAGCGATTCGCAGACGATGCGGATGAACTGAGACGCGCCTCGACAAATGCGCTCGGTGAGGCGGGCTTTGCCCCCGAGGTGCTCAATCGCATTGATCGTATTTTCGTTTTTAAATCGCTCACTGGTCTGGATATCGCCCGCGTTGCAGCGCTTGAAATCGAAGCGATGATCAAGAGCTACGGCCTCGATGTGGCCGATGAAGGCATCGATCCGGATATTCTGATCAACATGATGCGACGTCAGAGCCGGCTAGGTACGGGTGCGTCGTCGCGCGATCTCGTCCGTGCGGTCGAGGAGTCGCTGGCGGACACACTCATCGATGCCAAAGAGCACGGCCATACCAAGGTCGCGCTCGTGTCGGTGGAGGGAGGCGTGATCGCCAAGCCGCAATGACGAGTCCAAACGTATCCAACCTGTCGAGCACTCACGGCAAATCATTGTGGGCACGCGCGCCCGTGTGGCGCTTGTGCGTTTCGGCAGCGGCGTTGTCGACTGTCGTTGTGGTGTGCTTTCCCCCAAAATGGCGCGCACTCGATGTGATGCCCGCCCCACCGATGCCCGAGGCAGTGACCTATCATTCGCCGGAGCCGGCGGTGGGGGCACCCGTCTCGACGACGCCGCCGGTCGTTGCGCAGACCAGACCCACAGTCACTACGCCAGAAGCAGTCGCAAGCGCCACTACGAGGACGAAGCCGACAGTTCCTCAAAAAGCGGTTGCAGTAGCCGATCTCGCAACGAAATCACCGGCAACGGCCGCGATTTCAATGGCAGTCCCGGGTGCAGCGGCCAAGCCGGATATCTCCGGTCTCGATGGTGCTCTGCTTGGCCGGACTTATCGGCAGGTGATCCCGGTCGAGGGGTTCAATGTCCCGCTACCTCCGGGACAGTGGGCCGTGCTTGCGAACAGCACGGCTCGCACACGCGGTGCATCGGGAATGGCCTATTTTCTCGGGCGAATCGAGCACAAGCGGCTTGTCGGTGCGATCAGATTGTTTGCATTGCACAGCAACGATCAGCCAGGCGCGGGTTTTCCTGCCGCGAATGCCTGCACGACTGGCAACCCGGATTTGAATTATCTGTATCTGGACTCAGTGACGGCGTTTGACCATCAGGGATGCTGGCTAATCAATCACTATTTCACCCCGCCGTTGCAGCAGTGGGCGGATCGCGCGATCAAAATCTCTTCCCTTGACCGCGCCGCGGCGGGCGATCTTGCGGCAAAGGGCGTGACCTACCCGCAGGACATGGTCAATGTCCGATTCACGCGCGCGGAAACCTGGGGTCTGCTCGAGGTTTCATACATGTTCGATCCCGAAGTCGAAGGCATTAGTTCCAACACGGCGCTTTCCGCCCGCGAATCGGACTGGCATGCAACGAACGCTCCTAGATTTTCTGCGAAGGTTGCTTATCTCGCGAAGCTACAAAGCTGGGGCGAGGAGTTCTGGCCGAAGTTTCAGCAGGCATTTGGATCGGGGCAACCGGTCGCTATGGTCGTCAAGCCGGATGCAGCGTCTCAACCCTGATCGGCATGGTCCACTCGGTTTGACCAGGCCGCGTTGACCTTGTCGTTTCGCGAAACCATTCCGGTTGCTGTAGCTTTCTTTTTGCATTCAGCCCCCCAAACACCGATTGCGACGGCGAAACGCCTGCGTTAGCCTTTGCGCCTACGGCGACCGCGCAGATTCTTTGCTGTGCCAAACAGGTACGTCATGGTCGCTGCGTACGTTGCAAGTCCCCAACCAAGGTGGCGAACGACGTCACGACAAAACGAAAAACACTTGAGGACACAATGCTCACAAGGAATTGGCTCGCAACAGGTGTGACGCTTATCGCATCTGCACTGGTGATTCATCAGAACGCATACGCCGACGAAGGGATGTGGCAGCCGTCGCAACTTCCCGCTCTCGCGGGCCAGTTACAACAACGCGGCCTCGCGCTCGATCCTAAACAACTCTCAACACTGACATCGTGGCCGCTAGACGCCGTCGTCAGTCTGGGTTTTTGCACTGCGTCATTCGTTTCGCCCGACGGCTTGATTGTCACCAATCACCACTGCGGATTTGGCGCGTTGCAGGTTAACTCCACGCCGCAGAAGAACCTGATCAACGATGGTTTTCTCGCGCATACGAAGCAGGAAGAACTGCCTGCCGATCCGACCCAGCGGGTCTACGTGACCGAGCAGATCAGCGACGTCACGAGTCAGGTGAACGCGGCACTGAAGCCGGACATGGACGGCTATGCGCGTTTTGTTGCCATCGACGAGGCGAAGAAACGCATCGTGGCAGGCTGCGAAACACCGGGCTATCGATGCGACGTCTACACGTTCAGCAACGGCTACGACTACCAGTTGATCCGCCAGAAAGAGCTACGCGACATCCGGCTCGTCTATGCGCCGCCGCTGTCGATCGGCAAGTTCGGCGGCGACATCGACAACTGGATGTGGCCACGCCATACCGGCGACTTCAGCTATCTGCGCGCCTATGTCGCTAAAGACGGTAGCTCGGCTTCGTATTCGAAGGACAACGTTCCCTTTCGTCCCGCGCATTGGATGACGCTCAATCCGAAGGGCGTCAAGGCCGGCGATTTCGTCATGGTGGCCGGCTATCCGTACAACACGGATCGCTATCGGCTAGCCGATGAACTGCAAAGCGCGATCGACTGGGAATATCCGACAAAAATCGGCATGTCTACGGATATGCTTGCTCTCGTCGATGCCGCGAGCAAAAAGAACCCGGAAGTCGGCGTCAAGTACGCGACCCTCGTCGCGGAGCTCAACAACGCCATGAAGCTGTTTCAAGGCAATCTCGAGGGGCTCGCGCGTAGCAATGCGCTGGCCACCAAACGCGCGCAGGAAGCTGCGCTCGATCAATGGCTTGCCCAGCAAAAGCCTGGCGGTGCGCTTGACGGCGCCGCGCTGCAGGCCGATGTCGTTAATCTGCGCAAGCTCGTCGACGCACACCTGAAACTGCGCGAACGCAATTTCGTGCTGGCGATGATCCAGCGCGGCGGGCTGTTCGACGCGTCCTATCAGATCGTGCGCCTTGCGCAGGAAAAGCAGAAACCCGATCTCGAGCGGGAAGAGGGCTTCCAGAAGCGTGACGAAATTCGCCTGCTCGGTGCTGAGCAAGGTCTGGACCAGGAATTCGATCCGGCGATGGATCAGCAACTGCTGGCCTACCAGTTGCAACACTACGTGAAACTCCCGGCTGCGGAGCATCTGCCTGCGCTTGATCGGTGGCTCGCTGGCGCGAACGACGAAGCCGGCATCGCCAAGAAGGTCGCGACGCTGTATGCCGGTACTTCGTTGACCGATACCAAAACGCGCGTTGCACTGCTTTCCGCAACCCCTGCGCAGATCGATGCCAGCAACGATACTTGGATCAAGCTGATGCGTGAGCTGATGCCCGACCTGCTCGCCGTGGAGCGCCAGAACAAGACGTTTGCCGGCGACGAAACGACGGCTCGCCCGGGCTATATGGCGGCGCTGATTGCCTTTAACGCGTCGCGTGGACTGCCGGCCTATCACGATGCAAACGGTTCGCTGCGCGTCACGTTCGGTACCGTCCAGGGCTACAAGCCGCGCGACGCGGTCGAATACACGCCGTTCACGACCGTCGACGGCATCGTGCAGAAAACCACCGGCGTAGAGCCGTTCAACACACCGCCTGCGGAACTGGCGGCGATTCGCGCGAAAGCGTTCGACGGTCTTGCGCCGGCGGGAAGCTCGCTGCCCGTCGCTTTTCTCGCGGACCTCGATATCACCGGCGGCAATTCCGGATCGCCGGCGATGGATCGCAACGGTCAACTGGTGGGTCTTGCGTTCGATGGTGTCTGGGAAGGCACGAGTTCCGGCTGGCTCTTCAATCCCGCTGAAACCCGCTCGATTCAGGTCGATGTGCGTTACATGCTGTGGGTGATGCACCACCTCGACCACGCGGACAATCTGCTCGACGAGATGAAGGTGAAGGTGCCGCAGTAAGGGGCCTGTGGTTGACGGCATCATGATATCTGACTAGAGTCAGATATCATGAAAACACTCGACATCCAGCAGGTTCGCAGCTTCAACCGCATCGTGGCCGAGGGCATCGGCGCAATCGACGACAGCTTTCTCGGCCGCGGCCGCCCCATGGGCGAGTCGCGTCTGCTCTGGGAGATCGGTCCCGATGGCGCCGATCTGCGCGCCCTTCGCGAACGCCTCGATCTCGACTCGGGTTATCTGAGTCGCATACTTGGTTCGCTTGAGCGGCAAGGGCTCGTTGCGATCGAGGCGCACCCCGATGATCGCCGGGTACGCCGCATTCTGCTTACTCGATCGGGGCTCAAGGAACGAGCTGAACTCGACCGGTTGTCGGACACGGTAGCAGTCCGTGTGCTCGATCCGTTGAGCGAAAGCCAGCGCGTGGCGTTGCTCGCCGCGATGGCCGAAGTAGAGCGTCTGCTGCAACCGTCGTTGATCCGCTTCGAGATCGAAGATCCGGCTAGCGACGATGCGCGCTGGTGTTTCGAGCAATACTTCACCGAACTCAACGCACGCTTCGAAGCGGGATTCGATCCGTCGTCCAGCCTGCCGGCCGACACGCATGAACTGACGGCGCCGCATGGCGCACTGATCGTCGCGCGGTTGCGCGGCAATCCGGTGGGCTGCGTCGCGCTCAAGTTTCACAAGAAATCGCCGGCCGAACTCAAGCGGATGTGGGTCAGCTCGTCGGTGCGGGGGCTCGGCGTAGGGCGGCGTTTACTCGATGAAGCCGAGAAACAGGGGCGCAAGAGCGGCGCGCGCGTGATCCGCCTGGAAACAAACCGGACCTTGTCCGAAGCAATCAATCTCTATCGGCGCTGCGGATACGTAGAAGTCGATCCGTTTAGCGCGGAGCCTTACGCACACCACTGGTTCGAAAAGAAATTGACCTGAACAAGCCACTAGAGGGAGACGGGTATGGTCGCCGACGGCGAGGTAATGGGCTTCATTCCAACAGTCGATTCCGCAAAAGCGCGTCGATTCTATGAAGAGGTTCTGGGGCTGTGCTTTGTCAGCGACGATCCCTTTGCGCTGGTCGTCGCATCGCAGGGAACGGAGATACGGATAGCCAAGCTGCATGAATTTACGCCGGCACCGTACACGATACTTGGCTGGCGTGTGAAAGACATCGAGCAGGAAGTGCGCACACTAAGTGCTAAAGGTCTCGTCTTCAAGCGCTATCCGCCACTGGAGCAGAGCGACGCCGGCATCTGGACTTCGCCGTCGGGAGCCCGGATTGCATGGTTTGCGGACCCGGACGGCAACGTGCTTTCTATCTCCCAGCATGTGGATGCCGTTGCGTCGACCTAGCAACCTTCATCGCCCCCGCGCTCTACGTTTTGGCATACATCTGCGCCAGATCAGGCTGCACTCTATTGTGGCGAACACCTTAGTCGCGCTAATCTTGCGGCGCCTCGTCACTCAAAGAGTCCACATGAAGCCAACAAAAAGTCTACTCGCCGCGACGCTCGCGCTGACGTTCGTCGCCACGCCGGGCCTGTCCTGGTCGGCGGAGAGTCAACCGGTGGCGCCCGTGCGTCCGGTGACCACCACGTACTTCGGCACACCGGTCGTCGACCGCTATCGCTACATGGAGAACCTCAGCGATCCGGAAGTGCAGAGCTGGATGAAGGCGCAGGCCGCCTATACCCGCAAGGTAATCGACAGCATTCCGGACCGCGCCTCTTTGGCGACGCACATCCAGGAGTTGATGGCCGGCGACCTGAAACGCTATGACTTTACGCGTCGTGGCGATCGGCTCTTCTACCATGTGCTGGAGCCCGGTACCAATCTGCCCAAGCTCGCGTATCGCGATGGTGTGAAAGGCGAAGAACACGTGCTCGTAGACCCGGCGAAGCTTTCTACCGACAGCGCGCATCACTTCGCGCTCGACTGGTACTCGCCGTCGTGGGATGGGCGCTATGTCGCCTATGGCGTCTCCGAAGGCGGGTCGGAAAAGAGCGTGCTGCACGTCATCGACTTGCAGACCGGCAGCCAGCTCCAGGAGACCATCGATCGCACGAGCGATTGTTTCGTTTCCTGGCGCAACGACAATAAATCGTTCTTCTACCTGCGCTACCCGAAAGCCGGACCGGATACGCCACCTTCGCTGAGCGAGTACAACGCGGTGACCTTCCTGCACGTACTGGGTCAACATACCGACGGCGAAGGCGACGAAGCGGTGTTCGGACGCGGCGTGTCCGCATCGGTCGATGTGCCTGAAGGGCAGGCCACCTATGTCCTGCTGGCACCCGATTCGCCGTATGCGGTAGCCGTCGCGAATCACAACGTGGACAACAACCCGAATACCTTCTACGTCGCGCGCCTCGATCAGATTCACGGCGCACAGACGCCGTGGAAGAAAATTGCCACACCCGAAGATGGTGTAACCGACGTGCGTCTGCGCGGCGATCGTCTGTATGTCCTGTCGGACAAAGGCGCACCGCGCTTCCAGATCCTCTCGACGCCGCTCGCCCATCCCGACATCGCGCATGCGAACGTGGTCGTGCCCGAAAGCGAAAACGTGCTCGATGCGTTCGAAGTTGCCAGCGACGGGATGTATCTCGGCGAGCGCGCCGGTGCGACCTTCGAGTTGCGGCACGTGTCGTACGACGGCAAGGACAACCAGCCTATCGGCCTGCCGTTTGCCGGTACGGTGAGCGATCTCGCCACCGATCCGCGTTCGCCAGGCCTGCTGTTCAGCCTGCAGGGCTGGGTCAAGGCGCCGCGCGAACTGAGCTACGCGCCAGGTGCCAGCGCGGCAACCGATACCGGACTGGTCCCGCCCTCGAAGACCGAATCCGACGATATCGAAGCACACGACGAGTTTGCCACCAGCTACGACGGTACCCGCATCCCCGTATCGATCATCGCGAAGAAAGGTGTGACGCGCGACGGAACGAATCCGACGATCGTCTATGGCTACGGCAGTTACGGCATATCGATGGACCCGTCGTATCGCCCGGCGTGGCAGGGCTGGATCGACCGTGGCGGCATCATCGCTGTGGCGCACATGCGCGGCGGCGGCGAATACGGCGACGCCTGGCATCGCGCGGGGCAGAAGCTCACGAAGATCAACACGATGATGGACTTCATCGCGACCGCGCAGCACATGATCGACGAGCGCTACACGCAGTCGAAATACCTCGCTGCAAACTCGGCAAGCGCGGGCGGTATCGTCATGGGCGGTGCCATGGAGATCAACCCGGGTCTGTTCCGCGTGATTCTCGACGACGTTGGCCTGTCCGATGCCTTGCGCTTCGAGACCGAACCGAACGGGCCGCCCAATGTACCCGAGATGGGTTCGAGTTCGAACGAGGCGGGCTTTCACGGCCTCTATGCGATGAGTGCCTATGCGCATATTCATGACGGCACGCCTTACCCTGCTGTCATGTTCACGACCGGCGCGAACGATCCGCGCGTCGCGCCGTGGCATATGCTGAAGATGGCTGCACGAACCCAGGCTGCGACGAGCAGCGGTCGGCCCGTGCTGTTGCGCATCGACTACGATGCGGGCCACGGTATTGGCTCGAGCGTGTCGCAGCGTGCCAACCAGCTCGCCGACGAATGGTCGTTTGCGCTGTGGCAGATGGGTGAGGCGGGATTTCAACCGAAGCAATAGTGCAGTGATGGACGGGCCACGCAACGTGGTCCGTCTATTCGCGCAGTCTTTATCAACCATCGAGAAACCAGCATGCTGACCGTCCATCACCTCGGTAAATCGCAGTCCGAGCGCATCGTGTGGTTGTGCGAAGAACTCGCGATTCCCTACGAATTGAAGATCTACAATCGCGACCCCGTTACCCGGCTTGGGCCGCCCGAGTACAAGGCGTTGCATCCGCTGGGTACGGCGCCGATCATTTCGGACGGCGACATTGTGCTGGCCGAATCCACCGCGATCATGGAGTACATCATCGCGAAGCACGGCAACGGCGGCCTCGTGCCGGCTGCCACCGACGCCACGTTCCCCGACTATCTGTTCTGGTTTCACTTTGCAAACGGCTCGCTTCAACCCAATCTTGGACGCAGCATGCTTCTGGGCCGTGTCGATCTGCCTGCCGACAATCCGACCTTGAAGTGGTCGAGCGCGCGGCTCGACCTCGTATTGAATCTTGTCGAAACCCGCTTGGGCGAAACCGACTATCTGGCAGGAAATGCATTCACCGCAGCGGATATTTTGACGGTATTCTCGTTCACGACGATGCGGATTTTTATGCCTTTCGATCTCTCGCCTTACCCGAATATCCTCGCGTACCTTCAGCGTATTGGTGCCCGCGACGCGTATCGACGGGCGATGAAAAAAGGCGATCCGGACATGACGCCGATGCTGACCTAGGCATTGCGTATCTACTCGGTGTCAAGTTCGCACGATAAGCCATAAAAAACGCGTAAACCTCCGTCGCAGCAAGGCGACCGGCGCGCTCGCCCACGCAATTCTTTACGGGATTTTTTCTTGCGCGCCGCAACAGGCCAAACCTACACTTCGTGCAACGTGATGCGAAAACGAGGTTGTCATGTTGCAGCAACGTGTAGCGATGAAGCGCCCTGTACCGATCACTTATGTCCATCGCGGCATGGGCAATATCGAGCTGCGGCGCTTCGACCCGACGCGAGATTCGTTCGACGAACTGACCGCGATGCTGCATCGTGCGTTCGCGCGACTCGGTGCGATGGGACTCAACTGCACGTGTGTCGATCAACCGGCTTCTGTCACACAGGCGCGTGCGCTGAGCGGCGATTGTCATGTCGCCGTATGTGATGGACGTATCGTCGGCACGATGACGCTCTACGCGCCCGATCGCGATTCGCCTTGCGAGTTTTATCGTCAGAACGATGTAGCCAGCGTGCGGCAGATCGGCGTCGAACCCGAGTGGCAGTCGCGTGGTATTGGCGCATTCATGCTGGCGTTTGCCGAACATTGGGCTGCTACGCGCGGCTACGCGGAGCTGGCACTCGATACGCCGCAGCCCGCCGCGCATCTGATCGCGTTCTATCGCCGGCAAGGTTTCCGGATCGGCGACTTCATGAGATTCGATGGCAAGCGCTACGACAGCGCGATCCTGCATAAGCCGCCGGTGGCTGCGCGCACGCTCGCTGCGTGGTCGCATCGTCTCGAACTCCCGCATCACGTGCTCGCTCGCGTCGCGTGATCCGGCGCATCGCTAAAGAACCATTTCCCACGCTTCAGAAGGACCCGTTACACCGATGGCCCACTCCAGAACCGCCTCGATCTTCAGAGGATTTGCCAAGGTCATGGTGGTCGCCTTCGTGGCCAACCAGATCCTGACCACTGCCTTTACGTATGTTGCGCAACAGGTGGACGCCAACCTCACGCATCAGACAATCATGGTGTTTAGCTGCGTCACCTGTGGTCTCGTGACGATGTGGCTCCAGGCCGATGCGCGCCGCGCGTTTGCTTTCGCGCGTGAGAAAGGCTTCATCAAAACGCCAGGCGACACCGGCAATGCGCTGGAAATTGCAGTGGATTGTCCGAAGCGCTGGCTCGTCATCCTGCATATCGAACTGAACCCTGCGGTGGTTGGCGCTTAAAAGCACCGTTAACGAAATCTTTATACGTTTCCCCGCACGTTTTTCAGCACCTTGACCCAACGCATGCTGCAATGAAAAGGTCGTCCCCGCTTCTTCAAGCGAATCGGAGCACTCGATGTTAAAGATGCTGATCCCGGTGGTGGATCACGGTGGTGCGGTACAGGCTGCGCGTTATGCGGCGTTCATGTTCCTTGAGCACTGCGTGTCCGAAGTCGAATTGCTCGAGGTGCTGGAGCCGATCGATCAGGGACGCACGGCAGCGTTTCATTCACGCAGCTCACTGCTTCGAAAAGAGAAACACGCCATGCTCGCTCCGCTGATCGAGGCACGTTCGATTCTCGAAGATGCAGGTGTTCCCTATAAATGGAAGCGGGTGTTCGGGCGCGGCACGAAGGCGATTGCCGCCTACGCGGCCACGACTCAATCGGACGTCGTGGTGATCGATGCCAGCCACTTCGGTTTTTTCCGCAGACTGATCGTGCTCGCCAACCTGTGGAGACACACGACTACACCGGTGACGATGCTTCACTAGCCACTATCCGTCGGCTGCTCAAGAGAAAAACACGAACGAGAGCGTAAGTGCCCCATAGATCGCGATTCCAACCGCCGGTTGTCCCACAGCGATCGCCATCGCCGCCGCAACGGTTGCTGCCCCGGTAAGCGCAAACCGATAACGCCGGCGGCTCTGCCGGCCGGTCATACCGGCAACGCGTGGTGCCCCTGTACCGCGGCGAATATTCAGGCTGGACATGGTGAAGCCTCGCTGATCGATCCGGCGATTCTGTCATTACGCGTATATCCGGCGTGTAAAGAAGGCCACGGAAAGCGCAAAATAGCGGTATTCGCCGCGTCACGAGCCGTTCCGCTTCTCAACGATCGCTCACCGAGCCATCCAGCAAAGTAATACGGCTGACATCGCTTCAGCCGATAATCGCCGGTTGACGCCGCGTTGCACGGGCGTACTGCTTACCCTCTTATTTCCGCCGCAAGGAGAATCGCGATGAACGAGCAGGATCAGAGACCCGAAGCACTGCTGGCGGAGCGGCAACGTCGCTTCGAGGAAGACCTGGTCGACGCGTACGACGAGGAACTCGAAATGGAAGTCGACGACCGCCTGCTCGACGGCGCGGCGGGCATGACGCCCGAAGCCCGCGACGCGCGCAAGATGTACTTCCGCGAACTGTTCCGCCTGCAAGGCGAACTCGTGAAGCTGCAGGACTGGATCGTCAAGACCGGTCACCGGATGGTCGTGATCTTCGAAGGGCGCGATGCGGCGGGCAAGGGCGGTGCGATCAAGCGCATCACGCAGCGGCTCAATCCACGCGTGTGCCGCGTCGTCGCACTGCCGGCACCGAGCAATCGCGAGCGCACGCAATGGTATTTCCAGCGTTACGCGACGCATCTGCCGGCAGGCGGCGAAATGGTGCTGTTCGATCGTAGCTGGTACAATCGCGCGGGCGTCGAACGCGTAATGGGTTTTTGCAGCGACGACGAATACGAAGAATTCTTCCGCTCGGTGCCCGAGTTCGAAAAGATGCTGGTGCGCAGCGGTGTGCAGATCCTGAAGTACTGGTTTTCGATCACCGACGAAGAGCAGGAAATCCGCTTCCAGGCGCGTATTCAAGACCCGTTGAAGCAATGGAAGCTGAGCCCGATGGATCTGGAAAGCCGGCGCCGTTGGGAAGCGTACACGCACGCGAAAGAAGTGATGTTGCAGCGTTCGCACATTCCCGAGGCGCCGTGGTGGGTCGTGCAGGCCGTTGACAAGAAGCGTGCGCGGCTCAACTGCATCCACCATCTGCTGAGCCAGGTGCCGTATCACGAGATCGATCATCCGAGCGTCTCGCTGCCCGAGCGTGTGCACCATGCCGAGTACATCCGCCAGCCGGTGCCGGCGGAGCTCATCGTGCCCGAGATCTACTGAGTACGCGTCACGCGTATCAGTCCACTGGCGCTCGCCGGTGGACCGCACAAAAAAAAGCAGCGCGGCGAACCGCGCTGCCCAATCGCTGAAGCACCTTTAATCTTTCATCCTTCATCTGCGGTAGCCGAAGCGTATGCACCGGCTACCGCGTCATGCGTTCAGAACACCTGGCGGAACAACCAGTAGAGCATCGCCGACAACGCAATCGACGCCGGCAACGTGAGCACCCACGCGAGCACGAGGCTACGCACGGTGTTCCATTGAAGCCCCGAGCCGTTCGCCGCCATCGCGCCCGCTACCCCGGACGACAGCACGTGTGTCGTCGATACCGGCAGGCCGTACATGTCCGCGGCACCGATGGTCACCATCGCGACGAGTTCGGCCGATGCACCCTGGCCGTAGGTCAGATGCTGCTTGCCGATCTTCTCGCCGACCGTCACGACGATGCGCTTCCAGCCGACCATCGTGCCCAGACCCAGCGCGATCGCAACCGCCACCTTGACCCATGTCGGAATGAACTTCGTCGCGTGATCGGTTTGCTTCTTGAAGTTGTCGATGGCTTTCGCGTCGTTGGGCGCGAACACCGGCTGTTTCGCCTTGTCGATGAGGCGGATCGCTTCGGACGCGACGTACATGTTGTTGCGCACGTTATCGACGATATCCTGCGGAACGTTCGCCATCGAACCCGACTCTCCGACCTGCTTACCGATCTGTGCGGTCAACTGCTGCAGCGCGGGCACCGTGGCCGGCGTCAGTTGACGTGTGCGCACGTAGTCTTCGACATCGCGTCGCGGGTTGGTCGAAGGCGGCGCGCCATTCGTATATCGGCTAAACGATGTCGAAGCCTGTTCAGCGACGGCGACGAACGTCTGCGATTCGGCGGGGGTGACGGCCTTGTTCAGTGCATACGCGGTCGGCACGGTGCCGATCAGGATCAGCATGATGAGGCCCATACCCTTCTGGCCGTCGTTCGAACCATGCGCGAACGACACGCCCGTGCAGGTGAGGATCAGCAGCGCGCGAATCCAGAACGGCGGCGGCTCGTTGCCGGTCGGCTCGGCGTAGAGCGCCGGCACGCGCACGAGCGCCTTGAGAATGAGCAACAGCAGTGCGGCGAGCAGGAAGCCGACGATCGGCGAGAACACCAGCGACTTGCCGACGCCAAGCGCCTGGTTCCAGTCGACGCCGCTCGTGCCCGATGCGCCGTGCAGCATCGAGTTCATCAGCCCGACGCCGATGATCGAGCCGATTAACGTGTGCGAGCTCGACGACGGCAAACCGAAGTACCAGGTGCCGAGATTCCAGATGATCGCAGCGATCAGCAGCGCGAACACCATCGAGAAGCCGGCGCCGTTGCCGACCTGCAGGATCAGTTCGACGGGCAGCAACTGCAGGATGCCGAACGCGACCGCACCGGTCGAGGTCAGCACGCCGAGAAAATTCCACGCACCGGACCAGACGACTGCGAGGTTCGGCGTCAATGAATGCGTATAGATGACCGTGGCGACAGCGTTCGCGGTGTCATGAAAGCCGTTGACGAACTCGAAACCGAGCGCGATCACGAGTGCGAAGCCGAGCAGCAGGTACGGCAGCAGCGACGACTGGCGCACCGGCGCGAGGTCGTCGAGCAGATGCGTCGCGCAGTAAGCGGCGCCGGCGGCGATGGCGAGCAGAAAGATAAAAAGGCCGATGTTGCGACGGCCGGCAGGGGCGTTCGACTGCGGATACGAAAGTTCCGGCATGGCCTGTGTCTCGTGAGGGGTGAATGGGGGCGTGGAGACCTACGATCCTGGTGGGGGCGTGTGTCGTGAAGATGACAAATCGGTGTCGGGTATGCCCCTTATATGGGCGTAAGGTTGCTGACGCTTGGCGGGCGCGGTTGCCCGCACACCTCCGGATTTGCCCCAGGGCGAGCCGCGCAAGCCGAAGTCCGGCGCGCGTAAAATGGGGCCGGCCGACGCTCCCGGGAACCCGCAACCCCGCAATCCCCCTTGCTGCCTGCTTGCAGAGACGCCCTTGAAACGAAAGATGCCCGCGCTGAACGCGCTCAAAGCCTTCGAGGTGGCCGGACACACCGGCAGCTTCACGCGTGCCGCCGAACAGCTCAACGTCACGCAGAGCGCAGTCAGCCGGCAGGTGCGGCAACTGGAGGATCAGCTCGGCGAAGCGCTGCTGCAGCGGCATCATCACCGGCTCGAACTGACGGCAGCGGGCCGGGTGCTGTTGCAGGCGTTGCAGCAATCGTTCGACAAGATCGAGCTGACGGTGCGCAGCATTCAGGAGAAGACGCACCTCAATCGCCTGCGTATCAATGCGCCGCCCACTTTCGCGAGCCGCTGGCTGATGCCGCGGCTCGGCCGTCTGCGCGACGAGCATCCCGAGCTGGAACTGAGCCTGTCGACGCGCGTCGAGGACAACCTCGCGGAATCGGCCGTGCTCGATTGCGCGATCCGCTTCGGCAACGGCGAATGGGAAGGGCTGGACCAGCAGTTGCTGATGAACGAGCGGCACGTGGCAGTGTGTGCGCCCGCGCTGCTGGCACGGCAGCCCGCGCAACAGCCGATCGATCTGAACCAGTTCACGCTGCTGCACGTTCTTGCCAGCGACGACCAGCGTTACCAGACCTGGCAGCACTGGCTGAACGCCGCGGGAATCGCGGGCGTCGATACGACGGGCGGCTACGAATTCGATCTGCTCGATCTGGCGATTCGCGCGGCCATCGACGGCTTGGGCATCACGATCGCGGACCGCCACATGATCGCGCGCGAACTGGCGAGCGGCCAGCTCGTGCCCGTGCTGAACGTGCACGTGGACGGCCATCAGTCGTACTGGTTCGTCACGCGCCCAGAGCAGGGCGATTTACCGCAACTCACGCTGTTTCGCGACTGGTTGCGACAGGAAGTCTGGCTGGCGGCACGGATGCTGGATAGTTCGTCGGTGGCGCCGCTTGTGCCGTGAGAGCGCGCCGTGACCTCGACACCTCTAATCGGGGCGTGCGCGAAGCGATAGCGGCGATTGACGGTGTCGAGTAGTGCTCCAGCTGGATGGCAAGAAAGCTGATGAAAGCGTTGATATTGTTGCACCTCGATGTTAGCTAAGCTAGACTAAGCCGTTCAATGTGGAGAACGCCATGCAGACTGTAAATATTCACGAAGCCAAGTCGCAACTATCGCGTCTCATCGAGGCGGTTGTCAGCGGCGAAGAAGTTGTTATTGCGAAGGCTGGAACTCCGTTGGTGCGCCTTGTTTCTGTGGATCAGAAACCCAAGCTCCGCTTGGGTCTGATGAAGGGAAAGATCAAGATCGCCGACGACTTCAATGCACCGTTGGCTGAAGATGTGCTGGCAACGTTCGAGGGTCGGTAATGCGTCTGCTGATCGATACGCACATTTTTCTGTGGGCAATGGGCGGCGACAAAAAGCTTCCGAAACGGGCCGAGGCCACTATGTTGAGTGCTGACGTCGTATTTGTCAGCGCCGCAAGTATTTGGGAAATTTCCATCAAGTCAGGACTCGGGAAGCTCAATGTCGACGTGAACGAACTCGTCGCCCGAATGGAAGACGCGGGTTTTCGCGAACTGCCGGTAACCGCGGTGCATGCGGCGGCAGTTCGCGACCTGCCAGATATCCACCGTGATCCGTTCGATCGGCTGCTCGTTGCGCAGGCCATTACTGAGCCGCTTCGGCTGCTAACCGACGACGACATCCTTGCCAGGTACACGGACATCGTCATCGAGGCCTGACGCGCTACGACTTGACGATACGGCGCAGCAAGTCAAGCAGCGTCGCAGCGGGAAAGGGTTTGCGCAGAAACCCGCTGATCGGAATCGCCGGCGGCGGTCCTACCGCCGACGTCAGCACGACGGGTACATCGGCAAGTTGCGGCACGGATTTGAGTGCGTCGATGAGCGCAATGCCGTCCATGCCCGGCATCATCCAGTCCGAAACAACGATATCGGGACGCTCGGCTCGCGCCGAGCGGATGGCGAGTAGGCCGTCCGCCGCGGTCCGAACACGGTATCCGTGCCCTTTCAACAGTGTTTCCAGTGCGCGCAGCAGATTGAGATCGTCTTCGACCAGCAGTATCGTTGTCATGATTGTCCTAAGGCTGGCTATTCCGTAGCAATGCGCGTTCCAAGTGCGGAGTGCAGGTTAAATCCGTGTGGCAGCTTTCCTCCGTTTTCTAATAGCGAGGTCTTATGCGTTCATTTCGTCGATACCGTCGTGCCGTCTATATCGCGTGTTTCGCCTGTTTCGCGGCGTCAGCCGGCATCGCGCAGGCCGCAAGCTTCGATTGCACGAAGGCACAGCAGCCCGATGAGCGCGCGATATGCGCATCCCGTCAGTTGAGCGAAATGGATGTAGAAATGGCGGTTCGCTACGAGATGCTTACCGGGCTCGTCGCGATGGGGACCCGCGGCGACATGCAGGAAGCGCAGCATGACTGGTTGCAAAACCGGTCCCGCTGCGGGGCGTCGCGGTCGTGCCTGACGACGATGTACCGCTCGCGTATCAATGTGCTGAAGGCGCAGTACGCACAGCTGAAAAGCCGTGGGCCGTTCTGACAAGGCACGTAATATGCCTTCGAAAAACAGATAAAGCAGCCATCAAGCCGCGTTTCAGGACGACGCCCCGTGCGTCGTTTCGTTTTCCGGACGAATGAACGACATCACCTGGTTGCGTCCCGCGGCCTTCGCTGCATAGAGCTGTTCGTCGGCAGCGGCGAGCAATTCGAGTGCCGTGCCGCCGTTCGACGGCACGCAGCTCGCGCTGCCGATGCTGACTGTCACCGCTTCCTGTGTTTCGGCTGCATACGTGAAACGCAACGACTCCACTTTCCGGCGGATTTTCTCGGCCAGTTTGGTCGCGCCCGCGGCCGGCGTGCCGGGCAGTATCACGGCGAATTCCTCGCCGCCATAGCGTGCCACTACATCGATCGAACGGCGTACGGTGGACGCGACGCAATCCGCAACGGCCGCGATGACCTCGTCGCCGGCCGCGTGGCCGTGTGCATCGTTGAACCGCTTGAAGTAATCGATATCGATGAAGAGCGCCGACAGCGGCTCGCCGTTGCGGCGCGAATGCAGCCACGCGTCGTCGAGCCGCTGGTCGAGCGTGCGACGGTTCGCGAGACCCGTGAGTGGATCGGTGGCGGCGAGCCGTAGCAATTCGGTTTCGGCAAGTATCTTGTCGCGCACCGCGAACGCGAGCAACCACGACACGGCGATGACGACCACGCCCAGCGCGAACGTCAGTACTGCGGCGATCACGCTGCGCTTGCGCCAGCTCGCGAGTACGTCGTCGACGGCCGGCGCAACGACAGCGAGCAGCGGGGTGCCGGGTACGCGTGCATAGGTGTACATACGCGTCACACCGTCGAGCGCGGAGACCGTCACAAACGTCCCCGACGAGTGCCCCGCGATGTACGCGAACACCGGCGAGCGCACCACACTGGTCCCGATTTCGCTGGTCGTGAGCGGCTTGCGGGCGAGCAGCGTGCCGTCGTCGAGCGAAATGAACACCGAACCCGACGGGCCTGTATTGATCTTGTCGAGCAGATGCTGGAAGTACTCGATGCGGATAGCGAGCAGCGCGACGCCGGCGAACTGGCCGTCGGGCGTGTCGATGCGTCGCGTCAGGCCGATCGACAGCTTGTGATCGCGCAGCCGCGAACGAAACGGATGCGAAATGAATAAGCCAACCGATGGATTGCGCTGATGGGCCAGGAAGTAATCGCGATCGCCGAGTCCGATCAAAGGGTTGATCTCACCGCTTTGCTCGGCCCTGACCTTGCCGTCGGTGCCGAGAATGTAGGCACCGCCGAGGTACTCGGCATCCGTTGCGCGATCGAACAGAACCGATTGCCGCAGGCCCGGCGAGAGCTGCCAGGTCAACGGGCGCTGCGCACCGTCGACCATCGCGCGCAGCGAGAGATTGTAGATTTCGATGTTTCTTTCGAGGTCGCTGCCGATAATCGAAACGAGACTTTGCGACGTTTCATGCGCATGCGTCAACGCATCGGCACGTCCCGCGTACAGTGACACAAAGGTCAGACCGGCCATCGCCGCGGCGACGGCCGTACCGGTGATGCCCGCGACAAACGGATGATTGCCGACCGCCCGCGCAAGCGCGGCCTCCCACGCGAGCGTTCTCTTGCGCAGGCGCTGGTTCAATGGGAAAACCGGTTTGAGTACGGACATGTCCCCTCGATCGTCTCGCCTGGACCGTTGTCATCCATGCGGTGCTGCCCCCTGCTACCCCGATTGTGATCCTAGCCGAAGCGTGCGGGTGGGTGCAATTCGTGAGCGTGCCGATGGGCGGGCGGCGTGGTCGGGGCTAACCCGCGGGCGTTGCCGCGAAGAAACCGAGGTATCCGTAGGCATGCGTGGCGGCCGGCGCTGCCGCCAGCGCACCGATCGATGTCAGCGTTTCGACAGTTTCGTGGCGGTTCGATACGAAATTCCACGGTGTGGCGCGTGCATCGCGACTGCCGGGCGTTGCGTCGGAGAGGGCATCGAGTGCGGCAAGCAGCACGTGAGATTCGGGTGCGTACGTGACGAAGCCTTCGTTCGCAAGCGCTGCATGCGCGAGGCCGAGCGTCGCGCACAGTTGCGCCTTGGCGGGCACATCGCGGGCGCTGGCGGCGCGAGCCTGATCGATCGATGCCTGGACCTCGCTGTCGATAAGCTGTCCATGCCGGATCATCGGCGTACCTTGCCATGCGTCGGGAGGACACCCTTTGCTGGCGGGCGCGAGTACGACGAACGGATTGATTTCAGCGGGATAGATGCGGCACACGAGCGGTCGCTCGTGATAGATGCTGCAGCGCATGTCGGCGCCGAGGTTCGGGCAGGCCCCTTCGAACGTAGCGACCAGCAACACCGCGATCCGCACCGGCAGTGTGCCGCTCGCGGCGGCAAACGAGCGGGCGTGGCGGTACTGCGCCTCGCGATTTTCCGCCGCGGGTTCGACGGGCCACGGTATCGCTTCGCACATCAGTTCGACGCGGCCGCCGCGTCGCAGCCAGGCGCGGGCTTCGTCGACGGTCAGCGCGAGCCGCAGCCCGTGACAGCATTTGCCGCACATCGTGCAGTCGAAATCTAAGTCGTTCATGCGGGGTGGTTTCTGTTCGGGGGAGCCAATTTGATCTGATGCGAGGTGGCAATCCAGGACCGCTCGTATCACGGAGAGGAGGCGGACGCCGCGGTACGGCTCAACGGCACGACCGTCGCGATGAACTGCTCGAAATGCGGCCACCAGATCGGTAACGCGCGATCGACTGCGAACATACCGTGGCCGTCGCGACCGAACGGCGCTTCGAACACGAGTTCGCCTTTGCCGCCGGCCGCCTGGAACGCGCTGAACCAGGTCTTCACAACGTCGGGCGCGAAGTACTGATCGTTTTTGACGTAGTGCCACAGCACCGGTACCTGAATGGTGGAGCCGAAGTGTCCCATCGTCTCGGCCATCCGCTCCGGCGCACACGGAGCGCCTGGATGCGTGGATGGCCGGCCGCCGCGTCCACCCGAAAAATTGACCACGGCCACGAGTCCTTTCGGGGCTTCGCTTGCGGCGGCAAGCGAAGCGAATCCGCCCGCCGACTGTCCCACCAGCACGATGTGATTGCGATCGACCTGCGGCAGCGTGTCGGCGTAAGCGATGGTCGCCAGCAGGTCTTGCGCCGCTTCCTTAGCTGCAGTGTCGAAATCAGCGTTGTCGCACGAGAGCCCCGTGTCTTCGGCAAACGATCCGCCCGTCGCGCCGTAGCCGCGCCGGATCGGCACGATGACGGCGAAACTGAGCCCGACGAAAGCGCGAATCTGCGCGAGTTTGCGATAGCGACCGACCTTCACGCGATCGAGCGCGTTGGGCGGATTGCCGTGGCTCAGCACGATCAGCGGAAACGGGCCGGGGCCGTCGGGCATGTAGGTCGTGGCGACCAGTTCGCGCTGCGTGTCGCCGAAGAGGCCGTGCTCTGTCATCGGCACCTGGACGATGGCTTCGTGCAGATCGGTGGCGGGCGGATCGAGCTCGGCCGGGCCCGCGAAGCATGCTGGTGCGACGATCAGCAGAGCGGCCAGCAGCAGCGCATGCGCGCGATGGCGCATGGGAATGGTTGGGGTTGTGGGCATTTTGTTAGCGTCGTTGTGTTGTCCAGGCCGACGGTGACGCTCGGCGCTTGCCATCAGACCACTGGGGCGAAAAATGGTCAACTGCGAGTTGCGCCGCTCACGTTGCTCATGTTGCTCACGTTGCTTACGCTGCGCAGCGGGGAGCAGGAACTTCACGCAGAAGGTTTATTGGCGCCGCGCGCGCATCGCCGATAATGCGTCGGCATCGTCGCACACGGTGTTTCAATAGTCTGTCACTGAACATTTGCGAGCATTAGATGAAAAGAATAGGGATGGTATTGCTGGGTGTGCTGCTGGTCGTTTCGAGCGGCGCGTATGCGAAAGACTGGTCGACGATACGTTTCGGCGTCGATGCCAGTTACCCGCCGTTCGAATCGAAGGCCGCCGACGGCAAGCTGGTCGGTTTCGACATCGATGTCGGCAACGAACTGTGCCGGCGTCTGAACGCGAAATGCGTGTGGGTCGAGAATGCCTTCGACGGCATGATTCCGGGCCTGAAGGCACGCAAGTTCGACGGCGTGCTGTCTACCCTCTCGATGACGCCCGCACGCGTCAAGCAGATCGCGTTCTCATCGAAGATCTTCCATGTGCCCACGCGTCTCGTCGCGAAGAAAGGTTCGAACATCGAACCGAGTGCCGCGTCGCTCGCGGGTAAATCGGTCGGTGTCGAGCAGGGCTCGATGCAGGAGACTTACGCGAAGACACACTGGGGCGCGCATGGCGTCAACGTCGTGTCGTATGCGGACCAGGACCAGGTGTATGTGGACTTGCTGGCGGGGCGGCTCGATGCGTCGTTGCAGAACGCGGTACAGGCCGAGCGCGGTTTTCTCAATACGTCGCGTGGTGCGCCTTATGCGTTTGCCGGACCGGTGCTCGATGACAGCGCGATTTTCGGTCCGGGCACCGGTATCGGCCTGCGCAAGGAAGATACCGACCTGAAGGAGAAACTCGATGCAGCGATTGCCGCGATGATCAAGGACGGAACGTACAAGCGCATCGCGGACAGGTATTTCGACTTCGACGTGTACGGCGGCTGATCAGTAGGTCTTGTACGGCAGGAATTTGCCGGACAGCACCACCTTGACGCGATCGCCTTTGGGATCGGCTTCGCGTTGAATGCCCATCGAGAAATCGATCGCGCTCATGATGCCGTCGCCGAATTCCTCGTGAATCAGTTCCTTGATGGTCGTGCCGTAGACGTTGACGATCTCGTACCAGCGATAGATCAGCGGATCGGTTGGCACGGCCTCCCGCAACGAACCCTTGTACGGCACGATCTGCAACCACGCGATGGCTTCGTCCGACAGGCCGAAGATGTCGCCGGCGGTTTCGGCCTGGCTGCGGGTAAAGGTCATCTGGCCGAGACACGCGGCCGTCGTCCACTCCTTGCTCTGGCCGATCCGCTCGGCGACGTCGCTCCATTTCAGCCCCCTGGCTACTTTCGCGGAAACGATCATCCGGGTGACTTCGTCGCGGCTCGATATCATGTTGTGCTCCATAGAAAGAAGTGAAAAAGCGGAGATGTGGACCGTTCAAAGCTTCGCATTGGCGCGTTTTCGAGGCAAGACCGGAAAAAATTCAGGATTTCTGCTGAATGTGTCGCTGAGAGTGCGAGGTGTCCCCCGACCTCGCGACGTTCGCGTCGAAGGCCGCCGTATAACGGTTTGCGCCCAGTGTGCAGGGAAATGCGGCGCGCCGAAAGCATCCCCCCGATGCCCGTCCGGGTATCCCCCGGCCCGACCTTTCTGGTTTTGCCCGGTCCATCAGGAGTATCCTTCGCGGACATCGTAAGGATGTGTTGCACAGATAGACTGCAGATCGCGCGCGCGACGCCGTATTACGTAGATTCTTACCGCGCGTTACGCCAGGTAGGATTCCGTAACGTCAACAAGACACCCGTAACCCGACGCGTACCTCGATGCGATAGTCTTCACACCTGATTTTTCGAGCGGCAATGTTCCTGCGGGAGTATCGGCCGATCGGGCATCGCGTAGCCTGCTTCGCCCTGATGTTGTTCGGCCCTTTACAAGCAGGATGCCCTTTGGACAAATTCGGTCTGTTTCTCATCGTCGCGCTGTTGCGCGTGCTCTCCGTATTGCCTTATTCGTTTGTCGCACGCTTTGGAAGCGCACTGGGTACGACGTTGTACAGGCTTCCCAGTCGCCGCAAACACATCGTGCTGGTAAATCTGCGCCTGTGTTTTCCGGCGAAGAGCGCGCTTGAGCACGAACAACTGGGCCGGGCGCATTTCCAGCATGTGGTGCGCAGCTATCTCGAACGCGGCATACAGTGGTTCGGTAGTGCGAAGTCGATCGACAAGATCGTGCAGATCGAAAGCGAAATCGACCTCGACGACAAGAACGCACCGCCAACCATCTTCATGGGTTTTCACTTCGTCGGTATTGAAGTGGGGTGCATGCGCTATTCGACACACCTGCCGGTCGCATCGCTCTATACGCGTATGTCGAATGCGCCGATGTGCGATCTGGCGCGGCGCCAACGCGGCAGGTTTGGCGCGGAGATGATCGAGCGCGCGACGAGTGCGCGGAAGGTTGTTGGTTTGCTACGTTCGGGCAAGCCCGTCATGCTCGCCGCGGACATGGACCAGGGTATCGACAATTCGGTCTTCGTGCCGTTCTTCGGTGTAGAGGCGTGCACGCTGACATCGATTTCGCGTCTCGCGAAACTCGGCCGTGCGCGGGTCGTGCCGTTCGTGACCGAAGTGCTGCCGGATTTTCGCGGCTACAAGCTAACTATTTTCAAACCGCTCAGCGATTACCCCTCCAGCAGCGAGACCGTCGACGCACGTCGGATGAACGAGTTTCTGGAAACGCAGATCCTCAGGTTTCCAGAGCAGTATTACTGGGTGCACCGGCGGTTCAAGCATCGTCCGGTGGGAGTGGCTGGGGTGTATTGAGTGGGGGTCACCCGGTCCGAATGGCACGCGCAAGTAGAAACAACCCGGCTCCAATGACAACGACTCCGATAGCACGCGCGACGCGTTCGCCATCGGGTGCCAGACGTTCGGCGGTGATGGCCGTTGTTACTGCAACCATCGCGCGCAGGTCCATGGTGCCTGAGACCAGAAGGATCGCGGTCAGACCGGCGCAGCTATAGCTGCAGTGAACGCCTAGGCGCACGCCCTGTCGCCAGGCCGTGGTGGCATTGACGAGTGACAATGCGCGCTCACCCGCCGGCGCTCGTCGGCAGCAGGCAAGGTGCCGGGCTTTCCATGCGGTGAACTGGAGCACACCGGCGCTCAGCACAACTACAGTGGAAACGAACGGAACGGCGCGCGCCAGCAACGGCACGCGCATCTCGAGTGCCGCCAGCGCGATGCCTGGCGGTAAGACGACCATGCCGTATAGCGTCCATACCAGGAAGTACCCCACGCCCATCAGCATGGTCAGCGTGCCGGGGCGCGTGACGCAGGTCCTGGAGGCAAGCTCGCGGTGGTAGCGCCACAACGTCGGCGTGACGGACGGCAGCATCATCGCGACGCTCATCGCGATCCACATGCCGAGGGCCGTCGTTGCGACTTCTCGCCATGTCTGACCGCACATCCGTATCCACATCATCGACAGCATCCAGCCGCCTGGCATCGGCACATCGCTCAGTGCCGACATCGACGCACAACGGGTGATCGTCAGCGCCGCGCTGAACGTGAAGACGAGCGCCGCGACGCTAAAGAAAGTGGCATCGGGAACACCGCATCGGCAGGTTTTCCGTGTCCCGATTGCATCGACTCGACTCACGCGTTGCCTCAGCGTCGGTCGTATTCGTCGTGTCGATGCCACCAGACACCGGTCTCGTTGCGCCCTCGCGGAGCGCGGTCGAGCCATTGGAACATGCCCCAGAGGCCGTCCAGTCCGCGCGAGTAGGTGGAGTAGGTGTGGTAGACGATGCCATCCTCGAGTACGAACGCACTTAAACCGGGGCGGTCGCGGATGTAGGTGGGCACATCGGTGCCGCACATGGCAGCGAACGTGGCCACTGCGCCTGCGCTCTCATCGTCCTGACTCGCGCTCGACTTTAGGGGCGGCTCGCGCCGGTAGTTGTAGTCGACGGTGCCGCTGCGTTGCTGTTCGTCGGTGAACCATACGCTGAAGTCGGCGTTGAAGTCGGCCGCAACGCTCGAAGTGATATCCGGACTCGCCGCGTTTCCCGGTGCGGATGCCCAGGGAAATGTCCACCCCATCCGCTGTTTGTATGTCTGCAGTTTTGCGAGCGGCGCACGCGATACGGCCGCAAGCGTGACATCGTGATGCGCCAGATGGAGCGCGAAGCCGTTAAACCCGTCCGCGATTGCCGAGCACGACGGACATCCGGCCTTGTAGTCGGGGCCAAACATGAAGTGGTAGACGAGCAGTTGCGAACGCCCTTTGAAGAGATCCGCCAGCGAGGCACTTCCTTCGTTGGTGTCGAATCGGTACGCCTTGTCGACGCGAACCCACGGCAGCGCCTGGCGTTGCTGCGCCAGCTCGTCGCTGTGCCGGGTCAGCGCCTTCTCCGCTGCGAGCAGGTCGAGCCGCGCGGCCAGCCACGCTTCGCGCGTTCCGGTGTGGTGTGTCGTCATCGTTATCTCCTTCGATGTTCTGCGTCGTTCGTCTCGTGACCGATACGACTGACGGGTTGGGGGTCGTGATAGATTAAGACCCGCTATCGAACGGTGGGAGTGACAAGTGTGGCGGGATTGGCATGAACACTGATGCGCTCGTTACGGCGGCTGCGCGTGCACTCGCGGCGGGTGATCCGCTCGGCGCCCTGAACTGGGTTGCTTTGCGCGACGATGCGCCGGCGCTCGCGCTTCGAGGCATCGCGATGGCGCAGCTCGGCGATCTGGTTCGAGCGAAAGCGTTGATGCGCCGTGCCGCGCGCGCCTTCGGTCCTGAAGAGGCCGTGGCCCGCGCGCGATGTGTGGTCGCCGAGGTTGAAATCGCGCTTGCCTCACGCGATCTGGGTTGGTCTGCGAAGACGCTCGATGCCGCGCGAGCGACGCTCGAAGCGCACGGCGACCGGGTAAACGCAGCGCATGCGCAGTATCTCGACGTGCGGCGACTGCTTCTGGTGGGGCGCCTCGACGCCGCCGAGCATGCGCTTGGCGCGCTCGATCCGGGGTTGTTTCCGCCTGCGCTGCGGGTGGCGCATGAGCTGGTTGTCGCGGGCATCGCGTTGCGCCGTCTGCAACCGAAGATAGCGCGAGCTGCACTAGTGCGTGCTGCTCGCGCCGCGTCTCGCGCAGGTATTCCCGCACTAGCCGCTGAAGTCGAAAGCGCGTCCCGGGTTCTGGGCACACCGGCTGCTCGCCTGATTGCCCATGGTGACGAGCGGCTCCTGTCGCTCGACGAGGTCGAAGTGCTGCTGTCGTCGCAGACCTTTGTCGTGGACGCGTGCCGTCACGTCGTGCGCGACGCGCATACGGTCATTTCGCTAGCAAGGCGGCCCGTATTGTTTGAGCTCGTACGTGCGCTCGGTGAGGCGTGGCCGTCGGATGTATCGAGAGATGCGCTGGTGGCGCGGGTATTTCGGGCAACGCGCGCCGACGAATCGTATCGGGCGCGTCTGCGCGTTGAAATCGGCCGGCTGCGTACCCTGCTGCAAACGCTGGCTGATGTGACTGCAACCAGGCATGGATTTGTGCTGACACCGTATCGCGCGCGCGAGGTTGCCGTTCTGGCACGACACGACGACGAACGACACGCGGCGGTGCTCGCCTTGCTTGCTGACGGCGAATCATGGTCGAGCTCGGCGCTCGCGCTTGCGCTGGGAGTCAGTCAGCGGACCTTGCAGCGTGCACTCGATTCGCTTGCGGAAGACGGTAAGGTAGAGCCGGTGGGGCGCGGGCGATCGCGTCGCTGGCTGATGCCGCCAATGCCCGGATTCGCGACGCCCTTGTTACTCCCCGCGTCACTATCGAACGATTAGGATGGCAGCATGAACCGATCAACCGCCGAAGTCCTTCGCGAATATGGCCCCTTCGAGGGTGTCGACAGCGTGCATGGCGTCACGTATGACGGCCGGCATGTCTGGTTCGCATCCGGAGACAAACTGAACGCGCTCGACCCAGCGAGCGGAAAAATGCTGCGTTCGATCGACGTCGCCGCGCATGCGGGGTCCGCGTTCGATGGCCAGCACCTCTTCCAGATTGCCGGCGACACCATCCAGAAGCTCGATGCGCAGACCGGCGACGTACTCGCTACGATTCCCGCACCGGCCGGTGGCAACCATTCAGGGCTCGCGTGGGCCGAGGGAACGCTGTGGGTCGGACAGTATCGCGACCGGAAGATCCATCAAATCGATCCGCAAACGGGCGCGATTCTTCGCACTATCGAGTCGAATCGTTTCGTCACCGGTGTGACCTGGGTTGATGGGCAGTTGTGGCATGCCACCTGGGAGGACGACGCGAGCGAGCTAAGGCAAATCGATCCTCACACAGGAGAGATTATCGAAAGTCTCGAGATGCCGTCTGGGGTCCATGTGTCGGGACTTGAATCGGACGGTGGTGACCAGTTCTTCTGCGGTGGCGGAAAGAGCGGGAAGTTGCGCGCGATTCGTCGACCGAGGCGAACCCCGGTCGACGCTACTAGCGAATAAGCGAAGGGGTTGGCGCGTGAGCTGCGATCAGGCGCTCCGATTTCAACGCGTCCCACAGCGCATCCGGAATCGGCATCGCCATCAGTGCACGATTCTCTTCGATCCGCGACGGCTGGCTTGCACCGGGGATGACACCTGCAACAGCCGGATGCGCGAGAGAAAATTGCAGAGCCACCGCGCGGATATCGACGCCAAACTTAGCGCAAACCTGCTTGATCCGCGCAACACGATCGATCATCGTTTGCGACGCCAGCTGATATTCGAAGTGCGTGCCTCCCGCGAGCAACCCGGAGTTGTACGGGCCGCCCACGACGATGCCAAGCCCTCTTGCTTCGCACGCCGGCATCAGCTTGTTCAGCGCGGCTTCGTGATCGAGCAACGTATAGCGACCGGCGATCAGAAAGCCATCCGGATCGGCCTGCTCGAGCGCGAGCTCGCACGGCTCGACACGATTCACACCAAGCCCCCAACCTTTGATAACGCCTTCGTCACGCAGACGGGATAGCGCTTTCGCCGCACCCGACATCGCCACGTCGAATACGGCGCGCCAGTTTTCGCCGTGAAAATCGACGGCTGGGTCGTGGATCCACACATAGTCCAGTCGATCGGTTTGCAGCCGCTTCAGGCTGTCTTCGATAGAGCGCAACGTGCCGTCCGCCGTGTAGTCGTAGACGATCTTGTTCGGCAGTCCGTGTTCGAACAAGCCGCCTTTCTCGCCGAGATCGCGGCTCGTAGTCGATTCGTGTTCATCGAGGATCAGTCGACCGACTTTGGTGCCCAGCACGTATTCGTCTCTTGGGCGACCGGCCAGTGCTTTTCCGAGCCGCAGTTCGGCAAGCCCGGCGCCATACAGCGGCGCACCGTCGAAATAGCGGATGCCGCTGTTCCAGGCTGCATCGACTGTTGCCAGTGCCTCGGCTTCAGGGATGTCGCGATACATGTTGCCGAGCGGCGCAGTGCCGAAACCGAGGCGCGATGGAATAGTGATTCGCATGATTGTTTCTCCCGTACTCAATCCCAGACCGGCGCGAGGCCCGCAGGGCTGACTTCGCGGCCATTACGTTCCAGGGCAGCGATCTGCGCCATGTCTTCGTCCGTCAGTTGCAACGACTGCGCGAGCAGGTTGCTGCAAAGGTTTTCACGCTTCGTCGACGACGGAATCACCGAATAGCCCAGTTTCAGTGCCCGGGCGAGTGCCACCTGAGCAGGCGTCGCGTGATGACGGTTCGCGATCGCGCCGATCACCGGGTCCTTGAGCACCTTGCCGTACGCGAGTGTCATGTACGACGTGACGTGAATGTCCTGGCCTTGCAGGAACTCGACCAGCTTGCGGTTTTGCAGGTACGGACTCAACTCGATCTGGTTCGTAGCGATCTCGCTCTTGCCGACAGCCGAGATAGCCCGCTGCGTCAGTTCGATATTGAAGTTGGAGATGCCGATCTGGCGCGTCAGGCCCGCTGCTTTGGCTTCGGCCAGTGCGGTCATGAAGTCGTCGAGCGCGACGCCGTTGTCCGGCGCCGGCCAATGAATCAAGGTCAGGTCGACATGGTCGGTGCGCAACTTCGCGAGACTGTCCTTGAGACTCGGAATCAACTTGGCTCGCGCGTAGTTGTCGACCCAGATCTTGGTGGTGAGAAACAGTTCGTCGCGCGCTACGCCGGATTCGGCGATGCCCTGGCCGACTTCAGCTTCGTTGCCGTAGATCTGCGCTGTGTCGACGCACCGGTAGCCCAGTTCCAGGCCGTTGCGCACCGAATCGACGACGACCTGACCTTGAAGACGGAACGTACCGAGACCGAAGGAAGGGATGTTGCTCATGATGTTTTGAACCTCGAAGGGAGTGAAGCGGACGAAACCGGCAATCAGTGAACTGAATTCCGCCAGTTTCGACACCTGCTAAAAACCGCTTGAAACAGGGATGACTTTTGACTTCGCATCAGCATTCGCTGGCCGTGATAGTCAGGCCGCGTGCTGTGCGCTGTTGACGTTGCCGCATGATCTGAATCAACACGAGTGCGAGACCTGCGGCGGCGATCAACGCACCGACGACCGGTACCGCCGGGTAGCCGAGGCCCGCCGAAATGGCTGCCCCGCCTGCCGCCGCACCCAACGCATTGCCGAGATTGAACGCGCCCACGTTGACCGATGACGCAAGCCCAGGCGCTTCGGCCGCGGCACGCATGACGCGCATCTGCAGCGGCGGCACGACCGCGAAGGTTGCAACGCCCCACACGAGTAGACCAATCGCAGCGCCGGTGTGGCTTGCCGCCATCAGCGGGAACGCAAGCATGACCACGATCAGCAGCGCGAGGAAGCCGATCAGGCTGCCATCGAGCGAGCGATCGGCAAGCCGGCCGCCCAGTACGTTACCGATCGAGAAACCGACACCGATCAGCGCAAGCATCGCGGTGATGAAGAGCGGCGATGCGCCGGTGATATGCATCAACGTCGGCGAGATGTAGGTGTACAGCGTGAACATCGCGCCTGCGCCGAGCACGGTCGTGGCCAGTGCGGCCAGCACCGCAGGACGCGTGAGGACGGCGAGTTCGTTGCGCAGATTCGGCAGGCGGCCTGCTTCGCCCTTCGGCAATGCCGCCAGCAAACCGGCCATCGCGATCAAACCGAGCCCGGCTGTCGCCGCAAACGACATGCGCCAACCGATTACGTCGCCCAGCCACGTCGCGACCGGCACGCCACCGACATTCGCGATCGTGAGCCCCATGAACATGGTCGCAATCGCGCTAGCCTGGCGTTCGCGCGGCACGAGACTCGCCGCTACAACCGAGCCAAGTCCGAAGAACGCACCGTGATTCAGGCTGGTGACGAGCCGTGCGAGCAGCAGCGTCGTGTAATTGGGCGCCATCGCCGACAGCAGATTGCCGAGCGTGAAGATGCTCATCAGCAGGATCAGTGCGGAGCGTTTCGGCCAGCGCGCAAGCGCGAGTGTCATGAGCGGCGCGCCGACCATGACGCCGATCGCGTAGGCGCTGATCAGCATGCCGGCGCTCGGAATCGATACGTGAAGACTGCCGGCGATGGCGGGCAGCAGCCCCATCGGCGAGAACTCGGTCGTACCGATACCGAACGCGCCGACAGCGAGCGCCAGCAGCGGGAGCGTCGAGTTACCGCGCGCGGCGGGTTGGGAAGAAGTAGTCGGGATCATGCTTCATGCTCCTGAATGCATAGATGAAAGTTCAACGGGAGCAAGTGTGATCGTTTTACTTTTGCGGAAAAACTGGTATATAGACGAAATTGTTTTGATTTAAAGTCAACAATGAAAACCACACTCGATGAACTGCAAACCTTCGCGACCGTGGTCGACATGGGCTCGATCACCGCAGCTGCGGAGCAGCTCGACCAGACGGTCTCGGCGGCGAGCCGGACGCTCGCGAGACTCGAGGAGAAGCTGAAGACGACGTTGCTGCGCCGGACTACGCGCCGGCTCGAGCTGACCGAAGAAGGGCGGGCGTTTCTGCAGAACGCGCGCACGATCATCGAACAGGTGGAGAGTGCGGAAGAACAGATGGTGGCGCGGCGCGACAAGCCGTCCGGGCGGTTGCGGATCGACGCCGCGACGCCGTTCATGCTGCACGCGATCGTGCCGCTCGTGCGCGGCTACCGGGAGCGCTATCCGCACGTCGAGCTGGAGCTGAACAGCAATGAAGGGATTATCGATCTGCTGGAACGGCGTACCGATGTGGCGATCCGGATTGGCCGGTTGAAGGATTCGACACTGCACAGCCGGCTTGTCGGTAATAGCCGGCTGCGCATACTGGCGAGCCCTGGTTTTATCGAAACGCACGGCTTGCCGCGCAAGGTCGAGGATCTCGGCAAGCATGCGCTGCTCGGGTTCAACCAGCCGGAATCGCTGAACACCTGGCCCGTGCTGGGCGCGGACGGCGAACCGTATCGCATCGAGCCGACGGTCTGGTCGTCGAGCGGTGAGACGCTCAGGCAAATGGCACTGGAGGGCGTCGGCATCGCGTGTCTGTCGGACTTCATGACCGGACAGGATCGCGAATCGGGACGGCTCGTGCAGATTCTGAACCGTCAGACTCAGGATGTCCGGCAGCCGATTCACGCCGTCTACTACCGCAATACGGCTATCTCTTCGAGAATTGCTTCGTTTGTGGACTATCTGGTTGAAGCGTTCAAGACGCGGTTGGTGTCTTGATCTTAACTACGGGCGAAGCAGGTGAGGGCGACCGTCCACATCGGCTTCAGCCCGCCTGCAGATCTGTTCCTCCGCGACGTTTGAGCAACTCGCGGATCTGCGCGAGATAACGGTCGCCGGTGGCGTGATCGTCGTCAGCCAGGCGCGGCGTGTCGGGCGCCGGTGGCCATACCCCGAGATAACGGCAAACCGCCGACACATAAGGCTTGCGTGGTGCGTTTGCATTGCCAGTATTGCCGGTGTCAGAACGGCTAGCGAGATGACGCGCGGCGGCCGCCACACGCGCATCGCCCACATGCGTACGCAGCCAGGCCAAGGTCTGGCGATCGCTTTCATTGATGACGCGAAGCAGATGTTCCATGACACGAAACCTGTATAAATGTACAGTAGTTAATATATACAGTGTTTGAGGGATGTTCAAGGTTAATCTGGTGCCGCCGCGATGGTGCCGGTTGCCATTGGAGTCGAGCGGATTTTCATTTGAGTTGGGCGCCCCGGGGCCGTGGGGACACGGTCTGAGAGACGGTGACGAGTTGCAGTCCGACTGGGCGAGCAAGTCTTCGGGGCTTTACAGGCGTCCTGTGAAACGGTCTGGCACGACTCGCTCTACCGCTGCTGTCGTCGCCGATATCGGACGTGGCCCCAGCAGACCGGTAATGACACCGAGTATCGGCAGTGCCAATCCCAATGGAACCTCGAAACTATCGTGTACTACCGGGATCTCGGGAGGTATCTCTGTCTCTCGTTATCGACGATTACTTCATCGACATACGTATCTTTCTGGACTGCGACAATCAGCAGGCGAGGCCGCCAATTGATCTTAAAACCGCGAAGGTCCATCGGGCTAGGAGGTAGACCAAGGCGCACTATCACGACATACCGATCTGGTTCATTGGCACAAATCGATGTACCCAATACCCGTTCGTCGGGAGAGTGTTTCTGGCAAGTCCGAATCGCAATCTCACGGACCTCTCTCCTCGCGCGCAGTTGTGGGAACAGCAGGTATAGCCGTCGATAGTGATCTATACCATCAAGGCCAAGGAACGTCAGGCGAGCCAGAAATACGAACACGGTGCTGCCGACCACATAGATGATCATGAAGACCGCGAGGGTAATCAACATGATCACAAAGGTATAGGCGGCTATTTGAATGGTCATTCCCTGCTCGCAGGCTTGCGGCCCGGTGAATCCCAGGCCCATGCGCAAGCTACGGGCTCTACCGGTGGAATCAAATATGGGTCGGCACTTACAGTAGTTAGAACCACTTCCTCCCCCAGTTAGCCCAGGTCGTCACCAACAAACAGGTGATGAGCAACGCGTTATATTCCCATCCCCCATTCGCATGTCCGCCGACGACAAAAAAACCGCGTTGCCAGTTAAACATCGCGACGCCGACGAAATAAATGGCCGACAAAATGAGGGAAATTGGGAATACCAGGATGCGCAAGGCTAGTAGCACCGTACCAACGGTTTCAGCAATACATACCAGCCAGGCGACGAGCAAGCCTGCGGGCACTCCTGAATCTTGCAAAAGGGCGCCAAAGCCGGAGACTTCACCCAGATAAATACGGTAGGCACCGTGGGTGAAGAGAATTGCACATACGACTACACGCAACAGATCAGTTCCCGCCGTTTCTCTTGAAACTACTCTGTCAAACCATGTCATCACTCACTCCCAATCATTTTGTTATAGAGAATTTCATCGGGCTTTTCTTTCGGGACGATCACATAGGGTATTCGCAGGTTTGTCGGGCGATTGTCTATGATCCCAGAGTTAATGTCGACCGACCGTTCATGGCCGCACCCGGTCTCCCAACGAACTACCGTAGTCGACCTTCCATGAGGATCACATTTCCCGAAAGCGGACTTCCAGATGCGTAGGTCGAGACACCTTGCCAGGTTACGGTTGGCCAGCCGCAGCCCGTCGCGGCACTGTCACGATTTCGCTCGTATTTCCTGGAAATTTCCCCCATTTCACTAGCCCTTATCGCGAGGATCGTAAGGCCCGGAGAGTTCGAGAAAAGGCGTCGGCTGAGCCAGGACGACACAAGCCTTGGGAAAGTAGAGATGGCGCGCGAAGAGCAGGAAGCGGCGTCTCCATGAAAACGGCAATGCGCCTGCATGACCCTCGAAGACTGCACCCCGTTCGCCGAGGTCGCGCGCCCAGTCGCGAAAGATCCACCGATCCGCGCTCCCGTCGGTAACAAGCCAGAACCGGTCGCCGAAATCCAGCAGGGTGAATTCGGTGGGTTCGGCGGGCGCCGTCTCCGGGTCGAAGCAGGTCATACACAACACCCGCTGGAGTTGCTTGAACTCGGCCTGGGCGAGAAGCGTTCCCTTAACCCGGAAAGAGATGACCGGATCCTTATAATCCACCATCGGTGGTGCAGGTGCTTTCGGAAAAAACATGGCACGTGACGAGCGATCGCCGATCTTTCGACAAAGAAGCAGGATACGCTTTAGCGACGCGTTGCAACGGGCAGGTTATTCAGGGCCGCCGGCAGTCAGAGGCGACCAGAAATATCTGTCTTGATCACGACACCATGACGAACGCAAAAATGACCACACTGCCACCCGCTCTCATAGAACGGCTTCGATCTCTGCACGACGATCCCGCGCGGAGATATCACAACTGGAGTCATATCCAGGCGTTGCTCAAGCTGCTCCCTGGGGTTCGAGATCGACTGAACGATCCGCTTGCCGTCGAATGTGCAATCGTGCTGCACGACGTCATCTATGAACCGACGAGAAACGACAACGAAAAGAGAAGTGCCGCGCTTGCGAAGGAATTGATCAGCGGTGTAGTACCCGACGATACCGCGAGGCGAGCGGTGCAATTAATCGAAGCAACCGAGCGTCATCTCGTCGACGAAAACATGTCAATGGAAGAGGCCGAAGACTGCCGCATCTTCCTCGATATGGATCTGTCGATACTGGGTAGTAGTGAAAAGGCGTTTGACGACTACGAAGCAGGTATCCGACATGAATATCGGCACGTCGATGAGGCTGCGTTTCGTGAGGGGCGAGCCGCGATACTTGAACGCTTCCTGAGCAGGGATCACCTGTATATGTCCGAGTGGGGTCGCGAGCAATTCGAGGCCAAAGCGAGAGTAAATTTGCAACGCTCCCTGCAAGCGTTGCGCAACGTTTGAACGTAAGCGGTCCGTTATCCACGCCTTACTTAATCTCACCAATCGCCTTTGGTGGATAGCTCGCAAGGACGATCGAGGTGGTCACCGGTCCGAACCTGGCCAGCGCGTCAATTGCTTTCTCTAGCTGGCTCATTTTTTGAACCACCACACGGACGACGAAGCAGTCATCGCCCGTGATGCGATGCGCTTCGACGATCTCCGGCATCGTTGCGAAGGCCTTCAGGCATTTTGTGATCTGCGCGTGAGTCGTCTGTATTCGAATGACCGCGGATATATCGCGGCCCAGGAGTCCCGCATTGACCCTTGCCGAGTAACCCTCGATCACACCGTGCTCTTCCAGCCGCTTGATGCGGGCGCTGACGGCTGGCTGCGACAGTCCAATCTGCTTGCCTAGCTCGGTGTTGGTCACACGCGCATGAACTTGCAGCGCCTCAACAATGCGCCAGTCGAGCCGATCCAGTTCCACGTGCTTAGGTTTCATTCGTATACACCTCTAAATTCCGCCAGTTTCAATCCGTACCACGACGATTTCATCGGTTTGGCTATTCTGGCAGAAGCCGTTGGCTCCTACACTGAGTATTCATATCTGGAGGAACCTACACATGAGTCGACGCGTGCTGATCGTGCCTGGTCACGGCAATTCGGGGGCAACGCACTGGCAAAGTATCTGGGAAGCTTCGAAGCCAGGACATTGGTGCCGCGTGAAGATCGAGGATTGGGATCACGCCGTCTGCGACGAGTGGGTCGCAGCCATTGCTCGCGATGTGGAGGCCCTCGGCCCGGATACGATCGTCGTCGCTCATAGTCTCGGCTGCCTCGCAGTTGTGCATTGGGCCGCGCGAAACACAGTCGCCATAGGAGGGGCACTTCTCGTGGCCGTTCCAGATCCGTCGGCGCCGGCCTTTCCTTGCGCCGATAGCATCGGATTTTCTCCCGTACCGTCGGCAAGGCTTCCATTCCCGAGCATCGTGGTCGCAAGTAGTGACGATCCCTACGCGGCAATCGGTTATGCACAGTTTTGTGCAAACTCCTGGGGCAGCGAATTCCTCGATGTCGGGGCACGGGGGCATCTGAACGCCGCCAGTCACCTGGACGACTGGGCAGAGGGATATCAGCTCCTCCAGCGTTTGAACCGCAAAACACGCCTTTAGCAGCAGTCAGCCATTGCACGAAAGGTTATGCGAAACGACTAATTTGGTCACGCATTCCCGAATGCTAATATCCAGAACCCCGAGAGCACTCCAATAATGTTGAGAGATTATTGATCAAGTTGGCGCAGCTATTTTTATAACGATTGGAGCGCAAGTAGTGTCCAGGAATAATTCGCCGCGGCTCGCAGTTTCTCTGCTTTCAATTACGCTCTTTGCGATCTGGTCGGTAATCGCATGTGCCGGCGACGTCGATACCGTTACACCAGCGCCGGCCAATCCGCCGCTCACCACAACCGTCACCCCCGCTGCCACAGACCAACCCTGGCTGCACCAGACATTAAGCCTGATCAACAGCAGCCTGACGCGTTTCGGGCCGTACCGGACCGGCAACGCCTATCTGGAATACGAATACTACGGAACCAACGGACCATTCAATCTGTACGGCTATGTCGATGCGCTCAAGATACTCGGTGCCGGTACGCAGAACACGTCGGGCGTCTGGGATCACGGCGCACCGATATTCAGCGAACAGGAACCGCGCGTCGCACTCGATACGCTTGCCGGGAAAAACTTCCAGCTGGGACCGTTCAAGCACATCTATCTCGCCGCCGACTGGATTTACAACCAGGGCGGTAGCCGGTCATCCGAGCAGAACACGCTTTACGCAGGCCTCGGCACCGACATCGATACGCATACGCCACTGGCGTTGTCGACGAATCTGTATCTGAACCGGGAATGGCAGAACTATGGCAACGCGAACGAATTTTCCTGGGACGGCTACCGCTTCCAGATGAATTATTTCTATCCACTAGGTCATTACCTGGGCGGTGATTTCAGCTATGCCGGTTTCTTCAACTACGATTTCGGATCGAAGCTGCGCGAAGAAACGGGGGGCAATACCTTTAGCGACACGGAGTTCGACTCGACCAACGCGCTGGTCTACTCGTACAAGCATCTTCGCCTCGTGGCCGTGGCACGCTACTTCCACAATGGCGGCCAGTGGAACAGCTCGATGCTGAACTTCGGCAACGGCTTCTTTCAGAACCGATCGACTGGGTGGGGGTACTACCTTGAAGCGGGTTATCAGTGGGGCAAGATATAGCGCTTCCGGCGTCGATGCAGCGATGCGTTAGCGACGAAACAACGTGCCAACGCATCGCTGTGCAGCCACAGAAAGCCGTTACTGTTTCATCAGCTTCACGATGGTCAACGTACCGTCCACGTTCTCAACACGAACCTTCACCTTCTCGCCTGCTTTAGCCTGCTTGACCATCGTTTCATCTCCAGCCTTGTAAGCCATCGTCATCGCAGCCATGCCGATGTTCTTCAGCTCGCCGTGCTGAAGCGTCACCATGCCCGTCGACGGATCGACTTTCTTGACGACGGCATCGGTGAGCGCGGTGTTGTTCGACGCGCCGGCATCCATGGCACCGCCGCTCATTTTCATGCCGGCCATGTTGTCTGCCGCCATGGCTGTGCCGGCGAGTGTGAGGCTCGTGCAGAGTACAGCCGTCAGAGTGAGCAACTTCTTCATTGATTTTCTCCAGAGTGGATTTGCGGCACGAACGTGCCATGGGGTGCTACATGAGGTTGCAGCGCTTCCTGCGTCTTTGCATTCGCGCGCGCCACGCGGCGACGTTGCAGCAACAGCCAGGCGGCCGGAATGATGAGCATGGACAGAAGCGGCGCGGTCACCATGCCGCCGACCATCGGCGCGGCGATGCGCTGCATGACTTCGGAACCGGAGCCGTGACCCAGCATGATCGGGATCAAACCGGCCAGCACGACCGCGACCGTCATGGCCTTGGGTCTTACGCGCAAAACCGCGCCTTCGCGAATGGCATCGACGAGCGTTGCCTCGGTAAACGGCGCGCCCTCGTCGAGCCGACGATTGAGTGCGCCCTTCAGATACAGCAGCATCACGACGCCGAACTCGGCCGCCACGCCCGATAACGCGATGAATCCCACCGCAGTCGCGACGGACACCGCGTGCCCGAGTATCCAGATCAACCAGAACCCGCCGACCAGCGCAAACGGCACCGTCGACATCAGCAAGAGCGCATCGGCCGCTGAGTTGAACGTCAGGAACAGCAGCACGAAGATGACGACGAGCGTCACCGGGATCACTGTTCGCAACTTCGCGGCGGCACGCTCCAGATACTCGAACTGACCCGACCAGGCAACCGAATAACCAGGCGGCAGCACGACATGCTGTGCAACCGCGCTCTGCATCGCTTTCACCGCCGACTGCAGGTCGGTGTTGCGAATGTCCACGTAGACATAGCCCGATAAGCGGGCGTTCTCGCTGCGGATCATCGGTGGGCCGTCGGAGATTTTGACCGTGGCGACATCGCCTAACGTGATCTGTGCGCCGCGATCCGTGACGACCGGCAACTGACGCAGATTGTCGACAGAGTCCCGGATCTCGCGTGGGTAGCGAATGTTGATCGGAAAACGTTCGCGACCTGCGATCACTTCGCCGACGTTATCGCCCCCCACCGCAGTCGACACGACGGACTGGATGTCCGTCACCGACAGTCCATAGCGCGCGGCCGCCAGCCGGTCGATATCGACGTCGATGTAGTGACCGCCGTTCAGTCGTTCGGCGAGCGCCGACGTGACGCCTGGAACGTTCTTCAGGACAGATTCGACCTGCGTCGCAATCCTGTCGATCTGTCCAAGGTCCGCGCCCGAAATCTTCACGCCGACAGGCGTCTTGATACCCGTCGACAGCATGTCGAGACGATTGCGAATCGGCGGTACCCAGACGTTCGACAGGCCCGGAATCTTGACGCGTGCATCGAGTTCATCGATGAGCTTTTCCGGCGTCATGCCCGGGCGCCATTCGCTGCGCGGCTTGAACTGGATGGTGGTTTCGAACATCTCGAACGGCGCTGGATCGGTTGCGGTATCGGCACGTCCCGATTTGCCGAATACGGTCTTCACTTCGGGCACCGTCTTGATGAGGCGATCGGTTTGCTGCAGCAGTTCGGCGGCTTTATCTGCCGAGATGCCGGGCAACGCGGTCGGCATGTAAAGCAGATCGCCTTCGTCGAGCGGCGGCATGAATTCGCCACCAAGCCGCGACACCGGGATCAACGTGACAGCAAGCGCGACCACGGCCAACCCGATTGCAATCCACGGGCGGCGCAATGTTGCTTCGAGCAACGGCCGGTACAGTCTGATCAGGATGCGATTGATCGGATTCGCGTTCTCATGCGGAATCCGGCCACGGATCAGATAGCCCATCAGCACCGGCACAAGCGTTACGGATAAACCTGCCGCAGCCGCAATGGTGTAGGTCTTGGTAAACGCCAGCGGGGCGAACAGTTTCCCTTCCTGGCCTTCGAGCGAGAACACCGGGATAAACGACAGCGTGATGATCAGCAGCGAAAAGAACAGCGCCGGGCCAACCTCGGCGGCGGACTGCGCGATCAACTCCCACCGCTGCGCAGTCGTGATCGGCGTATCGGGATGCTTGTGGTCGTACGCTTCCAGATGCTTATGCGCGTTCTCGATCATCACGATGGCCGCATCGATCATCGCGCCGATCGCGATCGCAATGCCGCCCAGCGACATCAGGTTCGCATTGACGCCCTGATAGCGCATCACGATAAACGCAGCCAGCACCCCGAGCGGCAGCGAGAGGATCGCGACGAACGCGCTGCGCAAGTGGAACAGAAACACCGCGCAAACCAGGCCCACGATGATGAACTCTTCGACGAGCTTGTCCTTCAGATTGTCGACGGCACGCTCGATGAGCTGCGAGCGATCATAGGTCGTCACGACTTCGACGCCCGGCGGCAGCGATCGCTTCAGGTCGGCGAGTTTTGCCTTGACGGCTTCGATGGTGGTCAGCGCGTTCTTTCCCGAGCGCATGACGATCACACCGCCCGCGACTTCGCCTTCGCCATTCAGCTCGGCAATGCCGCGGCGCATTTCAGGTCCGATCTGGATGCGTGCGACATCCCCAAGCAGGACGGGAGTACCCGTGTCGTTCGTGCGCAGCACGATATGGCGGAAGTCATCGAGCGAGCGCAGATAGCCGGACGATCTGACCATGTACTCGGACTCGGCGAGTTCAACCACTGACCCGCCCGATTCCTGGTTTGCCTTGCCGATGGCATCCGCGACCGCCGCCTGCGTGATGCCGTAAGCGCGCAACTTGTCCGGATCGAGCACGACCTGGTATTGCCGCACCATGCCACCGATGTTGGCCACTTCCGAAACGTCCGGTACCGACTTCAATTCGAACTTCAGGAACCAGTCGTTCAACGCGCGCAGCTGGCCGAGATCGTGCGTGGCCGTACGATCGACCAGTGCGTATTCGTAGACCCAGCCCACACCCGTTGCATCGGGCCCGAGTGACACCGTCGCACCGGGTGGCAGGCGGCTCTGCACCTGGTTCAGGTATTCGAGCACCCGTGAGCGGGCCCAGTACTGATCCGTCTTGTCGTCGAATAGCACGTAGACAAACGCGTCTCCAAACGACGAATAAGCGCGGATGGTCGTGGCACCCGGTACGCCTAGCAACGTCGTCGTCAGCGGATAGGTCACCTGGTCTTCGACGACTTGCGGCGCCTTGCCGGGATACGACGCCTTGATGATGACCTGTGTGTCGGACAGATCCGGCAGCGCGTCGAGCGGCGTCTGGGTCAGCGAATAGACGCCCCATGCGGTGACGAGCACCGTCGCCAGCAGCACGAGGAAGCGGTTGTAAATCGACCAGCGAATGATGCGCGCAATCATTTCGTGCTCCCCACCGGTTCGACCTGCGTCAGTTCGTAGCCGTCGTCGGAGGGCTTGAAGACGAAATGCACGGACTCGCCTACCTTGACGTCGGGGAATGAGGTTGGTGACGGCTTGCCGAAGGTCATGGTCATCGCACTCCAGCCCAGTGCCGGTACGGGTTGATGCGAGAACGTGATGTCGCTGGAGGTGACCTTTTCGACCTTGCCGGTGGTTTCGTAGGTCTGCGCGGCGGGCGCAGAAGCGGAAGCAACTGATGGCGCAACTGGCGAGGCTTCAGGTGCCACGCTCCCTTCAAGCTTCGGCAGCACGGATGTCAGGCTCGCTTCCGAGTCGATCAGGAACTGGCCTGACGCAACGACCTGCTGACCTTCGGTCAATCCGCTCGTCACTTCGGTGTTGTCCCCGCTATCGCTGCCAACCGCGATCTGAACAGGTTGCAACCGGCCGTCGCTATTCCTCACGATGACGATCGAGCGCTTGCCGGTCGTGATGACCGCTTCGGACGGCACCAGCAACCGCGATACCGGTTTCGCTCCACTGACGCGAGCGCGCATCAGCATCCCCGGTGTCAGCTTGAGGCCGGCGTTATCGATTTCGAGGCGCGCCTGCAGCGTCCTGCTGTCCGCACTGATGCCCGGCAGGATTTCGCGGATATGACCGCTAAAGCGTTGCGAAGCGTCGCCGGCAAACGTGGCTTCGACGGTCATGCCGGGCTGCACCTGCAACGCAAGCGACTCGGGTATCTCAACGATCAGCCACAGCTTCGACAGGCCAGCAATCTTGGCGAGCGTTTGTCCCGGCGACACCATTGCACCGTCGCGCACATTGAGTTCCGTCACCACGCCGGCTCGCTGCGCGAATAGCGTGACGTGAGTCTGTGCGTTGCCGGTTCTATCGAGGCTCGCAATGAGCCCATCGGGAATCGACAGTGCCTGCATGCGCGCACGCGCAGCGGCAAGCAGGCTCGCATCCATGCCGCTACGCCTGAGCGCCAGATATTCTTCCTGAGGCGCGAGCCAGTCAGGAACGAAAAGCGATGCGATCGGTGCACCCTGCGCGACCCGTTGCATCGGCGCGCTTGCATACAGATGATCGATATAACCGGTCACACGCGACTGCACGACATCCGCCATCGATTCATCGAACTGCGTGGTACCGATTGCGCTGAATCCTTCGGCGGTGTCCTGCCTGACCGCCGTTGCATACCGGATACCCAGATTCTGTTGCAAGGTGGAGTCGACCTTGACACCGCTTGAACCGCCTTCGTCCGCAAAGACCGGCTGCAGTTCCATGTTCATGAACGGCGACTTGCCGGGTTTATCGAAGTGCTGGTTCGGCACCATCGGGTCGTGCCAGTAAAGCACTTTGCGTCCTGTCTTTGCATCGACCTTGTCGCTGCCCGCAGATGGGCTCGCGGCCATGGCCGATGCGATGGGCGTATCTGTTGCAGCCCGACGTGAGCCGGCCACATAACCGGCGCCAAGCAGCACGGCCACGGTGAACACTGCGGCAACGGCACGTACGATCAGTTTCTGGTTCATGTTTTTTCCTTACTGGCTGGCGGTCAGGTCGGTTGGCAAAACCTGGTATTCCAGCTGCGCCCAGACGAGGGAAACTTCGCGTTCGAGGTTCAGCACCTGAAGGTCCGCTTCGAGTTGCGTGTGCCGCGCATCCAGTGCGTCCGCGAGCGTGCCGGCACCGGATCGATAGGCGGCATTCGCGAGCTGCACTTTTTGTTCGGCGGCGGGAAGAACGGTCTGCTTCGCGTTGGCGAGACGTTCGCGACCGCCGGCAAGCTTTGCCGTCAGACTCTGGATATCCGCAACGACCTGGCGTTCGGTGTCCTCATAGGTGAGTCGCGCCTGCGTACCCATCTCCGACTTCTGCGCGACATCGCGGTCTTCGACATTGCTGCGATGGATCGGCAAAGGAATGGACACACCTACGGACACGTAGTCCGGATACTTCCCGCCACTCTTGAAGTAGGTCAGCCCCCAGGTCCAGTTCGGATTCCGGTTGCTGCGGGCGACGTCGGTATCGGCATCGGCGAGCGAGATGGCGGCGCGCGCTGCGATCAACGAAGGCTGAACCTGAGCGAGATGTTCGGTGCTGAAACTCGATACCTGCGAGTCGAAGTCCGGTGGCGTGCCCGCCACTGCCAGCACGTTGCCGGCGCCGGTCCAGCGCGACAATACGATCAATGCGGTCTTCTCGTCTTGCTGCGCATTGATCAGTTCGTCGCGTGCATTGCCGAGCGTCAGGTTGGCCTGGGCGACATCGACTGCCGTCGCTTTCGCGCCGCGGTACGACGCCTGCCTTGCCGCAAGCTCCTGGCCCAGATGGTCCACTAGCGCCTGATTGAGCGCGACGGCTCGCTTCGCATAGATGGCGTTGAGCCAGGCCATGGCGGCTTGCTGACGCACTTCGGCGACTTTCTCGAGGTACGTCGACTGGTCGCGCTCGACAACCCGATTGGCTAGCGATGTCTGTAGCCGGCGCTTGGCGGGAGAAACCCATTCCTGCTGAATGCCGATGCCGCGCATCGTGAAGTTGTCTTGCCCGATGGTCAAGGCATTAGGCCCATTGACGGGCAAGTCCTGAACGCTGAGGTTCAGAGTGGGATTGGGCAGTTCCCCGGCCTTGACGACTACGTCAGAACTGCCGCGAACCGACGCCTGTGCAGCCTGGATCGAAGACGAGCGGCTGGTGGCAATTTGCAGTGCTTCGTCGAGCGTCAAGCCGACGTCCTGAGCGTAGGCCGCGCGGCCGGACAACAGGCCAAGCGCAACCAGGAGCACACATGAGCGAGCCCAGGCGCGCCGCGATGCCGGCGAGCCGATGTTGAAAAGCATGTTCTAACCTCGAATGGTCGAGCTGCGTGGGCCGCGCGAGCGGACACACGAACTCATGTCCCGAAACAGGACGACATCACCGCGCGAGAGCGGCAAACCAGAACGATGGAGTTAGAGAGACTGCGGTGGACGCCAGAGGCCATCCGGCTCGCGGATGGAGAGCGACTGGGTGTAGTGGAAGCTGACAGGGACAAACGACCCGGCGGGCCTCGTCACAGTGGGAGAAGAAACGGGGTGATAGAGGCTGCCCATCTGACACTGCGCACTGACCTTGCACAGCGATACTTTCGACTTGTCGTGTTCGCTCGTCGCGGGACTCATCGAATCGCAACCGGGCATGTCGGTGGACATGGCGGCGGTGTCGGTGGACATCGTGGATTCCATTGGACACGCACCAATCGTGCCGCTCGCTGCCAGCCCGCTTAAGGGCAGCACCGCGCAGAGCAGCAAAACGAGAAGTGTCCGCAGGAATTTCATCGCACGAAGTATAGCGTAGCTATTTGAAGCTGATTGGCGGTTTTTAGTCCGAGTCCGGGCGTTGCATGACCCACGTCATCATGAGCATCGCGAGCGGACATAACACCACCACGGAGAGCGGCATCAAAGCCAGGATCTCCGCGCGATATCCAGGCAGCGCCCAGTATGCGAGCGCGACAACTGCCACTAGCGCGCCGGCGATCTTCAACAGGAATTTCATATTGCATTTCATGGCAGGCTCCAGCCACAGGATCACAGCGATCCCGTGGCATCAGTGAAACATGGATTAGCGAGGTTAGGCGTTAGCTTTTGCTGCCGGGATGCGGGCTCATCATCGGGCAAGTGCCGTTGGTCATCATCGGGCAGGCGGCCATGCTCATCGGGCCATTAGCAGCGGATCCTGTCGCCTGAGCGGTACCTTGTGTGGCAACAGATGCGTTCGGATACGCTCCGCCGCGTGCTCCGCCAGCGGCCATGGCTACGCCGGCAAAACCAGTGATTGATACCAGCACGAGGGACATCGTCAGTTGTTTGATGTTCATGGTGAACTCCGGAAAGGGGAGGTGATGCGAGTTGTATGGTCGGATCAGGAATGCGCGGACGAGCTTGCGTCTTCAACCACATGGATTGGACGGCAAAAGTGTCGTGCGCTTTCCAGCCGTCAGATCGTCGGGGCGAGCGCGAGCGTCATCCGCAGATCGATCTGCAAGCGATTTGCAACGAGGGCGTTACGCGCTTTGCGGTGGACGTTGCGGCGGTTCGGGAACGAACTGCGCGTCGAGGGTGTGATTCACACGCCGATACTCGGGCAATGAAGTTGTTGCCGCGATCGTTCGATGGGATGAGGGGAGGACGCCTGGCACGCCGCAATACAGGTCGTTCATGCCGGTCTGACAGACCGTGTCCAGCTTGACGCACGGCGCCGCACTGTCGTGTTTGTGGTCGTGCTCGCTGCCGGTCATCGACTGGTATTCATGCGATGACGATGACGACATCGCGGTCGACATACCCGAGCAAGCCGGTGCCTGTGCCGGGTAGCCGAGTATCGGCAACCAGGCGATCAGAAAGCAGGCAATCAGTTTGGTCAGGAAATTCACGGCTTCGGGTTGGGAGCGGGATTGCTGGATGGTGGACCTTCCCAGTGGGGGAAGGTCAAGGTTTTTAGTGAAAAAGATCTGGTTCGGGTTGTAGGCCCACAGTCAGGCAAACGTCGAGCGATAGGCAAACAGCGATGGTGTGCCCCCGCTCATGAGAAACAGCACCTTTTGCCCTGCGCCGAACCGGCCGCTTTCAACACTCTGGATCAAACCCGCGAACGCCTTGCCGCTATACACCGGGTCCAGCAGAAGACCTTCCTGGCTGGCCAGAAGATTCACCGCGCGACGCATCGAATCGGTGGGTAGTCCGTAGCCGCTTCCAAGCTGCTCGCCATGCAGAACGACGTCGCTAGTAGAGAACGTGAGACTGGAATCGATCAAGGCAAGCGTTTGCCCGATTTTTTCGCAGGTGGTCGCAAAGGCTTTCTCGAGCGGCGCCAGAACCGTATAACCGACTACTTTGGTCGGCGGCACACCGGCAGCGATCGAGCCAGCGACAAGTCCGGCCTGCGTACCGCCACTGCCGTTTGGAACAACGATATGGTCGAACTCAATACCGCTTTCACGCGACTGATCGAGAAGCTCGATCGCACAAGAAACGTAGCCAAGGCAGCCCACCGGACTCGATCCGCCTAGCGGACACACATAAACCTTGCGTCCCTGGCTGCGTAACGTCGCAGCGCGCTCTTCTGCAACCTGCAATGCGCTAACGTTTCCTGGAATGTCGTGAATGACCGCGCCAAACAGGCGGTCGAGCACGACATTGCCATTTTCGACGTAGTCATCGTCGTCGATCGGAACGAGTCTTGAGAGCACCAGTTCGCATTTCATGCCAACGCGTGCGGCTGCCGCTGCGGTCAGGCGCGCATGATTCGACTGGCGGCCACCTACCGTGATGACCGTATCCGCTCCCATTGCCTGCGCTTCGCCGATCAGGAACTCGAGCTTGCGCAGCTTGTTGCCTCCACCGCCCAGACCATCGATATCCTCGCGCTTGACATAGATGTCGGCGCCACCCAGGTGCCGGCTCAATCTCGGTAGCGCCACAATCGGTGAAGGTCCGTCGCGCAATTGTGCTTTAGGAAACCGGGAAAGGTCCGGTGCTCGCGATGCCATTTCATTACCTCCTGGGTGGTGTGATCGTACGTCCACGTGAAGCTTACCGCGCCCGTCGGGTTAGCGCCGGAACGCGTCTACGCGTCAAAGCTTCGCAACATCGAGCACTGCATCGGCAAACGCCTTCGGCGCTTCCTGCGGCAGGTTATGTCCGATCCCGCCGGTGATCGTGCGATGCGCATACTTGCCGACGAACTTCTTCGCGTAGGACGCAGGGTCCGGATGCGGTGCGCCGTTCGCATCGCCTTCTAGCGTAATTGTCGGCACGCCGATAACCGGTCCGGCAGCGAGACGCTTTTCCAGCGCATCGTATTGCGACTCGCCCTGCGCGAGCCCTAAACGCCAGCGATAGTTGTGAATCACGATCGCAACATGATCCGGGTTCTTGAACGACTCAGCGGAACGTTCGTAAGTTGCATCGTCGAAGTTCCATTTCGGCGACGCAAGTTGCCAGATCAGCTTGTTGAAATCGTGGCGGTTCGCCTCGTAGCCGAGCTGGCCGCGTTCGGTTGCGAAATAGAACTGGTACCACCACGCGAATTCTGCTTTCGGCGGAAGTGGCGCACGGTTCGCTTCCTGGCTGCCGATCAGATAGCCGCTCACCGACACCAGGCCCTTGCAGCGTTCGGGCCACAACGCAGCGATGATGTCGGCAGTGCGCGCACCCCAGTCGAACGCGCCGAACACGGCCTTGTCGATTTTCAGCGCATCCATCAACGCGATGACATCGACGGCAACGACGGCCTGCTGACCGTTGCGCACCGTGCTGGCAGAGCGAAGTCGCGTCGTGCCATAGCCGCGGAGGTACGGCACGATCACGCGATACCCCGCGGAAGCGAGTAGCGGTGCGACATCGACGAAGCTGTGGATGTCGTAGGGCCAGCCGTGCAGCAGGATCACCACCGGGCCGTTAGCCGGTCCGAGGTCGGCATAGCCGACGTTAAGCAGACCGGCATCGATCTGCCGCAGATCGTCGAACGATGCGCTCGATGCGGTCGTGCGCGTACCCGGCGCAGACGCGCTGGACGACGACTGCGCACGCGCAAGACCGGCGAAGCTCAGGTCCATCGTGCCGATACCGACCGCAGCTGTGCCGAGGAAAAGGCGGCGACGTGTGTTGATTGAGTCAGACATATGCGTTTCTCCAGTTCAAGATGTGTTGAAGTTCAATCGATCAATGGGAACCGGCAGAGGCGCCTGCCGAACGCGCGTCGCGCAACGCGGCGAATGACGGACCCATCGGACGTACGCGGATCTGCGGATCGAGGTGTTGCCACGGTAAATCGGTGGGGTCGGCGGCCATCGGGCCCGGTGCTTTTGCAACGAGAATCGAATCGGCGATTGCCTCGAAGTCCGCACGGAAATGCACCGAGCTCTTGTTGACGAGGATCTTCATGTGCTCGGGCTCGATGCCGGCGACGCGAAACAGGTTGCGGTCGAACACCTGCATCTTCACGCTGCTCACCGCAATGCGCACGCCGTCGATGCGCAGGCACGCCACCGGGCCGAGATCGCCGGGCATGCCGTTCAGCATCGGACCATCGAAGCGAAAGTGTCCGTCCGACAGATGCTCGACCTCGAACACCCCTTCGAGCGGCGCATCGCCCGGCACACCGGAGCGACCCGCAAGCGCGAGTTCGATACGAGCGCCGACGCCCGCACGATGCGCGGCCTGTGCCGCATCCGCATCCCAGATCACGCCGACGGCCGCACCGGTCGCACCGTTGTGCAGCAGCGCGCGCACCATGCCCATCGTGTTCGAGTCGCCGCCCACGCCGGGGTTGTCCTGCGTGTCGGCGATGATCACCGGTTTGTCCGCGTGTTCGCTACGGCGCATTGCTTCGAGCACGGCTTCGTCGGGTGTGAGGAACGGTACTTCCCACTGCGCTTCTTCGGCCAGCATCCGGCTGTAGAGTGCATCGACGGCAACGTTCAACGCCTCGGTCTCGAACCCGTAGCCCCACAGCACCGGTCCGCATTCGGGGAAATCGGCAGCAGGAAATCCTGGTGCGAACGACAGCGACACAACCGTATCGCGCTCGAGCGCATCGAGCCGGTCATACAGTCCGCGTGCGGGTTCGACGAGTGTGCACATGCCGTTCACCGGAATCAGAAACGGCACGCGACGCGCGACGCACGCGAGCGGCCGGGTGTCGCGCGTGATCCGATCGAGAATCTCCGCTGCACGTTTGCCGGTTTCTGCCATATCGACGTGCGGATATGTGCGGTACGCGACGAGCGCATCGGCGAGTTGCAGCATGCGTTCGGTTACGTTCGCATGCAGATCCAGCGAAACGACAACCGGCATACGGTCGCCGACAATCTCGCGCACTCGTTCGAGCAGTTCGCCCTCTCCGTCGTCGAGATGCTCGGCGACCATCGCGCCGTGCAGATCGAGGTAGATCGCGTCGAAGCCGCCCGCGCGCACCGCATCGACGATCTCGCCGGCGATCCGTTCGTAGGCGTCGCGAGTGACGTGAGCCGATGCGCTCGCGCCTGCCCAGATCACGGGGATCAGCGCATGTCCCGCGGTTTCGGCATGACGGATGAAACCGCCGATCGGCACGTTGACGTCGCGCAGCGTCAGCACGTCTGCGCCGCGCGCGAGAGCGGGAAAGCCTTCGCCCTGAATGAAACTTTGATAGGACGCCTGGGTCGGTGCGAAGGTGTTGGTTTCATGCTGGAAACCGGCAATCAGTATCTTCATGGTCAGGAAATCCTTTTATGCGAGGCAAGAGCAAGATGCTTTCCATCGTGTCGTGCGGCCACTGCCGGAAAGCACGATGAGGTGGTGGTCATATGCGTGTGAGCTTTCGGTTCGCGAGGATCAGCACGGCGGCGAGCAATGCGATGCCGGCCATCACGAACAGACCCGTATGCATGCTGCCGGTCGCCGTTCTGGTCCAGCCAATCATCGCGGGTCCCCAGAAACCGCCGGACAGTCCGATCGTGTTGATCAGCGCGATTCCACCGGCCGCGGCCGGGCCCTTGATGTATTCCGGAGGAATCGCCCAGAACACCGTGTAGGCCATCCACATTGCCGCGGTAGCGAGCGTCAGCAATGCGAGCGAGATGACGAGATTGCCGCTGTACAACGTGAACGCGGCTAGCAGGATTGCGCCGGCGCAGGCTGGCACCGCGCAGTGATAACGGCGCTCGCTGAGCCGATCCGAGCGGCGCCCGGCGACGTACATGCCCAGCGCTGCCGCCACGTACGGAATCGCGCTGTACCAGCCGAGACGGATCGTGTCGGTGACACCTTGTTCGCGGATCAGCGTCGGCAGCCAGAAGCTCAGTGCGTAGATCGGAAAAATGATGCAGAAGTAGGCGAGTGCAAGAAGATAGACACGCGGGTCGCGTGCGACGGCGCCGAACGAATGGCCGTGCATGGCGACCGGTCCGAGTTCGCGCTCGATCAACTGCTTTTCGTCTGTGCTGAGCCACTTCGCATCGGCGGGTCGGTCGGACAGAAGCATCAACGTCAATATGCCGAGCACGATGCACGGCAGCCCTTCGACGAGAAACATCCACTGCCAGCCGGCCAGACCACCGACGCCGGACAGCGTCGTCATCAACCACGCCGATAGCGGCCCGCCGACAATGCCGCCTATCGGCCCCGCGACGAACACGATTGCGACCGCACGTGCCATACGATTCGGTCCGTACCAGCACGACAGGTAATAGATCATGCCGGGCGCGAAGCCCGCTTCGAATACACCGAGCAGAAAGCGCATGGCGTAAAACGTCGGCACGCTGCGCACGAACAGCATGCACGCCGACGTGATGCCCCACAGCACGAGAATGCGGCTAAAGGTTTTGCGCGCGCCGACGCGCGGCAGCAGCAGGTTGCTCGGCAACTCGAACAGGATGTAGCCGAGAAAGAAGATGCCGGCACCGACGCCGTATGCAGCATCCGAGAAACCGAGTTCGCTTTGCATCTGCAGCTTGGCGAAACCGACGTTGACCCGGTCGAGATAGGCAAACATGTAGCAGCCGAGCAGGAACGGCAGAAGCCGCCAGTTGAGCCGGTTGTATAGCGCCGGCACACTGGGCGCTTCGCTCAAGGTCTGAATCGTCGACATGTCCGTCTCCGGGGCTCGGCGCGGCAGCGCCTTTTGATGTGCCTCCATGGTGTCCAGGCAAAATCGGACTAGCAAGAGCAACAAAGTTCACATATCGTTGCTTTATGAGCAACACACCGGGAACCCGGCATTTAACGGAGCGGCATCATGCGCGAGCTCAATCATCAGCGTTTGCGGTACTTCCACGAGGTTCTCGCGCACGGCACGATTCGTGGCGCGGCGGATCGCCTGAACACGTCGCCTTCGGTGATCACGCGGCAGATCAAACTACTCGAAGAGGAACTGGGGGTGACGCTGTTCGAGCGCGAAGCGCGTGGCGTCAAGCCGACGGAAGCGGCCACGCACCTGCTCGAGTTCTGGCGCGGCTACCGGGCGCAGCAGGAGAAATTCGAGGAACAGCTGCACGCGATGCAGGGGTTGCAGCAAGGGCAGATTCAGCTCGCGGTCAGCGAAGGCTATGTCGACATGTTCGTCGACGAGGTGTTGACGCCGTTCTGCGCGCACTATCCACGGCTCGATATCGGTCTCGACATTCTGTCCGTCGACGACGTGCTGAACGAAGTCGCCGAAAGCCGCGCACATATCGGGCTTGCGTACAATCCGCCGCCGCATCCGCGCATCGAATACCGGGCAAGCTCGGCACAACCGGTCGTGCTGCTGGTGCGGCGCGATCATCCGCTCGCGCGCCGCGGCGGTCCCGCGCGGATTGAAGATTTGCTCGCGTGGCCGCTCGCGTTGATGCCAGCCACGTTCGGTATCGGACAAGCCGTAAAGATGCTCGCGCTTGCGGAGAATATCGACATTCGCGCAACGCTGACCACCAGTTCATTGACCGCGCTCAAGCGCTTCGTCGCAGCGGAGAACTTCGTGACCTTGATCGGCGAATTCGCCGCTTACCGCGAGATTGCTGCCGGCGAACTGGTCGTTGTGCCGATCGACCACCCGCTGTTTCGCGGCGTCAAGGCAAGGGTGCTCGTGAAGGCCGGCAGACCGCTGGCCGCGGCGCCGCAGGAATTGCTCAACTGGATCTTGCACAGGATGTCGATGTTCACGCCGCCGGTGCGCAAGCCGCGCCGGCGGTCACGCGGCACGGCGGCATGAAGCGTGCAGCAACCTGGCGGTTGCCGTAGTCGCCACGATTCATCGGCCGCCCGTACTGAAACAGAATCAATGTCCCGCGCTCTGACCGCCGTCGACGTGAAGAATCTCGCCGGTGACAAACGGTGCCGAGTCCAGATAAAGCACCGCATTGACGATATCGCTCATCTCGCCCATGTGACCCATCGGATGCAGGCTACCAAGCGCCGCGTGCGTTTCCGGCGCATGCATCGGCGACTTGATAATGCCCGGCGACACGGCGTTCGCACGAATACCGGTCTTCGCGTATTCGATTGCAAGCGACTTCGTTGCCGAGTTGAGACCGCCCTTCGTGAGGGAGGCGAGTACTGAAGGCACGCCATTGATAGCGTGATCGGTGAGACTGGTCGAGATCTGCACGACGTGCCCGCTGCTGTTCTTCTCCATCTCGGCAATCGCCAACTGCGTGATGTGGAAGAAGCCGTTCAGGTTCACGCTAAGAACGGCGGCGTAATCTTCTTCGGTGTATTGCGTGAAGGGCTTGGCGATGAAAACGCCTGCGTTGTTGACGAGCGTGTCGACCCGACCGAAGCGTGTGACTGCTTCATCGATCACGCGCTTTGCAACGTTGCGGTCACCAATGTCGCCCGCCACCGTGACGATGTTCGGATCGTTCGACGGCTGCACCGAGCGCGCTGTCGCCACGACGCGATAACCGCGCTCGCGAAATGCTTTGACCAGTTCTGCACCGATACCTTGCGATGCGCCCGTAACGATGGCGACTTTCTGCGAATTGCTCATGATGTTGCTCCTGGAATAAGTGAATCGAGGTTGTGCTGATCGGGCTCACTTCGCCGATGGATGCAATTTAGGCTGATTAGCACCGTCTGCGCACACCCACCGAGGCGAAACAGTATTGATCCCGAGGAACAAATGACTACTTGGTGCTCCGCGCGGTGTCGTGCGACTGAGCGCGCGGAGCCCCGCCAGGTATGGAGCGAGGCGTTTGTTGAGCGCGTTTTGCGCACGCATTCGTACTCGATTAAATGCACGGATCAGGCGGCAAAAAACCGATTAGATCGGTGTCGGAGGACATTGAGTTTCACTGCCTATGGTTAATCCATCGATGGTTGGGGCCTAGAGTTCAGTCACTGCTTCGAACAACCTGTCTGGAGCAAGCAAACCCTCAATCATCAACTGGAGATTTATCATGAAGACGATCCTTCGCTCAGCAATCATCGCGGCCGCTTTCGCTATCCCCGCAGTGACCTACGCACAAGATTCGGCAACGCGTACTCAGGTTCGCAACGAACTCATTCAGCTTGAAAGCGTCGGCTATCACGTCGGCGATGGCGATCAGACGCAGTACCCGAGCGCCATTCAGGCAGCCGAAGCAAAGCTGTCTGCGCAACGTGGTTCCACCGCTTATGGTGGTGCGTCGAGTGCTGCTTCACAGTCCGGCAGCAGGGTGTCCGCTTCCGACTGGAACGCGATGTACACCCGCTAGGCATCAGGCGAGTTTCTTGTCGAGCCACAAAGCTCCGGCTTTGTGGCTTTTTCATTTTCCCGCACGCGGCTTGAATCGTGACTGGCCGGATCGATACGAAAATTGTCGATCGCGACGGTACTCGTCAACGCACTCTGTTTGTACAGTGTGACTCACCGCATGAGCCCCTCGCGCGGACACTGCACTGGAGAACGAAGATGATCAGCAAAGCGTTTTTTGTCCGGCTTGAAGCCAAACCAGGTAAGGAGCAGGCAGTCGCAAACTTTCTTGACGTTGGCCTTGAAATGGCCGGGCAGGAAACGACCACGCCGATCTGGTTCGCGCTAAGGTTGTCGCCGGCGACGTTCGGCATCTTCGATGTCTTCGCAAACGAAGCAGATCGACAGGCACATCTGAACGGACCTATCGCCGCCGCACTCATGGCGCACGCCGAAGAGTTGCTGGCACGTCCTCCATCGATCGAGTCGATCGACGTTCTTGGGATGAAGAATCAACTGGCGTGAACGGCGAAACGTCGGTCGTTCGAGTCGCCGTTAAACGAGGGTATGCTGCATGAGCGGCGATGCTTCCATTCCGTGTTTTCGACCGAAGGTCAAAAGGAAGGCATGCACGCATTCCTCGCGAGACGCGCGCCCGTGTTTCGCCATCGATAAGCTGGATATCCAATCACCATGCGAATTTATGTCCTCGCGCTCGAAGGTGTGTTCGATACGGGGCTGACCACCGTACTCGACAGCCTGACGATGGCCAACAATCTTGCGAACGCGACTGGCGTCACCACCGCGGGCTTCGACATCACCGTGACGGGTATGCGCCCCGAGGTACGTACCGCGCTTGGAATGCAGGTGCCGGTTCACGATGTGACGCACGCACCTGCGCCGGACTGGATCGTCGTACCGGCGCTCAACCGTATGACGGCCGACGTGCTGGTGCCCACGCTCGAGCGCAACGATGTGATCGATGCACTCGGCGCGTTGCGTTCGTGGCGTGCCGGCGGCGCGCGCGTTGCGGCGGCCTGCACGGGAACCTTCGTGCTCGCTGAAAGCGGTTTGCTCGACGGTGGCGAGGCCACGACCACCTGGTGGCTCTCGCCGCTGTTCCGGCAGCGCTATCCGCATGTGAATCTGGACGTACATCGCATCGTCGTGCCGAGCGGCGCCGCGGTGACGGCGGGCGCGGCGTTGAGCCATCTCGATCTGGGGCTCTGGTTGATCCGCAACAATAGTCCTGAACTTGCGTCCCTCGTGGCCAGGTACCTCGTATTCGATACCCGGATGTCGCAATCGGTCTATGCGATTTCCGATCATCTCTCCCATTCCGATCCGCTCGTCGAACAGTTCGATCGTTGGGTGCGCGAACACCTCGACGCGACGCTCGTGCTCGATGTTGTCGCCGATGGTCTGGGGACCAGCACGCGCACATTGACGCGACGTCTGAACGCAGTGCTAGGTAAAACACCGGTTGAGTACATCCAGGATCTGCGAATCGAGCGCGCCGTGCATCTACTCAAGACAACGAGACTCACGGTCGATCGTATTGCCGAGCAGGTCGGCTATGCGGACGGCAGCACGTTGCGAACCTTGCTAAGGCGACGGACAGGGAAGGGCGTGCGCGAGTTGCGCGGGGCTTGAGCCGTGGAGCCTGAATCGGCTCAAGAACCACCAAACCAGTTATACCCCTGGTTCTCCCAGTAACCACCGGGGTATTCGTTCGTCACGCCGATCGCCACGATGTGCTTTGGGTTCTTATAACCGAGCTTGGTCGGCATGCGCAGCTTCATCGGGAAGCCGTACTTCGGCGGCAGCACCTGGCCGTCGTAGGTCAGCGTAAGCAGCGTCTGTGCGTGCAGCGCAGTGGGCATGTCGATACTGGTCCAGTAGTTGTCCGCGCAATGAAACGACACGTACTTCGCCGTGGTATCGGCGCCGGCCTGCTTCAGGAAGCGGGAAAAACGCACGCCGCCCCACCGGCCGATCGCACTCCATCCCTCGATGCAGATATGACGCGTGATCTGGTCTTCCTGTGGCATGGTGCGCAGTTCGTCGAGCGTCCAGACCCGTTTGCCGCGTACGAGTCCACTCACCTGAAGCCGGTAACTCGCAGCGTCGACTTCGGGCACATCGTCGATGCCGTAAAACGCGTTGAACGGAAACGGCCGCGTGATCATCGACTCCGGATATGTCGGCGCCATCTCGTTCGGGTTGAACAACAGTGCCTGCACGTCGTCGTTGAAGAACGACATTTTGCGCAGCATGGTGTTCACGGATTTGTCGTTGGTCAGATCGCAGCCCGATAGCATTGCAATGCCACCGAGCGTGAGAATCCGTTTGCCGAGCAGCCGGCGTGCGGGATTCTTCAGTTCGTTGCGTGCGTCCTTGATGATGGATTCGGCATGCGTCGAGAGAAATGTGCTGGACTCGCCGGGGTCTTTTCGAAAACTCATGATCAACGTCCGCGGATCATCAGAAGCAGCGAGCGCGGCACGAGCGCAACCATGGCGACATGCACGAAGAAGAACGCCACCAGCACGCTCATGGCACAGAAATGCACGATGCGCGCGTTGTCGTACCCGCCCATTAGCATACGCAGTAGTGGGAACTGCACCGACTTCCAGATCGCCAGTCCCGACAGGATCACGACCACGATATCGACGATAACCACCAGGTAGGCGAACTTCTGTACCGCGTTGTAGCGCGAGAGGTCTTCATGCCCGAGCGTGCCGCGTAGCGCCGCGACGAGATCGGTGACAAGCGCCTTGGGGCTGACAGGCAGCAGTTTCCGGCGCAGACGCCCGGAGGCGAGATTCAAGCCGAGGTAGACGAGGAAGTTGGCGATCAGCAGCCACATCACCGCGAAGTGCCAGAGCAGCGCACCGCCAAGCCATCCACCGAGCGTGATGACGGCAGGGAACCGGAACAACGGAAAGATCGGCGAGGCGTCGTAGACCTGCCAGCCGCTTAGCACCATCAGGACGACCGCGACTGCGTTAATCCAGTGTGTGATGCGGACCCAGGCGGGTTGAATCGTTACGTGGCTCAAAGCGATCTCGTGGTTGATACGGTTGCCCATCGTCGGAAACGTTGGGCGGACGGTTTGAACGGAAGCAGAGGACGTAATGAATGAGGCCGGCCCGAACGAGCCGGCCTCATGCTTTAGAACGCCGGTGCCACGCCATCCTTTTCGACGAACAGCACGTGCGCGTCATACACGCCGCTCGTACCCGGTGTCACCACGAGGAACACTTTCTTGCCTGCCGTCAGATCCGTTCTGGCTGCCGGCACAGGAGTGACGACTGGCACATTTGCCGGCACCGTTACCGTGCTGTTGCCGCCCTTGTACGACAGATGCAGTTCGCGGCCGCTCGTGCCCGTCACTACCGACACCACGTTTGCATTCGTCATCGTGCTGCTCGGACCGAAGTCATAAGCGAAATGACCTTCTGCTGTGCCACGTGCTGCATCGGGAAAAACGATCATCGACGTAGCGGTCAGTTTTCCGTCGGGGCCGGTGATCGCCGGCGTTCCCACGTACGTACCGACCTTGGCGTCGGCCAGCTTGGCTGGCTTAAGGGCCGAGACGCCGACGTCCGGTTTGACATCGACGGACACGGTATCGCCGCTATTGCGGTGCACGGTTAGCGTTTCGCCTGTGAACGACACGATGTCGCCGCGAATCCGCTCCGGTTTGGCGTCGGGTGCTTGCGCAAAAGATGCGCTCGAAAATGCAACGGCAGCGAACAGGACACCTAGTTTCAATTGAATCGACACGAGTAACTCCATCTATATGAATGCGATTGAATCGGGACGCCACGCAGGCGGCTCAGGGCAACTGATTCTTCATGCACAGCACATCAATTGGTTCGATCGAAGGCGGGCTTGCCAGCATCTCGGCGGCGCGCGACATCAGCACATTGGCCATGCTGCCGTGCAGATGAGCCTGGCGGTGTTCATCGCTTGCGAACGCGTCGAACACGCCAAATGTGGTCGGCGACAGCTTGAGGGCGAACCAGATTGGCGTAGTCGCTTCCCGGTTGGTCATTTCAAGGCCCGCGGTAAGAAAGTCTTCTACCGCCTGCTCTTTTCCCGGTTTAGCTTCAAGACGGACAAATAGCGCTTTGCTGATCATCTTTGTTCTCCAATGTTCGCGTGACAGGTTCATGCGGTGAAGCGGAGTGTACAAAGAGCGTGCAAGAGGGAATACAGTCTCAATCGACAGTTTTGATATCAAAACCGCCACGTGACCGGACGGTGCTTTGAGAGTGGTGCTGTAGACGGGATGCGCGGACATGGCGGAAGGCTTGAGCGGCCTGGCTCACGCACGATTAGTGTTGCGAGAACCGGCGCGCGGACGTTCGACTTGTTCCTCACGCGCAAAATAGTTGATCCATGACGGGTGTTTGCGAGGCGGATGAATACGCCTAGATTCAGCATCTATCGAGCCTATGAATCTGCCTCCCCGCGCGCCACGCGGTTTACCGTGAGAACTTCGCCACATGAGTACGCCTACCATTGCTCAACGCATCGGCCAGTTCGCTTTCGATGCACGTGTACAGCACCTCACGCCGCACTCGCGGACGTTGTTCAAGCGGAACATCCTCGATAGCCTCGGCTGCGCGATCGGGGCGCTGTCGGGCAAACCGTTCAAGGCATTGCGCGAGCAGTTCGACGAATACGGCCGCTCGGGTTCGTGCACGTTGATTGGCGGTGGCAGCACGTCGCCGGATCAGGCCGCGTTGTACAACTCGGGTCTCGTGCGTTATGTCGATCTGCTCGACAGCTACATGTCGCCAGGCGGCCTCTGTCATCCCAGCGATAACTTCGGCACGATCCTCGCGGCTGCCGATCACGCATCGGCAAGCGGCGAGGACTTCATGCTTGCGCTCGCCGTGGCGTACGAAATCGGCGCGCGCATCACCGCGATCGTTCCGGTCATGGCGAAAGGATTCAATCACGCCATTCAGCTGGCGATGTCGTCGGCTGCGGGCTCGGGCAAACTGTTCGGCCTCGATGCCGGGCAGCTTGCCCATGCCATCACGATTGCCACCGTAGATAACATCTCGTTGTCGTGCGTCCATTCCGAGCCCGTGTCGCAATGGAAGGGTTTCTCGCCGGCCATTACCGGCATGCGCGCAATCTATTCGGCGTCGCTTGCGAAACGCGGCTTTACAGGCCCGCTGCGCCTGTTCGAAGGACCTAACGGGCTCGTACGCATGTTCGATCAGCCGCTCGAAGTCGACTGGAACGATCATCGGCTCGAAGTCATTCATGAAACGGTGATGAAGAAGTTCTGCTCGCTGATTCACGGCCAACCCGTGCTCGAAGCGACGCTCGATCTGAAGCGTCGCCACGCTGTGAAGAGCGAAGACGTCGAGGAAGTGATGTGCGACATCTTCCAGACCGGATTCGATATCGCGGGAGGGGGCGGTTTCGGCCCGAAGGACGAGCCGCAGACCAAGGAGCAGGCCGACTACAACCTCAAGTATCTGATTGCGGCGGTACTGATCGACGACGAAGTAGGGCCCGCGCAACTGGAACCGGAACGCGTTCAGGCCGCCGATACGCAGGCGCTGCTCAAGAAGGTCACGGTGCGGCCCGATGCCGAATTCAGCAGGCAGTACCCGCATGCGTTGAACACGCGGGTGACGATCCGCTGCAGGAACGGCCAGGTGTTCTCGAAGGAACACGTCGGCTTCGAAGGCGGGCTCGACAATCCGTTCACATGGGAGCGGACCGTCGAGAAATTCCACTGGCTAAGCGAGCCATACGCGGATGAATCGCTGCGAGGCCAGATCATCGATCTGGTATCGACACTCGATCAACATCCTGTCAAGGAGCTGATGCAGCTCCTTGCGAAGGTGAATCCACAACCGCGCTATCCGGCCAACCATCCGGGGATTCAATAAGCACGAAATTTCACGAAACTTCGCGACACGTTCAGGAGACATTTTATGGCGCTCATTTCATGCGACATGCGATTCGGCCGCACCGACGAACAAAAGCAGGCACTGGCAGCAGGCCTGCTGCGTGTGGTCAGTGCCGCCACAGGCGAAACGAAAAACGACATCTTCCTGGTGATACGCGAAGGACGCGGCATCAACTTCGTCGAACATGGCGAGCACTTGCCGGAATACGTCGAAGGTGCGGCGAACGACAAAGAACTCATCGAACGTCTTAAATAGAAACTGCTGGAGAGCGATCGTGCCTTTTATCGAGTGCCACATTAAAACGGGGCTCAGCTACGAGCGCCGCGAGCAACTGATCCGCGACATCATTCAGGTGACGCACGACTCGATCGGCTCGGACCCGAAGATCATCAACGTCATCGTGCATGAGCACCCTGCGGAAAATATCAGCGTGTCCAGCCGTATCGACGGGAAAGATTTCAAGGCGACTCAAGTGCCTTGAGGTTCTCTTCGAGCATGGGAACCGCGATCAACGCGCCATGGATGCCGATGACACTGACGATCTCGAGCATTTTCATGCCAAGCGTCGGCTGCGTGGCCCGGTAGGGTTTCCAGGTGCGTGGCACGCACACGCTTCATCCGGCTCCATCTATGGCACTGCTGGACTTGAGCCGCGCGCGCAACTCGAACTTCTGGATCTTCCCGGTCGAAGTTTTAGGTAACTCGCCAAATAGAACGGCTTTAGGCAGCTTGAAACTCGCCAGAAACAAACGACAGTGCGCGATGATCTCTTCGACTGTGGCCTGCGCGCCCTCTTTCAGTTCGACGAATGCACACGGAACCTCGCCCCATTTCGGATCGGGCATCGCCACCACGGCAGCCAGCGAAACCGCGGGATGCCGGTATAACGTGTCTTCGATCTCGATGCTCGAAATGTTCTCTCCGCCCGAAATGATGATGTCCTTGCTGCGATCGCGGATGCGAATGTAGCCGTCTGGCATCAACACACCGAGATCGCCGGTGTGGAACCAGCCGCCTCTAAAGGCCTCTTCTGTGGCGCGCTCGTTCTTCAGATAACCCTTCATGCAGATGTTGCCGCGAAACGCGATTTCACCGAGTGTCTCGCCATCGTTCGGTACCGGATCGAGTGTGTCCGGATTCACGACCGTTACGGCTGCCTGCAGGTGGTAACGCACGCCTTGTCGTGCATTAAGGCGCGCAAGTTCATCCTCGCTCGCACTATCCCAGTGCGCCTGTTTCGCACATACCGACGCAGGCCCATAGACTTCGGTGAGACCGTACACGTGCGTCAGGTCGAAACCGATCTCCTTCATCTTCGCAATGACCGCCGGAGCAGGCGCTGCACCGGCCACCATGGTCGCAACGCGATGACCGATTCCGTCACGCCACGCCTCAGGCGCATTGGCCAGTGCGCTCTGAACGATCGGCGCGCCGCAGTAGTGGGTGACACCTTCTACGCGGATCAGATCGAACACGGTCTTCGGATCGAATTTACGCAGACAGACGTTGACACCGGCACGCGCCGCCACGGTCCACGGAAAACACCAGCCGTTGCAATGAAACAGCGGTAGCGTCCAGAGGTAGACCGGATGCTTGGGCATATCCCATTCGAGGATATTGCTCAAGGCATTCAGGTATGCGCCACGATGATGGTAGACAACGCCCTTCGGGTCTCCGGTTGTGCCCGACGTGTAGTTCAGCGCGATTGCATCCCATTCGTCGGCAGGAGGCTGCCAGACAAATTGCGGGTCGCCGCCTTGCAGGAAAACTTCATAGTCGGTTGCGCGCGGAAACTGGTGTGGATCTGCGGCGATGACGTCGCTAACGCTGACGATAAGCAGATCCGGAAACTCCAGCGCGGCACGGTGTGCCAGTTCGGCATACTCGGTGTCGACGATCAGCGCTCTGGCTTCGCCATGCCGCAGCATGAAAAGAATCGATGATGGATCAAGCCGTGTATTCAGCGTGTTGAGGACAGCACCCGCCATCGGCACGCCGAAATGCGCCTCTATCATGGCGGGAATGTTGGGAAGCAACACGGCGACCGTATCGCCGCGTCCTATCCCCGCACGCTGTAGTGCGCCGGCGAGGCGCCGGGTTCGTTCATAGGTTTCGCTCCACGTGCGACGGGTCGCACCGTACACAACGCCCAGGCGGTCACCGTAGACTTCGGCTGCACGCGCAATGAAATCGATGGGCGTTAGCGGAACGTAGTTGGCCTCGCGGCGGCCAAGGCCTTCGTCGAAGATATGCGTCATCGAACGGTCTCCTCGGGAGACATACGCTCCCGTTTATTTTCCCTATCCTGTGCAATCAATGCGCGCGGTTTCGCGCGCTTGCCGAGGAACACCAGGCTATGGTACTCGCGATTTCCCGGGTGACGCTGTGATCAGCTATCGCGATGAATACAGATCAGCTGCTTGGTCGTAATCCGCTGTTCATGCGGATAACCAAACGCGTTATTGATGTAAGTCACACCATCGACCACGATCTGCCGGTTCACATGGCTATGTCCATAGACATGAATACTGGACCCGACCGCACGAATCTGTCGATCGAGCCGCTCGGTGCCAAGCACCGGATAAACGGTGCGGTGTGCCGGAGGAATGAAGTCGGGCATCAGATCGATGCGCGGCAAGAAGTGCGAGAACGTGATCACGGTCCCGTCATACGGAACGAGCACGGGTTCGTTGAGTTGCAGGAAGTATGTCGTGATCTCCTGCGCGCCGAGACCATCCGGCCACAGGCATGCGCGAAAATCCATCCAGGTCGCGAGAATGTCCTCACTGGGCTCGCCGAACGAATAATCGTACCAACCGAATAGCGGAATGACCGACACACCGCCCACTTGCGTCGGTCGTATCGACATGCCGCAATCCTGCGCAAGCTCGCAAACCTGGTGGAATTTATCGAGCGAGCTGTGGCCTTTCTCGCGAATCACCCACAAGTCGTGATTGCCGGGCACGTACAGGACCTTGCGAAAGCGTCGCACGAGATTGTCGAAACAGCGCTGCATGCGCACGAGCGAGTCCGAGACATCGCCCGCCAGAATCAGTATGTCGTCGCGGTAATCGTGAGTGGAAAGCGATTCGATCCACGACTCGTTGTCGGGGTAATCGACATGAATGTCCGACAGGGCAAACACGCGCATGGTGGGGTAACCGCCGCCGTAATGGGAGAGGCCCGGTGCGGAGCGCACCGGGCTAACCGGAGGTATTTAATCACGTCGTCGTTCGACGCGTGTGACACGGCTTCTGGCGCTTATACCGCGGCGACCGGTACCTGCAAGGCACTCATCGCAGCGGTGTACAGCGGAACGATGTCCCGCCGCAGCGAATCGGCCGGCACGACCATTTCGATGACCTGGAGCCCCTCGGCCGATTTCGCATCGGCGAGCGCCTGTTGCAGGGCCTGCAGCGATTCGCAGCGCACATGCTGCAAACCGAACGCGGCAGCGGCCGGCCCGATACGGTAGCCCGGCGGGTTGCGCACGAGGCGCGTGTAATCGGGCAGCGTCTTCTCGAGCCCGAGTCCGAGCACATCGAACAGCGACGCGCCGCTGTTGTTGGTGACGCAGATCGTGCCGCGCAGACCGGCAATGCGACTGGCTTCCAGCCCGCTCAGATCGTGCAGGAACGTCTGATCGCCGATCAGCAGCAAACCGCGCGACTGCGAACCATGCAACTCGCCGATGAACGTCGAATTGGTCCCGTCGATCCCGACCACGCCGCGGTTGGAATACACCTGCAGATCGTGCGCCTCGAGCAGCAGATTGGTATGGCGCGTGGTCATCGAGTTGGCGACATGCAGGAGCTCGTAACCATCTGCGGCGAGCACCGTCGCGACGGCCTGGCATTCGCCCCAGGGCAGCGCGGCGAGCGCCTCGTTCAGACCGTTGCGGACCACCGCGTCGCGGCTCACCCACTGCTCGAGCCAGTTCTCGTCGCCGCGCCCAAGGCTGGCGGCGAGCCGTTCGAGATCGGCTTCGTCGGGATTTTGCAGCAGCTCGAAGCGCGGCGTGAGGAAGTCCGCCTCGATGTGTTTGCGATCGATGCGCAGTACCGGCGCCGACAGCGTGCTGAGCCAGTTCTGCATGTACTGCGACACCGGCAGACCGCCGAGCCGGATCACGAGGTCCGGCTGTTCTTTCTCGACTGCGACGAGGATGTCAGCCGTGGTGAGCAGATTGGGCATACCGGGGCGACGCAGACCGGAGAGCGCGTCGGCGAGCAGCGGGAAGCCCAGTTGCTTCGACAGCTTCGCGGCAGCCGATGGCGTCAGCGGACAGTCCGATGCAGCCACCACCAGGCCCTTCATGCCAGGGCGCAGCCCCAGTCGCGCAATCAGGCCGTCCCAATCGGTTGCATGCGGCTGGGTGATTGCTACATCGCGGATCGGCAGCGGTGTGCCCGTGGCGTTAAAGCGACCGTGACGCGCCAGGTCGCTCAGCGCAGGCGGTTCCCAGTTCGGCGTTGGATCAGCCGAGCTGAGCTTGCCGGCCATCGGGATATTGATCTGCACCGGACCCTTGCGATCGCCGATCAGGTACGGCAGCAATCCGGCAATCTGGCCGCGCAGCGCTTCGATGTCCTGCGAGCTGTCGGTCGGGTTGTCGAGGTCGAGCGCGGCCCGCACGACGGCCGCGCACAGGCCGATCTGGTTCGTGGTTTGCGGCATACCCGACTTCTGCCCGCCCTTGGGGCGATCGGCGGTGAGGACGATCACCGGCACGTCGGTGCTGTCGGCCTCGATGAGCGCCGGCAGCAAGTTGCCCACCGACGAACCCGAGGTCACTGCAACCACCACCGGTCGCTGGGTCGCCTTGGCGAGGCCGAGGGCCAGGAAGCCGGCGGCGCGTTCGTCGGTCTGCACGTGAGCGATTTCCCAGTCGCTCGCCGCGATGCCCGCGATCAGGGCGAACGAGCGTCCACCGGCACAGACGACAGCCTGGCGGACACCCGCGCGCGAGAGTTCGTCGATGATCGCGTGCACCCACGCGGTATTGCGGTTCTGCAGGGACATGTCAGCTATTCCTCTCTAATAGGGCGTGCAGTTCGGGATGCATCGAGGGCAGGTAGGCGCTCCATCCGGCGTTGCTGTCAGGCGTCTTGATGTCGGGATGGAAGCGCCGCACTTCGTCGGCGAAGCGCTTGCCCATCTCGCCCATGGCGCGCAACTGGCTCGCGACAAACGCCTGCGCGGCCGCGCCGATCGATTCGCGCTCGGCCTGCGCGTGACGCAGCGCCGGCAGGATCTGCCCGGCCAGCTCGGGGCTGTCCGCGCGCAGCAGCCGGCGGTTGTGTTCGCCGGCACCCAGCAGGTTGTTGATGCGCTCGTCCATGCTGATACCGACCGCGGGTACGCCGGCCTGCATGCTGGTCACGATCGCGTGAAAGCGCGAGCTGAGCAGCAGGTCGGCGGCGCGCAGCATACCGACGATGGCACCCGGCGACACGTCGCCGCTCTGCACGATCGGCGGCGGCGTGTCGAAGCGCGCGGCGAGATCATGACAAGGCTTGCGATCGACGCGGTCCATGCCGATGATCAGCACGCTGCCGTGGTTGTCCTCGCGCCATTGCTTCGCGGCCTCGGCGATCGCGTCGAGATAGGCGGCATAACCGCGGCGGATCTCGTCGCTGTCGGCGTGAAACAGCACGGCTGCGTAGTGCAGGTCGCGATGCGCGCCGTGGGTCTCCAGCTCGACGGCCTTAGCGAGATCGGGACGCACCGGCCACCAGAACGGGTTGATCGGACAGATCACGAGCAGCGGCCGCTGCCCGACACCGAGCATGCGCAGGCGCTGTTGCACGGCAGCTTCGGGCGTGGCCTGGTAAGTCCACGCGGTGTCCGCGCCCGCGGCGGTGCGCAGACCGAGACCGTCGAGCAAGGTGCGCGACTCCGCGTTACGACACAGCACGAGCGGGCCCTGACCGAGCCCGGACACGAAGTCGCGCAGACCCGGCTCCATGCGGCCGGCCTCGGCACCGTAGCCGACGGCCAGTCGTCCGCTCGCCGAAGCGATGCCCAGGCTCGCGGCCATGAAAGCCCCGAGCGCGGTGGAGAAGTTGGACTTGAACATCGAGCCTTCGCAGGCGATCACGCCGTCGTAGCGACGACAGGTGCGCTCGAGAAAGTCGGGCAGGTAGTCGCTGCTCAGCTCGGGCCGGACCTCGTCGGCGAGCTCCAGCGGTAACGTCTCGCCGGCGGCGATCAGGCCGATCTGCACCTGCTCGCGCCCAAGAATGGCGCGTATCTGGCGGATCATCTCGGCCACCCGCACATCCGCGCCCGTATTGCCGCCGCCGTTGTAGCCGGCCAGCAGCAGACGCAGCGGCGTGCCCGGTACGCGCGGCGGCGCAGCGTTCGCGCTGTTCTGGATCAGCTCGTGCAACTGGCGCAGCAGCACGGTGTCGTTGGCGCCTGAGGCCAGATATTCGTCAAGCCGGCTGGGGGGTTCGATAATCTCGGTCATGAAGCGTTCCGGGCAGGTGGACAGGGAGCGGCCAGCGCCAGTGGCGCAGCATCCGCGTGGGGCCGTCATAGACGAGGGCGGCGGGATGCCCGACCTCGTGTAGCGGGGTGAGATGCCATTCGTCGTTCAGGGGGTGCAGCAGTCGCGGTCGACCCTCGCGATCGAGTGCGATCGGTGCGTCATCGAGTGCGGACAGGCCGCAACCAATCGCCTTGAGGACCGCTTCTTTCGCGGTCCACAAGGTATAGAAACGCCGCGCCGACCCTTCGCCTTCGCCGATCGCGCGACATTCGTCCGCATTGAAGTAGTGGCTGGCGATACCGCGCCAGTCCAGCGAGCGGGCGAGGTGCTCCACGTCGACGCCCACACGCAGATCGCGACCGAGCGCGATCACCGCAATCGGGCCGGCATGCGACAGGTTGAAACCGAGCCGCGGATGAGCCGGCAACCACGGCTTGCCGCTCTCGCGGACACCCCACACGAGGCTCGCCGGCGGCTCGCCACAGGCAAGACCGAGCAACTGGCGCAACAAGCCGTGCGCGGCGGCGAAGCGATGGCTGTCCTGCGGGCGCAGAAAGGCACGCGCGCGCCGGTTCTCGTCGGCGTCGAGCAGATCGTGACGCGTCGGTAGCGCGTCGAGGTCGACCGTGACGATCTCGATATGGGCTTTATCCAGCACGAACATGCAGGCCCTCCAGATCGGCAGTGAGACGCTCGCTCAGATAATCGAGCACGAGCTTCGGCTGGTACTGCGGGAAGAAATGCCCGCCGTGAAATAACCGGCCATCGAACGCGGAGTGAGTGAGGCTCGACCAACCCTGCAAGTCGCCTACTGGCACATACGGATCGTGCAGGCCGCCCAGCGTGGTGATCGGCACGTTGCGCAGCGCGTGGGGGCTCGTGTACTGATCGTTCATCTGCAAGTCGGCGCGCAGCAGACGGAACACCTGGGTCCGCAACTCGGCGTTCTCGAAGACGATCTCCGGTGTGCCGCCGAGATCGCGCAGATACGCCGTCAGCTCCGCGTCGTTGCGTTCATGGAAGGTACCGACGTGGCCGAGCAACGGCGGACGCCGCGCCGACGCGAACACGCGCAGCGGCGCGCGGCCGCGCTGCTCGAGCTTGATGGCGAGCGCAAACGCGAGCGCCGAGCCCATGCTGTGACCGAACAGCGCAACCGGTCGGTCGAGCAATGGCTCGATCGCGGGCAGCAAATCGTCGAGCAGCGCGGCGACCGAGGTATAGGCCGTCTCGTGCGCGCGGTTGCTGCGGCCAGGCAACTGGATCGGGCAGACCTCGACGAAGTCGGGCAGCTGTTCGCTCCAGCCGCGATACGCGAGCGCGGTGCCGCCGGCGTGCGGAAAACATAGCAGGCGCATCGCCGGGTTCGCGCGTGCCGTGCGGAACAGGGTCCACGGTGCGCAGAGCCGGTCCGCACTGACGTCGACGATCGGCGGACGCTGCAGGGTGGTGCCGTTCATGCGTTTGCCTCCGCGCCAACGCTCGCTGCCTCGGCCATCTGTTGCAGGCGGGCGGCGAGTTTTTCGATCGTCGGGTAGTTCCACACGAGCGTCGGCGAGAGCTTCATCGACAGACGCTGCTCGACACGGTTGAGCAGCAGCAGGGTGCGGGCGGAATCGAGCGCGTAGCTTTCGAAGCTGCAGCGCGGATCGATCTGGTCGATGTCGACGCCAAGTTCGCGGGCGATCTGCAGCATCAGCCACTCCTGCAGATCCTCTTCGTCGTCGAGTTCGATGTCGTCCGTGGATGTTGACGTCGACGTGGATGTGACAGCCGACAGTGCCGGTGGCCACACCGAGCGCGCCATGAAATTGTCGAGATGCGCACCCGCCTCGTTCATCAGCGACAGCGCAATCGCCGCCGCATGCCGGCGGCGCGGATCGGCGAACGGCGTATCGGCAGCCCACGCGTTGAAGGCGCCCATCGCCTGGCCGCACCAGATCTGGAAGTCGAGCACGCGAGCCGGATCGCCGTTGATCGCCCAGCGCGAAGCCTGGCCCAGGTACCAGCGAAACACGAGACCCATCATGACGCGCGGGTCCTGAGCTGCCCGCTCGGCAAGACCCGGATGGCGCGCCTGCCAGAACGCGAGCGTCTGCTCTTCCACCGCTGCGAGCGGCTGATGAAAGATCTGTTGTTCGAGCCGTTTGCATTCGTCGGGCGGCAGATCGCGCAGCGTGCGATGCGCGCGATACAGCTCGCCCAACTGGTTGGCGCGCGCGGCGAACATGCTGCCGCGCTTGAGCACCTGCACGGAGACGCCGAGCTCGAACATATCGGCGGCGGGCGCCATCGTGACATCGGCGGGTTCGGCGCCGGCCAGCAGTTGCTTGACCGTATCGGAGGTGCCGGCCTCGATGCAGCCCTGGTTGATCGAACCGGTAACGACGTAGTCCGCGCCCATCGCAAAAGCGGCCGCGATTGCCGCCGGCGTGCCGAGGCCGCCGCCGGCGCCGAGCCCGACCTCGGCCGCGAGCGGAAACTCACGCGCAACGCGTGCGCGCAACGCGGCGAGCGCCGGCCACGCGCAGACCAGCGACTGTCGATCCGTATGGCCGCCCGAATCGGCTTCGACGGTGATGTCGTCGGCCATCGGCAGCAGGCGCGCGGCGGCGACTTCGCCGGCATCGAGCGCGCCTTCGGCCCGCAGCGTCGCGAGCAGTGCTTCGGGTGCGGGCCTTAAAAAGGCCTGCGCCACTTCGCGGCGCGACACCTTGGCGATGATGCGTTGCTTTGCGTGAGCGCGACCATGCTCGTCGATGCGCGCACCGCGCGCGCGGAACAGCACGAGCGCCGCGCTCAGTTGCATGAACGCCGACGCCTCGATGGTCTCGATGCCTTCGCGCAGATACAGCTCGACGATGCTGCGTTCCTGCGCCGGATGATCGGGCGTATGGATCAGGTTGAAGCACAGGCGTTTGCCGGGCAGCGAGGCACGCAGTCGCGCGATCGCTGCTTCGATACGCGCGAGAGGCAGGCCCGCCGAGCCGAAACTGGCGAGGCAACCGGCGCCGACCAGCGCTTCGAGCAGCGCCTCGCCGGCGATGCCGGCAGCCATTGCGCCGGCCATATAGGCGAGGCTCAGGCCATGGCGCTCACGGAACGCTGCGCTGCCCAGCGACTGCGCCGTGGCGGTGGCGCCGGGGATGTTCACAGGGGCATTCATTGCATTGACTCCATGGTTCTGCATCGACGATGTCGCGAGGTCAAACTTCTTCATGCCAGGGGGTGCCCTTCAGACGACGCATCAGCGAAGTGAAGGCAATCATGCTTTTCTGTATCGGCGATGCCCGATACCCCGGCTTCGGTTTGTTCGATGTCATGCCGCGCGTGATCGGGTCGCGCCAGTCGCCAAAACGCTCCCACGGCGTGCGGAAGCAGTTCGCGAGCGTCACGCCGACCACCGAGTCTTCCGGGTCCACGCCGTGCCACCAGAACGGCGGGATGTAGGCCACGTCGCCGGGGTTGAGCGTGGCTTCGTACTTGACGAGCGAAAGACGCGGCGGGAACAGCTGCTTCGCGCAACTCAGGTGGTGCAGGTTGGCTTCGAGGATGCTGTTGCAGTCCTCCCAGTTTTCCGGCGTGAGCCGGAACATCGAGAAACGCTTGCTGCCGCTCAGCTGCGTGGTCAAGGTCTCGTCGGTCTCGTGGTAATGCCAGTCCGAGGCCGCATTGCGGTAGATGAACATGCGCTGCCGGTTGTAAGTGCGGGGCGCCTTCTCGAAGCGGTCGGGCGAGATGAATGCGTGCTCGCCGAGGTCTTGCTGCCATTCCTTCGGCACCGGAATGCCGGTCATCGAATACGTTTGATCGGCGGGGGCCTCGCGCATCTCGCGGACGCAGTCCTGCACTTTCTTGATCTGCACGACCTTCTTGATGACCATGATCTGTAGCGGGTTGAAGGTGCGGCTCAGCCACGCTTTGGCGTCGGAGGGGAGCGACTCCAGATAGCCCGGGTCTTGCCACTTGCCGACCGCCGGCCAGTGCGCGGCGCCTTCCTTGATGATGAGCGGCCGGTGCCGGCACACGTAGTCGTTCCAGAAGACTTCGCGGGTCAGATCCTGGGCCGCGATGGAAGGAAGCTCGCGTCGCTCGCCGGGAACCAGATCGATGACTTTGATGATCGGGTTGGTCGTATCGGTCATGGGTTCGCTCCTGATTCTGTGCGGATGTAATGGGTTGCTTTCATCGGTATCGCTCGGCGCAGCCGTTGCGTTGCTTGAGAGTGAAGAAGCGCTGTGGTTCATGCGAGGACTCCAGGGGCATGAACTGCGGCGGCATCGACCGCGTGGTTGACTGATGTGCCGACAAGGCGCACACCGAGTCCTTCGATGCGGCCGGTAACCCGGCCCGCATCGATGAGGTCGATATCGGCGATCAGATAAGGCTCGGGATCGAGCCCGATCTCGATGATGTCGGCGCGGTAGCCGAACACCTGTCCGCGTGGCAGCACCTGGGCGCGAAAGCGCGCTTGCACCGGGCGTCCGCACACAGGCTGGAAACGCGCGCCGCGCAAACCGCGGCCGAGCCCTAACGCCAGCGCATGAACCTGCAGCAACTGGAACGCACCTTCGAGCATGCAGGGGCCGGGAAACACCGGGTCGTCCTTGAAGTGCGCGCGTACCGCCCAGTGCTGCGGATCGAGCGTGAACTCGGCCATGCTGCCGCCCAGACCGCACACGCCACCTGTGCTGCGGATGTACGGAATGCGCTCGATCATGTGCGTGATCGTCGGCGACAGACGCAACGACGGGTTGGGGCCGCCAGCGGCATGCGCACCCGACAGCACGCCTGCGATGTCGCCGTGCGCGAGCGCGACGAGGTCCTGCGTCTCGAGTGCGCGCGTGGGCGGTGCCAGCGGCGGCACGAACGGTTGCGTTGCCGGTTTGCGCACGGCCTTGTGCTGCTCGCCGATGCCTGCGCCGGTCGCCAGTTCCTCGTAGGTGAAAAAGCCCGCTGTGCAGCGTTCGATCTTCAGCAGCGGGCGACCGTTGGTGCTGGCCTGGAACTCGGTCTTGAACAGCAGCGAGTCGCCGTTGCGGAAGGAGTCGACGATCTGAATGTCGTATTCGACACATTCGCCGGCCCGCGGCGTGTCGCCCTGGAAAGTCAGCACAGCATCGAGCCAGCGATACACCCGGCGACCCTGGTTCTGCGCATCCATACCGAGCCAGCCGGCGAGGAACAGCACGCCTTGCGCGTCGAGTGCGAGATAGCAGGTCTGTCCATCGACGGCATTCCACGCCGGATCGGGCACGTCGAATTCGGTGCGGATGCGGCTACCGTGCAACTGGCCGTGGGTGCCGGACATTTCCGTTACGCGGCTTAGCGCGAGAAACGGCGGACCGGGCAGACGCAGGCGACGCGGCAACTGGTCGGCAGCGGCATAGGCGGGACCGAACACGTGCGAGATGCGGCCTTCGGCGAATTCCATGACGTCGGATTCGTTGTAGAGCGAGGCCCTGGCGCGACGGCGCGCGGCGGGCTTCGCACTGTGTTCGTCGCCGTGTGCCGCAGGAGCCGGAGCCTGAGCAGGAGTCGGACCGAGCAGGCTGGTCAGACTCTGCCGATGCTGTTCGAGCCACGCACCATGCGCTTGCGCGCGACGTGCAGCGATGGCGAGCAAGGCGGCGCTCAGTTCGCTGGAGCGCTGCTCGATAGTTTGAGCCGACGTGTCCTGACGAGCTGCCGGCACGCTGGCGACGAGGTGAGACTGAGAGCGCGCTGGGCGCGTGTCCGACGCGAGCACGGCCGACGCGTTCGTGTGCTCCCGAGGCGCGTTCGAAGACTTGCCCGCAGCGCGCTGCAACGCCTGATCGACACCGAGCCGACGCAGGTTATCCGCCAGCACGCCGGCCAGCGCTGGTTGCTGGAACCGAAGCTCCTTGTACAACGCAGGCTTCGCCGGTGCATTGGATTCGTCGGCAAGACCCCAGACGCGAGCCATGTCGAGCGGCACCCGATGCGCGACCAGCAACGCGACGAGTCTGCCGAAATTCTGCACGTCATCCTGATCGCGCCGGCTCATCGCGAACGAGACATGCGGCCGTCCGTGCAAGGTCTTGCCGATCCAGCGGCTGCAGTTCGCGCCCGGACCCATCTCGACGAACAGACGTGCACCGCGCGCATAAGCCTGCTCGGTTAGTTCGGCGAAATCGAGCGGCGAGACGAGGTCGTCGGCGATCCGTTCGGCGATGCCTTGCGGAGTCCACGAGGCGGGTGCGCCGCCGGCGAACAGCAACGCCGGCGAAGCAGGCCCGACCTGCGATGTCGTGCATACCGCGGCGATGCCGGCGCGTTCGGCCTGCGCCGGGTCGCAATGCACGACGAGGCTATCCGGCGCGGAAATCGCACCGATGCCGAGCTTTTTCAGCACTCTCGCGCACGCAGCCTGCTCGCCGATCAGCGTGACTTCGTCGGGTGCATTGACGAGGCTGACATAGGCGCGCGTCTCGCCCGCGGCAGCGGCCTTCACCGTATCGGCCGGCGCGAGCAGCAGGTAGTTGGCCCATTCGAGCGGTTCGTCGTCGGTGAGCTGCCAGTGTTCGCGCACAGCCACCTTGTCGCCGGCCAGCCGTTGCAGATGCTCGCCGAACTGATCGAGCCGGGCGGTCCAGGCATCGCCCGGTTCCCAGACATCGTTGGCAAACAGCATGCTGAGCTGTCCGAGGCTATGTCCGAACACCGCTACGGGCTCGATGCCGATGCGCTCCGTCAGCAGGCGCGTGTACAGCCAGCTCGACAGCACACCCGCGCCGATCAGCGCGTGGTTGTCGGTGAGCAGGCGTTGCTCGATCTGCATCCGTGTTTCGGGATCGAGCGGTGCGAGGCGCTGCGGATATAGCAACGACGCACCCATCGCCGCGCCCGCATCGCGGTAACCGGCATCGAGCTTGTCGAGCGCACCGGGCAGCAACGCACCGACGCCGCGCGCGAGCCCGCAGAACGCGGTATTCAACGGCGAGTAGACGAACGCGACGCCGCCTTCGCGGCCGAGCGGCGCAGCACTGAAGCGACTGCCGCGCGGCGATTGCCATTCCTGCGCGGCGGGCAACTGCGCCAGCGCGGCGCGCGCTTCCTCCAGCAAGCCTTCGACATCGTCGGCGAGCAACGCCAGCGCGAGCGGCGCGTCGGCGTCGTAGCCGCGTAATGTTTGCCGGGCACGCAGACCCAGTTGTGCCGGCGCGGCAATCAGCTCACGCAGACGCGCAAGGAGTTCATCGCGTGTCTGCGCGGTGATTGTTAGCAACAACGGTAGCGTGGTGGTAGGCGCACTGCGCGACAGCGCAGCGGGAGCTTCGCGCAGCAGCGCGTGGGCGGCGCTGCCGTCGGGATCGCGCGCGAGCACGGCGGCGTGACGCAGTTCTCCGGCCGGGCGAAACCATGGAGTCGATCCGGTCGGCACGTACGCACGACCTTCGCCCAGTGCGGCCAATGCAGCTGGTGTACCGATTGCTGAGCTCCGCTCGTCGTTCGAAGCGGCTGCGGTGTCCAACCCGGCCCAGCCAGGCAGCCTGCGCGCATTCAATGCGAGCGCCGCGTTCAGCACGCCAAGCAGAGGCGTCAGCATATGGCCGTCGCCGAATATCGCGGCGCTGCTCGCCAGTGCCGGGCACGTTGCCTCAGCTAGCGGCGCAGCCAGTGCAGCAGCCGGCAGGGCGCCCACTTCGAACAACCCGACAGGCGTTCCCTCGGCGAGACCTGCGCGTTGCCCGGCACGCTGCGCCGCATCGGCGAGGCTGTCCGCGAAACCGGCACCGAGCCATTGCGCGTAAGCGCGCGCCTGATCGTGTGTCGCTGCCGGTTCAAGGACCAGGGCGCAGGCACCTTCGGCGAGCGGGTTCTGAATCGGCTCGCCGTTTGCGTGACGGACCAGCAGATTCTCGATGGTGCCGCCCAGATCGATTGCACCGACCAGCACGGCTTGCGCTACGCCTTCCGCCAGCATGCGGGCGCCCAGATCGAGCGCACGCAATGCCGTGGTTTCGTCGCCGGACAGCGTGAACGCGGGGCCCGAGAAATCCCAGGCCGAAGCGATGCGGCTCGCAAGCAGGTTGCCGATATAGCCGAGCGCGACGGCGGCATCGGCGGGGGTATGCAGCGCGTCGGTCACGGCTTGATCGAGCTTGCCGCGTTCTTCGTCGCTTAAAGACAGTCCGGCCGCGGCGAGCGCATCGGCGAGCCGCCAGCCGCTTTCCCAGCGAGCGAGCAGGCGGTGCACGCTATGGTCCATGCTGGCCGCGATGATCACCGCGGTGCAGGTGCCGGCGGCGATGCCGGCGTCGCGCAATGCGGCGTCGCCGACTGCGAGCATCAACGGTTGTTGCGGATGCAGCCGCTCGAGATCTTTCGGCGGCAGGCGCAGCCGTAGCGCGTCGATGGCGACGCGCTCGAGATAGGCACCGCGTGGTGCCACGAACGGTAAGCCCGCGAATGTCGCGGGCGGGGCATCGCGCAGCCGTGGCTTCGCTTGCCGCAAAGCCTCGATGACGGCATCGAGATTGGCGCAGTCACCGACGGTGGCGGCAAGGCCGGTCAGCAGCGGCGGTGTTGCGGTGTCTTCGACGCGGCGCTGCGTATTCGTATCGGCACGTTGATCGATCGCAGTCGACACAGCGCCTGGCGCATCGACAACGAGATGGGCGTTAACCCCGCCGAAACCAAATGCATTAACCGCGGCGCGTCGCAATCCCTCGGGCCACGTGCGCAGTTCGCACACGATATCGGCCTCGCTGCTCAGCGGTTGCTCGATGCCGGCGGTGGGCGGCAGCACGCCTTCGCGCATCGCCAGCACGGTCTTCACGAGGCCGGCCGCGCCGGCGGCGGTGAGCAGGTGACCGAGATTCGATTTGACCGAGCCGACTGCCTGGCCCGGGCCGAATACGGCGCTCATCGTTTCCAGCTCGACGCGATCACCCATCTGGGTGCCGGTGGCATGGCATTCGACATAGCTGACGCTGGACGGCGCGACACCGGCGTCCGCGTAGGCACGTTCGCAGGCCAGTTGCTGGCCTTGTGTATTGGGCGCGGTCAGGGTCTTGCCGTTGCCGTCGCTGGACAGACCGACTGCGCGAATGACGCCATAAGTAGACGTGCCGACAACGGCCCGGCGCACCAGCATCGCGACTGCGCCTTCGCCGGGCGCGAGACCCGTCGAGCGCGCATCGAAGGGTCGGCTCGGAATGCCGTCTGGCAGCGCCTGGGTCGCGGCGAAACCGAGGTTCGCGTACAGCGGATCGAACCCGTTGGCGGCGACCACCAGCATCGCGTCGGCTTCGCCCGCGGCGATATGCAACGCGGCGAGGCGCAGCGCGTACAACGACGTGGCGCACGCTGCGTCGAGCGAATAACGCGGACCACCCAGGCCCAATGCCCCAGCGATACCGCGCACGAGACCGCCGCCAATGCGTGCCGATTGCGCATGCGTGCCTTTCAGCACACGGCCCGTTGCGAGCCGCAGTTGCGCCTGCGGAGCGACGGCATCGAATGCTTCTGCTATGGCTTGTTCGTAGAGCGGCCGGGTCAGCGCATCGCTGGCCGCGCCCACTGCCCAGGCATAACTGCCGAGCAGCAGACCGGTGCGTGCCAGGCTTTCTTTATCGGCGGGCCACAGGCCGGCGTCGCGCAACGCATCGCGCGCTACGGCGAGCGGCCATTGCAGACAACGATCCTGGGCGGCGAGAAATTCGGCCGGCAAGTGGTAGCCGTGCGGGTCGAACGTATAACCCGACGGACTCGCGATCTCGATGCTCGGCGTGCGGTCGCTACCGGTGCCGCGCAGGCGGTTCGGGTCGATGCCCCAGTCGGCGGCGACCGCTGTGCGTATCGATCGTTTGCCGGCGAGCAGATTCGCCCAGAAGGTGTCGAGGCTGTCGGCGTCCGGTAACAGACAACCGAGGCCGAGGATATCGAGCGCGAGCATCAGGCCGTCTCCATACCGATCACGTCGTCATTGAGATCGCGGTTCCACAGCGCGTCGTCTTCACCGACGACGGTGGCGGCGAAATCCTCGAGCAACGCGAACACCCGGCCGTCGCGATCGCAGAGTTCGAAGTCGCAGCTGAACTGCGGGCCGACCAGGCTGCGCACGCGCATTTCCACGAAGAAGTCGCGCGGCATCGGCGCATCGCCGCGCCAGCTGAAGCGGCCCATCGAAGCCGGCAGACACGCCGCACGGTGCCGTTCCATCAGCCAGACGAGGCAGGCGTGGCTGGCAATGTCATAGATCAGCGGTCGCAGCCCATGGCTCGTCGTGTTCTCCGACACGTGCGCAGGAATCCGGCATTCGATCAGCGTGCTGTGCGCGTCCAGCTGCAACACGCGCTCCACACCGCGGAAACTCGGCCCGTACTGGATCGGTCCAGCCAGGTAGCCGGCGGGATCGGCGGCGTTGTCGGTGGCGACCGGCAGCTTGCGCTGGCGCGTTTCGAGCGACCGGTCGAAGCAGAGATTGCCGGCGAAGCGGGGGCGCCCGTCGGCATCGGTGACCGAGGCGCGCAGCGTATGCGGCCCGCTCACTTCGAGTTCGAGCGTGAGAGTCACCGGTGCGGGCGTGTCGAAGACGACGCCCTTGAACACGCGGTAATCCTCGAGTGCGGTGACCACGCGATCCTGCCAGCGCGTCGCGCATTCCACGAGCCACTCGGCGACCCACGCCGAAGGCAGCACGGCGAGCCGGTTGATGCGATGTTCGTCGATCAGCGGGTCTTGCTGCGGCGAAAAGGACCGCTCGAGTCGCACGCGCGAACCGGCCTGGGCGCCAGGCGCGGGCAGCGTAGCGCCGACGACATACTGGTTGCCGCCACCACGTTTCGACAGGGCCGCTTCGACAAACGTCCGCGTGCCCGCGGCGAGCGGCAGCAGGCCGATGCCGCGATCGGCGAACAGCTTCTTCAAGGTTTCGTCGACCATGCCGGCATCCCACGGTCCCCATGCGAGCGAGACCGCGCGTGTCTGCGGCCAGCGATGACCGAGGCGAAACGCGAGCTTGCTCAGCGCCTCGTTGGCCATTGCGTAGTCCGATTGCCCGGCGTTGCCGGTGTAGCCCGCGGTCGAAGAGAACAGCAACACGCGTTGCGGCGGTTGTGTGTCGAGTGCGTCGAGCAAGGTCAGCAGCGCGTCGAGCTTCGGCGCGAATACCTGCTCGATGTCCTGCGCGGTCTTGTCGACGATGCGGCGGTCGGCCAGCACGCCGGCGCCGTGCACCAGCATCTTCACGGGACCGTGCGCGTCGATCAGACCGGCGAGCGCGTCGCGCGTCGCGGCGGCGTCGCCGAGATCGAGTGCGAGGTAGTCGACCTTCGCGCCATGCGCGCGGATGGCGTCGAGGTTCGCGCGTACTTCGCGTGCGGCAAGGACCGCGCGGCACGCTTCATCGATGATGCGAGGCGTGAGCTGCTTGCCGCTGCTGCGCAGGTGTTCCAGCGCTTGCGCTTTCAGCGCTGCACCCGCTGCGTGACCGACGGCCCAGGCCGGGTCGCCGGCGGTGAGGACGGTGCGTCCGAGCAGCACGAAATGCGCCGGTACCTGCGCCGCGAGCGCCTCGATGCAGGCCGCGGTGATGCCGCGCGCGCCGCCGGTGACCAGCACCAGATCGCCGGCTTGCAACGACGGCAGCGTTTCGGCTGCGGTTTCGTTTTCTTCCGTGCAGGCGAGGGTCCAGCGGCCTTGTGCATTCCAGCCGCATTCGGCCGGGTAGTGCGCGAGCGGATCGCTGTGTGACACGGCGGCGCGCTGGCAGTCGTGCCATTCCGACAGCAGGTGTTCGGCGGCGTCGGCGGGTGCCAGCGATCCGGCGAGATCGACGAAGCGCGCCACGCTTTGCGGATGCTCGTGACGCAGTGTTTTCAGCAGACCGGCGAGACCGCCGGCCACGCTATCGCCGCCGCCGTCGAAGCCGAGCCGGCCATCGAGCCGCGCGCTGCCCAGAATGCAATGCGGCTGCCAGCGCAGCACGGCGCGCACGATCAGCAGGCCGAGCGCGAGGCGTCGGCGGCTTGCCGCGTCGTCGCCTGCGGGCAACAGCAACAGCACGCTTTGCGGGTTGCCGTGGACGTTGGCGAGCGCGGCCAGTGCATCGTCGAGACCGGCCAGTTCGCACGATACGTCGGCGTGTTCGCTGACGCCGTCGGTCCATCCGGCGAGCGCGAGAACGATCGGGCGTTGGCCCTGCTGCCGCAAGCGGGCGGCGACCTCGCGGGTGAGCGGGCCGCCATCGTCGATCAGCAGTACGCCGGCGTCGGCGATCATGCGAACGGGGCGTCCCAGCGAGATCGGTACGGCGCGTACTGCGAGCGAGCGCCAGCGTTGCGCATCGTAGGTGGGCGTGGCAGCCGGTGGCGTATTGACTGCGGACTCAGCGGGTGCTGCTACGGCATTGGTCATGCCCGTCAGCAATGCGGCGATCTCAGCGATCGTGCCCGCGTTGCGCAGTTCGTCACCGGCGCTCGCGCTGTCGGCGATACCGAGCGCATCGCGCACACCGGCGAGAATTTCCACGCGCTTGATCGAATCGACGCCGAGGTCTGCTTCGAGACGCATGCCGGTGTTGAGCATCTCGGCGGGGAAGCCGGTTTTCTCGGCGATGATGCGTAGTAGCAGGGCGCCGACATCGATGCTGTCAGTAGTGGCCGGAGCCAGCGGAGCGACCGAAGCCGCCGCAGTGGTCTGTGCCGAACCTGATGCGCTCGCAACGGGCGTGGCTACCGCGGGCACTTGCACATGACCGCGCAGCAACGCAGCGATGTCGCCGATCGTAGCGGCCTGGCGTAGTTCGTCGCCGAGCTTGCCGTCGTCCGCCACGCCGAGTGCATCGCGCACGCCTGCGAGAATTTCCACACGCTTGATCGAATCGACACCGAGATCGGCTTCGAGACGCATGCTCTCGTTGAGCATCTCGGCGGGGAAACCGGTTTTCTCTGCCACGGTACGCAACAGCAGCGCGCTGACATCGATGCCCGCACTGGCGCTGACCGGTGCTGCTACGGCCGGTGCTATCGACGGAGCCGCTGCGCTTTGCTGGTTGCCCAGCAGCGCTGCAATGTCAGCGATCGTAGCGGCCTGGCGCAGTTCGTCGCCGAGCTTGCCATCTTCGGCGACGCCCAGTGCATCGCGCACACCAGCGAGAATCTCGACACGCTTGATCGAATCGACGCCGAGATCGGCTTCGAGACGCATGTCGGTGTTGAGCATCTCGGCGGGGAAGCCGGTCTTTTCGGCAACGATGCGCAGCAGTAGCGCGGCGACGTCGATGCCGGTTGCGGCGCTGGCCTGAGCCGCGACCGGAGTGGCCGCCGCAACTGAAGCCACCGAGGTAACCGATGGTGCTGCGGTTGCGCCCTGGTGGTTAGCTAGCAACGCAGCGATGTCGCCGATCGTCGCCGCCTGACGCAACTCGTCACCGAGCTTGCCATCCTCGGCGACACCCAACGCGTCGCGTACCGAGGCGAGAATTTCGACGCGCTTGATCGAGTCGACACCGAGATCCGCTTCGAGGCGCATACCGGCGTTCAACATCTCGGCGGGGAAGCCGGTCTTCTCGGCTGCGATGCGCAGCAGCAATGCGGTGATGTCCACACCCTGGCTCGCGGCTGCAACGACAGGTGCCGACGTTTTTGCGACCACCGGAGCCGGGGCTGCGACAGGGGCTGTAACGCGCGCAGCAACAACAGGTGCCGACACATTCGCGCGTGGTACTTCAAACGCAACGGGTGCGATCGTCGCCAGTTGCGGCGCAGCGACCGGTGCGCCGACGTTGCCCGACCACGAGACTGCTGCCCCGCCGATTTCCGCCGACAACGCTTGCTGTCCCTGCAGGAATTGCAGATGCAACGCCATGGCCTGTTGCTGGCCACGCTCGATCTGCTGCAGCACCGCGGCTGACGGCGCGTGCTTCGCGAGCGTCAGTGCAAGCTCGAGCTGACCGTCGAGGAACTGACGATGCACATCGGCGAGCCACGCATTTGCCTGCGCGTCTTGTCCGATGCTCTGCGTAGCAGCGACGGGCAGCTGCGCGGGTGCCACTGCCGCAGCGGGCGATTGAACCGTCACTGGTACAGACACCGACACAGCCACCGGAACCCCCGCGACTTCCGGCCACGCCGGCCGCTTGCCGATGCGATGGTTCGACGCGCTGATATTGAACGCGAGCGCACGCGGCGCTGCTTTCTCAATTGCGGGAAATTCCAGCTGCAGCGGCAATCCGAGCACAGCCAGTTGCACGGCCGCCGACTGAATTTGCAGGCCGTCGTCGCCCGCCGGATCGGGTGCGGTCGGCAGCGCAACGTGCGGTTGACCTTCGAGAATCTCGCCGACGAGTCGCGTCAGGATGCTGCGCGGACCCACCTCGACGAAGACGCGGCCGCCCTCGGCGTAAGCCGCTTCGATCTGTTCGCGAAAACGCACGGCGTTGAACGGCTGACGACGCAGCAGATCGCGTATGCCGGCGGGATCGACGGGATAGGGCGCGGCGGTCACGTTGGCCAGCACCGGACAGCGCGGCGCGTGCGGTTCGAGTGTCGCGAGCGCGTCGTTCCACGCGGCTTCCGCGTAACCGACGTGTGCCGTATGAAAGGCTGCGGCGACCGGAATGCGGACCGCCTGAATGCCCGCCTGCTTGAGCACCGGCAACGCCCGCTCGATCGCTTGCGCGTCGCCGCCGGCTACGGTCTGACGCGGACTGTTGAGGTTAGCGAGGCTGATCCCCGGCAGTTGCGGCAGCAGCGCACGCACGCGCTCGGCGTCGACATTCAGCGCGAGCAAACCGCCTTCGGCCAGTCCGGCAGGGGGTGTCAATGCACCGCCGCGCGCGAGGACGATGGCGCGGTATTGCTCGTCATCGAGGCTCCCCGCTGCCCACAGTGCGGAGAGTTCGCCGAAGCTATGGCCGATTGCGAGATCGGGACGGAAACCGTGCTCGCGCAGGAACGTGAACACGGCCATGTTGTACGCGCCGATCGAAGCTTGTGCGTACAACGTATGGGTCAGCGCCTGGCGTTGTGCCAGCGCTTGCGCAGGGGCGAAGGTTTCAGGCGGATAAAGCAGGTCGGTGATCGGAGTGTGGCCGTGTGCTTTTGCTTCGGCATCGAAGGCATCGAAGATCGTGCGCAGTTGCGGAAAATCGGTGGCGAGCTTTGCGCCCATACCGACGGTCTGCGCGCCTTGTCCGCTGAATACGGCGACCACCTTCGCGTCGCCGTCGAGCGCGCGACGGCGGTAATGAACGGTCTGCTGCACGCTCCACGCGGCTTCTTCGCCACGTTGGGACAACGTCTTCGCGGCCAGATGCAACAGCGTCGCGGCCTCGTGCGCGTTGACGGCGGTGATGCCCACACGCGGGTGATCGACGGGCGGTGCGGTGTCGGGCCAGGGCTGCGTATGGTCCGCGTCCTGTTCGAAGCGCGCGGCAACTTCTTCGCACAGTCGCGCGAGCGCAGCAGGAGTCGCGGCGCTCAAAAGCAGCGGCAACGCACGGCGATGGCCTGGATTGGCGGGCACCGTAGCCGCATATTCCTCGAGCGCCAGATGCACGTTGGCACCGCCGAACCCGAAAGCACTCACACCCGCACGGCGCGGATGATCGGGATTGCCAATCCACGGACGAGCCTGTTTCGGCAGATACAGCGGACCCTCTTCGCCGAGCAGCGTGTTTGGCTTGCGGACGTTGAGCGTCGGCGGCACCACCTTGTGGTGGAGCGCGAGCAACGTCTTGACGAGACTCGCCGCGCCGGCCGCGGCCTTGGTATGACCGATCTGCGACTTGACGCTGCCGAGCGCGACCGGCGCCTTTGCACCTTCGAGCACGGTCTGCAGCGAAGCGATTTCCACCGCGTCGCCGACGGTCGTTCCGGTCGCATGCGCTTCGATCAGGCCGACGCTGTTGGCCGGGAAACCGGCTTCGTCATACGCGTTGCGCAGCGCGCGCAACTGACCTTCGCTGCGCGGTGCGTAGATCGCGCCGCCGGCTGCGTCGGTACTCGCCCCCGCGCCGCGAATCACGCCATAGATCCGGTCGCCGTCGGCTTCGGCGTCGGCGAGACGCTTCAGCACCAGCATCGCGACGCCTTCGGAGATCAGCGTGCCGTCGGCCTCCGCATCGAACGCACTGACCTTGCCGCTCTTCGACAAGGCAGGCGTTTTGCTGAAGCTAAGAAACGCGAGCTGCGAATTGTCGGTGTCGACGCCGCCGCTGATCATCAGATCGGCGGCGCCGCTGCGCAGCTCCTGGCACGCGAGCCGCACGGCAGCCAGCGAACTGGCGCAGGCCGCATCGACGGTATGGCTCGCGCCGCCCAGACCGAAACGGTTGGCGACCCGGCCGGCCACGATATTGGCCAGCATGCCGGGGAAGGTGTCCTCGGTCCACTGCGGGTAGTAGTTGCCCATCGCGGTGGCGACGGCATCGATCTGCTCCGCCGCGACGCCGGCCTGTTTGAGCGCGTCCTGCCATTTCGGAATGTCGCTGCGACGGGCCATGTCGAGCGCGAGTTCGACGGTGGTGCCGGCCACGCCGAGCACGACGCCCGCACGCGCGGCCGGCAGCGGTTTGCCCGCGGCATTCGACTCGGTGGCATAACCGGCATCGAGCAGCGCTTCGCGCGCCACCATCATCGCGTAGAGCTGCGCGCTGTCGGTGGCATCGAGACTGTTCGGCGGGATGCCGTACAGCAGCGGATCGAAGGCGAGATCGGGCATGAAGCCGCCGCGATCGGCGTAGGTTTTGTCGGGTGCCGACGGATCGGCGTCGTGATACTGATCGATGCGCCAGCGGCTCGGCGGCACCGGCTCGAGGCATTCGGTGCCACCGAGAATATGACTCCAGTACTCACCGAGGTTGCGGGCCTTCGGTAGTACCGTGGCCATGCCGATTACCGCGATCGGTGCGGAGACCTGGTGCTGGACGTTGGAGGACTTGGGCATGAGCAGTCTCTAGTCGGACTCGGTGGGTACGGTAGCTGGGACGACAGGGTGTGACGCGGACGAACGGCGCTGCAACGCGGCCGGATCGACGGAGCAACCGGGGTTCATCAAGCCGGGACGCATGCTTCCCCCTGTTGCTCGAGAATCCGCGCGGCCAGCTCGCCGGCGTGAGCGGCGGTGATCATGCCGATGTGGTCGCTGTCGACGCGGGCCGTCGCGGCATGCGGACACAGCGCATGCCAGCCGAGGCTCGGGTCGTCGCCGGTTGCGGCGTCGCCGCGAATCACGGCGAGCGGGCCGGACCACGTGGGCGGCTGGTAGGCAGCGAGAATCGAGGCGCTGCGCCGGTAGATGGTCAGCAGGTTGTCGATGATCGACAGATCGGCGCTGACCGGCAGGATGCCGGCCGCCTGGCATTGCTCGAGCATGCGGCTGTGCTGTTCGGCACGCGGTAGTTCGCGCAGCGTCGCGGCATCGAGCGGTAACTCACGGCCGAAGTAGGCGACCATCGCCTCGGCGATCTCCGACAGCAGATCGGCTTCGTCGTATGCAGCAAACGGGTCGCTGCCATCGGGCGCAGGCTGATCGATCAGAACCAGACTTTCTACTTCGCGACCACGCACCTTGAGCACCTGGGCAATCGCGTAGGCAAGCACGGCGCCGAACGAATGGCCGGCCAGTCGCAATGCGCCTTCTGGCTGACGCCGCGCGATCGCCGTGGCGAATTCGTCGGCCAGTTGTTCCAGCGAAGGTGTATCGACACGCGCGTGCAGATCGGGTTGACCCACCTGCACGGCGAGCTGGCCGTCGAGCGCGCGGGCGAGCGGCAGATAAGCCATCGGATTGCCGCTGGCGCCAGGGAACAGATAGAGCGGCACGCCCTCGTGCCCGAGTGCGATCAATCGTTCGCTGTCGGCATGAGACGGGTCGCCAAGCAGCGCGGCGAGACCCGCTACGGTCGGCTGACCGAGGAAGGCGGCGAAAGAAACTTCGCGGCCAAAGTGTTGCCGCAGTCGCGTCATCAGATCGAGCGCGAGCAGCGAGTGTCCGCCCAGATCGAAGAAGTTGTCGTCGAGACCGATCGCGCGTTCGGCGAAGAGCTGCTCCCACAGCGTGCAGAGTTCCAGCTCGAGTTGCGTGCGCGGCGCGCGGCTTTGCTCCTGCACCGGCATGCAGCGTTGCAGCGGCTGCGCGGGCAAGCCGGCGATCAGTTCGGCGAGGTCGGCTTGCTCATCGGCGAGACGCTCCAGCAGCCCCACGTACGCATCGAGCAGGCGGCCGGCTTCGGCGAGCGGCATGTAGGCGGTGTTGACCACCAGCTCGCAACGCCAGCCCTGTTCGGCGAGCACCACCAGCAAGGTCAGCGGGAAATGCGTGCGTGCGCCGTGCCCGTTCACCTCGACGATCGGCACGGCGGCTTCCTGTTGCGCCTGCCGCGGATAATTCTCGAACACCAGCAGCGCATCGCTGAGCGGCCGGCCGGCAGGCAGACCCGACCAGCGATGGATATCGGCACCGCTACACCATTCGTACGGCACGGTCGCAGCCGCGCGATCGCTGACGTCTTCGCGCAGCCACGACCAGGCATCGCCTTGCGTGGGCACATTCAGACGCAGCGGCAGGCTGTTGATAAACAGGCCGATCCATTGCTCGCTGCCATCGAGTGCGGCTGGGCGGCCGGACACCGTGGTGAGCTGGACCACGTCGCGCTGTCCCGAAGCCCATCCTTGCAGCAGCGCGAACGCGCCGCGCGCGACGTTGGCGAGCGTGATGCCGTGCTGGCGCGTCAACGCTTGCAGGCGCTCGGCCGGTGCAGCAGGTAGCCAGCGATGCAGGTCGACCTGGCCAGGTGTGCCTTGCAGATCCGCTTGCGGCTGTCCAAGCGCAGTGGGTCCAACGAAGCCGGTCAGGTTCTGCTGCCAGAACGCGGTGGCCTCTTCGCGATCGCGTTCGGCGAGCCACGTGGCGTAGCGGCGTGCACTGTGACTCGGGGGCGGCAGGTGGTCGGCGTGCAACGCTTCTTCGAGCAGGCGCGCCACGCTCCAGCCGTCGAGCAGCGCGTGATGGTAGGTCCACACGAAGAGCCAGCGCTCGGTGTTTCCCGCGGCGGTATCGGCTGCGTCGAGCCGCACTGTCGCGAAGCGCAGCGGCGGGGTGTCGTGCTCGAAACCCTGTTGACGATCTGCGGCGAGCCAGGCGGCAAGACGTGCTGCGCCGTCCGCTTCACCACGCCAGTCGAGGTGCTGCCATGCCGGCGCGAACTGTGCGAGCACCGCGCACAGCAACTCGTTCTGCGCGGCCCAGACGAAGCGGCTACGCAGCGCGTCATGACGCACGATCAGGCGTGCCCACGCCGCTTCCAGTGCAGCGGGATCGAAGCTGCTGTCGAACGTCGCGATGAACTGTTCGATATGCATGCCGCTGCCGGGACGCGCGAGGCTTTCCAGCAGCATGCCGCGCTGCTGGGCGCTGACCGGCAACAACTCGGCGAGCGCTGCGGGCTCCAGTTGATACGTGTGCAGCAACGTATCGAGCGGCTGCTGTTCGCGAATGCCGCTCAGCGGAAAGTCGCACGGTGCGCGGCCGCCCGCACCGGGACGCCGCAACGCCACGAGCAGTGCTTCCAGTGCGCGCACGGTGGCGTGAGCCCAGGCTTCGAGCTGGGCCGCATCGGTTTGCGCCGCGCTGTAGCGGAAATCGATCCGCAGACCCGCCGACGTTGCGTGAGCAACGATCTCGATTGGATAGGGGCGCGGTGCCTGCGCATCGAGCGGCTCGCCGCTGCTTTCTTCGACGGCGCGCAGTGGGCCGGTCGTGTTCAGCGCCTGGTCGAACTGGCCGAGGTAGTTGAAGGCGACATCCGGTGCGCGCGCTGCTATCGGGTCCATGCCGGCGGGAGTGCTGCGCGCGGTTTGCTTGATTGCCAGCAGTGTCTGTTCGAGTGGTGTACGTTGCGCGACAGATTGCGTGGCGAGTTGCGTAGGGAATGCCAGCTCGATTGCCACGATGCGGGTGAACCACCCGACAGTGCTGGCTAGTGCCGCGCCGTCGAGATCGCGGCCGTGACGCTCGAGTGCGATACCAAGGCTCTGTTGTCCGTATACCTCGCGCAAGCCGAGCAGCAAGCCTGTGAGCATCAGTTCGGTCGGCTCGCTGCGATACGGCGTGTTGGCCGGGCCGAGCAGTTCCTGGCTCAATGCGGCAGGCAGCGCGACGCAGCACACGCGGGTGTTGCTTTCGAGGTTTTCGCCATCGCGGTGAGCGAGCGGTGCGGGCGTCAACCGCGGTGCGACGACTGCGCTGGCGGCTGGATGTGCGACTGGTTCAGTTGCCAGCGCAGTTGCCAGATAAGCAGCCCAGTCGCCATAGCCGAGCGTAGGCGCCATCGGTTGTTCACCGTGCAGCAGTTGACCGAGGTGCTCCATCAGAACACGCCACGACATGCCATCGACAACCAGGTGATGCGCAATGATCAGCAGATGCGGCCACGGCCATTGCGGCGCTTCGAGCAACAGCGCAGTCCAGAGCGGGCCCTGTTCGATATCGAGGCTTTGCTGGGCCGCGCCGATCAAGACTTGAGCCTCTGCTTCACTGGCCACGTGATGACGTTTCGGCAAACGGTCCGCCTGTGCCTCGGCGATGGTCTGCCGCCACTGCCCGTCGTCGTCACGATGAAAGCGCAGACGCAACGCATCGTGCAGCCGCTCCAGTTCGCTCAACGCAGCGGGCAGACGTTCGAGCGTAGCGGGATCGATGGCCAGTCGCACGGCCTGATTCCAGTGATCGCGCTGCGGCATGTCGATCGCGAAGAACCACTGCTGGATCGGCGTAAGCGGCAGCGGACCCGCATGCGCGCGACGCTCGATGGTTTCGCGGCGTCGTTGCAGCAACGCGACCTGAGCCTGCAAGGTCGGCTGGCGCAGCAGTTCCTGCGGTTGCATCTCCCAGCCCTGGCGCGAGAGCCGCATCGCCATTTGCATCGCGATGATCGAATCGCCGCCAAGGTGATAGAAGTTGTCGTCGGCTCCAAGCGTGTCGACCTTCAGCAATTCGCGCCATGCGGCGCTCAGCACGCGGGCCTGTTCGTTGTCGGGCAGTGCATCGAGATTCGCGCTGCGCGGCGCCGGCTTCGGCAACGCGTTGCGATCGAGCTTGCCGTTCGTCGTGAGCGGCAGACGCGGCAGCGTCACCAGTGCCTGCGGCAGCATGTAGTCGGGCAGATGCTGGCCGAGAAAGGCGCTCAGTTCGCGAGCGTCGAGCGAGTGATCGGGTGCGAGTACGACGTAGGCTGTCAGTTGCTTGTGGCCGTCGGTGTCCTGCACATCGACGAGCGCTTGCACCACCGCTGGATGCGCGCCGATATGCGCTTCGATTTCGGCCAGCTCGATACGGAAACCGCGGATTTTCACCTGACGGTCCGCACGCCCGAGAAATTCGAGGCTGCGATCGGCGCGCCAGCGTACGAGGTCGCCAGTGCGGTACATGCGGGCATCGGGCACGACGCCGAACGGGTCGCGCAGGAAACGCTCGGCGCTCAGTTCGGGCCGCTTCGCATAGCCGCCGGCAACACCACCACCGCCGACATACAACTCGCCGACCGCACCCGGCGGCGCCAGCTCGCCATGTGCATCGAGCACATACAAACGGGTTGCTCCCACCGCCGAACCGATCGGCACGCTGACCGCATCGGGGCCGACGTCTGCCGGGAGGATCGGATGCAGGGTCGCGAGCACTGTCGTTTCGGTGGGACCGTAACCGTTGTAGACACGCACCTTGCCGCCGCGCGCGAACAGCGCGCGCAAGGCATTGAGCGATAAACGGTCGCCACCGGCTATCAGATGTTCGAGATTGGCCAGCACCTGCGGATGGGTTTCGCACAGGCTCTGGAACAGACCGGCGGTCAGCCACGCGAACTGCACGTTGTGCGTATCGAGCAGGTTGCCGAGCGCGTCGAGATCGGGCAACCCGGGTGGCGCGACGAGAACCTGGGCGCCCTTGAGCAGCGGCAGCCAGATCTCCATGATCGAGGCATCGAAGGCGGTCGACGCGAAGCTCAGATAGGTTCCGTCGGACGGAAACTGTTGCATGCCGGCGAGGAAATGCGCGACGTTCGCATGGCTGACGAGCACACCCTTGGGCCGACCGGTCGAGCCGGACGTGAAGATCTGATACGCGATATCGCTGGCTGCGCCGGTGAACGCTGCGCTTGCCGACGAAGTTTCCTGCTTGCCTTGCGCGCGCAAATCGCGCAAATCGATGGCCGCCGGAAACAGCGCAGCGAAGGACAGCCCCGCATCGTCGCAGGCGAGCAGCAGATTGGCGCCGCTGTCTTCCGCCATCTCCGCAATGCGTGCGGCCGGCGTTTCCGGATCGAGCGGCAGATAGGCCGCGCCCGCGGCGAGGATGCCAAGCAGCCCTTCGATGAAATCGATCGAGCGGTGTCCGGCCATCGCCACGACGTCGCCGCGGCGCACACCGGCTGTGTGCAGGCGAGCAGCGATACCGCGCGCCGTCGCTGCCAGTTCGCGATAAGTGACCTGGCGCAGTTCGGCGTGATTCCACGCGAGCGGCGAGCTCAGTGCGATCCGTTCCGGATGCGCTGCGGTCACATCGTTGAAGCCCTGCCACAAGTGCGTAGCAGGCGCGCCCTCGGGCCGGAAATCGAGCAGGGCAGCGCGCTCGCGTGCGGACAGCAGCGGCAGTTGCGACAACGGACGTTGCGGCTCGGCGAGCGCGACGCGCAGCAACTGCAACCAGTGATCGAGCATGGCCTGCATCGGTTCGCGCTCGAACAGCGCGCTCGCGTATTCCAGCGCGGCAATCAGCCGATCGCCGCGTTCCTCGAAGGACAGCGCGAGATCGAACTTGGTGACGGTCGGCGGCGTCGCAACCGGCTGTACCTGCAAGCCTTCCAGACGAAGCTCGTTCTGGATCGCGTTTTGCAGCGCGATCATCACCTGGAACAGATCTCGACCGCTCTCGCTCGCGGGCAATACCTGCGTTGCGATGCGTTCGATCGGCACTTCGGCGTGGCTGAACGCTTCGGTCGTTTGCTGACCGATGCTGCCGATCAATGCGGCGAAACCGAGTTGCGGATCGACCTGCAGGCGCAGCGGCAGGCGCCCGGCAAAGAGACCCACGACATCTTCGAGTTCACGCTGGCCACGCCCTGCGATGGCAGTGCCGATCAGCAGTTCGCGCTGACCGCTGTAGCGATAGAGCAGCGCGGCGAAGCTCGCGCACAGTGCCGCAAACAACGTGCACTTAGCCTGGGTGGCAAGCTGGCGCAACGCGCGCAACTCGGCTGCGGGCAGATCGACTTGCACCGATGCGCCGACGAACTGTTTGTCGGTGGCGTTGGCGCGGCGTGTCGACAGTTCGAGTGGCGCCGGTAGTTCGGCGAGCTGTGTGCGCCAGAACGCGAGGTCGGCCTGATCGGCGTCGACCGCGTGATGCGCGACTTGCCAGGCCGCGTAGTCCGCATAGCCGAGCCCGCCAGGCGGCAAGGCAGGCGCAGCGCCGGGGCGATACAGCGCACTCAGTTCGCCGAGCAGGATATCGATGCTCCAGCCGTCGGCGACGATGTGATGCAAGGTCAGGCACAGCACATGACGTTGTGCGGCGAGACGGATCAGGCGGGTGCGCAGCAGCGGTGCCTGGGTCAGCTCGATTGTGGTGGTCGCTTCTTCGGCCAGCAGGCGGTCCAGTTCGCGCTGTTGCCGCGCTTCATCGAGTGTGGACAGATCGTAGAGCGGTAATGCAAGGTCGACCGAGGGCAGCACCGTCTGCATCGGTTGCTCGTCGATCAGCGTGATCGTGGTACGCAATGCTTCGTGGCGCGCGCACAGCGTCTGCAATGCTCGGTGCAGCGCGTCGGTGTCGAGCGGGCCGTCCAGTTGCAACGCGCCCGGCATCAGGAACGCCTGACCGCCGCCGAATTGCTGTGCCGCCCACACGGCGCGTTGCTGCACCGATAGCGGCGCAGGCTCGCCCTGCGGTTGCACGCGACGCCGGATCGTCTGCGCGTCGCGGGTCCGTTCGAGTTGGGCCAGCAACTCCGCGCGGTGAGCGACCAGACGCTCTTTCAGGTCGGGAGGTAGCTTGCCCTTGGGTGCACGAAAACGCAGCTGGCCATCCTCGATCCATAGCGCGATACCGAGGTCGTGCAACTCCGCGAGCAGGCGGATCGCGATCGTGCTGCCGGCATCGTTCATAGGACGCCCTCTTCAAAAGCGTGGTCGTCGGTGGTTTCGGTGCGGCCGCCGTTGCTGCTAGTGCCACTGCTGCCGCCGCGCAAGGCCGCGATCTCGGCGGCCAGCAGGCGCACGCTCGGTGCGCGCAGCACGAGCCCGACCGACAGCTTCAATCCGGTTGCTTCACGCAACTGGGCGATCAAACGGGTCGCCACGAGACTGTCGCCGCCGAGTTCGAAGAAATCGTCATCGGGTCCAAGCTGCGTGAGCCCTAGCGTATTGGCGAGCGCCTGGGCCACGAGGGCTTGCAGCGGATCGTCGTACACGGTGGCGAGTGCGGCCGGCGCGAGCGCGTCGACGGCAGCCGGTGCACGCAGCGTCTGGCTATCCCAGCGGCGCAGGCGGCTCTGCAGGTCGCTTGCTACAGCCAGCACGCGACCGCTGAGGCCAGCCGTCAGCGCCTGCTCGGCAAGCGCGATGGCCGTGGCAGCGTCGAGCGCCGGTTCCTGCGGAAGGTCGCTGCCGAAATGCAGACCGTCGTAGGCGAGCGCCAGCCAGCGAGTGTCGCCGCGCCGGCTCTGCGCCTCGGCGAACACTTCCATCCAGCGATTGCCGGCGGCGTACGCGGCGAAGCCGAGCCCGCCCAGCACGGTGGAGATCGACGAGCACAACAGAACGTGATCGAGTACGAGGCCGTCCAGTGCGGCGGCGAGTTGTTGTGTGCCGGCGCGCTTGGCCGTCCAGATCGCCGCGCTCTCGGCGAGGTCGGTTTCGAGCAGCGGCTTTTGTGCCTCGCTGCCGGCGATACCCGCCGCATGGATCACCGCATGCAGCGCGCCAAAGCGTTGCTGAGCCATTTGCACCGCGTGTTCGGCAACGCCGGGTTCGGCGATGTCGCCGCTCAGTGCGAGCACCTCGGCACCGTTTGCGCGCAGCGCTTGCAGGCGCGGATCGTCGTCGGGCGGAGCGGTGCGGCCCAGTAGCACGAGCCGGGCACGCGAGTGTTCCGCGAGATGCTGCGCGAAGGCGAAACCGAGCTGGCCGTAGCCGCCGGTGATCAACACCACGGCCTCGTCGCGCCACGGTGTTGCCGCCGGTGCGGCGGGCACCGTCTGCACCTTTGGCACCCGACGTTGACCGTCGCGCAACTGGACCAGTGCAGGACCATCGGCCGCGCATTCGGCTGCGAGTGCGGCGAGCTGACGGGCATCGTCGGCGCCGGCCAGGTCGATGCGGCGCAGGCCCAGTTCGGGGAGTTCCTGGCCCAGCGGCAGGGCTGCGGCGAAGGCCATGGCTGCTTCGCTGTCGGTGGCATCGCTGCTGTCCTCGGCATGACGACCGACCAGCACCAGCCGTTGCGGCGGCAACACGGCCAGTTGATGCGACAGCGCGAGCACCTGGCTGTAGTCGGGAGCCAGCACGACGAGGCGTTGCTCGCGGCGCAGACCGTCGAGCGTGGTCAGTGTTTCGACCGGTGCCCCCGTTTTTTCGAGCTGTGCCGCGAGTGCGGCGAGCAATGCCGGATCGTTGCCGTACAGGGCGATCGGTTCGATGCTGCGCGCGCGCGGCGCAGCCGGCACACGTTGCCAGTCGAGCACGGCCAGTTGCGGACCGGATGCGCTCGCGGCGTCGAGCCAGTGACGGTGTTGCGCGAACGGGTAGGCCGGCAGGCTCAGGCGTTGCGGCGGACGAGCGCCGTGCAGCGCGTGCCAGTCGAGTGTCGCGCCTGCTTGCCAGCGCTCGGCCGCTTGCGCCAGCGAGACAGCATGCGTGTCGAGTTGTACAGCGTCGGTCCCGGCAGGCGCCTCGGGCAGCGCGCTATCGCGCAGCAGCGCCACGGCCTCGTCGAGCGTTTCGACCAGCCATGCCTGACGCCAGGCCAGCACGCGCCGGCCGCTCTGCAACGTCCAGGCGAGAGCGGCGAGATCGGTGTTGGGATGCTTCTGCAGATAGTCGGCGAGTTGCCGGCGCAGGCGCATTAGCGCATCGCGGTCCGTGGCGGAAAGCGGCAGCAGTTGCGCGGCCGGTGTCACGACTGCGGCTTCGCGAACGGGCGGCTGCTCGACGATGCAATGCGCGTTAGTACCGCCGATGCCGAACGAGCTGATACCGGCACGCCGCGCCTGCTTGCCCGGCCACAGCGTCGGCGCGGTTGCCGCGCGGAAGCGCGCAGCGTGTTCCTGCAACAGCGGATTCGGTGTGTCCAGATGCAACGTAGGCGGGACGATGCCGTGCTCGACGGTGAGCGCCGCCTTGATCAGACCCGCCACGCCGGCGGCCGCATCGAGATGGCCGATACTCGATTTCAGCGAGCCGAGCAGACACGGTTCGGTGCGCGCTTCGGCACTGTCGAACGCGGCTGCGAGCGCGCTCAGTTCGACTTCATCGCCGAGCCGGGTGCCCGTGCCGTGCGCCTCGATATAGCCGATCGAATTTGCCTCGACACCGGCATCGGTGAGCGCGGCGCGTACGACCGCTTCCTGACCTTTGATCGACGGCGCGGTGAAGCCGAGCTTGTCGGAGCCATCGTTGTTGATCGCGATGCCGCGAATCACCGCGCGGATCGGATCGCCATCGGCGAGCGCCGCGCTCAGTCGCTTCAGCGCGACCATCGCGACGCCGTTGCCGCCGATCGTGCCGCCCGCGTCGCGATCGAACGCGCGGCAATGACCGTCGGGCGAGTAGATCGAACCTTCGTCGTAGAGATAGCCGATGCGATGCGGCACGCTCACCGACGCACCACCGGCCAGCGCAACTTCGCACTCGCCGTTGCGCAATGCCTGCACAGCCAGCGCGACCGCTACCAGCGAACTGGAACACGCGGTCTGCACGCCGATCGCGGGGCCGTTCAGACCGAGCTTGTAGGCGATGCGACTCGCGATGTAGTCCTTGTCGTTGGCAAACAGCACGCGCTGGGCAAACGACGGGTCCTGCGCGTGTTCGCGCAGTGCATGCAACGCGTAGGTGCTGACCGTCGCACCGGCGAACACGCCGATCCGCTGATCCGTGTGCTCGGGATTCACCGCGGCGTGTTCCAGCGTTTCCCACGCGCATTGCAGCAGCAAGCGACCTTGCGGATCGAGCAGCGCGGCGTCGGCGGGGCTGTAGCCGAACAGTTTTTCGTCGAAGTGACCGATGCCATCGAGCGGTGCCGCGTACGGCACGTAAGACGGATGGTCGAGAAAGGCCGGGTCGGCGCCGTCGGCGAGCGCTTCTTCGCGGCTCACTTCGCGGATGCCGCTGCGTCCTTCCAGCAGTGCCTGCCACAACTCGTCGACGTTCGCAGCACCAGGGAAACGGCCGGCCATGCCGACGATGGCGATGGCTTCGTCGGCCGCACGCGAGGCACGCGGTGCGGCGCTCCGGTTTGCAGGACTCGCACCATCGAGATGTGCCGCGAGCGCAGCAACACTCGGATAGCGGAACAGTTCGGTCAACGTGGGCACGCGTTCGAAGCTGCGCTTCAACCGTGCATGCACCTGAACCAGCAGCAGCGAATTGCCACCGGCCTCGAAGAAGTTCTTCGTGGGCTCGATGTGCGTCAAACCCAGTACGTCGCACCAGATCGCCGTGACCTGCTCGCGCGTGGCGGTACTCGCCGACGCGATGTCGGTATCCGGCGATGCCTGCGATGTCAGCTCGGCAAGCGCGCGGCGATCGGTCTTGCCGCTTACCGTCAACGGAAAGCTTTCCAGCGCATGCACGCGCGCGGGCACTAGAGCGGCGGGCAGTTGCTCGCTCAGGAACGATCGCAAGGTGGCGCCGTCGGGCGCGCCGGGGCTGACCAGTGCAAAGGCGTCGAGCCATGCGCGCACGCCTTCGCCTTGCAACAGGACGATCGCATCGCGTACGGCGGGATGCTGGCGCAGGGCCGCCTCGATTTCACCGAGTTCGATGCGCTGGCCACGCAGCTTCACCTGATGGTCGCGGCGGCCCAGGTATTCGACCCAGCCCTGTTCGCGCCAGCGACCGAGGTCGCCGGTGCGATACATGCGTGCGTGCTCGTCGGTCGCACCGGTAGCGTCAGGCTCACTGACGAAGCGCTCGGCATCGAGTTCAGGACGGTTGAGATAACCGCGTGCCACCTGCACGCCGGCGATACAGATTTCGCCGGGGACGCCGATCGGCGCGATGCGTCCGTGGCGATCGAGAATATGGATACGGGTGTTGGCAACCGGCCGGCCAATCGGCACCGGACCGCCGGGTTCCGCACAGGGCCAGTAGGTCACGTCGACGGCGGCTTCGGTCGGGCCGTACAGATTGTGCAGGGCCGCTTGCGGCAGGAACGTCAGGCAGCGATCGCGCAGATCCGGGCTCAGTGCCTCGCCGCTCGTGAACACGCGGCGCAGCGGCGCGCAACGGCCGGGCTCGGTGTTGGCGAGGAAGATATCGAGCATCGAGGGCACGAAGTGCAGCGTCGTGATCTGCTCGCGCTCGATCAGCGCCGCGAGGTAATCCGGATCGCGATGGCCGTCGGGGCGGGCCATAACCAGCGTCGCGCCGGTCAGCATCGGCCAGAAGAACTCCCATACCGACACGTCGAAGCCGCACGGTGTTTTCTGCAGGACGCGGTCGCCGGTGCCGAGCGCGTATTCGGCTTGCATCCAGTGCAGGCGGTTGGCGATCGCGCGGTGCGACACCATCACGCCCTTCGGTTTGCCCGTCGAGCCCGAGGTGTAGATCACGTAGGCGAGGTTGTCGGGGCTGCGGTCTTTGTCTGTCTGCGCGGTGGCCTGGGTCGTGGCTTTGGTGCGGCGTTTGGTGCGTTTGCCGGTGCTCTTTCCTGCAGCGGCAGCAGCGGCCGCTTCGCTTGCTAAATTCGGTGCGAGTACCGGCAACTCCGCGGGCAGCCACTCGTAGCTTCCGGCCGCTGCGACGAGCGCGACAGGGGCAGCGTCGGCGACCATGAAGGCGAGCCGGTCGGCGGGCAGGTCGGGGTCGAGCGGCAGATAGGCCGCGCCTGCGCGCAGCACGGCGAGCAGTGTCATCGGCAGATCGACGCCGCGCGGCAGATACACGGCGACGACGCGGTCCGGTCCCGCGCCGACAGCGCGCAGACGTTCGGCCAGCGCATCGGCGCGCGCGAGCAATTCGGTGAAGTCGACGGCGCCGTCTTCGGCCGAGATAGCAGTGGCCTGCGGTGTGCGCTCGACCTGTTCGGCGATCAACGCATCGAGCGTCGTGGCCGGGCCGTAGTCGACGGCGGTATCGTTCCAGGCCGCAAGGCGCTGACGGTCTTCCGCGGTTGCCAGTTCCACATCGGCCCAACCCAGCGTGCTCTCGCCGGCGGCTTCGAGCAGCGCGCGATAGCCGGCTGCCATGCGTTCGACAGTGGCCGCGTCGAACAGCTCACTACGGTAGATAAAGCGGCCACGCACACCGTCGGCGGAATCATCCAGATGCAGCGACAGGTCGAACTGCGCGATGTCGCCGGGCAGTTCGAGCGGCTGCAGACGCAGGCCGTCGGTCACGGTCGTATGGATGTCCCTGTGCATGTAGTTGAACAGCACCTGGAACAGCGGATGTTGACCGTTGTCGACGCCAGGGCGCAGCGCCTCCAGCAGTCGTTCGAAAGGCAGTGCCTGACGTTCGAGCGCGGCACGGTAGCGTTGCTTCACCATCTCGGCAAGCTGGCCGAAATCGGCGGCTTGCGTCAGTTCGACGCGGATCGGCAGCAGGTTGATGAAGCAGCCGATTACGTCGTAGACATCGTCGCGCTCGCGGCCGGCAATCGGCACACCGAGCGCGAAATCGTACTGACCGCTCCAGCGTCCGAGCAGCGCAGCGAAGATCGCGAGGCTCGCGACGAAACGGGTCGTGCCGGCCGCGCGCGCGAGCTTGTCGAGTGCGGTAACCGCACGACCGGAGAGCGCGAAATCGACCTGCGCGCCGGTGCGGCCCAGCTGCGCCGGGCGCACGTGATCGGTGGCGAGATCGAGCGCAGGGAGGTCGGCGAGATCGAGGCGCCAGGCATCGATATGGTGTCGCAGCGGGGCGCTGTCCAGCATCGCCAGTTGCCATTGCGCGTAGTCCGCGTATTGCAGCGGCAGCGGCGCCAACGTAGCCGGGCGTCGTGCGGCGAGGCTGCGGTACAGCTCACCGAGTTCCTGCCAGAGCACACCGAGCGACCAGCCGTCGATGATGATGTGATGCACCGTCAGGCAGAACACATGCTGTTCCGGTCCGAGGTGCAGCAAGCGTGCGCGCAACAGCGGTGCCTCGGTCAGATCGAACGGACGATTTGCCTCGTCGCTAGCGAGTTTGAGCAGCGCCTGATCCTGTTCGGCGGGATCGAGCGCTTCGAGGTCGTCGACCGGCAAGGCAAGGTTGCCGGCCGGCATGACCTGCTGCAACGGCACACCGTCGCGATCGATAAAGCGCGTGCGCAGACTGTGCTGACGTTCCTGTAGCAAAGCCAGCGCTTGCGTCAACGTATCGATCTGCAACTGCCCTTCGATCAGCACCGCGCCGAACTGGTTGTAGGCCGTGTCGAGCGGATCGAGTTGGTGAACGAACCACAGGCGAGCCTGAGCCGACGACAACGGCGTGGCCGCGTGCGCGTCGCGAGCCGGCGTGGGTAGGGCGCTTTGTCCGCCGGCGGGTTTAGCGATCGACGCAACCGGCCTGCTCGACGTAGCAGATTCTGCTGCCGCTGCAGCCGTAGTAAACGCGGTAGCCAGGTTGGCGAGCACGGGCGCATCGAACAACGCGCTGATCGGCAGCGAGTGCTGCAACTGCTTGCCAAGACGCGCCATGGCCTTGGCGGCGAGCAGCGAATGACCGCCGATCTCGAAGAAGTTGTCGCTGCGTCCTACCCGCTCCATGCCGAGCAGCTCCTGCCAGATACGCGCAATGGCCTGTTCGGTTTCGCCGAGCGGCGCTTCGTATTCGTGCGCCGACAGCTGGCCTTGCGACAGATCGGGTGCAGGCAGCGCCTTGCGATCGAGCTTGCCGTTCACCGTAAGTGGGAACGCGTCGAGCGCGATAAACGCACTCGGAATCATGTAATCCGGCAGCACCTTGCCGAGCTGGGTGCGCAGGCTCGGCAACGACAGTTGCGCGCCCGCGTCGAGGATCACGTAGGCGACCAGACGTTTATCGCCGGGCGTATCTTCACGCGTCATCACCATTGCTTCGGCGATGGTCTCGCAGGCGCTGAGCTTCGCTTCGATCTCGCCGAGCTCGATGCGGAAACCGCGAATCTTTACCTGGTCGTCCATGCGACCGAGATGAACGATCTCGCCGTTTTCGAGCAGCTTGCCGAGGTCACCCGAGCGATAGATCCGTTCGTGCGGCAGGTACGGATTGGTCACGAACCGCCGCGACGTCAGATCGGCCCGGTTCAGATAACCGCGACCGACGCCGAGGCCGCCGACACAGATTTCGCCAGGCACGCCCGCGGGCACGAGGCGCTGTTCGGCATCCATGATGTAGACCGTGGTGGTCGGAATCGGCCGGCCCACGTTCGACAGATTGCTGTCGATCTCCACCTGACCGATGTGCTTGAACGTGACATGCACGCAAGTTTCGGTAATGCCGTACATGTTGATCAGCGCAACGTGGCCGTACGCGCGATGGAATGCGCGCAGCTTGCCCGGGTCCAGCCCTTCGCCGCCGAACACGACGTAACGCAGTGCCGGCAGCGGCCATTCCGCCTGGGCGACCGCGACGCCACTGAGGTTGTAGAAGGCCGACGGCGTCTGGTTGAGGACCGTGACGCCTTCCTGTTCGAGAAAATCGAGGAACAGGGCGGGGTCCTTGCGCACCGTGTCCGGTACGATCGCCACGCGACCGCCGTAGAGCAGGGCGCCGTAAATCTCCCAGACGGAGAAATCGAATGCATACGAGTGGAACAGCGACCACACGTCGTCGGCATTGAACGTGAACTGCAACTTGTCGTTGTGCATGAGGCGCACGACGTTGCGGTGTTCGAGCAGGCTGCCCTTGGGCTGTCCCGTGGAGCCGGACGTGTAGATCACGTAGATCAGGTCGTCCGGCGAATTCAGATTGTCCGGGTTGGTATCGGGCCAGCCGGCCAGACTGCTGGCCGTATCGCCGAGCACGATGGTCTGCAGATCACCGATGGGCAGATTGCCGGGCAGGTTCGGCGAGACGATCGCCTGACGCGCACCGCTGTCTTTGAGGATGTATTCGATCCGTTCCACCGGCGCATGCGGATCGATCGGCACGTAGGCCGCGCCGGCCTTCATGACCGCGAGAATCGCCACGATCATGTCCGGCGAACGATCGAGCAGCAGCACCACCAGCGCTTGCCGTTCGATGCCGGAGGCGCGCAGCCGATGCGCAAGCTGATTGGCCCGCGTATTCAGTTCGCGATAGCTGAGCTGTTCGTCGCCGTAGCTGACGGCGATGTGGTGAGGCGTGCGTTCGACCTGCTCTTCGAACAGCTGATGCACGGTCCGTTCGTGCGGGTACGTCGCCGCACTGTCGTTCCACACGAGCAACTGGGTATCGCGCTCGGCGGGGCCGAGCAGCGGCACGCTATCGATAGGCTGATCGGCGTTTGTTGCCAGCGCCTCGAGCAGCGTCAGGTAGTGGGCCATCATCTGTTCGATGAGCCACGCGTCGAAGAACAGTGCGTTGTAGACCAGCTTGCCGGCCCAGTGGCCGTCCTGTGCATGGACGAACAGATGCAGGTCGTTCTTGCCGTAGCCGAGATTGGTCTCGACCGCCGTTGCACTGAGTCCACCAGCGGACAGCGCTTGCGGTGCTTCGTCGTCGAACTGGAACAGGATGTCGAACAGCGCAGTGCGACTCATGTCCTTGTCGGGTGCGAGCGCGAGCACCAACTGATCGAACTGCATGTCGCGATGCTCGAGCGCGTGCGATGTATTGCGCTGTACCTGGTCGAGCAACGCCTGCAGCGTGGTCGTCGCATCAACCTGGCTGCGCGATACCAGCAGATTGGCGATCGGGCCGATCAGCGCGGCGATCGCGGCGCGTTCGCGGCACGGCGCGCTGAAGCCGACAACCAGTTCTTCGTGTCCGCTATAACGCCGCAACAACGCATTGAAACCGGCGAACAGCACATCGGCGGCGCTGTGACCCGAGCGCGCGGCGACGGCGCGCAGTCGTTCGACGAGCGGCTCGCCAATGACGAACTCGTGGCGCGCTTCGGCGAACACGTGGATTGCCATGCGCGCGCGGTTCAGCGGTAAATCCATCGCTTGCAGCGGGCCGCGCAACTGGTGCGTCCAGTAGCCGCGCAGTGTCTGCATCGCTGCGGCAGGCAGACGACGCTGCCAGGCGGCGTAGTCGAGGTACTGGACTGGTAGTTCCGGCAACACGGCCGCGCGACCGGTCGTCTTCGCTGCATACAGCTCGAACAATTCGCTCGCGAGCAGCCGCATCGATACACGATCGGCGATCAGGTGATGGGCCGTGATGGCCAGCACCGCATGCTGCGCGTTGATGCGGATCAACGCGGCGCGCAGCAACGGCTGGCTTGTGTTCATCGCGAACGGCTTGCGGGTTTCTTCGATTGCGCGGGCGAGCGCTTCTTCGCCATTGGCCGAAGATTCGCTCACGCTGAGGCGTAACTCGCGATCGAACACCTGCCACGCCTGCTCGCCGTCGCTGTGCACGCGTGTGCGCAGCACTTCGTGGCGCGCGACGACGCTGTTCAAGGCTGCTTCCAGCGAGGCAACGTCGGCATCGCCCGACAGTTCGAGGATCAGCGGAATGTTGTGATAGACCGGGCTCGCGTCGTAGAGATAGCCGGTTTCGAACGTGTCGACGAACCAGATGCGTTCCTGATGCCACGCCAGCGGGATGCGCGCATCGATGCGTGCTGTCGGCACGATGGCGGGTAGACCGTTCGCGAGATCGAAGGGGCCGGTTTGCGCTGGTGTAACGACGTCGGCGGCGGCATTGGTCGTGGCATTGAACGCCGGCAGATCGGCGAGCCGCCCGTGCGGCGTGGCGAGTGCGGCGTCGAGCAGCGTAGCGAAGTAGTGCGCCAGTTGTTCTATCGTGCGCGAATCGAACAGCGCGCTGTCGTATTCGAGCGCGCCACCGAAGGTGTCACCGGTTTCGCCCAGCTCCAGCACGATGTCGCTCTTTGCCTGCCCGAGCCACAGCGACAGCGGTTCGCTACGCAGACCGGGCAGCGTCGGGAGCGGTATCGGCGGGACCATCGAGAAGAGCGTCTGAAACAACGGCGTGCGATCGCGTGCCTGCGGGCGATTCAGACTCTTCATCAAGCGGTCGAGCGGCACGCCGCCTTGCGCCATCGCTTCACGCCAGATCTCGGCGGCGTTGCGCCACAGTGTGCGCATATCGGCGGCATCGTCGAACTGAAAGCGCAGCGCAGCCGTTTCAATGAAGAAGCCCACCGCGCCATCGAGTGTCGCTTCGCCATGGCCGGTGATCGGCACGCCGATCGCGAAATCGCGCTGCCCGCTCCAGCGGGCCAGCATCATGCCCCAGCCACCGAGCAGTACCGCGAACGGCGTGACATTGCTCGCGCGCGCGGCCTGTTCGATGCGCTGCCGCAAGTTCGCATCGAAGCTCAGTTCGACACGCGCGCCGCGTGCCGCGCGCACGGCCGGTCGCGCATGATCGAGCGGCAATGCGAGGTCGGGCACATCGCGCAGACGTTGTTGCCAGAACGCGAGCCGTGCGTGCATCGCCGGTGTTTCGAGCTGCTCGCATTGCCACTCCGCGTAGTCGGCCATCTGCACACGCGGCGGCTTTGGCGCGGGCTGCGACGGGTCGAGGCGATGCGTATAAGCCGTCGCGATATCGGTCAGCAACTGGACCAGCGAAGAGCCGTCGCAGACGATGTGATGGATGCACAGGCTCAACAGCCAGTCATCGGCTTCGAGCCGCAGTAGTTGCACGCGCAACAACGGCGGATTGCGCAAATCGAAGTTGCGTTCAATTGCTTCGCGCGCCATGCGCAACGCGGTGGGCATGCGTTCCGCTGCCGGCAGCGCGCGCAGATCGTGTTCGACGAGACCGATTTCCAGCTCGGGTTCGACAGCCTGCCAGGGCGTGCCGTCGATCTCGATGAAGCCGGTGCGCAGACTTTCGTGCAGGTCCACGCAGTCGTTCAACGCGAGCTTGAGCGCCTGCGTCGACAACGGGCCGTGCAGTCGCAACGCGCCCGCGATCAGGTAGTCCTGGCTGTTGCCGTCGTGCAACTGCTCGAGCAGCCACAGCCGCTGCTGCGCCGGCGAGGCGCGGAACAGCAGGATGTCGTTCGTGGATACCGTTTCATCGATGCGAGCGCTCATTGGCTCACCTCGCTATTGGAAGACTCGATGGCCTGCACGCCCTCGAGGGCGGCATCGCGGCGCACGCGGCGTTGCGCGCGGGAGCGGATCGGGATGATGCCGGCGGACGCGGGCGCGCCACCGGCGGCGCGGGCACGCTCGGCTTCGATGGCAATGGCGAGGCTGCGCACGCTGGGCTCGGCGAGGAACTGCTTGAGCGGCAACTCGATCTGCCAGTGCTGGCGGACCCAGCTCACGAGCTTCGCTGCGGACAGAGACTGACCGCCGGCGGCGAAGAAGTTCTCGGTCGTGCCGCCCGGTGCGAGTTGCAGTTCGCGATGCATGTAGTCGAGCAGTTCGCGTTCGAGCGGCGATGCATCCGACACCGCTGCCGGGACCGCTTCGGCGGGCCGAGGCAACGCCGCGCGATCGACCTTGCCGCTGCTCATGAGCGGCAGCTCCGGCAGATGCAGGTAGTGGGTGGGCACCATATAGGCCGGCAGCTTGCTGGCCAGGTAATCGCGCAACGCGGCGATCGGCGCGTTGGCCAGCACATCGCTCGGCACGTACCACGCGATCAGGGTCTGGTCGGCGAGCAGGTCGACCACGGCCGTGCCGATCTGCGGATGCGCGCGCAACGCGATTTCGATCTCGCCTAGTTCCAGACGCTGGCCGCGCAGTTTCACGAGGCGATCGGCGCGACCGCGGTGGATCACGGCACCGTCCTCGCGCCAGCAGGCACGATCGCCGCTGCGGTAGATGCGCGCATCGGGCCGACCCAGCGGGTCCGTCGCGAACTGTTGTCGCGTCAACTCCGGGTCGCCGAGATAGCCGCGCGACAACTGTTCGCCGCCGATCAGAAGATCGCCTTCGATACCGACGCCGACCGGGCGATTGCGGCTGTCGACGATACGGAACCACGTGCCTTTCGGCGCGTAGCCGATCGGCACGTAGTGTTCGGTTTGTCCGGGCAGGCAATCGAACTGGCTGACGAGTATCGTCGTCTCGGTGGGGCCGTACGCGTTGTGAAACTTGAGCGGCAGCCCGAGCGCGAGGACCGCATCGCGCAGATCGGCGGGCACCGTGTCGCCGCCGGCCAGCAGATGGCGCAGCGAACGGCACGCTTTCATTTCAGGCTGACGCACGACCAGTTCGAGCAACGCCGGCACGAGGAACGCGAAGGTGACCTGCTCGGACACCATGAGCCTTGCCAGATACTGCGGATCGCTGTGCTGCTCCGGCGCGACGATAGCGACGCGGCCACCGCTCGCGAGCGGCAGACATATTTCGAGCATTGCGACATCGAACGTGGTCGGTGAACTGAGCAGCACCGTATCGTCGTGGCCGACCTCGTACTGGTCGAGGTTCCACGCGAGCAGGCGCGCCAGACCGTCGCGCGTGCACTCGACGCCCTTGGGTACGCCGGTGCTGCCCGACGTGTAGATCACGAAGGCCAGTTGTCCGGCGTTGCTCTGCAGCGGCTCGAAGTCTTCTTGCGCCACCGCGGCGGCGAGCGCCGATGGCGATTCGAGTGCGATGACCGGGATCTCGAGATCGATCAGGTCGGTCGCCGTGGCGGCCAGGGTGAGCACGACCGCCGGTTGCGCGGTCGCGAAGATCTGCGTGCGGCGCGCTTTCGGTTCGTCGCCGGAGATCGGCAGAATCGCTGCGCCGGCATAGAAGCAGGCCAGCACGGCGGTCACGAGTTCGGCCGAGCGCGGCAGCGCCGCTGCGACGATGCGCCCCGCGCCTGCGCCATGAGCGTGCAGACGTTTTGCGAGGACGCGGGCGGCGCGATCGAGTGTTGCGTAGTCGTATTCGCGCTGCTGGTCGCGAATCGCGATGGCCTGCGGTGCGCGGGCCAGCTGCTCGCGGAACAACTGGACGAAGTCGGCGGCCGGCGGCGGCGCGACATCGGTGGCGAATGCTGCGAGGACCTTGTTCAGTTCCTCGGCGGGCAGTGCGACGGCGCGTTCCAGTTCGAGATGCGGATCGGCGGCCACGCGGCCTGCCCAATCGAGCCAGCGTCGACCGATGCGCTCGATCTGTTCGCGCTCGTAACGGCCGCTGCTGTAGTCGAGATCGAGCAGCCAGCCCTGGCGCGTTTGCAGCAGATTGATCGACAGCTCGAACTTCGCGCCGGCCACTGGCGCATCGAGCAGGCGGGCAGGCAACCCGGCGAACTCGGTGTGACGCGTGTGATCCATGTTGAAGATGACGTTCAGCGCACCTGCCCGTTGTTCGTTACCGAGCACCTGTTCGAGTAGACGCGAGACCGGATACGCCTGGTATTCGCCAAGTCCCTGCCACTGTGCGTCGACCTCGCGCAGCAACGCGTCGAAGCGCATGCCGGTCTTGAGACGCGAGCGCCATGGCAGCACCTGCGCGGCCTGGCCGACCATCCGTTCGTGACCGTGTTTGCGGCCATGAGCGCCGATGCCGATCAGCACATCGTCGCGATCGTATGACGCATGCAGCAGGCTCAGCGTCGTGGCCAGCGCGGCGGTGAAGATCGTGGTGCCGTGGCTGCCTGCGAGCTTGCCGAAGGCCGTGCTCACCTCTGCCGGAACCGGCAGCCGCACGCGTGCGCCTTGCCAGCGCGACTGTTGCATCGATCCGAGCGTGGACAGCGGCAGCGGCGCCGGTGCGTCGGCGATGCGGTGTTGCCAGAACGCGAGTGCCTGGGTGTCGTCGGCTTCGGTCAGGGCGCGCAGATGTTCGCGGAACGGCGGCGCTGCCGGCAGTTCGGCGTGCGGGTTCTGCAGCAGGGCCGACAGTTCTTCGACGACGAGGCCGAGCGAGATGCCGTCGATCAGCGCATGGTGCGCGCGGATTGCGAGCACGCTGGGTCCGCTCGCCGGTTGCAGCAGGCCGACCTGTAGCGGACCGGTGCGACTGAGATCGAGCGGTTCGGCCTGGAAGGCAGTGAGCCAGGCATCGCGTTCGCCGCTCGTCTCGAGTCGCAGCGGCACCGGCAGCGAGGCGTGCACGGTTTGCCGGTCGTTCTCGCCGTCGAGCGTGGTGCGCAGCGCTTCGTGGCGCTCAGCAAGGCGGCCTAGCGCGCGTTGCAGTGCGGCTGCATCGAGCCGGCCTTCGAGTTCCATGCTGACGGTTTCGACATACGCGAGCGCGCCGGCCGGATCGATCTGCGAGGCGATCCAGATCTGCTTTTGCTGGTCGGACAACGGCAGGTTCAGCGGCGAGTTCAGCGGTTGTGTTGGCACGGGTACCGCGGTGGCAGGCTTTGCGCCGGGCAGGTAGCCGCCTTCGCGCAGGGCTTCCACACCATCCATCGTGCGCTCGACGATGGCATCGATCTCCGCTTCGCCGTGCGCGTCGCACAGGAAGCAGTTACGGCCTTCCCAGACGAACAAGCCGCGATACAGCAGGTGGTAGTACAGCAGGTCCAGGTTGCCCGCATGCTTGAAGCGGAACAGCGAACCGAAGTGAGTCAGCGACAACGGGGCGTCGATTGCGGAGAGGCGTCGGTTGAGGCGCTCCGTGAGTTCGTGCGTGCGCTCGGTCAGGCTTTCCTGGAACGAAGGGCCGCGGCGCTTCAGTTCGGTGAGCACCGAATGGCACAGTGCGAGACCGAGCGGATGATTGTTGAACGTGCCCGCGAAGAAGGTGATGTACGGATTCGGCGCCGACGTATCGCCGAACTGCCACTGTCCGCCGTCGATGCCATCGAGCAGATTGCCGCGCGCGGCGAGCGCCGCCATCGGCACACCGCCGCCGATCGTCTTGCCATACGTGGCGAGATCCGCTTCGACGCCGAAGACCTGCTGCGCACCGCCCGGTGCGGTGCGGAACCCGGTGATCATCTCGTCGAAAATCAGCAGGATGCCGTGACGCTTCGTGAGTTCGCGCAGACGTTGCAGGAACTCGCGCGGCTGCATGCCGACGTTGCGGCTCTGCACCGGCTCGACGAGCACGGCGGCCAGCGTGTCGGCCTGGCGCGCGATCGCTTCGAGCGATTCATCGCTGCCGTAATCGAGCACGAGCAGGTCGTTGACGAAGCTCTGCGCGATGCCGGGCGCGGCCGGTTCGGTCTGCTCGCCGTACGCGCTGCGATCGCCGAGGAAGCCGTCGAAGTGACCGTGATAGGACTTGCGGAACGTCGCGATGCGATCGCGCCCGCGCAGCAAACGCGCCAACCGCACCGCGGTCATGACCGACTCGCTGCCGGATTGACAGAACAGCACGCGATCCATGCCGCTCAGTTCGCAGATCATCTTCGCGCACTCGGCGGCGAGCGGCGAGCGCGGTCCGAGCGCGATGCCGTTATCGATCTGCCGGTGTGCGGCCTGTTGCATGAAGGGCGCGCCGTGGCCGAACAGATTCACGCCGAAGTCCATCGAGATGTCGATGTATTCGTTGCCGTCGACGTCCCACAGCAGGGCCCCCTTCGAGCGCTCGCCGGTAATCGGGTAGAGCAGTTCCTTCATCGAAGGGCGAAAGCCAGCCGATGCGCGCACGTCGGCGAAATGCTGACGACGCAGCCCGGCGAGCCGTTTCGATTCCGCCGTGCGAGCGATATAGCGCTTCGCGAAGGCATCGAAATGGGCGGCCTGGCGTGGGTCGGAATGGGACGTGGCAGTGGCGGCGGGTTGTGCGGTGGCTGCGATCGGTGTTGCAAGTTGCGGTGCGGGTGCGACTGCCGCTGCCACGGGTGCGACCTGCGCGAGATGAGGGTGTGACTGCTGCGGCAGCGGTACCTTGGTCGTGTTGCTCACGCTCGCCACCGCCGGCGCGGCGGCCGCGCTGCCCGTCGTACCGAGCGCCGCCAGTTGCGCGCCGATCACGCTTTGCACCAGGTTCAGCTGTTGCTGGAGCAGGCTTTCGATGCCGGTGGAATGTGCCAGTGCTACCGGTGCCGTGGGTGCTGCGACCAGCAACGGTGCAGCGGGCGCCGCCGGTGCAGTGAATACCGCCGTTGGTGCTGGTGCCGCCGCTACCTGCGCGACGAGTGTCGGTGCCGGCGCCGGCACGCTCTGCGTCGCGAGAAACGCGCCCAGTCGATTGATCGTATTGAGCTCGCCGAGCAGTTCGCGGATACCGATCTTCACGCTATAGCGTGTCTGGATCGCACGCACCGCTTCGGCCAGTACCACCGAGTCAGCGCCCATTTCCACGAAGGGCCGGTCACCGGTTACGGCCTGTTCGGGTTCACCTAGCGCCTGAGCGACCTGAGTGCGCAGCTCGGCCTGGATCGTGGCGATGCGCTTGGACTCATTGGCGGCGACTGTGGGTTCTTCGGCGTTGCGCCCGGAAACGGAGGTTGTCATGGGAGCGGATCTCGGCTGGACCAGTTTGTAGGTACTGCGTGCGAAGGACGACGGCGATTGCGGCGTGCGGCTACGGCGATAGGGACGATCGAAGGCAACCCAGTCCACATCGATGCCGGCCGCGTACAGGGCGGCGGTGCTGTCCAGCACGCCCTGCCAGTCGTCCTCGCTACCGTTGAGGCTGCTGCACCACAGGGTGTCCGCCGGCGCCGCGCTGCTCTCGCCGAGCGTGCTCAGCACCGGACGCGGCCCCAGTTCGAGGAACGTGCGATGGCCCTGGGCGAGCAGCGTGGCGAGACCCTCGCGAAATCGCACCGAGCCGCGTGCGTGACGTGCCCAATACGCGGCGTCCGGTGCGTGTTCGTGTGGCTGTGCGCTGAGATTGGAAATCACTGGTACGGCGGGCGCGCGCCAGCTCACCTGGGCGGCCAGCGCCTGCAACGGTTCGAGCACGCTGTCCATTAGCGGCGAATGGAAGGCGGCATTGGTGTCGAGCGCGCGGCTGCGAATCTTGCGCGCGGCGAGTTGCTGGACGACGCGCTCGATGGTGGTCGCGCTGCCGGCGAGCACGCAATTGCGCTCGCCGTTATCGACTGCGAGCGCGAGTTGCGTGGGCTCGGCTTCGACCAGATCGATGACGCTGCTGGCGGGTGCTGCGACTGCTAGCATGCGACCTGCCGGCGCGTGTTCCTGCATCAGCGCGCCGCGTGCTGCGACCAGCGGCAGGATGTCGTCGATGCTGGCCATGCCGGAAATTGCGGCCGCGCTGTATTCACCGAGGCTATGGCCGAGCATCGCGACCGGATGGATGCCCCAGTCCGCCCAAAGCTGCGCCAGCGACCAGCTCAGTGCGACGGTGGCCGGTTGCGCGTAGCGGGTCTGCTGCAACAGCGTGCTGTTTTCGGCGTCGAACAGCAGACGCTGCAACGGCAGGTCGAGCGAAGGTTCGAGCAGCGCGGCGCAGCGGTCGATAGCCGCGCGGAATACCGGTTGCGTGCGATACAGCACAGCGCCTGCGCCGGGGCTGGGGTTGCCCTGGCCGGTCAACAGGAACACCACGCCTTGAGCGCGCGGTTTGCTCGCAGCGGGTGGTGTTGCAGCGAGTTGTTGCAACGCTTCTCGCAGGGACGCGTGACTGTCGACGTGTAGCGCGGCGCGTACCTGGTGGCGTGCACGGCCGACATTCGCGGCGAAGCAGACATCGGCTAGTGCCACTTGCGGTTCGTGCGATTCGTGCGCGAGGTCGGCGGCGGCGCGGCGTGCGAGGTCGGCGAGCTGTTCGCCGCTGCGCGCACTGAGCGCATAGAGATGGCGCGGCCGGTCGATCTCCGCGCGCGGCACGGCGACCTCGGGCGCTTCTTCGATGATCACGTGCGCGTTGGTGCCGGACAGACCGAAGGCCGACAAGCCGGCGCGACGCGGCCGTTGCTGGCGCGGCCATGCCGTGCTTGCGCGCACCACCGACGCGACACTGCGCTCCCAGTCGACATGCGGGTTCAACGCGGCGATCGGCGGTTGCGGCGGCAGCGTTTGGGCCTGCAGCGACAGCACGATCTTGGCGAGCCCGCATAGTCCGGCAGCGGCCTCGGTGTGGCCGATGTTCGCTTTCACTGCACCGATGTGCAGCGGTGCCAGCCGGCTCGCTGTGCCGAATACCGACTGCAACGCGGACACTTCGATCGGATCGCCGAGGTCGGTACCGGTGCCGTGCGTTTCGACGTAGTCGATATCGTCGGGCTGCAGACCGGCGTTTTGCAGCGCGGTGCGGATGACCTGTTCCTGCGCGGACTTGCTCGGCACGGTGAGGCCGCCGCCGCTCGCGCCATCCTGGCTCAGCGCGGTGCCGCGAATCAACGCGTGGATGTGATAACCGTGACGTACCGCTTGCGAGAGCGGCATCAACACGGTCGCGACGCAGCCTTCGCCGTTGCCGAAACCGTCGGCGTTGGCGGCGAATGTCTTGCTGCGACCATCGGGCGCGAGGGCGCCGATGCGCTGGAAATAGCGCCGCGCAAACGGCGCCAGAATCAGATGCGTGCCGCCGACAATCGCCATCTCGCACTCGCCGCCGCGCAGCGCGCGAGACGCCAGATGCAGTGCGGTCAGCGACGACGAACAGGCGGTTTCGACGGTCATCGCCGGACCGCTGAGTCCGAGGTGATAGGAGAGCCGGCCGGCGGCAAACGCAGCGGCGTTGCCGGTGCCGAACAGGTTGTCGACGGCATCGAAGTTGCCGCTCGCGAGCGGCAACTGTCCGTAGTCGCCTGAGCCGAGGCCGACGTAGACGCCGACGCGGGTGTTCTCGGCCGCGTCGCGCAGACGGTCGGGTGCGATCGCGGCGGATTCGAGCGCTTCCCACGCGACTTCGAGCAGCAGCCGCTGCTGCGGATCGAGCGAGGTCGCTTCGCGGCGCGACAGTCGGAACAGCGGCGCGTCGAAATCGTGAACGGCGCGCAGGAAAGCGCCTTGCAATCCGGCCAGATCGCCGAACTCTTCGTGACGCTCGGCGGGCAGGTTGCCTGTTGCAGGACGACCGGCGGCAAGCAGTTGCCAGAAGCCATCGAGGTCTTCGTTCGCGTCGGCGGTGCCGTTCGGCAGACGCGCGGCCAGCCCGACGATCGCGATCGGCTCCCTCGCCAGCACGTCGGCTTCCGCGCTGTGCTGACGCAGACGTGAGGCCGCGACCGCAAGCTGCATCGAGCTCAGCAAGGGCAAATCTGACATCAGGCGTCTCCCGTGGCTGTGATCAGTTCTTGCCAGGCTTCGGCGTCGTCGAGTCCCGCGATCAGGGACAGCAGTTCATGCACCGGTTTGTCGGCGAGCGTCGACGCTCGCGCGGCGTTGACAGCCGCCGACGACGCTGGCTTCGCGCCGTGTGCGTGATGTGCGGTATCGGTGGCTGGCAGCAGCAGACCCAGCAGACGCGTGGCGAGGCTGCGTACCGAGGGTGTCTCCAGCGCGAGCGTGCTCGGCAGTTGCAAGCCGCTCGCGCGTTGCAGGTTGTCGTGGAATTCGAGTGCCATCAGCGAATCCATGCCCTGTGCCTGCAGACCCAGCACCGGATCGGGACGCTCGCCCGCAGGCAGATGCAGCACGCGTCCGAGGATTTCACCGATCCGTTGTTCAAGCAGATGAGTGCGCTGCGCAGTGGGCGCGTCGATGAGCCACTGGCGCCACGGCGCGCGTGCGGCATCCGATGCGACGGGTTTCGCGCTTACGGCTGCGACCGGCTCGAGCAATTCGCTGAGTAGCGGCGGCGGTGTATTGCCCACGTGTCGCGCGATCTCTTTCCAGTCGACCGGCAATGCCAGCAGATGATGGATGTCCTGAACCTGTTCGATCTGCCGCAACACGCCATCGACCTGCAACGGTTGCAGGCCGAGGCGCTGCCAGTAAGCGCGCAAGGCGGCAGGCGCGGTGGCTTCCATGCCGATACCGACGATCGGCGCCGGGCTCACCGCCAGCGCGACGTGGCCTTGACCGCGACGATGCGCGGCGACGGCGTCGAGCACCGCGTTGGCGGCGTTGTAGTTGCCGTTGCCGGGCAGACCGAAGGTCGCGGCCGCCGACGAGATCAACATGAACAACGGCAGATCGCGCCCACGCAACGCATCGGCTAGCGTCAATGCGGCTTCGGCTTTGCCGCTCAGCACTTTGGCGACCTGCTGCTCGGTCATCTGCGCGAGGAATGCGCCTTCGAATGCGCCGGCGGCGTGAATCACACCGGCTAGCGAACCATCCAGTTGTTTCTCGGCAGCGACGAGCGTGGCGCGCAAGGCATCGGCGTCGCCGACGTCGCAGGCGAAGCTCTCGACACGGACCTGTTGCGCGCGCAGCGCTTCTATTCGTTGCAACGCTGCGGCATCTGGAGTGCGGCGACCCAGCAAGGCAAGCCGACGCGCGCCGCGTTCGACTAACCAGCGCAGCAAATGCTCACCGAGTGCGCCGAAGGCACCGGTGACCAGGTACACGCCGTCGGCATCGAGTGGGGGAACGGCGATATCGGCGGCGACCGGTGCGCGCTGTAGTCGCGGTGCCCACCAGGCGCCATCGCGTGAGGCCAGTTCATGTTCTGCGCGAGGCGAACGTATCGCCTCGTACAGGAGCGCCGACGCTTCGCCGTGATCGGCGGTGCCGGGCAGGTCGATGCTGCCGCCGAGCAGATGCGGCGCTTCATTGGCCAGCGTACGCGCGATGCCGTGCAAAACAGCCTGCGCGGGATGGTCGAGCGTTGCGCGCGCAACGACTGCCTGGGACGCGCGGGTAGCGAACCACAACCGCATCGGTTGCTGGCCGCTCTCGATCGACGCCTGCACGGTCGCGAGGCCGCCGATGAACAGCGACTGCGCGCTGTCGTGGCCGCGGTTGTCGAGCGCATCGAGATGCAGCACGGCGCGCCACTGCGGACCCTGGGTGGCGAGCGCCCCGGCGACGGCTGCCTTGCGCGCGGCCAGATTACCTTCGACGCCGACTGTGACGACGTGGTCGCCGTCGGCTTCGATGCGCGTGCGCAGCTGTTCGGCCAGCTCACCGCCGCCGACCAGTAGCCACCGTTGCGCGTCGGTCGTGGCGGCGGGTTGGGCATCGAGCTTCGGCAGTTCGCGCCACTGAATCCGATAGGCGTGCTGGTTGTGCGCTTTTGAATCTGTTGCTGTTGACGGTTGCTCCTGTGCGATGAGCGGAGCGAACCAGCAACGACGACGACGCCACGGATAAGCGGGCAGCTCGGTGAACTGCCCCTGCGGGTAGATACGCTCCCAGCGCAGATCGTGGCCGTGCACGTAAAGCAACGCGAGCGCCTGCGCTGGTTCGCGTGCATGCAGCACACGGATGCGCTCGGGCAGGCCAGCCGGTGCCTCGGCGGCTTGCAGCAGCAGATCCCAGCGACCCGTGAGCTTGCTCACGGCCTGCTTGCCGGCACCCGCGGCGAGCACCATGCCGAGCGCGAAGCGACCGTCGTCGAGTGCGCTGTCGTCGGCGAGAATGGCCAGCTTGCGCGGTCCTGCCGCCGGGCGTTGACCTTGCCACAGCGCATCGTGGGTTTGACCGGCTGCCGCTGCACGCAACGCGGCGACAAGGCTCGCGCGATCGCCCTGAGCGAAGAGCCGATGATCGAGATGATCGCGGTGACGTGCCGCGCTATAGCAGACGTCGTGCAATTCGTTCGATGCGAGGCCGGCGATACGATCGGCATAACGTGCGGCAAGTTCGCGCAATGCCTCGGGATGTGCAGCGGAAAGCGGCAGCGACCACGTTTGGGCTTGCGCGCCGTCGAGCACCGCGTGCCCGTCGCGTTCGGGTTGTGCGGCGACCTGTTCGAGAATCACATGTGCGTTGCTGCCGCCGAAGCCGAAGCTGCTGACGCCGATATGCGCCGGCCGGTCTTGCGCGGACAACGGCGTTGTCGCTGTGGCGACCTGCAATCCGAGCGCCTCGAGGTCGATCTCCGGATTCACGCGCTGAAAATTCAGACTGGCCGGCAGGCGGCCTTCGTCGAGTGCCACGGCTGCCTTCAACAGTCCGGCGATGCCGGCCGCCGACTCGAGATGACCGATATTGGTCTTGACCGACCCAACCAGCAGCGCGGACGCGCGTTTTGCCCGCAGCGCCTGAGCCAGTGCATGTGCTTCGATCGGATCGCCGAGCGGCGTACCTGTGCCGTGCAATTCGACGGCATCGATGTCGCTTGCCTGCAAGCCTGCATCGGCGAGCGCCGCTTCGATCACCGCCACCTGGGCGGGACCGCTCGGCGCGGTGAGGCCGTTGCTGCGACCGTCCTGATTGGCGGCGCTGCCGGCAATCAGGGCGAGCACGGGGTGATGGTCGCGCGCGGCATCGGCGGCGCGTTTGAGTAGCACGATGGCGCCGCCTTCACCGCGGACATAACCGTCGGCGCTCGCATCGAAGGTCTTGCAGCGACCGTCCGGCGACAGCATCCGCGCGTTGGCGAACACTTCCATCAGGTCGCCGGCTAGCAGCAGGTTCACACCGCCGACGATCGCCAGATCGATCTCGCCTGCGCGCAACGCGCGTACCGCGAGGTGGGTCGCGTTCAGCGACGACGAGCAGGCCGTGTCCAGCGCGAAGCTCGGACCGGCCAGATTGAGTACGTATGAGATGCGATTCGCGGCGATGCTCAGCGCATTGCCGGTACCCGAATACAGATCGAGGGTGCCGTTGCCGCCGACCTGCAGGCGACTGTAGTCGGACGTGGAGATGCCGATATAGACGCCGGTCCGGCTGCCGGCGAGATCTTTGCGCGGCAGACCAGCCGCATCGAGTGCTTCCACCACCAGCTCAAGCAACAGGCGCTGTTGCGGGTCCATCTGGTCGGCTTCGCGCTGCGCGATGCCGAAGAACTCGGGATCGAAGCGCTCGACGTCGGCGAGCAAACCGGCGCGCTGTGCGCCGCGCGCGAGCCCCTGACGTGCGGCGGGAATCGTCGACACCGCCTCGCGCGCGTCGGCTAGCAACGCACGAAATGCGGCCAGATTTTCAGCGCCTGGAAATCTACAGGCAGCACCGATTATGGCGACCCGTGAGGGTCCGGATAATGGTAATGACATACCTGAATTGCCCCTTGCCGATCATGCGCAGACAGACATCCATGCAATGCTTTATATGCGGGGGGCATGCGTGGCTTTTGGGAACTGTCCCACACACAATTCCTGTTTAAAAACGCCACACCTCTAGCGGCCGGATAACAGGAACTGCGTCGCGATTCAATTGACAGCGGGGCCATTAGACGCGGCCTGGCGCGGGATGTCTGCCCCAGAAACGAGGGACATTGCCGCTTGACGGGCATTGGCGCTCAAGCGGGCGCGGTGGCGTTTGTCTTGAGAATGGGGTAAGGGCGAATCAACCCGAATGAGCAATCTGCTATTGCCGGAGTGGATTTATCGACGTCTGAATGGACGCGGTGAAATGCCGATCGAATTATTCGCCAGGGATTTCCCGAGATACAGATGCATACATGCATCTCGCATCGCAGCAGGCGATACACGCGAAAAACGCTGTCCCGTTCAAGCTGCATGGGACGGCGAGTCGAAGCTATGAGACTTTCATCGTTCGGCGTATGTCATGCAATTTATATGCGTATATGCATATATTGCGTGAATATAGTACTTGTGCATGAGCATGTTTGCGGTGAATCCGACGGCTTTCCGCGTGCGGAACGGTCATTCGCAAAGCGTCGTGCACCGTCGATTTCGCTAACCGAAGGGTTAACCCCGCTTGGCGTTCCGCCCAAACGATCCTAACGTTGCATACATTGACCGAACGGCTGGACGGTTTATTAATGCCCCGGCCCGGTCGATCAGGCGGATGTGTTCCTTCAGATTACCGATCTCCTCTTCGTCACCGCGCAGCGATCCTGCTCATCCTGACGAAAGCAAAGAACTCGACTCTCCGGCCACGACGGAAATAAATAGGATTCCTACATCTGGAGCAATCAACGTGAAAAGCTGGATTGAAAGTAATGCCATGCGACTCGCCATCGCATTGGCCGTGGGCGGGTGCTTGCCCGCGTTCCTGGGTTATGGCAACGCGGAGGCCGCGGGATCGGTGGCGGCGCCGGCGGTGTTGAAGCCGCTCGACTATGCGACACAGTGCACGAAAATCAACGGCCAGCAATTCAATGGCATTACGGTGACAACGAGTCTGCGCATTGCTGCGGCAGGCGGCAACCCTGCCTATTGCAAGATCTCCGCAACCGGCGCCGCGAATACCCAGCTCGACATCGAGGTGGATCTTCCCGACAACTGGTCGAACCGGTTGCTGCACCAGGGCGGTGGCGGTTTCGATGGGAGCATTCCAACTGTCGAAGCCACCTCTGCACAATTCCCGTTGATCAAACCGCTGGCACGTGGGATTGCCTATACCGCATCGAACGGTGGCAACCGCACCGGTAACCCTGCGGAACTGCTGACGAATACGACTGAGCTGCAGGACTACGCGTATGCGTCGACCGGCATCACGGTTCATTTCGCCAAGGCCGTCATTCGCGCGTTCTATGGTTCGGCGCCGAGATATACGTACTTCAATGGCGCATCGAACGGTGGCCGCGAAGCCTATCTTGTCGCGCAGAATCTGCCGGGCGATTACGACGGCATTATCGCCGGCGATGAAAGCATGAACATGGGCACGCAGGTAGCAGCGATGCTGCATACGGCAACGCTTGCGGGTTCACCCGCCATGCCATCGAGTGCGCAATGGACCGCAGCCTATGGTGCGGCAGTCGCGCAATGCGGCAACGCGAACGGTGTGATCCTGAATCCTGCTGCTTGTACCTTCAGTCCAGTGGCCCTGCAGTGCGGCGCGTCGGGTGCGCCTGCGGCAACGTGTCTTTCGCCCGCGCAGGTACAGACCGTGCAGCGCCTGCTTGCTCCCTTGTCGACAGGCAACGGTCAGCTGCTTTTTGCCGGCTATAACTGGGCGGATTTCGGCTCGATGTTCGGTGTCGGTGCATACGGCGGTCTGGGTGGCGGCTTTGCGGCGATCGGAACCGGCAACGTGGAATGGCTGTTTCCGCCGACGGTACCCGGCAGTCTGCAAGCGAACTTCAATGTCGACGCGTCCTATCCAATCATCGCAGCGGGGCTGCAAAACATCGGCGCGGATCACCACCTTCCGGCCATCGCGCAGTATCTGATGGCGGGTAAAAAGATGATCTCGTTCAACGGTGCTGCCGATCCGTTGATTTCACCGCGCGACCATCTGCGCAACTGGAAAACCGTGGTACAGCTTGCTGGCTTTGCCGGGAGTAATGCGCGCTTCTATCTGGAGCCGGGCGTGGGTCACGTGCTCGGTGGCAACGGTCCCGATCAGACCGACTATCTCGGGGCGATGATTGCGTGGGTCGAGTACGACATTCCGCCGGGGCAACTGCTGCTCGTGAAATTCGACACCAATGGCAAGGTGACGTCGTCGCTGCCGGACTGCCCGTATCCGTTCGTGCCGCACTATCTGGGCGCCGGCGATGTGAATGCGGCGTCGAGTTACATCTGCGTGCCCGGCTAAACGGGCGTGGCAGCCATGGTCCAGCGGATCTTCAAACGAGTCCCAACCTAGCGCTGCCACTTCGAATTTTCACACCCTGCAACCAGTGCATCGAGCAGATGACGCACGGCCGGAACCATGCCCCGACGCGTGGGGAAGATCGCGTGGACGAGGCCAGGCGTAGTGGCGAGATCTGGTAGCAGGTGCTGCAGCCGGCCGGCCTCGAGGTCGGCCTCCACCAGTTCCCTCGGCAGCAAGGCCACGCCGACGCCAGATAATGCTGCGACTCGAAGGCTGGCCAGGTCGTCGGTCGCGAGGCGGGGTCGATGCACCCATGACGTCACGCGTCCTTCGGCGTCGACCAGATTCCAGACAAATCGCTCGCTGCTGCTCGCCATCGAAAGCGTGGGCCAGCTCTGCACGGATTCGATCGAACTGGGCGGCGCATGGCGCGCTACCAGTGCGGGGCTGGCCACCAGAATGTGAATCGACAGACCCAACTGACGGACGGCAAGATCGGTGTTCTCCAGCGGAGGAAGCCTGACCCGGATGGCAAAGTCCAGGCCTTCCTCCACGACATCCACGCGACGATTGGTTGCATCCAGCAGAACCTGGACATCGGGGTGGTCCTCGACGTAGCGCGCGATGATCCTGGAGATGCCCGACTCGAGCAGAGCCACGGGACAAGCGATGCGCACGGTCCCCTGTGGCGTGGACCGGGTCCGGTCCACGATATCCCGGGCGGCCTTTGCTTCCGCCACCAGCGCGAGGCAATGCTGATGGAACTGCCGCCCGGTTTCCGTCAAAGACAGGCTCCGGCTCGTGCGATTGAGCAACCGGACGCCAAGCTCTTCTTCCAGCGCCCGAATCCGCCGACTCAGTTTCGAGGTCTGCAGACCGAGATTGCGCGCAGCCGCCGTGTAGCTTCCATGCTCGACCACCTCTGAGAAGAGCCAAAGATCGTTGAGGTCGGTGATTGCGTTCATGGACAGCTTTCCTTCCTTTTTATCGTTCTACTCAAAGCAATGATGCGTTCCGATATGGCATCTATGCGTCATGTCGTTGCGAATATAGCATTCGTTCCATCAATTCCACCAGTGCCGGATCCGGCAGGTGGCCCAGGTGACCCAGGTGGCAAGCATCGCGCTGGCGATGACGGGAAAACGGAGGCGGACATGCTCACACATCGGCGTTGGGAATCGTTGGACCGGGCGGATCTCGGCTGGCTGCGCGCGAAACATCATTTCGCGGTCAGCGCCGACGGCAATCCCGCGCATGGCGCGCTCGGCCCGCTGATTGTCTGGAACGACGACGAGATCGCCGTCGGCAGCGGCTTTCCGATGCACGGGCACCGCGACATGGAGATCGTCACGTATGTCCGTCAGGGCCTGCTCGGTCATCGAGACACGCTGGGGTCCGAAGGTGCGATCCGCGCAGGTGACGTTCAGGTCATGAGCGCCGGCACCGGCATCCGTCACGCCGAGTTCAACCGCGGCGACGCGCCGCTCAAGCTGTTTCAGATCTGGCTGCTGCCTCGTGAGGCCGGTGGCGAACCCGCATGGGGTACCCGGCCGTTTCCGAAACGCGATCGGTCGGGGCGCTTCGTCGTTCTTGCCAGCGGGTTCGACGGCGACGAAGGGGCGCTTCCTGTTCGCGCCGATGCGCGGGTGCTGGGTGCGCTGCTGAAGGCGGGCGAAAGCGTTCGATACGCGTTGGGTTCAGCGCACCGTGCCTATCTCGTCGTGGCCTCGGGACGTATTGAAGTCGATGGCGAACTGGTTGGGCCGCTCGACGGCGTGGCGATCACGCATGTCGCTGCGGCACAGATTTCCGCTCTTGAAGATTCCGAGCTGGTGATGGTGGACGCCGGCTAATTTCTCTTTCGTATTCCACCTCTGCAAATTCATTCAAGGAGATTGTGATGGAACGCTTCAAATTTATTCCGTTGTTAGGTCGTATTTTGATCGGTGGGCCGTTTGTCATGAGCGGGCTCGGCAAGCTTGCAGCGTATGGGGCGACGGTTGGCTACATTGCGGCCATGGGTCTGCCCGTGCCACCACTTGCGTTTGTCCTTGCGGTGTTGACCGAACTGGGTGGCGGCTTGCTGCTGCTGTCCGGCTATCGGGCGCGCGCCGTATCGCTGGGGATGGCGGTGTTTTGTCTGGTCACCGCGATGGTCTTTCACCACAACTTCGCCGATCAAAACCAGATGATTCACTTCCTCAAGAACGTGATGATGGCCGGCGGCCTTCTGCAGATCACGTGGTTTGGCGCCGGTGCATTCAGTCTCGATGCGCTCACCGGTCGGGTGGCTTCCCGTGTCTCGGCTCTGCGCGCGAGCTAGGCAGATGGGTGCGTCGAGGCGATCGCTTGCCTGAGCTGGTGTGCGATCGACTCGTCGCGATGTTGCGCGGTTGCAGGAGAGTCCCCGTGGGAGTCGACATCACACACGTCGCGAAAGGCGTTACGCGAGGTCAGTCAAAAAATGACTTGTTTCGATAGTCATTTTTGCTATGATTGTGACTATGGACAAATGACCATAGGCAAATTATGAATCACAATCAGGTTTCCAAGTCCGAATTCAAGGCGAAAGCGCTTGAGTTCTTCCGGCAAATCGAGTCGTCGGGCGAAAGCATCATCGTGACCGATCACGGCAAGCCCGTGCTCGAAGTCCGGCCGTTCGGAGGCATCGAGCGCAGTCCCCTGGATGTGCTGCGGGGATCGGTTGTGCGCTACGACAATCCGACCGATCCGGTCGCGGAAGGTGATTGGGAGGCAGCGCGGTGATCGTACTGGATACGCACGCGCTGGTGTGGTGGGTGACGGCTGACCCGACGTTGAGCAAGAAAGCGAAAGCCGCTATTGACCGGGAACTTGCCGGCGGCGAGATCATCGTTTCGGCAATCTCGGCCTGGGAGATCGCCATGCTCGTCGATCGGGAGAAGCTCGTCCTGTCGATGGACGTGGCGAGTTGGCTCGCAACGGTATCTGCCATTGAGGCCGTGCGCTTCATCCCGATCGATCCTGAAACGGCAGTCAAATCGGTCGAGTTACCGGGCGAGTTTCACAAAGACCCCGCTGACCGGATGATCGTTGCGCTCGCACGCAAATTTTCGGTCCCGCTTGTGACCAAAGACGAAAAAATACGGGCCTATGCCCATGTCAAAACGATCTGGTAACAGGAAAACGAGAGAAGCAAGACGTCTGATTTCAATTTCGCCTTTAAGCACGTAATGTTGCTCATCGAAGGTGCGATCGACTCGTCGCGCGGTTGCGCGGTTGCAGGAGAGTACCTGTGGGAGCAGATATGGTGGCGTGGCTATTCCAGCCATTGGCTCCGGTACTTTCTCACCACGCCGATAGCTTGACTCTCTGTTGCCGCAGGAAGTACGCCGCGTGCGAATCCTTTTCATCGAGGATTGCCGCCAGCACCTTTGCGCCAGTCACTTCCGTCTCGTCGTCCGACGTGATCTGTACCCGCCCGATGGCACGTTGAACTACGCGCTGGAAACCATACGCGGTCTGGACATCAACCTCGTCCGTTCCCGGAGCGACCGGTACGTTGTCACGAAGGAATTCCTGTAAGTTCTGACGCAGATTTTCGATGTTGACCGCGTGCTTGCGCAGCACCCCCATTACCGTGGGATTGTCCAGCAGGGCCAGTAAAAGATGTTCGACCGTGATGAACTCATGCCGTGCCTCGCTCGCTTTCACGAATGCCAGGTGCAGGCTGGTTTCCAGATCACGAGAGAGCATACTTTCTCCACTACGAGTGACAGGCTTGCGCTTATTTTCTGCCTCTTGTTGTTCTGGCTTCTCGCCTTAAATCCTTCAACCCCGCACACACCGAAACCCCGCATAAACATGCTGATAATGCGCCTGAAACCAGTTGCGGAACGACGGCCTCAGCATGGACAACGCGGTACGCGCAGACCCACCTTTAAGCACGTAATGTTGCCCATCGAAGAAGTTCGCCGAGTAGCCGAGATAGAACGGAAACGCTTCGAAGCCCGGTAGCGCGTCGAACTGCGTCGCGGTCCATTCCCAGCCGTTGCCGAACTGGCCTTCCACACCGAATGCACTGACGTTGTCGGGATGGGCATCGACCGGCTGCGGGTTCCAGTTGCGAAAATCGAAATTGCCCGAGACGCCTTGCGGCGCTCCGTGCGCGGCGCGCTGCCATTGCGCCTCGGTCGGCAATGACTTGCCGGCCCAGCGCGCGTATGCGCTGGCCTCCGCATGGCTGACGTAGACCGGCCAGTCGAGCGGCAACGGAATATCGTCGAACATCGTGCGCAGCGTCCACGCGTTGCCATCAGCGCTGTCGTCATGACGACGCGACCAGACCACCGGATGTTCGATCTGTTCCGCTTCACGCCACGCCCAGTCCGCGTCGTTCCACCATGCACGCTCGCGATAACCGCCCGCATCGATGAAGTCGCGATACTCGCCGTTCGTCACCATATACCGGTCGATTTCGAACGCCGGCACATCGACCCGCAACTCGCCGAATTCGTTGTCCCAGCCGAACTGTCCACTTTCCTTCGTGATACCGAGCACGGTCGGGCCCGCGGGCACGCTCATCATCGCTGGCGCGGCGAGTGCGCGCACGGCATCGCGTGCCTGAGCCGGCGATGCGCTACGGCCCGGCAATGGCGCGATTTTCTGCGCAAGCGGCAACTGATGCAGCATGTAAGCGAGCGTTTCCGCATGCATCAAGCGGTGCTCGATCGCCACGTTCAGCAATTGCGCGGGCGAACCGGTCGCCATGCCGTCGCGCTCGAAATCGATTGTGGCGAGCGCCTGATCGATCTGCGTGCGGGCGCGTTCTGCGTAGTCGCGCACGATGTCGAACGTGGGCCAGTCGGCGGGCTGGTCGGTCGGGAAACCTTCGTCGACGGGATCGATGCCGAACGCGAACAGCGCGTCGAGCGACGGCGCGAAGGCGGGCAGAGCGCACAGGCGTTCGGCGAACAGATTGCGGTCGAACGCTTCGAGGTGGCCGACGTAGAACACGATGCGATGACGCTCGCGAATCGGCCGGTCATAGAGGAATTCGGGTTTGACGACGGCAAACAGCGCGTCGGTCACGTTACGGGCTTCGATCAGGCGTTGGATGAGCGGATGCTGGACGGCAAGGTCGCGTTTCATGTCGCCGGGTCTCCTTGCGGGGGGACGGTTTTCAACTTTACCTTTTTTGCAGAAGACGTGCCCGGGGGCGACACCCTTGCCGGGCATTCGAACGAGCGCATTCCGTATGTCGATCTGTCCACGCGTTTGAAATTCTGACAGGGTCAGTCGGTCTTGTCGTCGTCGTGACCGGCTGCCGACGGGATCAACAGCACCGGTAACGTGGCCTGGCGCACACAACGCTCCGCGACGCTGCCGAGTATCAGCCGCTGGAAGCCGCGCCGGCCGTGCGTGCCCATTACGAGCAGGTCTGCCTTGAAGGCTTCGGCGGCTTTTAGTACGAGCGTGGGTACGTCGTCGAGAGACGAAGCCTGGGCCGTGGCGAGATCGCCGGCAACGCCGTGCTCGCGCATGACCTTCGTCAAGTCGTCGGCGAGTTCCTTGCCTTGCTCGACCAACTGGTTGTGCAGCACCGACGGATCGTAGCCGGGTGCTTCGTAATACATCGGTGTGTTCTCGATCACGTAGAACGGCTGCAGTACCGCGCCAGGTGCACTCGCCAGCGCGAGCGCGGCGTCGAACGCGCGGCGCGAAGTATGGCTGCCGTCGACGGCTACGAGGATGCGTGTGTACATGAAAGACTCCGCGTCGAAAGGGAAAGCTGAAAATCCGCAGACGATCCTGCGTGGCGTGCGGCCAATATCAGCTTAGATGATTGCCGGCGGGCGCGCAGCGTGCCGCGCACGGGATGTCAAACGTTTGCTTAGCAAATTTTCCGGCACCCCCGCGGTACCACGCAGGGCTTGCTGCGACTGGCTCTTGCGCATATCGACAGGATTAACTGAAGCAGTTCTCGACGGGAAATCGGGCCGGTTTGCCTTACAATCCAAACCTATTCAGACAAGCTGATTCCCGTCGACGATGAACGAGCGCAAATCGTTGGGCCTGCCCGACAAGATTTACAGCGACATCCTCAATCGAATTCTCGAAGGCGAGTACAAGGAGGGTGGCCGTCTGCCCACCGAGCACGCGCTGGCCGAACGTTTCGATACCTCCCGGCCGACCGTGCGCGAAGCGCTGGCGCGCTTGCGCGCCGACGGCATCATCGTGACGCGGCACGGTTCGGGTACGACAGTCGCGCGTCGCCCGGATCCGGATGTGCGGCGCTTCGCCCCACTCGAAACGCTGTCCGACATCCGCCGTTGCTACGAATTTCGCATCGTCACCGAGGCCGGCGCGGCCGCGTTGGCCGCCCAGCAAGCGGAGGCCGACGATATCGCGGCGATCCAGCACGCGTGGGACGAACTCGAGCGGATCATCGAGACCCAGGGCATCGGAGCCAAGGACGATTTCGCGTTTCATCTGGCCGTGGCCCGTGCATCGAAGAATCCGTTTTTCATCACCGTGATGTCGTTCATCGAAGAGCAGATCGTGTTCAGCATGAATTTGTCGCGCAACCTGTCGCTGGTGAAAACCGTCGAGCGACAACGGCTCGTGCAGGCCGAACATCTCGCGGTACTCGACGCGATCCGTGCCAGAGATTCCGTTGCGGCAGGTCACGCGATGCGCGTTCACCTCGAAAACGCACGCGACAGGATGTTCGGCTCGTAGCCGTACGTCCTTTCTGTGCGCGACGGGCCGTGAGGCTGTCGGTAGCGCATCCGGTATCTGCATCTCCCAGGCTCGACCCACCTTCCGTTTTTTATCCGTTCTCGCGCCTCGCGCCAGGTTTGTCCCCCGTGAATCCTTCCCGCCCCCTGCCTTTTCGCGACGCGCTGCTGGCCATGCTCGGCATCGGCCTCGTCAACATGCTGGTCGCGCTCGACCAGACCGTGGTCAGCACGGCACTTCCGTCGATCGTCTCCGAACTGCAGGGCTTCGAGTACTACGCGTGGATTGCTAGTGCGTATCTGCTTGCATCGGTGGTCACGGTGCCGGTGTTCGGACGGCTCGGCGATTACTTCGGCCGCAAGCGCTTCGTTATCGCCGCGGTGATCGTGTTCACCGCGGCGTCGGTGCTGTGCGGCGTCGCGACCAGCATGCCGTTTCTCGCGATTGCGCGCGGCCTGCAGGGCGTGGGCGGCGGCATGATGGTCGGCACTGCGTTCGCGTCGATTCCGGATCTGTTTCCCGATCCGCGCGCCCGCGTGCGCTGGCAGGTCGTGATGGCCGCGGCCTATGGCATCGGCACGGCGGCCGGGCCATCGCTGGGCGGCTGGTTGAGCCAGCACTTCGGCTGGCGCTCGACGTTTCTCGTCAACCTGCCGGTCGGCGCACTTGCGCTGTACTTCATCTGGGCGCATCTGCCGGCTTACCGGCGCGTGGGCGGCGGCGAGGTGCGGATCGACTGGACCGGCGCGGCGCTCGTCGCGCTCGTGCTGGGCGGCCTGCAGACTTTCATCGAGGCTGTGCCAAAAGATGGCCTGACCACGGGCAACCTCGTGCTGGCTGCGCTGGTCGGGCTCGGTGCGATTGCGTTTCTCGTCTGCGAGCGGCGCGCCACGCATCCGATCGTGCCGCTCGATCTGTTCCGCGACCCGCAGCTGGTCACGCTGTTCACGTTGTCGCTGCTGTCGGGCTTCGTGATGTTCTCGCTGATTTTCTTCGCGCCGCTGCTGCTGCAAGGCGGTTTCGGACTGTCGCCGCAAGAAGCCGGCCTGCTCGCGACGCCGATTGCGGCGTGTATTGCGCTCGGTAGCCTGATCAACACGCGCATCGTGATCCATCTGTCGAAGCCGACGTTGATTCTTTCGATTGGCTTTGCGTTGCTCGTGGCCGCGTCGGTCGGTATTGCGCTCGCCACGCCGACTACCCGGCACCTGTGGCTGGAACTCGCGATGGGGGCGGTCGGTATCGGGCTCGGCTTCATCCTGAACAACCTGAACGTGTTCGGCCAGGAGATCGCGGGGCGCGAGCGCTTCGGGATCACGACGGCGCTGCTGCAATCGACCCGGATGGTCGGGGGCATGCTCGGCACGAGCGTCGTGGCGACGATCGTGAATCGCCGCTATGCCGCGGGTGTCGCGGATTCTTTGCGGGTGCTGGGAGAGCCGGTTGCGTCGACGTGGCTACCGAAGCTCGCCGATCCGCGCATCCTGATCGACCCGGCGCTGCGCGACGCTTTGCTCGCCGAACTGGCGCGGGCACGGCTCGACGGTCCAGCGCTCGTCGAAGCGGCCCGGCAGGTGCTGGTGCAATCGATACACATCGGTGTGCTGCTGACTGGCGTTGCCGCGCTGGCGGCGGCGCTGATGGTGCGCCGGATTGCCAGCATTACGTTTCGGCGGCAGTGAGGCTGGGGAGCGAAGCGGGGATCGACCCGCGACGTGGTTTCCGGGTGGGGTGGCTCTGATTGGCCTGATTTCTGTCCTGCATTACCGCCGCGGCTGGAGAATCAGGCCGCTGCCTCCATGCGTCCAAATAGTGCCTCGAGCGTTTGCGGACTGACCACCCAGTCCAGCGCAACCGCGCGCTCGACGCCGATCTGCAAGGGCGGCCCAAAACGGTACACTTCGACACCGGTACGGCGCAACAATCGCTCGATCGGCGTTGTTGTCACAGTCGCGTAGCGCGTGATGCCCATCCGCTGGGCAAAGGTCATGGCGACCTGGAGTGCAGAGATGGTCAGATCGGTGAAGCCGAAGGTTCTTTCCTCGCCCTCCGTATCGATTGCAAATCGACTTAGTTCCCAGATATGCCGTCCGGCAGGCGCCGCTGCGCCGTGCAGCAGTTGCGGGAAAGTGTTTCGCAGCATGTTGGGGCCTTCTGTCGGCATCAGGCGCCAACAACCCCGTACGCGGCTCGTTTCATCCTGAATCAGCATGTAGTGGGGATTAAGCGCGTCGTAGTCGTCGATCTCCATGCCGTCGGTGGTTGGAACATCCCAACCCAGCCGCCTGTTGAAGACGCGGGCGCGTAACTGAAACATCTGCTTGATGTGCTCGCTGTCGAATTCCCGCCTGGTTCCAATCCGAATCGTAGTTTGCATAAAGTTCTCCTGCGCGTGTGGGTCGTCCGATAGGGGAACCTATGCATTTCGTATCGAGATTGCACCTATCCACATAGGTAGGTGCCACCGCGGACGTACTCCAGCATTATTGCGATGACCGGCAAAGAGATAGAACGGTTGCTAAATTAACCTCTGAGAGATACACCATGGAACTACTGGAAAATCATTGGCAAGCGGGCATTCAAGAACGGTCGCCGGAGGTGTCGTCCGCTGTAGACCGTGTGCTGATCATCGCATACCGAAAGAAGAAGAAGGAAAGCCAGCGGCGTTTCTGGGCACGCTTTGGCGTTACCCAATCACGTGGTAGCCGGTTCGAATCGGGCGCGGAAATTCCGGCGCCGGTCTCAATTCTGTTGGGGCTCTATTTTACGAAAACGATCTCTGACGGAGATCTGGGGCGGGCTGAGCGAGTGCTGTACAGCCAGGAATCCCGGTCCCTGATCAGCCTGGGTCAATAAGTCCAAGTTGCGTCGCAATCACGGCGGCCGCCCGCCGTGAATTGACGCCGAACTTTGTCCGGATGTTCTTGACGTGAAAATTCACGACGGCTTCCGAGCAGTTGAGAATATGTGAAATTTCCCACGTGGACTTGCCTTGGGCGGTCCACGCCAAACATTCGCGCTCGCGCGGCGTCAGCTGCGGGATCAGCGGCTGAGCGTGCGCATTCAGGTGACGCTGGCTCGTATCCACCACCAGATCGCGCAAGAGCACGAGATTCGGCAAGGCGTTGTCGACTTGATTCCAGAAGTCGCCGGCCGGGCTCGGATTGCTATCGCTGACGAAGCACACCATTCCCCACTCCTGTTTAGGACCGTGGATCGGCAGCGTCACTCCTGCACGCAGGCCGTGTGAGCTGGCTTCTTCGTACATCGCCTTTTGCGGATCGGTGGCAAAGAGCTCAGGCGACCATACGAGCGGTGCGGAGCGTGCCCAGCAATGAGACACCACGGGGTCGATATACGCGAACTTCTGCTCGTCATAGGCACGCCGCCACGACGGCGCATACGTGCTGCGAATGTACGCGTCTTCGAGCCGGGTGCTTGGCCGCGCCAATATCCCCACGAGAATCCGGTCGAATCCCCACTTTTCGGCGAGGTCGCGCACGGCAGCGAACCATGCCGATTCGTCCGTGGTATTGAGCAACGGCGACATCTGCTCGATAAAGTCTAGCGACACGTCAGTTCTCTCTGGTTGCGCGACCCGACTGCCGGTAACGTCGGCGACAAGATACCGCTTGGCTTTTAGCGCGGGCGGGATTCATCGTCAACTCCTAATTCTGATTTCTGGCCAGATACCCGCGTCCGCGTGGTATCGACTGTGGAATCAGCGGTTGCATATTCTCGTTCAGGTGACGCTGGCTGGTGTCTATAACCAGGTCGCGCAGCAGCATGAGATCGGGTAGCACCGTATCGACGTGACGCCAGAAATCGTTGGTCGGCGTACGGTCGGTGACGAAAGATATCCCGCCCCATTCCTGTTTAGGTCCATGAATCGGCAACGTCACACCGACACGCAGGCCATGTGAGCGTGCTTCCTCGAAGAACGCTTGCTGCGGTGTAGGGGCGGTGTCGAACAGTTCCTGCGACCAGGCGATCGGCGAAGAGCGTGTCGAGCAATGCGACACGATCGGATCGATGTACGAGAGTTTCCTGTCGTCGTAGGTCCGGCGCCACGACGGCGCATACGTGCTGCGTATGAACGCATCTTCGAACTGGCTGTCCGGTCGTACCAGGATCGCCACGAAAACCTGGTTGAACCCCCAATTTTCGGCGAGATTGCTTATCGCATCGAACCACGTAGCTTCGTCCGCTGCGTCGAGCAACGGAGACATCTGTTCGATAAGGTTTCGCGACTGTAGCAACTCTAGCGACACGTCAGTTCTCTCCGATTGCATGGCCCGATTGCCAGTGATGCCGGAGCGGAAATTTCAGCCGGCCTCTTTGCACGGGGAGAATTTATCATTCTTTTCTAATTCTGATAATTGAAATTGGAATAAAGATCTGGTCTATTCCAATTGCCGCAGTGCGCAAAAGCCCAAGACAAACAAACGAAAGCTTCTCGTACCGATTGAACGGGATAAGTGCACTATCGTCAAACGCACCGGTTGTCCGGCAACCGACGGCTAGGGACGGGCACCGACCTATGCGATTTCAATGTCACGGATTTAACACCAGTGATAAACCGTAATAGCAACCGCTTCTCCAATTGCGATTCAATTCCATCTAGACAGTCAAAAGGACACGTAAAGGCACAAGTGAGGTAGAAATGCCCGTCTGAATGTCTATTACTCAGTAAGAATGAGCATTCCCGGTTGTCATACCAAAATAGCGCAAAATGACTCAAGTTGTTTGACAACATCCTGAACCCGGTGCTAACTTGTCGGTTGTCTGACCGAACTTGCGCCGAGGCACCATGAATGTTTCCCCGCTTCACGAAAGCGAATTTGCCGCCACGGTGATGGCGGTGCCGCCGCTTGCCCGCCGCGCCGACCTTTCCCTCGACGCCGCACAGAACCAGAAACTGATCCGCCACATCGAAGCGGGCGGCGTGCGCACGCTGCTGTACGGCGGCAACGCCAATCTGTATCACGTGGCGGTGAGCGAGTATCGCGAGTTGCTCGACCTGCTGGCCGGGTGCGCGGGTCCTGGGACACGCGTGATCCCGGCCATCGGTCCGGACTACGGCAAGATGCTCGACGAGGCGCGCATTCTCGCGCAAACCTCATACCGCACCGCGATGGTGCTCCCGCTCACCGGCTTCACGACATCGCAGGGGATCGAAGACGGTCTCTCGCGCATCGCCGAGACGGCCGGCATGCCCCTCACGCTCTATATAAAGAGCGAGGAGTACGTGGATGTCGACACGCTTGCCCGACTCGTCGAGCGCGGTACGTTGATTGCTATCAAGTACGCGATCGTGCGTGAACGGCCGGAGCACGATCCCTATCTGCGCCGCCTGCTGCAACACATCAGTCCGACCCAGATCATTTCGGGGATGGGGGAGCGTCCGGCGCTCGTGCATCTGCGCGACTTCGGGCTCGCGTCGTGGACGACCGGTTCCGGCTGCATCGCGCCGCATACGGTGACGGCCTTGCTACACGCGGTGAAGGCCGCACGCGCAGACGAGGCACAGGCGCTCTACGATGCATTCATGCCGCTCGAAACGCTGCGCGACGGGATCTCGCTGATCCGTGTGCTGCACGATGCCGTCACGTTCTCGAAGATTGCCGATATGGGGCCGCTGTTACCGTTACTGAGTTCGACGCCGCTCGAGCATCATGCGAAGATCGACGCTGAGACGCAGGCACTGCTCGCGTTCGAGCGTCATCTCGTCGAACGGTCCACAATCCGTTGACGGCGTACTTCCCCATCTGACTTTGCGTTGCGCACTCCGGCGGTAGTCGAGGCGCCGCGGCGCCTCACAGGAGTAGCAACATGCAGATTACCGGAGACATGCTGATCGGCGGCTCGGCGGTGCGCGGCACCAGGGGCACGCTGCGCGCGTTCGACCCGGCCCGAAACGCGGAAATCGAGCCGACTTTCGGCGCGGGCGGCACGGCGGAAGTCGAGCGGGCCTGCGAACTGGCCGCGCGCGCATTCGATCCGTACCGCGCAGCGCCGCTGGAAACGCGCGCCCGCTTTCTCGAAGCGATTGCCGACAATATCGTGGCGCTCGGCGATGCGTTGATCGAACGCGCGCACGCCGAATCCGCGCTGCCGAAAGCGCGCCTCGAAGGCGAGCGCGGTCGCACGGTCGGTCAGTTGAAGCTGTTTGCTGCGCTGGTGCGCGAGGGTCGCTGGCTCACCGCTACGCTCGACTCCGCGTTGCCCGAACGCAAGCCGCAGCCGCGGCCGGATCTGCGCTTGCAGAAAATTCCGGTCGGGCCGGTCGCGGTGTTCGGTGCGAGCAATTTCCCGCTGGCGTTTTCGGTGGCGGGCGGCGATACCGCGTCGGCGCTCGCGGCTGGTTGCCCGGTCGTCGCGAAGGCGCATCCGGCGCACCTCGGAACGTCCGAACTGGTCGGCCGCGCGATCCAGAAAGCGGTCGTCGACTGCGATCTGCCGGAAGGCGTGTTCTCGCTGCTGGTCGGCGCCGGGAACGAGATCGGCGAAGCGCTCGTCGCGCATCCGGCGATCAAGTCGGTTGGCTTTACGGGGTCGCGCCGTGGTGGCCTCGCGCTCGTCGATATCGCAGCGAAGCGTCGCGAGCCGATTCCGGTGTTCGCCGAGATGAGCAGCGTCAATCCGTTTTTCCTGTTGCCGGGTGCGCTGAAGCGGCGCGGCGATGAAATCGCGGCCGGTTTCGTCGAGTCGGTGACGCTCGGCGTCGGGCAGTTCTGCACGAATCCGGGCCTTGTCATTACGCTCGATGGCGAAGAGACGCAGCGCTTCATCGACGCGGCGGCCCAGGCGCTCGCAAAGAAGGGCGCGCAGACCATGCTCACCGCCGGCATCGCGGCTGCCTATAAGGATGGTGTTCTGCAGCGCGGCGAGGAACGTGGCGTCACGACGGTCGCCCAGGGTATGGCCAGCGATGCGTCGTGCGCAGCGCTGCCGGCGCTCTTCACGACGAACGCGATGCACTTTCTCGCCACGCCGGAACTCGAAGACGAGATCTTCGGGCCGACGTCGTTGATTGTGATCTGCCCGACCATCGAAGACATGCTGCAGGTGGCGCGCCATGTGGAAGGCCAGTTGACCGCGACGTTGCAACTCGAAGCCGAAGACTATCCGCTCGCGCGGCAACTGCTGCCGGTGCTCGAGCGCAAGGCCGGTCGCATCCTCGCAAACGGTTTCCCGACCGGCGTCGAAGTGTCCTACGCGATGGTGCACGGCGGTCCGTTCCCGGCTACATCGGACTCGCGCTCGACATCGGTCGGGGCGACCGCGATCGAGCGTTTCCTGCGCCCGGTCTGCTATCAGGATCTGCCCGCCGACCTGCTGCCCGAAGCGCTGCGCGACGAGAATCCGCTGAAGCTCTGGCGTCTGCGCGACGGCAAGCTCGGGCGGGAATAAGCCGCGCCTGAAAGTCCGACACGCCGGGCGTTCATGCGCCCGGCCCTTTCTCTTTTCATCTCCTGCGCCATGACCGACGCCAGCCGACGCTATCCCGACCTCTCTGTTCGCATTCTCGATCCGCGCTTCAACGCGCTGCGCCTTCCACTCGCTTCGGTCGAGTGCCTGTACCAGGGCACGCGCTGGTCCGAAGGACCGGTGTGGTTCGGCGACGGCCGCTATCTGCTGTGGAGCGACATCCCGAACAACCGCATGCTGCGATGGGATGAAGAGAGCGGCGCGGTGACGCCGTTTCGCCGGCCGTCGAATAACGCGAACGGCAACACGCGCGACCGGGAGGGACGGCTCGTCACCTGCGAGCATCTGACGCGGCGTGTCACACGCACCGAATACGATGGCTCGATCACCGTGCTCGCCGACCGCTATCTGGGCAAGCGCCTCAACTCGCCGAACGATGTCGTCGTGAAGTCCGACGGGTCGATCTGGTTCAGCGATCCGACCTTCGGCATCGAGGGCTATTACGAGGGCGAGAAGCAGGAGTCCGAGTTGCGGGCCTGTGTTTATCGCGTCGATGGACAGACCGGCGAGGTGAGCGTCGTTGCCGATACGGTGCTGGGTCCGAACGGACTCGCGTTTTCACCGGACGAGTCGGTGCTGTACATCGTCGAGTCGCGCGGCACGCCGCGCAAGATCCGCGCATTCGATGTCGCCGGCGATGGCCGCACGCTCACTGGCGACCGCGTGCTGATCGACGCGGGCCAGGGCACGCCCGATGGCTTTCGTGTCGATACCCACGGCAACCTGTGGTGCGGTTGGGGCATGGGTACCGACGAACTCGACGGCGTACGCGTGTTCACCGCGCAAGGCGAGGCGATCGGACATATCGCGCTGCCCGAGCGGTGCGCGAATCTGTGCTTCGGCGGGCGACATCGTAACCGTTTGTTCATGGCGGCGTCGCACGGGCTGTATTCGCTGTACGTGAATACGCAGGGTGTGAAGGGCGGTTGATGAGCGGTCGCGTCGTGCGGGGAAGTTGCTAAACAAGTTGAGGAAATAACCTGGCAGAGCAGTAACGCGGATCCCGACACAACCGGTAAAACCCTTATAAATAGCGGGTAAGCGGCGTAATTCCGCTTGCTCGAGCACACCGTGTGTTTCTGAAATTTGCTTGACATCTGCAAGCCGCCTTCGCTATGTTCCACGAGGGGCGAGACACGGGGCGCTGCTACTGGACCGGTAGCGGACCCCTACAAGAAGCGAGGAGATGCAATGATTTTTTCGGGTAGCGGGTCAGCAAGGTACGTCGCGGCGTGCGCGACACTCACCGCCGCAGCGACACTGACAGCATTCGCGCCGCTCGCGCACGCAGCCGGTCCGGTCGCGCTCAACATCGTCGACGTAGCCGGCGACTTGCAACTGACACAAAAAGGTTTCGAAGCCTTCAAGGCGAAATACCCGAACCTCGTTTCGAACATCACCTACACGAATGCACCGGCTCCGCAGTTGCCCGGCAAGATCAAGGCGATGCAGGGAGCCGGGCGCTCCGATATCGATCTCGTGCTGACCGGCACCGACGCGCTCGCGGCCGGCATCCAGCAGAACCTGTGGATCAAGCTGCTGCCCGATCAAGCGGCTGCGTTTCCCGGCACGCTCGACCGCTACGCGCCCGGGCCGCGCAAGATGCAGGACCTTGCGCAGGGCTATGGGCTCGAGGTCGCGTATATGCCCGCTGGTCCGCTGCTCGAATACAACCCGGCGAAGGTCAGCGATCCGCCGCGAACACCCGCGCAACTGCTGCAATGGTGCAAGGCGCACCCGGACAAGCTGATCTACGCGCGGCCCGCCAATTCGGGTCCGGGCCGCACGTTTCTAATGGGCTTGCCGTATGTACTCGGCGACAAGGATCCGCAGGATCCGGTCAATGGCTGGGACAAGACATGGGCTTTCCTGAAGCAGTTGAACGACTGCATTCCGTACTATCCGGGCGGCACGTCGGCGGTCATGAAGGAGCTCGGCGAGGGCACGCGCGACATGACGGTCACCGTCACCGGCTGGGATATCAATCCGCGCGCGCTCGGCATCGTGCCGGCGGAGTTCCGCGTGCAGGCGTTCGACAACATGACATGGGTCAACGACGCGCACTACATGGTGATCCCGAAGGGCGTGCCGAAAGAGAAACTCGACGTGCTCTACAAGTTGATGAACTTCATGCTGGAGCCTGCGCAGCAGGCGCTTACGTACGACGACGGTTACTTCTATCCCGGCCCCGCGATCAAGGGCGTCACCGTCGATCAGGCGCCGGCGCACAGTCAGGACGTGCTGAAGCAGTACGGTCGTCCCGAGTACGCGAAGCTGCTGGCCGAACGTCCACACGTACTGCCGCTCAGTGCATCCGCGATGGTGGCGGCGTTCCAGAAATGGGACCGTGAAGTAGGCGCGCAGAAAACGAAGTAGCCAGCCGTGTTATGCGAGCGAACCGGACGGTGGCCCGCGATGCCGTCGTCCGCATCAGGACATCGTCATGAAGCATCAGTTTGAGCAATTGCGGCTCGCAGCAGTGAGCCGCAGTTTCACGAGTGCCGACGGCCATCCGGTCGCGGCGCTTCAAGGACTCGATCTCGACATCCGGCGCGGCGAGTTCATCGCGTTGCTGGGGCCTTCGGGGTGCGGCAAGTCGACGGCGCTCAACTGCATCGCGGGTCTGCAACCGCTCACGTCCGGCGGCATCTGGCTCGACGAAACGCGCATCGATGTGTTGCCGCCCGAGAAGCGCGGCTTCGGTATGGTGTTTCAGAACTACGCGTTGTTTCCACACATGTCGGTACTCGACAACGTCGGCTTCGGCCTGAAGATGCGCGGCGTGTCGAAGAGCGAAACCGCGCGCCGCGCACGCGATGCGTTGCAACTCGTGCAACTGGTCGGCCACGAACGCAAGCTGCCTGGCCAGCTGTCGGGTGGGCAGCAGCAGCGCGTCGCGATTGCCCGCGCGATCGTGATCGAACCGCCGCTCGTGTTGATGGACGAACCGCTATCGAATCTCGATACGAAGCTGCGCATCGAAATGCGCGCGGAGATTCGCCGTATTCATAGCCAGCTCGAACGGGCGACGCTTTACGTGACGCACGATCAGGACGAGGCGCTGTCGATGGCCGATCGCATCGTCGTGATGAAAGAGGGCGTCGTCCAGCAGGTCGGGACGCCGAAGGAAGTCTATGGCCGGCCGAAGAATCTTCATGTCGCGCGTTTCATGGGCTATCGCAACGTGCTCGAGTTTGCGCTCGAAGGTCAGCAGGGCGATGGCGTCGCAGTGAACGCGAGTGGCGTGCGCCTGCTTGGTGTTGCGATGGACGGGTTCGACAGTCAACGCGTGTGCGTTGCGCTGCGACCCGAAGATATCGAACTGGCTGCGCCAGGAACCGACAATAGTTTCGATGCGGACGTCACGACGGTGGAGTACGGCGGTCACGACTCGCTGCTGCGTGTGCATACGATGTTCGGCGATCTGTGGGCGCGCATCGCCGGTGAATTTGTTATCGGTGAGCGTTTGCGCTTAAGGGTGCCGCCGGCGCGTACGCTCGTCTACGACGGCAGCGAAGCACGATGAACACCGCAACCCTTGCGCCGCCCACCGCGCCACGCGATCCGAAAGCCTGGCTGGTTGCTCCAGCGCTGATCCTTATCCTCGCGCTGTTCGTCTACCCGTTCGTGTACGGTCTCGTCCTGTCGTTCCAACCGATGAACGGCGGTGGCGTGTGGGCGAACTACCGCACGTTCTTCACCGACACGTCGATGTGGCCGACGGTCCTCGTCACGCTTAAGCTCGCCGTACCCGCGACGCTGATCAATGTCGGCGTATCGGTGCCGGTCGCATTCGCGCTGCGGCGCCACTCACCGTATCAGAAGCTTGTGACGACACTGCTCGTGATCCCCGTTACGCTCGGCACCGTGCTGATCGCCGACGGCATGCTCACGTACTTCGGGCCGAACGGCTGGTTTCCGCAGGTGCTGCGCGCGCTGCATCTGTACACGGACGAAGTACGGCTCACGCATAACTACTGGGGTGTGCTGATTTCGCTCGTGGTGTCGGGGTTTCCCTTCGCGTTCCTGCTGACGCTCTCGTACGTGACCGGCATCGACCCGACGCTGGCCAACGCGGCCGCGACGCTCGGCGCGAGCCCGTGGCAGCAGTTCCGGCAGATTTATCTGCCGCTACTCGTGCCTGGGCTGACGATGGCCGCGTGTCTGTCGTTCGTGCAGGCGTTCTCCGTGTTTCCATCGGCGGTGCTGCTCGGTGCGCCGGCCGGCCCGACTCGCGTGATGTCGATCGCCGCAGCGGAAGCGGCGTTCGAGAGCTACGACTACTCGCTTGCCTCGGCGATTGCGATCGTGATGGGCTTCGTGCAGTTGATCGTCGTCGCGGGCATGCTCGGTGCCCGGCGCTTCTTCTATCGTGGACCGGTTAGCGGAGGGAAGGGCTGATGACGACCGATCGCCACGCCGTCTCGCTACCGCAGGCACCCGCCGTAGAAGATGCTCCGCCTGCACGCAACGGCAGCCGGCACAGAAGTCTTGCCAGCCGCGCATGGACCGCGCTGGTATGGGGGACGATGCTGTTCTTCCTGCTGAACGTCGTGCTGCTGATCGCCACCGTCGCCGTCAACTCGCTCGCGACACGCTGGTTCGGCACGTTGCTGCCGCAAGGCTTCACGCTGCGCTGGTACGCGCAGGCATGGGGCGACTTCCAGCTCGCGAGCGTACTCTGGGTCACCGTCGAAGTCGTTGGCGCGGTCGTGCTGCTGTCGGTCGCACTCGGCGTGCCTGCGGCCTACGCACTTGCGCGCGTGCAGTTTCGCGGCAAACGCATCGCGATGCTCGTTTTCCTGCTGCCGCTGATGGTGCCGCCCGTCACCTACGGTATTCCGATGGCGACCGCGATGTACAGCATCGGACTGGCCGGCACACTGGGCGGTGTGATCCTCGCGAACCTCGTGCCGGCGCTACCGTTCGTGATTCTCGTCATGACGCCGTTCATCGAGCAGATCGATCCGGCGCTCGAGTCCGCGGCACGCATCTTCGGTGCGAACACGTTTCGCTATTTCCGCTATGTGCTGCTGCCGCTGCTCGTGCCGGGTATGCTGGCCGCAGGGCTGCTGGTGCTCGTGCGCACCATCGGCATGTTCGAGCTGACGTTTTTCACGGCCGGCCCGGCGACGCAGACGCTCGTCGTCGCGCTCTACTACGCGGTGTTTTCGACCGGCGTGCGCGCGCCGCAATCGATCGATGCGATGGCGATGATCTACATGGCGATCACCCTGGTGTGGGTGCTGATTGCGCTGCAGTTCGTGAGCCCCACGCAGATCGTCTCGCGCGTGAAGGAACAGCGCCGCTGAGCCGGTCCACCACCTGTCGGACGAACCGCGTTCGCCCACGACCCGATCAAGCTGGGAGCTACACGTGACAAAGAAAAAGACCCCTGAGGAACTGCGCAGTCATCGCTGGTACGGCGTCAACGATCTGCGCTCGTTCGGCCATCGTTCGCGCACTGCGCAGATGGGCTATAGCCGCGAAGAGTACGCGGGCAAACCGGTCATCGCGATCCTCAATACGTGGAGCGAGATGAACCCGTGCCATACGCATTTCCGCCAGCGCGCGGAGGAAGTGAAGCGCGGCATCTGGCAGGCCGGTGGTTTTCCGATCGAGCTGCCGGTGCAGACGCTGTCCGAGCCGTTCCAGAAGCCGACTACGATGCTTTACCGCAACTTCCTCGCGATGGAAGCCGAAGAAACGCTGCGTTCGTACCCGGCCGACGGCGTCGTGTTGATGGGCGGCTGCGACAAGACGACGCCCGCGCTGCTGATGGGCGCGATCTCGATGGATCTGCCCACTATCTTCCTGCCCGCCGGCCCGATGCTGCGCGGCAACTGGAACGGCGCGACGCTCGGCTCGGGTTCGGACACGTGGAAATACTGGGCCGATCTGCGCGCGGGCAAGATCACCGAGGAAGACTGGCAGGGTGTGGAAGGCGGCATTGCGCGCTCGCCAGGACACTGCATGACGATGGGCACCGCATCGACGATGACGAGCGCGGCCGAAGCGCTCGGCTTCACGCTGCCTGGCTTCGCATCGTTACCGGCGCCCGACTCGCGCCACGCGCAGATGGCCGCGAAGACCGGCATGCGCATCGTCGAGATGGTCTGGGAAGATCTGAAGCCGTCCGACATCGTGACAGCCGGCGCAATCGACAATGCGGTCACGACCTGCCTCGCGCTGTCGGGATCGACGAATGCGATCGTCCACATGATCGCGCTCGCGCGTCGCGCAGGTGTCGAACTGACGCTCGACCGTTACGATGAGATTGCGCGTCGCGTGCCGGTGCTCGCCAACATCCGGCCGACCGGTGCCTACCTCATGGAAGACTTCTTCTACGCAGGCGGTTTGCAGGCGATGCTCGTCGAACTCGGCGATCTGATCGACGGTTCGCAGAAAACGGTGAACGGCCGCACGCTCGGCGAGAACATCGCGGGTGCGCAGGTATTCAACGACGATGTGATCCGCCGACGCAGCGCGCCGCTGCTACCCGACAACGGCCTTGCAGTGCTGCGCGGCAATATCGCGCCCGACGGCGCGGTGATCAAACCGGGTGCGGCCGATCCGAAGCTGCTCGTGCACACCGGCCGCGCGGTCGTGTTCCGCGATTACAACGATATGGCTGCACGTATCGACGACGATGCGCTCGATATCGACGAGACCTGCGTGATCGTCCTGCAACATGCGGGGCCGATCGGCGCACCGGGAATGCCCGAGTGGGGCCAGCTGCCGATTCCGCGCAAGCTGCTGCAAAAGGGTGTGCGCGACATGCTGCGCATCTCGGATGCGCGGATGAGCGGGACGAGCTACGGTGCATGCGTGCTGCACGTTGCACCGGAGTCGTTTATCGGCGGTCCGTTCGCGCTGGTGCAGGACGGCGATCTGATCGAACTCGACGTGCCGCGTCGCACACTGAACGTGCTGGTAGCCGACGATGAGCTGGCCCGACGCAAGGCTGCGTGGGTCGCGCCGGCGCCGCGCTTCGAGCGCGGCTACGGTGCGATGCATCAGGTGCATGTGATGCAGGCGGACAAGGGTTGCGACTTCGATTTTCTGCAGCGCGGCGGCGCGCGTCAGGGCGATCCGGAAATCCACTGACGCGGCGCTGCCGCTGTTTGAACGGTCAGTTGACGATCAGCCGACAGTCCGTCGTTCAGTAACCGATGCGATACACCCGACCTGTCTCCGCTCCCTCGACGCTGCGCAGGTAACCTTGCGCAGCGCGTTGTGCGGTAACCGGTTCGAAGCCACGGAAGTAAGGCGCATACGCATCCATCGATTCGACCAGCACAGTCGGACTCACCAGGTTGATGCGCAGGCCACGCGGCAGTTCGATCGCCGCGCCACGCACGAAGCCTGCGAGCGCGAGATTCACGGTCGTCGCGTTCGCGCCTTCGCGGATCGGTTCTTCGCCGACGATGCCGCTTGTCAGCGTGAACGAACCACCATCGTTTACATAACGCTGCGCGCCGAGCACGAAGTTGATCTGGCCCATCAGCTTGTCGCGCAGGCCAATCCAGAACTGCTCAACGGTCATGTCAGGTAGCGGCCCGAAGTGCAGCTTACCGGTTGCCGTGACGATGCCGTCAACCTTGCCGATTTCGCGGAACAACTGCTCGATGCTCGCCGGATCGGTGCCGTCGACGCGGTGCGCGCCGCGTGTCGCCCCCACTTCGATCACTTCATGACGAGCCTTCAACGCCGTGGCCACGGCCTGGCCCAGCGTACCCGTTGCACCGATAACGACGATCTTCTTCATGTTCTGCTCCCGCGAGTGGATGGTGAATCATTCCTGATTGTCGCGGACTGCCGCGGCGGGAAAAAGCCGTCGCGAAGCCGGGGTCCTGAAACCCCAGGTTTCGAATCGAATTCGAGTCGACGCGTTCTCGCTCAGTGCCGCATTGAAACGATGCACGCGCTGCGCATCCGCATGCGCGCGCCCGCTCGTCGATTGAATCAAACAGTGCGTTGCATCGCGCGATTATTTAATCCGCTGAAACTCGATCACGCGAGCCGGCCGCCGATGATTCAACGCGTAATGCTCGCGCCCGCGCGTTTCGTATCCGGATGGCAGATCCGGATTGTCGAAACCCTCATCGAACGCGTGTGGCGATTCAGGTTCGACCATGCCCCGGTCGATCACCGTGTAGCCCGGCGCGACCGCGAGCAGCAGATGGTTACCGCCCGTGCGACTGTCGAAACCCGCCATCCCGTCGCGCGCTTCGGGAACGCTGTTGTCGAGTGTCGCGTTGCTTTGTGTCACTTCGTCGGGACCGATCGTGCCGTGTCCGGCGAGCCGCGCCGCCTCGCGATTCTTGCCGTCGGTGTCGACCGTGCTGTCATGCGTACGATCGTTGTGTAGCTCTGTACTGAGCCCGCGTGATACGGTATGTTTGTTCGTATCGTCGGTATCGGTTGTGTTCATTGCGTTCCTCACTCTGAAATATGCGGGCCTTGACGGTTGTCGCGGCCTTCATTGACGAGTGAGCAAAACCCGTTCCGGGTAAGCAACGCAAAACGCCGTAAAAAAAGTGCGTTCGCTCTATGAACCAAATGTCAATTTTTACTTTTTTAATGGACGATACTTTACGACAGAGTATCATCATACTCCGACGAGCCGGCGCGCACCGAACACTCTGCAGGTCATCAGAAGCACCCACCGCAACAGCATTCTGCAACAGCGAAATTCGGGCTATTGCGGCGTGGAGGATGCACAGCGGCAGCGCGCCTTTCGAACCATCATACGAGGCAGTCAGGGCGGGTGACTCATGCACTTTGATGCTGCATTTACACATCGCGGCTACTTGCTGAATTGTGAGCCGGCACACGTGGGCGACGGCTCATGGCAACCCTATGTAGTGATCTCCCGTTCCAGCGACGGCGAGCTCGTTGCCAATCGTTTTTTTCCAACCGACCTTCGATTTCCCGACGAAGCCACCGCGATCGCGCATGCCCGCGACTGGGCAGTGCGATGGATCGACGCGAGTAGCGTGACGATCTGAGCGGGCGCAGCGTAGCCTGCACAGTGCCTCCTGTCTGGTAGAGGCACGTTGCGCGAGGCGCCGCAAAACAAGGTAATCTCTCAGGACACTTCACTCTGAACCGTGCCCCGTCGTACGGCGCCGTGTCCACCATGTCAAATGTGCCTTCCCACAACTGGGGCCTCGAGCAGATCGTCGCGGACCTGCGCGCGTCGCGCGAGCAACTGCACCGTACCCGCCATCCGCTCGGCATTCGCGAACTACCTTCGCGTGACGCGGTGATCAATATTGTTGGCGGCTTGCGCGCGGCGCTGTTTCCAACTCACTACGGCGCCGCCGATCTGACCGACGAAAGCGTCGACTATTACGTCGGCCACACACTCGAAAGCACGTTGCGCCTGCTCTCCGAACAGATTCGCCGTGCGCTGCGCTTTCTGCCCGAACATGCACAAACCAGCGACGAAGCACTGAGCATACGTGCGTTCGATGTCGCCCGCGAATTCGGCACGCAGTTGCCCGGTATTCGTGCGCTGCTGGTGAGCGATATCCAGGCCGCATTCGCCGGCGATCCGGCCGCGCAGCACATCACCGAAATCCTGCTCTGCTATCCGGGCGTATGGGCCATGACGCACCATCGCCTCGCGCATGCGCTGCACCGGCTCGGCGTGCCGTTGCTCGCGCGCTTCATCAACGAGATCGCGCATTCGGCAACCGGCATCGACATTCACCCGGGTGCGCAGATCGACTCGAGTTTTTTCATCGATCACGGTACGGGTGTCGTGATCGGAGAGACGGCGGTGATTGGCCAGCGCGTGCGCGTGTATCAGGCCGTGACGCTCGGCGCGAAGAGCTTTGCCGCTGACCTCGACGGTGCGCTCGTGAAAGGCAATGCGCGACATCCGATCGTCGAGGACGACGTCGTGATCTACGCGGGCGCGACGATTCTCGGTCGCGTGACGATTGGGCGTGGCTCGGTGATCGGCGGCAATGTGTGGCTCACGCACAGCGTGCCGCCGGGCAGTAGCGTGTCGCAGGGCAAAGTCCGCGAAGGCGAGCGTACCGACGATGGGAAGCACTGATGATTGCGCGCGGCATTCGTAGTGCGGCAGCGGCGGGCACCAGACAGCCCGGCGTTAGCGCACGCGTTCAGATGCCGCGCTGCGCACTGGCCGGTGTCGAAGCGACGGTCGCGCGCACTACTCAAACGTTTGCCCGCCACACGCACGACCGCTTCGGTATCGGCGTGATTGCGCAAGGCGGCCAGCGATCGGCGAGCGGTCGCGGCCCGGTCGAGGCGCGCGCGAACGACGTGATCACTGTGAATCCCGGCGAGATTCACGACGGTAGCCCGCTCGATGAACGTGGCCGCGCGTGGCGCATGTTGTACTTCGAGCCGTCGCTAGTGTTCGATGCGGTGGGCGAACTGGCCGACATACCTTCGCGTTCGCTTGAACTCACGGTGCCGGTGGCCCGCGATGCGTTGTTGAAGGTTCTGTTCGAGCGTTTGTTTGCGGTATCGGTGGAAAGCGGATTAGCGGCTGACTCGCTCGCTTGCGAGGACGCACTGCTGGCGCTGTTTGCGCACGTCGGCAGACATCACACCACCGTTGCACTGTGTACCGCACGGCAAGCGACTACACCTGTTGCGCGGGCGAAGGCGCGCATCGACGACGAGCCGTCCGCCACGCTCACGCTCGCCGAACTGGCTGCCGATTCCGGCATGAGTCGTTTCCAGTTGCTGCGTGCGTTTGCGCGCGAAACGGGTTTGCCGCCACATGCATACCAGATGCAGCGGCGTGTGATGCTGGCGCGACGACTGATCGCGAGCCGCATGGGTCTCGCGAGTGCAGCCGCTGCGGCGGGTTTTGCTGATCAGAGCCACATGACGCGCGCGTTCGTGCGCCTCTTCGGTGTCACGCCGGCCGTGTATTCGGCGGCGGTTCGCTAGATACTTTCTGCTTGCCGCACACCGCGTGCGCGCGCGCTGCAATTTCGTTCAAGACCCACTGTCTGCGCGGACATTAATCTGCGTGCTTGTTCCATTGACGAAGGGAAGCACGAGCATGAATTCGCGTTATGTCGGGTATCTGTTCTGCGGACTGGCGATGATAGGCGTCGGCAGCACTGTGGTTGTCAGCAAGGCGATCGCGGCGGGTTTGCCGCCGTTCTCGGCGACCGCGTTGCGGTTTGCGATTGCGTTTCCGGTCTTCATCATCGTGATGCGTGTGCGACGCGTGCGCTGGCCCCGCCTGTCACGCCGCGATGCGTGGCTTGCCATCGCGCAGGCGGGTGCGGGTAGCGTCGGTTACACGGTGTTCCTGATCAGCGGTATGAAGCTCGCGTCGGCCGCCGATGCTGGCGTGATCGCCGGGACCTTGCCTGCGGTCTCGGCGGCGGTGGCGATGTTTGCGCTCGGCGAACGGCCAGCGCCGTCCTTGATCGGCGCGATCGCGCTGGCGACGACGGGCGTGCTCGCGTGCACGGTCCATTTCGACCAGTTGTCGAGTTCACGCGGCGCTGGCGCATTCACGGGCAACGCGCTCGTATTTGCGGCGGTTGTGTGCGAGGCACTTTTCATCCTGCTGAACCGCAAACTGAGCCGCCCCGTCGATGCCTTACCGCTATCGGCACTGATGTCGGGCATCGGCCTGGCGGTCGCGATAGTGCCGGCCTGTTTCGAAAGACCGTGGACGTTGCCGTTCGACGCAAACGCGCTGCTCGGTGTCGTGTATTACGCCCTGGTACCGACGGTCGCGGGCTTCGTACTGTGGTATGCGGGCGCTGCGCGCGTGAGCGGCGCGGAAGCTGGCCTGATGACGGCGCTCGTACCGGTATCGGCGGTGTCGTTGGCGGCGCTAGTACTGCACGAACCGGTAACGAGCTCGCAACTGGCCGGCGTTGCATGCGTGCTGGCGGCGGTATGGCTAGCAACGTTCGGCCGACGACTGCGTGCACCGAGCACAGCAGGTTGAACATCGTGGTGACCGGATGCGGAGCTAAAGTTTTTGCAGCGACTGAGATGTGCCTACCTGTCCATCCGAGCATCGACCTTTCTCAGATATTTTCTCCGCTGCGTTTGTCAACGCCCTCCGCAGTCACCGTAGTCTTCCACTGTGGTCACCCGACCGCGAGCACGCAGTGCGAGCGGGATGAATGACGGCCTTGTCACTATCGTTGGAGGTGCGAAGGATGATCTCGTCTCGGACCACTGCCGCGTCAATGCAAGGACGACACTTAGATGCGAGCCACGAAGGCGACACACGGAAAGGACTAGGTAACGTCTCGAGCGGCTTTCTTTGCCTTCTTTCTTTGCCGCGGCAAAGAAAGAAGGTGCCGCCCCGCACAGGGGCAACGCCTGCGCCGCGAGGCGCCAATAACGAGCCGCCTGCAGAGGCAAAAAAAACCAGCCGCGAGGCGTTAGCGAAGAGCCGCCGCTGAAGGCAAAAAAATCAAGTATTAGCTATACCAACAGAAGGCGGCCCATTAACAATAGCGAGAAACTCCCGCCTCGTAGAGGCATCATTCCGAAACGCCCCGAGCATCCGCGAGGTAACCATAGCGACACCGGCCTTATGCACACCGCGCGTAGACATACACTGATGCGACGCCTCGAGAATCACGCCAACGCCTCGAGGCTGCAACACCTCATTAAGCGTATCGGCGATCTGCGCCGTCATCTTCTCCTGAATCTGCAGCCGCTTGGCAAACGCATCCACCAGCCGCGCAAGCTTCGAAATACCCACCACCCGATGCTGCGGCAGATACGCAACGTGCGCCCGACCAATAATCGGCACCATATGATGTTCGCAATAACTCTCGAAGCGAATGTCCTTTAACACGATCATCTCGTCATAACCGTCGACCTCCGAGAACGTGCGCGCCAGAACGTCACGCGGATCGACCGAATAACCTGCGAAGAATTCTTCATAGGAACGGACCACACGCGCCGGCGTATCGAGCAGCCCTTCGCGCTGCGGGTCGTCGCCGGCCCAGCGCAGCAGCGTACGAACGGCTGCTTCGGCTTCTTCACGAGTGGGGCGCACAGGCGTCTCGGCAGGCTTCGCCTTCGCGGTTGTGCGGATTGCGCGGACCTTGCCGGCTTTGCTGTTCATTCTTTACTCCTGTCACGTCACCGGGGACACGCGGGTTGCACGATGCGGCCATTGTTCCATGTTTTGCAGTACGTGGCGCATCGCGATGTCGCCGGTAGGGTCATGCATCCTTGTCTATCACTTCGGCCATTCATCCAGCGCATCGTTGAACAGTTCGGACACGACGCCCCGCAGCCAGTTCGTGCGCGGATCGTTGTGATACTTGCGATGCCAGTGCTGCCGCAAATCGAAACGCGGCAGGACGAGCGGCGGCTCGACGAGCGTGATCGACGCGTGCTCCGTCACGTACGCGAAGCCGATCGCGTGCGGTACGGTCGCGATCAGGTCGGTGCGCGCGAGGATGAACGGCAGGCTCATGAAGTGCGGTGTTTCCAGCACCGCACGACGACGGATGCGTTTCTTCTCGAGAAACTTCTCGAGCACTTCCTGGCTGCGTCCTTCCGCGCGGACTACCGCATGTCCCGCAGCAACGAACTGGGCGAGCGTAAGCGGCGCGCTTGCGAGCGGGTGGCCGCTGCGCATCATGCAGATGAAGCGATGCGAGAAGAGCCGCTGCTGGAAGAAGTTATTGCCCGACAGATCAGGGAAGTAGCCGATCGCCAGATCGACATCGCCGGATTCCAGGCCGCGCTCCACGTGTGCAGGCGGTAGCGATACGGAGCGCAGGTTCGCGTGCGGCGCGCGCTCGGCGAGCGTCTGCAGCAGGCGCGGCAGGAACACGATCTCGCCGACATCCGACAGCGCAATCGAAAACGTATAGGTGCTCGTGGCCGGCGCGAAATCCTGCGCGTCGAGCATGCCTTTTTCGATGCGCATTAGTGCGTCGCGCGCAGCGGGCAGCAGCGCGAGTGCACGCGGCGTAGGCTCCATGCCACGCGAGGTGCGCACGAAAAGCGGATCGCCAAAGTAATCGCGCAACCGGCCGAGCGCAGTGCTCACGCGCGGCTGGCTCACGCCGAGGTGCTCGGCGGCGCGGCTCACGTTGCGCGTGTCTTCCATCGCGACGAGGTAGGGAATCAGATTGAGATCGAGCTCTTGCATGGCCGGGTAGCCGGGCAGTATCGCGGGCTGTATGGAGAAACCGTATACACGCTAGCGGATAAATCGCGCTGGCATATAGTGGGAAGAGCAACCATGCCCGAGAAAGGCTGCCTTGACAAGCGGGCGAAGCGCCACGGATAATGCCTCACAATGTTCGTTAAACGAATGTGAGTTCTTTTAGCGAACATTTCGCCGACCACGAAGGTCGGCAGCAAGACGCGCAGATTGTCCAACCCACGAGCACCGAGGTCGGCGACGCGTCGCTAGAGGACATTCGACATGATCAACAAGATTTTCGATTCCCTTCAGGCTGCGGTGGCCGATGTTCATGATGGCGCGACCGTGATGATCGGTGGCTTTGGTACCGCGGGCATGCCGTCCGAACTGATCGACGCGCTGATCGCGCAAGGCGCGCGCAACCTGACCATCGTCAACAACAACGCCGGCAATGGCGACGTTGGTCTTGCCGCGTTGCTGAAGGCAAAGCGCGTGCGCAAGATCATCTGTTCGTTTCCGCGTCAGACCGACTCGTATGTATTCGATGCGCTGTATCGTGCTGGCGAAATCGAGCTCGAGCTGGTCCCGCAGGGCAATCTCGCCGAACGAATTCGTGCGGCTGGCGCGGGTATCGGTGGCTTCTTCACGCCGACTGGCTATGGCACGAAGCTGGCTGAAGGTAAGGAGACGCGCCTGATCGACGGTCGTCACTATGTGCTGGAAGCACCGTTGCCCGCGGATTTCGCGCTGATCAAGGCGCATCGTGGCGATCGTTGGGGCAACCTGGTTTATCGCAAGACCGCACGTAACTTCGGGCCGATCATGGCGAGTGCGGCGAAGGTCGCGATCGCGCAGGTGTCGGAAGTCGTGCCGCTCGGTGCGCTCGATCCCGAAGTGATCGTCACGCCCGGCATATTCGTGCAACGTGTGATCGAAGTGCGGCAGGCCGCGCATGGCGAAGCATACGACGTGCAAGCCACCGGCCAGGCCGCCTGAGCACCGGAGATCCGACATGAAGAAACTGACCCGCGATGAAATGGCGCAACGCGTCGCCCAGGACATTCCTGAAGGCGCCTACGTAAATCTCGGCATCGGCGTGCCGACGCTGGTGGCGAACCACCTCGATGCGAACAAGGAAATCTTCCTGCACAGCGAGAACGGCTTGCTTGGCATGGGCCCGGCACCGGCGCCCGGCGAGGAAGACGATGAGCTGATCAACGCCGGCAAGCAGCACGTCACGCTGCTGACCGGCGGGGCGTTCTTCCATCACGCAGATTCGTTCGCGATGATGCGCGGCGGCCATCTCGACTTTTGCGTGCTCGGCGCGTTCCAGGTCTCGGCCACTGGCGATCTCGCGAACTGGCACACCGGTGCACCGGACGCGATCCCCGCGGTAGGCGGTGCTATGGATCTCGCGATCGGCGCCAAACAGGTCTACGTGATGATGGAGCACCTGACCAAGCAGGGCGAGAGCAAGATCGTCGGCGAGTGCTCGTATCCGGTGACGGGTGTCGGTTGCGTCGATCGTATCTATACCGATCTCGCGGTGATCGATGTGACCGCGGGCGGGCTGGTTGTGCGCGAGATCGTCTCCGATCTCGGTTTCGATGCGCTGCAAAAGTTGACCGGTATTGCGCTGATTGACGGTACGCAGGCTGCGCGCGCCGCGTGACCTCTGCGCGGGCTTCGGCGACAATGAAGCCGCAACTGGCCGCGGGTTGCGCGAACAGCCTTTCGTTCAGCCTGCAAAATCTGAGTGCATCCCGCTGGGCGGCATGCGGCTCCTTTAAGGCTTTCTCGTCCCGTCGAAGTCACCATGCTCGAAGATAGCGCCCGTCTGACCGGTCTCATCTGCGGCACCCAACCGATGAACGACATCTGGTCGCCGCGTGCGACGCTGCAGCGGATGCTCGATGTCGAAGCAGCGTTGGCGCGCGCATCGGCGGCGCATCGCGTGATCCCGCAGGCCGCCGTCGCGGCGATCGAGGCCGCGTGCCACGCCGATCAACTCGACGCCGATGCGCTCGTTCACGATGCGGCGCTGGGCGGCAACCTCGCCATCCCCCTCGTCAAGCAACTCACGGCCCGCGTAAAAGCCGCCGACCCGCAGGCCGCGAAATACGTGCACTGGGGCGCGACAAGCCAGGACATCATCGATACCGCTACCGTGCTACAACTACGCAGCACGTTTGCTCTGCTCGATCGCGGGCTGCAGTCCACCTGCTCGACACTTGCCACGCTGGCTCGCACGCATCGCGCGACGCCTGCGGTCGGTCGCACCTGGCTGCAACAGGCGCTGCCGATCACGCTCGGATTGAAGTTCGCGCAGTGGCTCGATGCGCTGCTGCGGCATCGTGAGCGGCTCGACGCTGTGCGCGCACGCACACTGGTGCTGCAGTTCGGCGGCGCGGCCGGCACGCTAGCCAGCCTGCGCGATGCGGCGCTGGACGTCACACGCTCACTGGCAAAAGAACTCGATCTCGCCGAGCCCGCGTTGCCGTGGCACACGCAGCGCGATCGCATCGCCGACGCTGCGTCGAGCTTCGGCATGTTGATCGGCACACTCGGCAAGATCGCCCGCGACATCTCTCTGCAGATGCAGACCGAAATCGGCGAACTCGCGGAGCCCGCGGCCGCAGGCAAGGGCGGTTCATCGACGATGCCGCATAAGCGCAACCCGGTGGGCTGTGCAGCGGTGCTCACCGCCGCGACGCGCGCGCCCGGTCTCGTCGCGACGGTGCTTGCCGGCATGGTGCAGGAGCATGAGCGCGCACTCGGCGGCTGGCAGGCCGAATGGGATGCGCTGCCGGATCTCGCGCGGCTCGCGGGTGGCGCACTGGCGAATATCGAACAGATTACCAGTGGCCTCGACGTGAACGTCGGGCGCCTTGCCGCGAATCTCCAGGTCACGCACGGACTGATACTCGGCGAAGCGGTGATGCTCGCGCTCGGCGACAGGATCGGTAGGCTCGATGCGCATCAGCGGGTCGAGCATGCATCGAAGACTGCGGTGAGTACTGGGCAGCCACTGCTCGACGTGTTGTGCGCCGATGCCGAAGTCACTCAACATCTGTCGGTAGACGAACTGAAGCGTCTGCTCGATCCCGCTCATTACGTCGGCTCCGCGCACGCGTATGTCGATGCGGTGCTCACCCTTCACGCTACGCGTGAGAGCCGCGCGCTTTCAAAGGAGTAACGGGCATGCCCTACGCCGCAGTCAACGGCACAGAGCTTCACTATCGGATCGACGGCGATCGTCACGGTAGCGCACCGTGGATCGTGCTGTCGAATTCGCTCGGCAGCGATCTGTCGATGTGGACACCGCAGGTCGAGCCGCTGTCGAAGCAGTTTCGCGTGCTGCGTTACGACACGCGTGGCCACGGTCATTCGGAAACGCCGAAGGGGCCCTACACGATCGATCAGCTCGCAGGCGACGTGCTTGGTCTGATGGACACGCTGAAGATCGGTCGCGCGCATTTTGCGGGCATATCGATGGGCGGACTGACCGGCGTCGCGCTTGCTGCACGCCACGGTGAGCGCATCGATCGCGTGGTGCTGGCGAATACGGCAGCACGTATCGGTTCTCCGGAAGTCTGGGTGCCACGTGCTGCGCGCGCACGCGACGAAGGCATGGTTGCGCTTGCCGAGGCCGTGTTACCACGCTGGTTTACCGCCGAATTCATCGCGCGCGAGCCACTGGTGCTAGCGGCGATTCGCGATGTCTTCGCGCATACCGACAAGGAAGGCTACGCGTTGAATTGCGAAGCAATCGATGCCACCGATCTGCGTCCCGAAGCGCCGAACATCAAGGCGCCTGCGCTCGTGATCGGCGGCACGCACGACCTCGCCGCGAAAGCCGAGCAGGGGCGCGAGCTGGCCGCTGCAATTCCCGGTGCGCGATATCTCGAGCTGGACGCGTCGCACATTTCGAACATCGAGCGGGCCGACGCATTTACGAAGGCCGCGCTCGATTTCCTCACGGAGCCATGATGACTGAAGACGAGCGCTATGCAGCGGGACTGGAAGTGCGGCGCGCGGTACTGGGCGATGCGCATGTCGACCGGTCGCTGGCGAATCGCACTGAATTCACCGAAGAGTTCCAGAACCTGATCACGCGCCATGCGTGGGGCGAGATCTGGACACGCGATGGTTTGCCGCGCCACACGCGCAGCCTGCTGACGATCGCGATGCTGGTCGCGTTGAATCGTAGCGAAGAACTCGCGCTGCATCTGCGGGCCGCGAAGAACAATGGCGTGAGCCGCGATGAGATCAAGGAAGTGCTGCTACAGGCGGCAATTTATTGCGGCGTGCCGGCGGGGAATGCGGCGTTTCATCTTGCCGACAAGCTGTTTCGTGAGGAAGACGCGGCGCAGACGTAAGAACGATTGCAGGGCAACGCAACAGCTTGTGCTTCTTCACGCGCACGCTGCGTCGTCGCCCGAGGGCAACGATGACTCCACCGGCACGTTGAGCAACACCGCACGCAACACCGTCTCCTTGATCATCTCGCGCCAGTGCGCGAGCGCGGCCTTGTCCATCAACGTTTCGCCAAGAAACGCGCTCAACGTGTACTGGTTCGCGTTATAGAAGTACCCAAGCGACGCGATCATGATGTACACATCGCGTGCAGCAATGTTCGAGCGGAACACCCCCTGTGCGCGGCCCGCATCGAGCAGGCGCTGCACGACCGAAATCGCAAACCCGGAAATTTCCCGCAGCTTCGACGACTTCTTCGCATGTTTGCCCTGATGCAGGTTCTCGCTCGACAGTAGCGTGACGAACTCCGGGTGATCGAGGTAGTACTGCCAGACGAATTCGACCATTTGCGAAAGCCCGTGGACGGGGTCTTCCAAGTCAAGATCCAGCTTGCTTTCGGCTTCGTTGAACTGCGTGTAGATTGTTTCCAGCACTTCGATGAACAACTGTTCCTTGCTGCCGAAGTAGTAGTAGATCATCCGGTCGTGTGACCGTGCTGCCTTCGAGATGCTCTCCACACGGCCGCTCGCATAACCCTGTTTAGCAAACACCCGGATAGCAGCCTTTAGGATCTTCGCGCGCGTGTCCTGTGCCTGTTTCGCACGAATGCCGGTAGCACCGGGTTTGCGGACGGCGGTAGGACTCATTGGCGGCCTCTAATCACGGATCGGATTCCTTAGATGGAAGACGCGCCGGCCACATTTGCGACCGGCGCGATGCCATCATAACCAGGCGCGCTTCAATCGAACACTGGCGTTTCGACGCCTAGCACCTTGTGCAGCTTCGTGCTGGTCGTCGTGTACTGCATGTGGATCTTCTTGTCCGGGAAGATGTAGGGCGCTGCGCCGAACGCGGCGAGCGCCGCTTCATGAAAGCCCGACAGGATCAGTTTCTTCTTGCCCGGATAGGTATTGATATCGCCGACGGCGAAGATGCCCGGCACGTTCGTCTCGAACTTCTCGGTGTTGACGCCGATCTGTTTGCGCTCGATGCCAAGGCCCCACTGCGCAATCGGGCCAAGCTGCGGCGACAGGCCGAAGAAAACCAGCAGGTGATCGAGTTCGAGCGTGCGTGTCACGCCATCGCCACCCGTTACCTTGAGCCGATGCAGCGCGTCGCCGCGATCTTCGAAACCGTTGACCTGGCCGATCAGGCATTGCATCGACATCTCGTCGCACAGCGCGCGCATCTTCGCCACCGAAGCAGGCGCTGCGCGGAAATCGTCGCGCCGGTGCACGAGCACCACGCTTTGCGCGACGTCGACCAGATTGAGTGCCCAGTCCAGCGCCGAATCGCCGCCGCCGCAGATCACGATGTCTTTGTCGCGAAAGAGTTCGGGGTCGCGTACCCGGTAAAACAGCTGCCGCCCATGATGCCTGTCGATACCGGGCACTTTCAGCGTGCGCGGCTGGAACGAGCCGACGCCGGCGGCGATGAAGATCGTCTTCGTGATGAATTCGGTGTTTTTGCTCGTACGCACAAAGAAGCGTCCGTCGTCGAGACGCTCGACAGTCTGTACTTCCTGTCCAAGATGAAACGTCGCGCCGAACGGCTCGATCTGCTTCATCAGGTTGTCAGCGAGTTCCTGGCCGGTGCACATCGGCACGGCGGGTATGTCATAGATCGGTTTGTCCGGATACAGCTCGACGCACTGGCCACCTACAACCGGCAGCGAATCGATTACATGAGCACGAATTTCCAGCAGACCCAGCTCGAACACCTGGAAAAGGCCGACCGGCCCGGCACCGACGATCAATGCGTCGGTTTCGATGGGCGTTGGCGGTTCGGCGCGGGTGACGGGCTGAGTCGGTTGATCGACGACCTCGTTCATGGTTTCTCCTCAGAGAGATGATTGAAGGAACAACAGCGAGAGAACACGCTGAAGCGCACGGCCGTGCGCTTCAGCGTTCCAGCATCGGCAGCTTGTTCGTCACGTCTTTCCACGCGTCGGCATCGGGCAGTGGCGGCACGGCTTTAGTGATGACAGGAAAGACGGTTGCCAGCTCCGCGTTGAGCGCGACAAAAGCCTGCTGCCCTGCAGGCAGATCGTCTTCGGCGTAAATTGCATTGACCGGACACTCCGGAATGCACACCGCACAGTCGATGCATTCGTCGGGGTCGATCACCAGCATGTTCGGCCCGGCGTGGAAGCAATCCACGGGGCACACATCGACGCAATCGGTATAACGACAGCGAATGCAGGCCTCGGTTACGACATGAGTCACGGCAAGACTCCTTCTGCACGGTGCGAGACGCGCGAAATGGCGCGGCGCAGCATCGCAACCGGGCGGGGAAAAGACGTTGCGCAGTCTATTTTGATCGAGTAGATTTCAAGCAAGTTTGGTGTAGCGGATACTACACGAACGGTGAGTGACCGCAACATTTTTCAAAATTGCAGATGCTGTGTTTTGCGAGAAAGTGCCATGAAACAAGGTGCTTTCGTTCGCCGTGCAGGGCCTGATGTAATGTCGTCGTATGGAACCCCACCCATGACTGAACATACGAAGGTCGATTTCGGTGCAGATCGTGTCGATGGCGCTACTGCCACGACGCCCGGTCCGACCGTGCTCGAAAAAGCCGCGCCGCGCAGCGAGCGGATGGCGGTGAACAAGATCGAATGCAATGCGTGCCCCGTGTTGTGCCAGATATCGGAAGGGCGCACCGGCGCCTGCGATCGCTATGCGAACGCGGATGGCCGGTTGATCCGCGTCGACCCGGTGTGCTTCGTGTCGCGCGCGGCCGATGCGACTGAGCCGACGGCGATCGGTTTTAGCGCAGATGCGGATGCGCAGGCGCAGACCAGTGCCGACAACAGCGCTCCGTTATTTGTGACCGGCGTCGGCGCATCGTCCACTTACCCCGACTACAAGCCCGCGCCTTTCATCGTGTCGTCGCGGCACGAAGGTGTCGATATGGTGACCGTTGTCACCGAGGGCATCTTCAGCTACTGCAGTTTCAAGGTGAAAATCGACACCGACCGCTTCCTCGGGCCGGAACAATCGAATGTGCGTTGCCATGGTGAGATCGTCGGCCACGTGACCACTGCCGAATATGGTTCGCAGATGCTGAGCCTTGGCGGCGTGCATCATCTGACCGGCGGCAGCAAGAAAGAAGGGCGCGTGACCTGCGACATGATGCTCGCGCTCGGCAACAAGGAAGCGGTTGAACTAACGATCGACGGCGGTGCGAGCCTCGTGATTCGCGCAGGCGCCGCGCCGGTTGTCGATGGTGTCGAAGAGCGGCGTATGCGGGTGGGTTGCGGTTCGGCCACGATCGGCATCTTTGCCAAACAGTGGTTCGGTCATGTCGATGAAGTCGTCGTTGTCGACGATCACATTACCGGTGTGCTGACAGAGCATCAGGCAGGGCGCTGTCTCGGCATGACGCGTTCGGGTCTGAAAATCCGTGGCCGCAAATCGACACCGGGCCGCTACTTTCAGGTGGCGAACCCCGGCACCGGCTGGGGTGGCACCGACATCCAGGACCCGCTCGCGATCGTCGAAGGATTCGATCCGGCAGTGGCACGTCCCGGCATGCGCATATTGATGGTGTCGACGACCGGCGAGCACGCGCAATGGTATGAACTCGACAGCGACCTGGTGCCGCGGCCCGCGCAGATGCCCGACACCGTGCGTCAGACCGTCGAGCGGATCGGCGAGAACTGCGAGCCGTCGCTGGCTACCGTGCTGTTCATTGGCGGTGCAGGCGGCAGTCTGCGCGCGGGCGCGACCGAGAACCCGGTGCGTCTCACGCGTGCGATCAAGGAGCGTCTCGTCAACGTGACGTGCGGCGGTGCGCCCGCCTATGTGTGGCCCGGTGGCGGTATCACAGTCATGGTGGACGTGGCGCGCATGCCCGATCGTTCGTTTGGCACCGTGCCGACACCGGCGATCGTCGCCCCGATCGAATTCTCGATGACGCTCGATGCCTATCGCGAGCTCGGTGGTCACATGGATGCGATCAGACCGCTTGCAGACGTGCTTGCGCATGGGCCTGAGCATCTCGAAGGCGCGCCGCTCGCACGCCGCACGCTGGCTCGTCATCCCGACAACCCGTGGCCGCTCGGTATGCCACCGATGCTCGGGTAAGCGCGATGTCCAACGTTACTGCCCCCATGTATGCAAACACCGCAACCGAAACCGAAACGGTTACAAGCGGTGCGACGCGCAGGCGTCTCGACGATGGCCGCTGGCATCTGCAGCATGGACCGATCGATCTGATCGTCGGCGCCGATGGCGACGAGGCTGCGGTACTCGCCGCGCACGATGCTTGCTGGCAGCGCTTCACGGTCGTACTCGGCGAACTCGTTACAGAACTACCGCTGCTGCGTACACGAGTACCGCAAACGTCGACATACGAAGACAACCCGTGCCAGGGACCGATTGCACGACGCATGTGGTCCGCATGCCATCCGCATCGCGCGAACTACATCACGCCAATGGCAGCGGTAGCCGGCAGCGTTGCCGACGAGCTGATCCAGGCGTTCATGCGGCCCGGCGTCGCACGCGCCTTCGTGAACAACGGCGGCGACATCGCGCTGCATCTCACCGCTGGCCAGCATTACAGGATCGGTGTGTTCGCCGATCTCGCGGCATTTCTCGGCCCAGACCATCAAGCAGCACTCGACGGCAGCCTGACGCTCGACGCAACCATGGCCGTGCGCGGCATCGCAACGAGCGGCTGGCGCGGGCGCAGCTTCAGTCTCGGTATCGCCGACAGCGCTACCGTGCTGGCACGCACGGCGGCCATTGCCGATGCGTCGGCGACGATCGTTGCAAATGCAATCAACCTCGATGATGCGAGCATCGTCCGGCGCCCCGCGTCGTCACTGAAAGACGACAGCGATCTCGGCGATCTCGTCGTAACCGTCGATGTACCAATGCTGCCTCAATCGTCGATCGATCTCGCCCTCACACGCGGCGCGCAAACAGCGCAGCAGTTGTGCGACGATGGCACGATCGAAGGCGCAGCGCTATTCCTGCAACATAGCGCGCGTACCGTAGGCTTTCCCGAACACGACGTTCGCCACGTCGCGTCACGATTCACCGAATCCATTTTCGCGTCACCGGACGCAGCAGGTCCGGGCCGCCATCCTCACTCACCGGAGGCATCGTGTTTGAAATACGCCGCGTGTTGACACACGTCGAAGACATTTTTCACGAGTTCGGTCCGCCGCCCGCGCATCCGCTTAGACGCGGCACGTTGGCCGCGGTGATGAAGAACCCGTTTGCCGGCCGCTACGAACCCGAGATCCAGCACGCGATGGAACTACTGAAACCGATCGGCGTTACGCTCGCCGGCCAGTTGCTTGCGGCGATGGCGGTGCCGCACGCTGCGATCGAAGGCTACGGCAAGGGGGCCATCATCGGCGCGGCGGGCGAGCTCGAACACGGTGCGCTGTGGCACGTTCCCGGCGGCTATGCGATGCGCGAGCTGCTTGAGAAGAATGGCGTACCGACCAACGCAATCGTGCCATCCGCGAAGAAGGTTGGGGCGCCCTCAACGGCACTCGATGTACCCATGACCCACGTCAACGCGAGCTACGTGCGCAGCCACTTCGATGCAATCGAAGTGCGTGTACCCGGCGCGCCCGCTGCGGACGAAATCGTCTATATCCTCGCGATGAGCACCGGGCAGCGTGTGCATGCGCGCGTCGGCGGTCTGGCGAAAGAAGCGATCGCCGGCAAGGACGGGCTGCGCTGACCCGCTGTATGCACCGCATCGACAGGACAGCCCTGTCATAAAACGAATCGATAGAAGGAGAGCAATATGGCAATCAAGCTTCGCAAGCTGATCGTGCAGGTGGACGAGACGCGCATCGAAATGGGCCAGACCATCGATCCGCCGCTGCGTCGCGCGGTGGCGATCGCGGTGATCGACAATCCGTACGCGGGCCGCTACGTGCCGCAGCTCGATGCACTGATCGAAGCCGGCGAGGAACTCGGCGGGCTGCTCGGTCAGCGTTGTGTCGAAGCGCTCGGCATCGAACCGGGCGAGGCGCAGAGTTACGGCAAGGCAGCGATCGTCGGTGAAGCGGGCGAACTCGAACACGCCGCGGCGATCCTGCATCCGAAGCTTGGTGCGCCGTTGCGTGCGGCTGTGCAGAAGGGCGCGGCACTCGTGCCTTCGGCGAAGAAGATGGGCACGCTCGGCACTGCCATCGACGTGCCGCTCGGCCACAAGGATGCTGCCTACGTGCGCAGTCATTTCGATGCGATCGAAGCGCGCGTCGCCGATGCGCCGCGTGCGAACGAGATCGTCGTCGCAGTCGCGGTGACGGCGGGTGGCCGGCCGCTGGCGCGCATCGGTGGATTGCAGGCGAGCGAGATCAAGGGCGAAGACGGTTTGCGCTGATTTATTTCGCTGGTAGTGTCCTGCCGTGAACGTGCGGTCGATGTACCTTCCAGGAAGTCGTTGAGGACCCGATGCTTTCGAATCTGCTGGTACAACTCGTCAACGGACTCGCCGATGCGTCCGCGCTGTTTCTGGTCGCGGCGGGCCTGTCGCTGATTTTCGGCGTGACGCGCATCGTCAACTTTGCGCACGGCTCGTTCTATATGGTCGGCGTCTATGTCGCGTACACGTTGACGAGCCGCTTCGGCGCGACGATGGGCGGGTTCTGGCTGTCGGTGCTCGGTGCCGCGCTCGCGGTAGCAATACTTGGCGCACTCGTCGAGTTCGTCGTGCTTCGACGCATCTACCAGGCGCCCGAACTGTTTCACCTGCTCGCAACGTTTGCGCTCGTGCTGATCTTTCGCGATGCGACGTTGTGGCTCTGGGGTCCGGAGGATCTGTTTGGGCCGCGCGCCCCGCATCTGGCCGGCGCGGTGAATCTGCTCGGGCACGCAGTGCCCACCTACGATCTGCTGCTGATCGTGATCGGACCGGTCGTGTTGCTGCTGCTCTGGTACGCACTGACGCGCACGCGCTGGGGCACGCTGGTGCGTGCCGCGACGCAGGATCGCGAGATGCTCGGCGCGCTCGGCATCAATCAGGCGTGGCTCTTTACCGGTGTGTTCTTCGCCGGTGCGTTTCTCGCGGGGCTCGGCGGTGCATTGCAGGGGCCGCGCATGTCCGCGAATCTCTCACTCGATCTGGATACGATCGGCAATGCGTTCGTCGTTGTCGTGGTCGGAGGGATGGGCTCGATTCCGGGCGCCTTTGTCGCGGCGCTGTTGATCGCGGAAATCAAGGCGCTTTGCATCGGTATTGGACATGTGTCGATTGGCGGGATCGATCTGTCGCTGAGCCGTTTCACACTCGTCGCTGAGTTTGTCGTGATGGCGATCGTGCTCGTGGTGCGGCCGTGGGGTCTGCTTGGGCGCGCCAGCGCTGCCGTTCGCGCGATGGCTGCGCCGGAAGCGCCATTGCGGCCAGCGGGCCGACGACTGCGCTGGCTTGCGGCGTTCGTAGCTTTAGTACTGGTGCTCGCACCGCTCGCGGCCAATGCGTTTCCGTATATGCCGGTGCTGCTCGTCGAAATACTGATTGCCGTGCTGTTCGCTGCGAGCCTGCATTTCATCATGGGGCCCGGCGGGATGCATTCGTTTGGACACGCAGCTTATTTTGGGCTCGGTGCTTATGGCGCTGCGTTGTTTCTGAAAGTGCTTGCTCTGCCGATGGAGGTCGCACTGCTGCTAGGTCCGTTGCTCGCGGCTGGCGGTGCAATCGTGTTCGGCTGGTTTTGCGTGCGGCTATCGGGCGTCTATCTGGCGATGCTGACGCTCGCGTTCGCGCAGATCGTGTGGTCGGTGGTGTTCCAGTGGGATGACGTGACGGGGGGTAGCAATGGCCTGCTTGGTCTCTGGCCGTCTAACTGGCTGTCTTCGCCGGTTGCGTATTACTACCTGACGCTTGCGTGCGTTGCGCTCGGCGTTTGGTTGTTGCGTCGAATGCTGTTCTCGCCGCTCGGTTACGCGATGCGTGCGTCGCGCGACTCGGTACTGCGTGCCGAAGCAATCGGTATCGATGTGAAGCGCGTGCAATGGGCCGCGTTTGTGATCGCATCGCTGTTTTGCGGCCTTGCCGGTTCGCTGTATGCATTCTCGAAAGGGACGATCTCGCCAGAAGTGATCAGCGTGAGTCGCTCCGTCGACGGGCTCGTGATGGTGCTGCTCGGCGGTTTGCAAACGTTGACCGGTCCGGTGGTCGGCGCCGCGGTATTCACCTGGCTGCAGGACACGGTTGCGCGGCAGACCGACTACTGGCAGGCGTTGCTCGGGCTCGCCATTCTGTTGCTGGTGATCGCGTTTCCGCAGGGTATCGTCGGTTTTGTGCGCGAGCGGTTCGGCAACGATGACGTCGAGCCGAAGAATGGTGCCGCGCATCCTTCTTCTGAAGCGGGTGCCGGTGCAAGTGCAGCCACTGCGGCAGCGATGAAGGAGGGCCTATGAGCCTGCTGCGCGTAACCGGGCTGTCGAAATCATTCGGCGGACTGACGGCCGTCGACGGCGTGTCTTTCGATCTCGCCGCGGGCCAACTGCTGGCACTGCTGGGACCGAACGGCGCGGGCAAGTCGACCTGTTTCAACATGGTCAATGGACAACTGCGTCCGTCGTCGGGATCGATCCAGCTCGATGGTCACGAACTGGTCGGTATGCGCCCTCGCGATATCTGGCGATTAGGCGTGGGTCGGACCTTCCAGATCGCGGCCACCTTCAACTCGATGACCGTGCTCGAAAACGTGCAGATGGCATTGGTGTCGTACGAACGCAAGCTGTTCGGCTTGTGGAAACCGGCGCGCTCATGGCATGCGGACGAAGCATTCAGTTTGCTCGAACAGGTCGGCATGGCCGCGGATGCAAATCGTTCCTGCGGCGTGCTCGCTTATGGCGACGTGAAGCGCGTCGAACTCGCCATCGCGCTCGCAAACCGGCCGAAACTGCTATTGATGGACGAACCGACCGCCGGCATGGCGCCGAAGGAGCGCAACGCGTTGATGGCGCTCACGCGGCAACTGGTCACCGAGCGCAACATCGGTGTGCTGTTCACCGAGCACAGCATGGACGTCGTGTTCGCCTACGCCGACCGGATGATCGTGCTCGCGCGCGGCAAGTTGATCGCCGAAGGCGACGCCGACACTATCCGCAACGATCCGCGCGTGCAGGAAGTGTATTTCGGCACGGGCAAGACGTTCCAGCCGCGTGCAGCGTTGAATCACGCGGCCGCGCCGACGAACCAGGGAGCGCTGCAATGAGCGAAGCGCTGCTGAAAGTCTCCGGCCTCAACGCGTTTTACGGACGCGCGCATATCCTGTTCGACGTGAATCTCGAAGTCGGCCGCGGCGAAGTCGTCGCGCTGATGGGCCGCAACGGCGCTGGCAAATCGACCACGATGAAAGCGGTGATGGGTCTGCTGCCGCGGCGCCAGGGCCACGTCACGTTTCGCGGCACGGATATCGGTGCGCTGCCGCCGTACCGCATCTCGCGCATGGGTATGGGCTTCGTGCCGGAAGACCGGCGCGTGTTCGCCGATCTCACGGTGATGGAGAACCTCGATACCGGTCGTCAACCGCCGCGCGAAGGCGCGCCGCAATGGACGCCCGACAAACTGTTCCGCCTGTTTCCGAATCTCGGCGAAATGCCGCAGCGTCCCGGCGGACAGATGAGCGGCGGCGAACAGCAGATGCTCACTGTATCGCGCACGCTGATGGGCAATCCCTATCTCGTGCTGCTCGACGAGCCCTCGGAAGGCGTTGCTCCCGTAATCGTCGAGCAGATGGCGAACATGATTCTCGAACTCAAACGCGAAGGGCTCTCCATCCTGCTGTCGGAGCAGAACCTGCACTTCGCCGAACTCGTGAGCGACCGCGCGTATGTGCTCGAAAAAGGGCAGATCCGCTTCAGCGGGACGATCGACGAACTCGCAAAGAACGAAACGATCAGGCGCGCGTATCTGAGCGTCTGACGCCGGCAACGCGGTACCCCACACCGCGCTGCGCTGTCGCATAAGGAGGAACAGATGGCAGTAGAGACGTTGGCAGGCACATCGGGCAAGGTCGTCGTGAAGCGCATCGGCCTCTTGTTGTCCGGCGACATCGATCACCCTGTGCTCGATGCGGACACGCTCGTGATCGACGACGGTGCGATCGTTGCGATTGGCCGTGAAAAGGATTGCGACACGGAAGGCGCGCTGACGACGATCGATTGCAGGGGCACGACGGTGGCGCCTGGTCTGATCGATTCGCACGTGCACCCGGTGTTCGGCGACTGGACGCCGCGGCAGAATCAGATGGGCTGGATCGAGTCAAACCTGAACGGTGGCGTGACGACGATGATCTCGGCGGGCGAGGTGCATTTGCCCGGCCGCCCGAAAGACATCGTCGGTGTGAAGGCGCTGGCGATTACCGCGCAACGTTCGTTCGAGGGGATGCGCGGAGCGGGCGTGGGCGGCGGCGTGAAAGTGCTGGCGGGTGCGCCGATCATCGAAAAAGGCATGGTCGAAGCCGACTTCAAGGAGCTTGCGGATGCGGGCGTGAAACTGCTCGGCGAAGTGGGACTCGGCAGCGTCAAAGCCGGTGAAGAGGCGGCGCAGATGGTTGCGTGGGCACGCAAGTACGGCATCCAGAGCACGATTCACACGGGCGGTCCGTCAATTCCCGGCTCAGGCCTGATCGACAAGGACGTCGTGCTTGCCGCCGACGCCGACGTGATCGGCCACATCAACGGCGGCCATACGTCGCTGTCTTATCGACATGTCTGCGACCTGTGCGAGCAATCGAGCCGCGCGCTCGAAATCGTCCACAACGGCAATGAACGCATTGCACTGCTCACCGCGCGTCACGCCATCGAACTGAAGTGCCCGCACCGCATCATCCTCGGCACCGACAGCCCGGCTGGCTCGGGCGTGCAACCGCTCGGCATCCTGCGGATGATCGCGCTGATCTCGAGCCTCGCCGACGTGCCCGCCGAAATCGCATTCTGCTTTGCGACCGGCAACACCGCGCGCCAACGCAATCTGCGCCAGGGTTTGATCGAAGTGGGCCGTCCCGCCGATCTCGTGTTCATGGATCGCGCGCAGCACACGGCGGGTGCGACGCTGCTCGAAAGCGTGCAGCTCGGCGATATTCCAGGAGTGGGGATGGTGATGATCGACGGATTGATCCGCTGTCGTCGCAGCCGCAATACGCCGCCCGCGACCGAAGTACCGGTCGTCCTGTAGGCACGGCGCGCTTACGCCTACGCCGCCGCTCGCGATGAACCGCACCGCTACCCTGACGCTCGACGTAAACGGTGCGTTACACACGCTCGCCGCCGATCCCGATACACCTCTGCTGTATTTGCTGCGTAACGATCTCGCGTTGAACGGGCCGAAGTTTGGCTGCGGCCTCGGCGAGTGCGGCGCGTGTACGGTGCTGCTCGACGGCATGCCGACGCGCTCGTGTGTGACGACGGCGCGGGTTGCACAGGGGCGTGCGATTACGACGCTCGAAGGGCTTGGTACGCGCGTAGCGCCGCATCCGGTGCAGCAGGCATTCATCGATGAACAGGCTGCGCAGTGCGGCTACTGCCTGAACGGCATGATCATGACCACGAAGGCGCTGCTCGACCGTGACCCGACACCTGCGCTCGATACGATCCGGCGTGAGCTGTCGCGCAATCTGTGCCGCTGCGGCACGCACGTCGAGATCCTGCGCGCGGTGCAGCGTGCGGTGCAGTTGCTGGCCGAGGCACGCGACAAGGCGCATCAAGCGGCGCTTGTAGACCAACACCCGCCTGAGCACATCGCCGGAGAACGCTCGTGACCGGCCCCGAATTCGGCGTACCGCGCGATCCACAGCCTGGTTTAACTTCGCCGCAGCGGCTCGATTTCGCTTCGAACGTGCTGATCATCACGCGCATGCCGCAGGCACCGGTGCAGCCCGCGCCGGGTCAGCCGGGCTCGCGCTCGTCGTTTGTGCCGACGCAGACCGAGATGTTCGTCGTCGTGCGCGGCGACGGTAGCGTCGTCGCGTTCAACGGCCACGTCGATCTAGGTACCGGCATCGGCACAGCGCTTGCGCAGATCGTTGCCGAAGAACTCGACGTGCCGCTGACGCGCGTATCGATCGTGCTCGGCCATACACGTGAAGCGCCGAACCAGGGGCCAACCATTGCGAGCGCGACGATCCAGATTTCCGCTGTGCCGCTGCGCGCGGCCGCAGCGCAGGCACGCCGTTTTCTCGTCGCCGAGGCGGCGAAGCACTTTGCGCTCGGCACCGAAGCGCTGGCAGTGCGCGACGGCGTCGTCTATCCGCGCGACGCGGCACCCGCGCAAGGCATCGGCTATGGCGAACTGATCGCGGGACGTCGCATCGAATTGCCGCTGGTGCTCGATACGCCGGTGAAGTCGCCTGACGACTACAAGGTCGTCGGCCGTAGTACGCCGCGTATCGACATCCCCGCGAAAGCTACCGGCGAGCCGGTGTTCGTGCACGACGTTCGTGTGCCCGGCATGCTGCATGGACGTGTTGTGAGGCCGCCGTATGCGGGCGTCGCGCAGGGCGACTTCATCGGTCGGTCGTTGTTGCACGTGGACGAAGCATCGATCGCCGATCTGCCTGGTATCGTGAAGGTCGTCGTGATCCGCGATTTCGTCGGGATCGTCGCCGAGCGCGAAGAGATCGCGCAACAGGCGGCGCGCCGTCTGCACGTGCGCTGGAAACCCTACGACGAACTGCCGCCGCTAGAAACGAGCGAGCAGGTCGAAGCCGCGTTGCGCGCGAATCCGTCGAAGCGGCGCGACCTCGTGATCGAAGGCGACGTCGACGCGGCGCTTGCACAGACCGATGACACGTTGCAACGCACGTATGTCTGGCCGTTCCAGATGCACGCGTCGATCGGACCGTCGTGCGCGGTTGCCGACTATCGCGAAGGCTCACTGAAAGTCTGGTCCGGTACGCAGAACCCGCACTCGATGCGTGCCGATCTCGCGCTACTGCTCACACTCGACGAAGCGCAGATCGAAGTCGTCCGCATGGACGCGTCCGGTTGTTACGGCCGCAACTGCGCGGACGATGTCGTGGCCGATGCGGCATTGCTGTCGCGTGCGGTCGGCGTACCGGTGCGCGTGCAACTATCACGTGAAGACGAACACGCGTGGGAGCCCAAAGGCGCGGCGCAATTGATGGACGTGCGCGGCGCACTCGATAGCGAAGGGCAACTTGCCGGTTACGACTTCTCGACACGCTATCCGTCCAACGATGCACCGACGCTCGCGCTGCTGCTCACAGGCACGATCTCACCGCAGCCGCAGGTGTTCGAGATGGGCGACCGAACGGCGGTGCCGCCCTACGACTACAAGACGATGCGTATCGTCTGCGACGACACGCCGCCGATCGTGCGTGCATCGTGGTTGCGCGGCGTGTCGGCATTGCCGAATACGTTTGCACACGAATCGTTCATCGACGAACTGGCTGAGCAGGCGGGGATCGATCCGGTTGCGTTTCGCTTGCAGCATCTAACCGATCCGCGCGCCATCGATCTGGTGAACGCAGTGGCAGAGCGGGCGGACTGGACGTCTCGGCGCGCCGCGACATCGCCCGATGAAGCACACGAAGCAGAAGCCGCCGATCAAGGCGACATTCTGCGCGGCCGCGGCTTTGCCTATGCACGCTACGTACACAGCAAGTTTCCCGGTTTCGGCGCCGCATGGTCGGCATGGGTCGCGGATGTCGAAGTCAACCGGCGTAGCGGCGAACTGGCGGTGACGCGCGTCGTCGTCGGCCAGGATACCGGCATGATGGTGAACCCGGATGGTGTGCGCCACCAGATTCACGGCAACGTGATCCAGGCGACGAGCCGCGCTTTAAAAGAACGCGTGACGTTCAGCGATAACGCGGTGACGAGCCAGGAGTGGGGCGCGTATCCGATCCTCACGTTCCGCGAGGTGCCGGTCATCGACGTCGTGATGATGCCGCGCCACGGCGAGCCGCCGATGGGCGCCGGCGAATCTGCGTCGCTGCCCGGCGCGGCGGCGATTGCGAATGCACTGTTCGATGCGACCGGCGTGCGCTTTCGCCGGCCGCCGTTTACGCCCGAGGTGATTCGCGCGGCACTTGCCGATGCGCAGGCCGAAGAAGCGAGGGCGCGCAGAAAGAAGCGCTGGCGCTTCGGTTTTTTCGGTGCGCTCGCGGCGGGTGCGGTGGGCTGGCTCGGTGCGTTGTCGCTCGCACCGTCGCCGATTGCGCCGATCGCCACACCGCTAGCGAGTTCGTTCGCACCTGAGCTGATCGCGCGCGGCAAGCTGCTCGCTGCTGCCGGCGACTGTGCGGTGTGTCACACCGCGCGCAACGGCGTGCCGAACGCGGGCGGCCATCCGCTCGCGACACCGTTCGGCACGGTCTACAGCACCAACATCACGCCCGATTCACAGACCGGCATCGGCAACTGGTCGCTCGAAGCATTTACGCGCGCGATGCGGCAAGGCATCCATCGCGACGGACGGCACCTGTACCCTGCGTTTCCGTACACGTCGTTCCAGAACGTCTCCGACGACGACATGAAAGCGCTCTACGCGTACCTGATGGCGCAGACACCGGTACGCTCGCGACCGCCGCAAACGTCGCTCGCGTTCCCATTTAACGTGAGACCGCTGATGGCGGTGTGGAACAGCCTGTTCCTCACGCGTACAGCCGTCGCAAGCAATCCGGCGCAGAGCGCGCAGTGGAATCGTGGGGCGTATCTCGTGAACGGGCTCGGGCATTGCAGCGCGTGTCACTCGCCGCGCAACGCATTCGGTGCGGAGCGCACAGGTGCGGCGTTTCTCGGCGGCGGCACTGCGGACGGCTGGCAGGCGCCGGCTTTAACCGCGTTGTCCGACGCACCGGTACCGTGGACCGAAGACGAACTGTTCAGCTATCTGCGCTTTGGTCACGCACCGTTGCACGGCGTCGCCGCGGGACCGATGGGGCCGGTGGTGAGCGAACTTGCGGAACTGCCCGACAGCGATATCCGCGCGATGGCTACGTATCTCGCGTCGTTCACACCAGTGGAAGCGAACGCGAACCCGCATGCGCTTGCGCAAGAGTACGAGCAGGCGAGCAGCCAGATATCGACGGCGACGGGCCTCGGCGCGCGGCTCTTCGACGGCGCCTGCGCGGCCTGCCACCATACCGGCAGCGGACCGCAACTGTTCGGTGCGCATCCATCGCTCGCGCTCAATACGAACCTGCACGGCGTGGTGCCAGACAATCTGATTCGCGTGATACTCGACGGTATCGGCTCGCCGGCGCGGCCCGAACTAGGTACGATGCCGGCTTACCGCGACAGCTTCAACGATGCGCAGGTCGCCGAACTCGTGTCGTACCTGCGGCAGCAGTTCGCGGGCGGCAAGCCCGCATGGCGGAACGTCGAGGCGACGGTCTCGCGAATCCGCGCCACGCCGCACGCCGACTGAGCCGCACCGCACGACGACGCTTCGCACCCGGTTTCAGCAGTCCGCATTCGTATTCCTGTATTCCCGCATTTCCACCAATAACGGAGAAACGCATGACCACGCGCGCAGGATGGATGACCCAACTCACTCGCTGCCTTGTTCCGTTGACGCTGTCACTGGCCGCCACGGGCGCGTTTGCGCAGCAGACGATCAAGATCGGCGAGATCAACAGCTACAAGGCGCAGCCCGCCTTTCTCGGCCCCTACAAGAACGGCTGGAACCTCGCGCTCGACCAGGTGAACGCCGCGGGCGGGGTGCTCGGCAAGCAGCTCGAAGTCGTATCGCGGGACGATAACGGCAACCCTGGCGACACGATTCGTGTCGCGCAGGAACTGATTGCGCGCGAACAGGTGCAACTGCTGTTCGGCGGCTTCCTGTCGAACACCGGGCTCGCGTTGACCGATTTCGCGAAGCAGCGCCACATATTCTTCCTCGCTGCCGAGCCGCTGACCGACAAGATCGTCTGGGCCGACGGCAACAAATACACGTACCGTCTGCGGCCATCCACCTACATGCAGGTCGCGATGCTTGTGCCCGAAGCGGCGAAGCTGCATAAACAGCGCTGGGCGCTTGTCTATCCGAACTATGAGTACGGGCAGTCGGCGGTGGCGACGTTCAAGAAATTGTTGAAGGCCGCGCAACCCGATGTGCAGTTCGTCACGGAACAGGCGACGCCGCTCGGCAATCTCGATGCCGGCGCGGTGACTCAGGCGCTTGCGGACGCGAAGCCCGATGCAATCTTCAACGTGCTGTTCGGCGCGGACCTCGGCAAGTTCGTTCGCGAAGGCAACACGCGCGGGTTATTCAAGGACCGCAGTGTGGTGTCGCTGCTGACCGGCGAACCCGATTATCTCGACCCGCTCGGCGCGGAAGCACCGACCGGTTGGATCGTGACCGGCTACCCGTGGTATTCGATCGACACCGCTGCGAACAAGACCTTCGTCGATGCATACCGTGCGAAGTATCACGACTATCCGCGGCTTGGATCGGTGGTGGGGTACTCGGCGATGATGTCGATTGCGGACGGCCTGAAGAAAGCCGGCTCGACCGATCCGGACAAACTGGCGGCCGCGTTCAAGGGGCTTGACGTGGATACGCCGTTCGGACCGATCGTCTACCGCGCGCAGGACAATCAATCGACGATGGGGGCGTATGTCGGCGTGACCGGGCTGAAGGACGGCAAGGGTGTGATGACGTCGTTCAGGTATGTAGACGGTGCGAGCGTGCAACCGCCCGATGCCGATGTGAAGAAGATGCGTCCGGCGGACTGAGCGCGTCCGGAGCAGGTAGGGCCGCTTCGCTGATTTCGTTTGCGAGGCGGCCCGTTATACGACGTTACTGCACAGTCGCAAGCACGTTGCGCACGGTGCCGAAGATGTGCGCGATCTGCTCTTCGCTGACGATCAGCGGCGGCGAGAACGCGAGGATGTCGCCGGTAAAGCGCACCAGCACGCCCGCTTCGAAACACTTGACGAACGCTTCGTACGCACGCGCGCCCGGTGCGCCGTCGCGCGGTTCGAGTTCGATACCTGCGACCAGACCGAGATTGCGAATGTCCTTCACATGTTTCGCATCACGTAGCGCATGTGCCGCAGCTTCGAACGTCGGAGCGAGCGACGCGGCCCGGCCGAACAGATCGTCACGACGATACAGATCGAGCGTAGCGACCGCGGCGGCGGCAGCGGCCGGATGTGCCGAATACGTATAGCCGTGAAACAGCTCGATTGCGCCGGGCGCGCCGCCGTTCACGACGGTGTCGTGAATCGTGCGGCTCGCGGCGACCGCGCCCATCGGAATGGCGGCGTTGTTGATCGCCTTGGCCATCGTCAAAAGGTCCGGCGTGACGCCGAAATATTCGCTCGCCGTTGCCTTGCCGAGGCGGCCGAAACCGGTGATCACTTCGTCGAAGATCAACAGGATGCCGTGCTTCGTGCAGATGTCGCGCAGCTTTTGCAGGTAGCCCTGCGGCGGCACCAGCACACCGGTCGAACCGGCAACCGGCTCGACGATGACAGCAGCGATCGTCGATGCGTCGTGCAGCGTGACGAGGCGTTCGAGTTCGTCGGCAAGGTGCGCGCCCCACGCAGGCTGACCTTTCGAAAACGCGTTGTGCTCGAGGTTGTGTGTGTGCGGCAGATGATCGACGGCGGGCAGCAACGCGCCCGAATACGTCTTGCGATTCGGCGCAATGCCGCCAACCGAAATGCCGCCGAACCCCACCCCGTGATAACCGCGTTCGCGACCGATCAACCGCGTGCGCTGACCTTCGCCGCGTGCGCGGTGATAGGCGAGGGCGATCTTCAGCGCGGTATCGACCGACTCCGAACCCGAGTTCGTGAAGAAAATCCGGTCGAGTCCGGCCGGCATCAGTTCCGCGACCTTCGATGCCGCTTCGAACGCAAGCGGATGACCCATCTGGAAGGTCGGCGCGAAGTCGAGCGTATTGAGCTGCTGCGTGATCGCCGCAACGATCTCGTCGCGGCCGTGGCCCGCGTTGACGCACCACAGGCCCGCGCATCCGTCGAGCACCTCGCGTCCATCGGTCGTGCGGTAGTACATGCCTTTCGCCGATTCCAGCAGGCGCGGTGCAGCCTTGAACTGGCGGTTGGCGGTAAACGGCATCCAGAAAGACGACAGGTCGTCGATGACGGGGCGCGAAGTCACGGGTTATCTCCTCGAAGTGGTTTCCGCGGCGATTTCCATCAATAGACGGAAGTCCCCGCGGGACGGGCGTTGCGCAACTGTAGCGCCCGCGGTTAAATGGCGGACATAAACAGTTGACTCATTGTGCTGCCAGCTGTGCTGGTAGATTGGGGTCAACTGTATTGTTCAATCGACACCTCCCGCCATGATCGAACTCGAGCTGGACCGCGACCGCCGCACGGCGCCGACCCTTGTGGAACAGCTGGTGCAAGGCTTTGCGCGGGCGATCGATGGGCATTCGCTGCGCGCCGGCGCGTTGCTGCCATCGGTGCGGCAACTGGCCCAGACGCATCAGTTGAGCACCTTCACGGTCACTGAAGCCTATAACCGTCTTGTTTCGATGGGGCTCGTAGTCGCGCGTCGCGGTTCCGGCTACCGGGTCGCGCCCCGCGAGACCTCGCGGGCGAGCGCCGGGCAATGGCAGAACTGGCAACCACCTAGCCTGACCGCGACCTGGCTGCTGTCCGATGTGTTCGCGGACCAGTCGGTGCCGATCAAGGCGGGTGGCGGCTGGCTGCCGAACGAATGGATCAACGAAACGGGACTGCAGCACACGCTGCGTGCGTTGAGCCGGGTGCCGGCGGCGCGGCTTGGCGACTATGGGCATCCCTATGGCTTCGCGCCGTTGCGCGAGCGGATCGTCGAGCAACTGGACCGGCGCGGACTGCCCGTCGATGTATCGAACGTGTTGCTCACGCAAGGCGCGACCCAGGCGCTCGATCTGATCGTGCGCACATTGCTGCGTGCCGGCGATGCGGTGATCGTCGAAGATCCCGGCTACTGCAACCTGCTGCAGATTCTCAAACTCGCCGGACTGGTCGTGCATGGCGTGCCGCGCACGCCGACTGGCATCGATACCGATGTGCTCGAAGCGCTCGTCGCCGCACACCGGCCGAAGGCGATCTTCGTCAACACGACGCTGCAGAATCCGACCGGTGCGAGTTTCAATATGGCGGCTGCGTTCCGTCTGTTGCAGATTGCCGAACGACATCGCATGTGGGTGATCGAGGACGACGTGAGCCGTGAACTCGCGCCGCCTGGGGCGCCGATGTTTGCGGCGCTCGAGGGTTTGCAGCGCGTGTTGTATGTCGGTGGGTTTTCGAAGACGGTGACGCCTGCGTTGCGCTGCGGGTACGTGGTCGCCGAGCGCGACGTGCTGCGCGAACTCGCGCGTACGAAGATGGCGGTTGGGTTGACGTCGTCGGAGGCGATCGAGCGGATGGTCGACAAGGTGCTCGTGGAGGGACGCTATGCGCGTCACGTCGAAGCGGTGAACGAGCGTCTGAAGGCTACGCATCTGACGGTCGAGGCGCGTCTCGATGCGCTCGGGCTCGAAGTGTTTCACCGGCCGCGCGCGGGGTTGTTTCTGTGGGTGAGGTTACCGGTCGAAGCCGAGCGCGCGGCCGACATTGCGACCGCTGCGCTCGCGGACGGCATCTGGCTGGCACCGGGTTCGTACTTCCGTCCCGACGATGCGCAGAGTGCGTGGTTTCGCTTCAACGCGCCGTATTCGACCGATGACGCGCTATGGCGATTCATCGAGCGGATTCGTTGAGGGCGCTCGACGCGTTGTTGTCCGTGAGTTTTCTCAGGCCATCATCTTCAGTGCGACCGGATACAGCGACAGCACGAGTAGCACGGCCATCCCGACGTTGAACACGCGCAACCACACCGGGTTGGCCAGCAGATTCCGCAACGCCATGCCGAACGCAGCCCACAGGCAGATGCACGGCAGACCGACCACATAGAACAGCACGGCCATCAGCGTGGCATTGAGGCCGAAGTCCGCGCTCAGATGAACGGTCGTGGCCGCGGTCAGCACCATCATCCATGCCTTCGGATTGATCCACTGGAACGCGATCGCTTCATGAAAGCGCATCGGTCTGCGTTCGCCTTTGCGTACCTGCACCTGGCCCGAAGTGCCGATCTTCCACGCGAGGTACAGCAGATACACGACGCTCGCGGTTTCCAGCACCGTGTACAGCAACGGCCAGCGATGGAATGCTTCGCCGAGTCCGAAACCAACCGCGAGCATCAGCAGGACGACGCCCGCGCTAATGCCGAGGATGTGCGGCAGCGTGCGGCGAAAGCCGAAGTTCACGCCCGACGCCAGCAGCATCGTGTTGTTCGGGCCGGGCGTGATCGTCGTGACGAGCGCGAACAGGATGCCGGCGGGCAGGGCGCTCAGGGTAGCGAAGGACAGCATGGGAGGCTCCGGTAGAGTCGTTGCATGCAGTCTAGCGAATGTGACCGGTACGGTACCGGTACAGAATGATGGATGGTTTCCGGTACGGATGGGGCAAGGGAAAGTGCGCGCAGCCCCTGTATTTTCGCATTTCCGAACTCAACGGCTTACGGGGAATCCCAATGCTTCTCCGCTCAGCCGGGATTCGGGTAGCTGGCCCGCTGATTGGGTACGAGATCGAGTCACTCGCACGTCTGTGCAGGATGAGACCTGACACCGTCAGACATCTGTATCCACTGGAGATTAGCGGATACGGTCGCGGCGAGCTGATTGGGTATGCGTTGTATGGGCACTGACTTCCCGGTAGTCAACTGATTGTTCGGGGGAGGGAGAGGATCTGCCCGCTCTGTATTCGTGAGCACGGGTATCTTCTCGCAGAACACGCTCTCGTACTCGTGACGGCGTGCCCGATCCACCTGGTCCAACTGATTGATCGATGCCCCGGTTGTGGCACGTTCATATGGATGACTCGACCCGACATCTCGACGTGCCGGTGTGGGTATCACTTCGCGACAATGGATGTCGCGGCGGCGGCAGATGACGAGAAATTCATGGTGCACACCTTGCATTCATACTGGGAACTACCCGGATCGATGGTGGGTGATGCCGTCCTCGGGCATGATCGCCGACTACCGAACGCATCTTCTCTGGAGAAATTTCTTCTCTATCTGTCTGACTCGATAGCTAGCGGTGGCCACGATGCACTGACCGTGAAGCGAAGGTTGCGCGACGTACCGGTAGGTGAGATCAGGCATGAAATCGCAGCGTTGGCGAGCGAATTTTTTGGTGCTACGGAAATTCAGTCGGGAGCGATGCGCTGATAAACATGGCGACTTGGCGTGTGATACACGATTGCTTCCGGCGCCTTTACGCCGATCCGCGACGGGTGGACTACGCGTGGTGTCACACTGGAACGTCTTGGCGAGTAGTAGGTGCAGCAGCGAACCATTCGGTTGTTCCGGGCGAGTACAAGCCTATCATCGAGCGACATACCCGTCAGACTTACGATGCGCCGCTCTGACCATTTCATCGCACCGGTCAAGCGCATCCCCAGGCGCGACAGGTTCGCTCTAGAGGTCACCACAGTCGACAATCCGTCTGCTCAGGAAATAGAAACACACCGCAACCTTGCATGAGCGCCTTGAGGACATCCCAGATGACCGGGAGCGGTTGACACATGGCGTCGAACTGGTAGCCCGAGTCGGGAGATCGCATAAATGCTATGCCCGGACACGCTATTTGGAGCCGGGTTGCAGAGCGGCAAATCGCTCGGCCATGGCGGTTATGGTCAGACTCGGATTGACGCCAAGGTTGGCTGGGACACTTGAGCCATCCACCACAAAGAGGCCGGGCGCTCCGTGAACCTCATGCCGCGCATCGATAACCGAGTCGGCTGCGGATTGACCCATCGGACACCCGCTCAGAATGTGCGCAGTCGTGGACTTCCCACCAAGCGACTCGGAAAGAACATTCAGCGGCACACCGCCGGCCTCTTCGGCGAATATCCGCGTGGCGCGATTGGCGATGGGTAGAAAGCTGGGAATCGCGTGGCCAGACGGGATATGGCTGCTCAACACAGGAGAGAACGGCCACCACCAGCGGCGACCATAGCGCAGGCTCAGCGCATTCTCGGCGTCCTGCATGACGGTGAGCACCGACACGTGTTTTTCCCAATCTCGCATGAACATGTTGCGTCGTATCAGGCCGGGATTGAACAGGATCGACTTCAACGTCCCGAGGGCGCGGCGCCCGGGATCATTCCCGTCCACCATGGGTCCCAGGTAGCTTCGGAAGAACCGGTAGCCGTGGTCAAAACGGTTCTGGGTGATGTGTGTCTGCGCATCGGGGTGAAAGTCGGTCGATATGGCCGTGCCATCGCTGATGTCATCGTTGGACCTGTGCAGGATCGCCGTGATGGCTTCCGAGTTGGTACGCACCGTCTGTCCAAGAGTCTGCGAAATCGCGGGCAGCGTGCGATACGTATCCCGGTTGCGGAACAGCAATTGAAGCGTTCCGATGACGCCGGCAGCGACAATCACTTTAGTCGCGGTGACTTCCTCGATCGTGCGACCTGACACGGGCGAGACCAGTGAGACCCGGTAGCCGCCCTCGGGCAACGCTTCAATGCGCTCGGCCTTACGTTCGGGAAGGATGTTCGCGCCGCGCTTCTCTGCGAGATACAGGTAGTTCTGGTAAAGACTGTTCTTCGATCCGTGTTCGCAGCCAGTCAGGCAGCCGCCGCAGAACACACACCCTTTGCGTTCGGGGCCGGCCCCATCGAAGTACGGATCAGGTGCTGTTTCGCCAGCCGTTCCGAAGTAGATCGCATTTGGAACCGGGCCGAAGCTGGACTCCGCGACCATGCGTCGTGCCGTGCGCCGGAGCAATTCATCCTGCCGCGTCTGGCGGGGATTTGTCGCGACGCCCAGCATGCGTCTTGCGGTGCTGAAGTGCGGTGCGAGTTCGCGGCGCATATCAATGCCGAGTCGCTTGAAGACGGGATCGTTGTAGAAGGCATCTTTCGGTTCCAGCATCACCGAGCCCCACACAATGCTGCCTCCGCCGACACCGACTCCTCCCACGATCAGGACGTGGCGAAAGACGTGCTGCACGAAATAACCACGCAGCCCGAGCCTGGGAGCCCAGAGCAATTTCGATAAGCCACTCTTTCCCGCCTTGATTTCCTCGGGACCGATGCGGCGTCCCTGTTCGACCAGCGCCACACGCCAGCCTTTTTCCGCCAGCCGGAGGGCGGCGACAGAGCCGCCAAAGCCGCTTCCTATCACAAGATAATCGTACTGGTGGGTCATGGTGTCTTATCTAAAACGCCTGCCGTCACGCGCTCGCGATGATGGATATCGTTGCGCGTGACGGTCTAAGCAGCTCTTAAGGAGCAGGAATCGGGGCTAGAGAATTGCCGACCGGGATCTGCCCGCAGTTTTGCGGTGCCGTGAGGTCCGCGAACCGCGCGTTGACCCACAGCAGCGTTTCGGGAATCCACACGAGCAGAGCGTCGGGAGTATGGCTAAGGAGCGGAGTCTCGCCGTACTGAACGCTGACCCCACGCGAGCAGTAATCGCGGGCCAGAGTCCGGACGTCACCGGCGATCATGACGCCATCGCCGGCACCGATACCGGGCTGGTTGCCCGGCGTACCCACAAGGTCGCCACCAGTACCTTCCTGAATCAGCATCGGTGCTGACGGCGTACCGCCGGTTCCCATGATCAGGTTATTCATCATTTTCGCGTACGCCGGGATCTGCTCCGGCGTTGGGTACTCCGGCTTCGCTATCGAGGCCCACGTCAGTCCGGGATACTGCGCCAGAACGTTGAGGAGCGAGTCCTTCTGCATCTGCCCGAAAAGAGCCTTGCCGTGGTCGTTAAGGTAGAGAGTGAGATCGACGTTGAACGCGCGTGAGATACCGATGAGTGCCGGCGGGATGATCCCCGCCCACACCAGGCTGCCATTGATGTAACGCAGGTTGCGCGCCGGATCGACCAGCACACCGCCCATCGATGAGCCAATGATGCGCCGGTCCACGTCGGGTGCGTAGGAGGGGGCCAGTTCGGCTGCCCACTCGGTCGCGATCGCGCCACCGGAGTAGCCGACGAGGACGACTTTGGTGTTACCGGCCAGGCCAACCGTTGGCGAGTTAAACGTTGCTCGCAGGGAATCGAGCGTGTTCATACCGTACTCGCGCCCATCGACGAGGTCGGCCTGCTGGCCTTCGGTATCGGAGATCACGATGCTGTAACCCTGCAGCAGGAACGGTGCGATCAGCACCGTTTCGATGTTCGGGATCAATCCACCAAGAGTCAGCCCACCCGAGATCGCGTAAGAGGGTTCGTCGTTGGGGCTTAGTGAGTCATAGAACGACTGATACGAAATCAGCTTCTGTGGACCGATGCTGAGGGCCGGCTGGATCACGGACGTCACGTTCACGGTCGGCTGACCGAGCTGCCCCGTTGAACGGTATAGCAGCTGGGTGGTTTTGATCGGCAGTGGAAACCCAAGGACGTGATACGGAACGGTCCGCGTCTTCAGTACCGTCCCGGGATTGATGTCTGCCAGAGGCGTACTGCCGGTGTACTGATAAAACGGATCCTGGCCGGGTGGTACCCGTGCTTCCGCTGAACTCGTCGCTCCTATTATCGTCAGCGACGCAGCAACCAGTGCTACCCGCTGCCTCGCAACAGCACGCCAGCGACGCTCTACGTTTTTTATCTCAGACATCTCACGCTCCCAATGAGTTAATCCCGTCATTTTATGTAACATGATTGTTATTTTTCTCATCATAACAACGATGTTAATTTATAAAAATGGTGGTTTACGCTGGCTAGGCTTGCATTCGGTGCGTCATGAGTTTGAAAAGAAGTTGCGCTACGTCGTGGCGTTTGCGAACGAGGGGTCATTCACTGCCGGATGCCCCGCTGCGCGCGAAGCGACCAGTTTGTTGTTCATCGCTGCAAATCCGATCGGATCAGCGCTCTGGAAGGTCCGCTTCAGAAAACGGCGAGAGATTGTCAGGGTCGAACTCAGCGGGCCGCGTCGGGCAACGGTCCGACATAAATAGCCAGTCCGAACCATCACGGAAAGCGATCGCTTAACGCCGCCTCCAGTCTCCAGCGATGCTTCCGCCTCAAATGATCGCGTGGGACGCCATCACAGCCAGAATGGCAGGAAGTTGAGCCGGCTTTACGAAATGATCATCGAAGCCAGCCTTGAGCGATTCGGCCCGGTCGATGGGTGTAGACAGTGCGGTTACCGCCAGCAGCAATGGCGAGCAGACGATGTTTATCCGCCGGATTTCCCTCGCTACAGCACGGCCGTCCATATGCGGCATCTCGATATCAAGCATCACGATGTGGGGGCGCCAGGCGCGGTACGCAGCGAGAGCGTCCAGACCGTCCGTAGCTGTCTGGATGGCATAGCCGTAAGCCTCAAAGAACAGGACGTACACCACCAGCAAATTCGGGTCGTCGTCGGCTATGAGTAAGCGCCCAGCTTTCGCGGTGGACATTGGGTTCCTGTAGGGTGCTTCTCATGTCACGCAATTTTGGGACCCGGCAGGGCCAAAGTAGTTATTTTCGCGTAACGTGAGTTCAGCGAATGCGCCATACTGCTTTTTTCCCGCCTTTTGTGAGGACGAGCATGCGACTGGCTGACTTCATTCTGCGCGAGATGGAAACGATTCTGGTCGAATGGGAGAGGTTCGCCGCTACCCTGTTGCCAGCAGCCGTGGACATGAAATCGCTCGCTCTGCGTGACCATGCACAACAGATTCTGCAGGCCGTGGCGAAGGACCTGTCGACGGCCCAGACAAGGGAAGCACAATCCGAAAAATCGATGGGAAGAGCCCCCTCTCTGATCGGAGCTCCGGAGACTGCTGCGCAGACGCACGCGCTGTTGCGGGCGCGAGGCGGGTTTGACATCAACCAGTTAGCTGCCGAGTATCGCGCCTTACGGGCCAGCATCCTGCGCCTCTGGATTGACGAATGTTTGCCCGACGCCCCAAACCCGGATGATGTCGTCCGCTTCAACGAGGCGATCGACCAGGCGCTCGCGGAATCGGTCAGACAGTTTAGCTCGCAGGTAGATCAGGCGCGCAATCTATTTCTTGGCATGCTCGGGCACGATATGCGTAGCCCACTGCAGACCATCCTGATGACGGCTCAGTATCTGACGGTGCTGAACGCTGGAGAGCAGGTATCAGTAGCAGCATCCCGCCTCATCCGAAGTGGCGCCCGCATGCAGGCTCTGCTGAACGATATGCTTGATTTCAATCGTACCAGGCTGGGTTTGGGGATCAGTATCTCGCCCACTGACGTCGACCTTGAGAAGCTGTTTGCCGACGAGCTTGATCAGTTGCGGGCAGCTCACCCGGACAGTCGTGTCGATCTGGACGCGAAAGGAGACTGTCGAGGAGTCTGGGACGGCCGCCGTCTACAGCAGCTGCTCGGAAACCTGGTGTTGAACGCTATCAAATATGGAGCGCCGGACGCACCTGTGAGAGTGGCCATGACCGGTAACGAACGGCAGGTTCGTTTCGAAGTCAGGAACCAGGGACCCGCTATCGATCGAATGACCTTGCATCGGATCTTCGACCCGCTCCAGCGGGGACTGAATCCTGAAGACTCCTACAACGCCGATGGCAATCTGGGACTTGGACTCTACATCGCGCGCGAGATTTCAAGAGCCCATGGGGGCGAGATCGATGCGCGGTCCGATGAGGTGGAAACGGTGTTCACGGTGAGCTTGCCCCGCGGTTACTAGCGTTCGTGGTTCGACTCAACGACAGCCCCCGACGTCTGGCAACGTTTCTTGAATGTCCGCTTCGCTGGACGCTTGTGGCTGCTTAGGGTCGACAAGAGGCGGTCGCGCCATCCCGACAGTGGCCGTTCGCGAACCCGGTGATGGGCTCATAGGATGTGAGGTCTCGGTCACAAATGTGCTTGCTGACCGACCCCTTGAGACAAGTACGCTTATCTTAATGACTGCATTTGCGACCCAAACCTACCCCGTGAAAACAGGTTTCCCTTCCGCAACAGCAGTCCCATACCAGCCAGCTTTCCCGACGAGCTAACTGTACTGCTCGGCTGATATGTGGGCCTGTTGACCGACGAGGCGACCGTCCGCTGCGTGCGTGGCGCTAGCTACAATTCACGCTGGCTGAAGCGGTCGATGCGTGTACAGGGGTGCTGATTCGTTGACGACTCCCTTGGAAAGCACGTAACTCCGTCGAACCGGCCATGCTGGAATGGGCAATGTGGTGCAATCACCATCACTGATGCAACCGGCCGGCCATATGCAGCACGCCGAAGTTGAGGCAAGTACTGTCAGCAACTACGCAATGTCGCTGTTGCTCCTGCATGAACCTAAACTGACCGGCCTCCATGGTTCCCGGAGCGGTTCGCATTTCTATTGATAGGCTCCGGTTTGCATGCTTGCGAGAATGCGAGTTATCTGAACAACCCCGTCCGGCGTATGAAGAAATTCGACAGGCAAACGCCCACCGAGTGCCGGAACGGGTCCACGCAGCCATCGGTTCAGCCACTGTCTGGCGTCAAATCCGATCGGATCGCCAGACTCTGCAACCATCCGCTGGACCAGCGCGACTAGCGCCTCCATTACTTCTGCCGGTACCTCGTCCTGAGCTGATAGTGGTGTCTTGCCAGAGTCGTGTGCCTTTGCCATCGTGTCCTCACACATTTCGTCGTTACACGGCCCGCGCTCTGGCTCACTCGCGGTTTTCTAGCCCCTTTTCTGCATCCCCTGGCCTGCATCGACGCTCGAAGGGGCTTTCAAGGAATCCGGGGCAGATGTATCGGCGCCGGCGAACCTGCATCAATTGCCTACATTCTTGCGGCGTGCAGTTGGGGGCGAACCTCAACGCTACTACTGTTGCGTGATCGCCGGCCACACAACTTACACAACCAGCTTTTCTGAGAATTTCAATGCCCAAGGACACTTTCTCTGAGACGAGCGGCATGCGGTCGTTTTAGAAAAGGTGTCCAGGTCATTGATTTGTATGAGGCTCCGATGACAGCTTTTCTGAGAGCCTACAATGTGGCGGGTGGCAGGGTTAATCGCGCGCGTACTCAGATGAAGCTCACGCGAAATGCTTTGCCTCGCACATCAGGTATTGCCGGTAGCCGAACTGGTTTCACCGGTCCGCGCACCGTGCGCGGCGTCGGGTGCGCCTGCGTGTGTGCCGACGCGCAGAAAGAGCCCACCTACCAGTGCCGCGAGCGCGGCAAACGCCGCGCCGAACACAAACGCCACGTGATAACCGCCGTTTAGCGCGGCCGCTTCCTGCACGTGCGCTGCTGCGAGCGTCTCACTGCGCGCAGCAGCGAGACTCGCGAGCACGGCGAGACCGAGTGCGCCGCCCATCATGAACGAGGTGTTGACCATACCCGAAGCAAGACCCGACTCGCCCGGCTCCACGTCGCTCATGGCGGCGAGCAGCATCGGGTTGAACGCAACGCCGGCACCGAAGCCGAGGAGGAGCATGCCTGGCAAGACATCGACAACGAACTGTCCATCGAGCGGTGCGCGAGCAAATAGCAACAGACCCACGGCAGCGATACCGAGCCCAACGGCGAGCGGTATCCGGATACCGAAGCGCATCACGAGTTTTGCTGACAGACCCAGCGAGAAAAGCGCCATGATCACGTTGGCCGGAAGGAAGGCGAGGCCGACCTGCATCGGCCGGTAACCGAGTACGCGCTGCAGATACAACGCAGAAATGAAGAACCACGCGAACATCGCTGCGGCCCATAGCACAGCGCCCACATTGGTCACCGCAACGTTGCGCGTACGAAACAGGCCGAGCGGCATCAGCGGATGCTGTACGCGTGCCTCGATCAACAGGAACGCAGCAAACAGCACGACAGCGACGGCCAGCAGTCCGAGCGTCTGTGCAGAGGTCCAGCCTGCCTCGTTGCCGTTGACGATCGCATAGACCGCGAGCATCAGCGACACCGTCACGGTTGCGGCACCGGCCACGTCGAGCTTTTCACCTTCCGCATGGCCGCGGCCGTCGGGCAACAGGCCGATACACAGCGCGTAGACCGCAATGCCGATAGGCAGATTGACGAGGAAGATCCAGTGCCAGTTGAGCACGTTGGTCAGCAGTCCGCCGAGCAGCACACCGATGCTGCCGCCGCCCGCGCACACGAAGCCGTAGACACCCATCGCTTTCGCACGCTCGCCGGGTTCGGTGAACAGATTCATGATCAACGACAGCGACACCGCCGACACCACCGCACCACCCAACCCCTGCACAGCGCGCGCACAGACCAGCAGCACCTGCGAGTTCGAAAGTCCACATGCAAGCGACGCAACCGTAAACAACACGATGCCGCCGAGAAACAGCCTGCGATGCCCGTACAGATCGCCGAGGCGCCCACCGAGCAGCAGAAAGCCACCAAACGTCAGCATGTACGCATTCACAACCCACACGAGCGAGGTCTCGGAGAAGCCGAGATCGGCCGCGATCGACGGCAGTGCGACATTGACGATGGTCGTGTCGAGCACGATCATCAGCACGCCGAGACAGAGCACGATGAGCGCGAGCCAGCGCTTACGGCCCTCTATATTGTGGGTCATGCAGTTGCTCCTACGTTTTGTGTGTGACGCCTACGATTATTTGCACAGCGCTTCGCGCGCGACCGGCACACCGTTGCCTGACCACGAGGTACCGAAGCGATCGACCGCCATGCCAAACGACTCGGCCCAGAAGGTTCTTTGCAACGGCATGGTGACCTTGCCGCCCTTGGTGAGGTCAGCAAAAATGCGTTCCGCATCGGCAACGATTGGATAGCGCAGTGCCAGCATGAAACCCTTCACTCCTTCGTCGGGCTCATCGTATCCGACGCCATGGCTTTGTCAATTTGGCACCAGAAAGTCTCGACGTCTGAAAGTCGATCGGATCGAAAACGTGGAGGGATCTTCCCGGTGTATGTGTTCCTTCAAAGCCTACGTTTGGGGTAGACGCTATCGCACGTCTATTACCTCACATGTAATTGTTGAGCTTGACACCCCTCGCCAGGATTTCTGTGTTGTGTCATGGCTCTCATCGACCATGACGAACTACACGGCGAGCGTCACGCAGTCACCGCTGGAAGAGGTCTTCCAGTCGCACGCGTGGCAGCCCTGAGGTCAGCAAACGGCCGGCTCCGGCTGGTCGTTCTCTCCCTGGAGTTCTCTCGTTTTCTTCAAGTTAATCGTGCTGCTTTGAGATTCCCCACAGCCTGCTGTGGGGTAGTTCATTCTGGAGTCCGTGACATGTCAATCTCGACATTGGGTGCCGTGCACGTTGCAGTCAGTCTCACTGGAATAGTCTCTGGTGTGGTTGCGCTGGTGGGCATGGCTTGCAGAACCAGACTTCCCCGCTGGACAGCACTGTCTCTTGCCACCACAGTGTTCACCAGTGCCAGTGCCAGTGGCCTGGCGATTCCTTCTGCGTCTTTCGGACCCGCCGATGTGCTCGCCGTGATCTCGCTTCCTTTGCTGACGCTCGCGTTATTCGCAATCTACATGCGCGGTTTGGTGGGGATATGGAAGCCCGCATATCTCGCGAGCAGCGTCGCGGCTCTCTATCTGAATGTGTTTGCCGGCGTGGTCGCGGCGTTCCAGTTCTTGCCGACACTCAGGCAAGTGACTCCTTCGCTTGCCCACCCGCCGCTGCGGGTGGAGCAGCTTGCTGCAGCGTTTGCTGTTCCATCGTTCGCGATCACGCAAGTCGTCTTGATACTGACGTTCATTGCGCTTGGGATGATGGCCGCGACCCGACAACGCGATGTCGCGGCTTCCTGAGATGATCGAGGCCCGGCTTCGTTACATGATGCGGAGTTAAGGCGCGTTAAGACTACCGAAAACAATTCCGTGCTTCGTCGCCCCGGATATCCAGGGAATATCTACCCGCAGTAGATGCTGGCTAGTTTATCGACATGCCTCGAATCATCAATTACGTGGCAGGTAATCGAAATGACGACGCGTGCTCGTCCGATATATGAACATGGCCATGAATCGTTACCAGGTAACGGAGCGGTTGTCGTTCGGCGTGGGTGAGCGGCTTCGCAAAATCTGCATAACGTGTTCTAGCGAGTCATCCGGCATCAGATTCATTTGACATTGATGCGCACTAAATCTGGCTTGCCTCGTGATGTTTGTCCCAGAAACATCTGACATCGCCTGCTGAACCGATGCAGTACGATGGTTCTCTGGGCATTGCATGAGAACGCGTGTCACCACATCGTCGAAGGTCACGAGAATAGTCAGTCGTTTGCCGGACAAACGTCACAAAACAAGTCAAATCTTGCCGTTCGCGATCCCGAATGATTCGCTAGAACAGATTATGCCTTTTGCGTGGCATGTCCCATCCGGACGAAGGACCGAATTTTGATGCTTCTTATGCGACTTTGATAAACAAGGGCGCGCCCCTGTACAGGAATGGATTGCGCAGGGTATCGGCAATCCCAAATTGAGAGATTTTTATGAATTACATCGATCAAAAAATCGGATCTGCCATATATCCACTCTCATCAGCTCAAAGAGATATATGGCTTGACGAGGAAATTAATAATGAGTCTTTGGCGTATACAATCGGCGGTCATTTACGCATTGAAGGTGTAGTGGAAGCGGATCGATTGAGCAAGGCTTTCGATAAAATCGTCATGCGCCATGATGCGCTGCGTATTCGTATATTACCGCCCACATCAGAACATCCGCTACCCCGGCAAGAGATCTCATCTAGCACGAACATCCCCATGTCGATGCTCGATTTTACGCAGGCATCAAACCCTGAAAGTGAAGCTATTGAATGGGTTAACAGGAAATTGCGAACCAAGATATTCTGGTTCGACTGGCCGTTGCTGGACGTTACATTATTAAAAATAAAGAGTGATTTGTTCTATCTTGTGCTCCGTATCCATCATTTAATTAGTGATGGGTGGTCTATGGGTGTGATAGCGAGAGATCTCTGTAACGAGTATAATAATCGCCCGCACTCTGCTGTAGCTTCTTCTTTTTTAAATTTTACAGCGCAGGAAGATAATTTCACCAAGACTGCGGAATTTTTGAATAATCAAAAATACTGGATTAATAAATACGCCACCCCTCCGGAAGCATTTTTTGGAGTCGCCAGTAACTCGGATAAAATCAGATCCGGGTACGATTCGTTAAGTTTTATCATAGAGGAGAATATTTTTTCTCAGGTAGAAAATTTCTCTCAAGATCATAAACACTCAAAATACAATATCATACTGGCTGCGTTTTATGTATATCTATCCATAACAAATAAAAAGTCAGATATTGTTCTGGGAATTCCGGTCGTCGATCGATGGGGTAGCGAGAAGTCCTCGGCGATTGGACTGTTTTTAAATCTGATTCCTTCAAGATTCAATATTTCCCCGGAAGCTTCTTTTTTGCATGTAATTTCCTGCGTAAAAGAAATTCTGCGTGAAGATTATAAATTCAGAAAATTCTCTGCAGACCAGTTTTATAAAAAAATACATCTCCCGGGATCTCGACTCAGAAAAATCTACGATGTCATTTTTTCTTATGAGCATCGAGGCGAGGGTCTGAATTTTGATGGTGCGTCTGCTCAATTCATCAGATTCCCAAACCTGATAGCGGAAACGCCGCTAGCTATTTCCGCAGTGGAGGAGATGGCCGGCGCCGACAGGGTCAAGATAAATATAGCGTTCGATCTAAAGTATTTCGAGGAAGTCCAGATAAGGGATCTTTTTAGAGGCGTATCCCGCATCCTGGAGGCAGGATTAAGGAATCCGGAGATACCGGTAGATCGATTGCCCCTGTTGAATGAAGCCGAACGTGAGCAGGTGCTGGTGCAGTTCAACGCTACGCAGGCCGAGTATCCGCGCGAGGCGCTCATCCATCAGCTGTTCGAAGCCCAGGTCCAGGCTACCCCGCATGCCGTGGCTCTCGTCTACGAAGATGCGTCGCTTACCTACGCCGAACTGAACGCACGCGCCAACCGCCTCGCGCACCGCCTCCATGCGCTCGGCGTGCAGCCCGATCAGCGCGTGGCCATCTGCGTGGAGCGAGGCTTCGAGATGGTGGTGGGGCTGCTGGGTATTCTCAAGGCTGGGGGTGCCTACGTGCCGCTGGACCCGGACTATCCCGCCGGGCGGCTGGCCTTCATGCTGGAGGACTGCTCACCGGTGGCGCTGCTTACACAAAGCGCGCAGCTCCCGACACTGCCTCGCGTTACCGCCCCCGTGATCCTGCTCGACACTCCGGTGCTGGAGACCGAACCGGAGCACAACCTCGAGCCTGCAGAGCTCGGTCTCAACCCACATCATCTCGCCTACGTCATCTATACCTCCGGCTCTACCGGCACCCCCAAGGGCGTGATGAACGAGCATGGTGGCGTTGTCAACCGGTTGCACTGGGCACGCGGCGAGTACGCCGTCGGCCCGCAGGATCGGGTTCTTCAGAAGACCTCACTAAGCTTTGACGTTTCTGTCTGGGAGGTCTTCCTTCCGTTGCTCTCGGGCGCCCAACTGGTGCTCGCCAAACCGCATGGACACAAGGATTCCCAATACCTTGCCGGGCTTATCCAGGCGCGAGGTATTAGCATCGCCCACTTTGTCCCTTCGATGCTGCAGCTGTTCCTGGCACAGGTCCGTGTGGGTCGCGACTTCCCGCTGCGGTGCCTGCTCGCCAGTGGCGAAGCGCTATCTTCTACCTTGCAACTGCGTACCGCGGAAGTGCTTCCCGGGGTCGAACTGCATAATCTGTACGGCCCGACGGAAGCAGCCGTTGACGTCACCGCCTGGCATTGCCGCCCGGGAATCTATGCCGGCATCGTTCCAATTGGCCGGCCGGTTGCGAACACGCAGATCTATATCCTGGATGCCCACGGCAATCCTGTTCCGATCGGCGTGGCGGGAGAAATCCATATCGGCGGGGTACAGGTGGCGCGCGGCTACCTGAACCGCCCGGAACTCACCGCCACCCGCTTTGTGCGTGACCCCTTCAGCTCCCACTCCGGTGCACGCCTGTACCGGACCGGTGACCTCGGGCGCTGGCTACCCGATGGCGACATCGAGTTCCTGGGGCGCAACGACTTCCAGGTGAAGATCCGCGGCTTTCGTATTGAGCTCGGCGAGATCGAGGCCCGGCTCGCCGCCTTGCCCCAGGTGCGCGACGCCACTGTCATCGCGCGCGAGGACACTTCGGGCAACCAGCGCCTGGTGGCGTACCTGATTCCCCAAGAGCCTGCGGTACTGGATATCGGCGTTGTGCGCGAACAGCTCGCCAGTGTGCTGCCTGAGTACATGGTGCCTGGCGCATTCGTCGGTCTCGCGGCGTTCCCGCTCACACCGAACGGCAAGCTCGACCGTCACGCGCTACCCGCGCCCGACGACAGCGCGGTGATCAGCCACGTCTACGCTGCCCCCGTGGGGCCGCTCGAATCCATCATTGCCGGAATCTGGCAGGACCTGCTCGGTCTGCAACGCGTCGGGCGGCACGACAACTTCTTCGAACTCGGCGGCCACTCGCTGCTGGCGGTGACGCTGATCGAGCGATTGCGCCAGCAGGACATCAATACGGATGTGCGCTCGGTATTTACCACCTCTTCAGTGGCCACGCTGGCCAGCCTGATCGGACGCAACCGTCCCGCACCGGTCTTTCTGGTCCCCGACAATCTCATCCCGCAAGGCAGCACCGCCATTACTCCGGCCATGCTGCCACTGGTCCAGCTCAGCCAGGAACAGATCGACCGGATTGTGGAGCAGGTGCCGCAGGGAGCATCCAACATCCAGGATATCTATCCGCTGGGTCCGTTGCAGCAGGGCATCCTGTTCCACCATTTGCTCGAGAGCGAGGGCGATGCTTACATCATGCGCTCGATCCTGGCCTTCGATAGTCGTGCACGCCTGGACAGATTCGTGGATGCCCTGCAGGAGGTTGTCGATCGTCACGATATTCTGCGCAGTGCCGCTTACTGGAACGAGCTACCCGAGCCCGTACAGGTTGTGCATCGCCACGCTCCCCTGCCGGTCGAAGAGCTCGATCTAAGCGCAGCCAGCGATGTACTCGAAGCACTGCGCAAGCACACGGACCCCCGACATCTACGCCTGGACTTGCGACGCGCTCCGCTGCTGGCTGCCTATGCGGTGTGCGATCTGCACTCTGGGGAATGGCTGCTTGCGCTGCTCAATCATCATCTGGTCTGCGATCACCTGACAGTGGAGCTGCTGGTCAGCGAGGTGCAGGCCGTGCTTCAGGAGCGGCGCCAGCAGTTGCCCACGCCATTGCCCTATCGCAACTTTATCGCCCAGGCTGGAGCGATTGCGCGAGGCGAGCATGAGGCGTATTTCCGTGAACAACTCGGCGATATTGAAGAACCCACCATACCCTTTGGTTTCCTGAACACCCACGGCGATGGCAGCGAGCTTGACGAGGCGCGGTTGTTACTCGATCCGGAACTGGCCCGGCGCATCCGCGAGAACGCGCGGCAACTGGGGGTGACGCCCGCCGTGCTGTTCCATGTTGCGTGGGCCCAGGTGCTGGGATGCTGCACCGGGCGCGACGACGTGGTCTTCGGTACGGTGCTGTCCGGACGTTTGCAGGGCTCGGCAGGTGCCGACCGCGTGCTGGGCATGTTCATCAACACCCTGCCGGTACGGATCTCGCTAGGCAATACCACTGCACGACAGACCATACTCGATACCCATACGCGGCTTGGCGAATTGCTCGTGCACGAGCAGGCATCGCTGACGCTGGCGCAGCGCTGCAGCGCGGTGCCGCCATCCATGCCGCTATTTACCGCGCTACTCAACTACCGGCACAGCGCACCTGGAATGACAGAAGCTGCCGGTACTCTTGCCTGGGAGGGTATCCGGATTCTTGGCAGCGAGGAGCGGAGCAACTATCCCCTGGCATTGTCGGTGGATGACCTGGGCGCGGATTTCTCACTCACTGCCCAGTGCGTGCGCGGTATTGTCGCGACCCGCATCACCGCCTACCTGGTGCAAGCTCTTGAGGGGTTGCTGCAGGCCCTGGTGGCAGGCTCGTCGGAGCCGGTCGGACATATCACTGTATTGCCCGAAGCCGAACGCGAGCAGGTGCTGGTGCAGTTCAACGCTACGCACGCCGAGTACCCGCGCGAGGCGCTCATCCATCAGCTGTTCGAAGCCCAGGTGCAGGCGACCCCGCATGCCGTGGCGCTCGTCTACGAAGATGCGTCGCTCACCTATGCCGAACTGAACATACGCGCCAACCGGCTCGCACACCGCCTCCATGCGCTCGGCCTGCGGCCCGATCAGCGCGTGGCCATCTGCGTGGAGCGAGGCTTCGAGATGGTCGTGGGGCTGCTGGGTATTCTCAAGGCCGGGGGTGCCTACGTGCCGCTGGACCCGGACTATCCCGCCGGGCGGCTGGCCTTCATGCTGCAGGACAGTTCACCGGTCGCGCTGCTCACACAAAGCGCGCTGCTTCCGGCACTGCCTTCCGTCACTGCCCCCGTGATCCTGCTCGACACTCCCGCGCTGGACACCGAACCGGAGCATAACCTCGAGCCTGCAGGGCTCGGCCTGAAGTCGCATCACCTCGCCTACGTCATCTATACCTCCGGCTCTACCGGCACCCCCAAGGGCGTGATGGTCGAACATGCTGGCGTCATCAATCTGGTAACCGCGCAGACTAACGTTTTCAACGTACAGCAAGATAGTCGCGTCCTGCAGTTTTCGTCCTTTAGTTTCGACGCGAGCTTGTCCGAGATCGCCATGGCGTTGTGCAGCGGAGCGGCGTTGTGCCTGGCATCGCGCAATGAACTCATGCCCGGGGCACCCTTGCGAGATACCCTGCGTCGCTACGCGATTACGCATATCACCTTGCCGCCATCTGTTCTCCGCCTTCTGTCAAAAGAATCAGCCGCACCCGGTATCACCTATATTGCGGCGGGGGAAGCACTCAGGCTTGATTCACTCGCATCTTTCGAAAAGGATCGCGCCAGCATTTTCAATGCATATGGGCCGACAGAGTCGACTGTTTGCGCTGCAATCCATCCCCATCCATCGGTACAGACCGGCATTGTTCCGATAGGCCGCCCGATTGCGAACACGCAGATCTATATTCTGGATGCCCACGGCAATCCGGTTCCGATTGGCGTGGCAGGTGAGCTGTACATCGGCGGGGCAGGCGTCGCGCGGGGCTATCTGAACCGCCCCGAACTCACCGCCACCCGTTTTGTGCGTGACCCCTTCAGCTCGCACTCAGGTGCGCGCCTGTACCGGACCGGCGATCTCGGGCGCTGGCTACCCGATGGCAACATCGAGTTCCTGGGGCGCAACGACTTCCAGGTGAAGATCCGCGGCTTTCGTATTGAGCTCGGCGAGATCGAGGCCCGGCTCGCCGCCTTGCCCCAGGTGCGCGACGCCGCTGTCATCGCGCGCGAGGACACCCCGGGCAACCAGCGCCTGGTGGCGTATCTGATTCCTCAAGAGCCAGCGGTACTGGACATCGCCGCGGTGCGCGAACAGCTCGCCAGTGTGCTGCCCGAGTACATGGTGCCTGGCGCATTCGTCGGTCTCGCGGCGTTCCCGCTCACACCGAACGGCAAGCTCGACCGTCACGCGCTACCCGCGCCCGACGACAGCGCGGTGATAAGCCATGAATACGCTGCACCCGTTGGGCCGCTCGAATCCACGATTGCCGGAATCTGGCAGGACCTGCTCGGTCTGCAACGCGTCGGGCGGCACGACAACTTCTTCGAACTCGGCGGCCACTCGCTGCTGGCGGTCACGCTGATCGAGCGACTACGTCAGGTGGGTTTCCAGACAAATGTTCGCGTGCTGTTCGGAAAACCGACGGTCGCGGCACTGGCTGGCACCGTGAGCGAACCGGTCGAGGTGGTCGTACCGCCGAACCTGATCGCCGCGGGTTGCACGGCGATCGAACCGCAGATGCTGCCGCTGCTAAGTCTGACGCAGAAGCAGATCGACAGGATCGTCGCGGGCGTGCCGGGTGGCGCCGCCAACGTGCAGGACATCTACCCGCTTGCGCCGTTGCAGGAAGGGATCCTGTATCACCATCTGTCGACGGCGCAGGGCGATCCGTATGTGCTGCACGCAGTGTTCAGCATGCAGAGCCGCACGCATCTGGACGGTTTTGCCGCGGCGCTACAAGCCGTGATCGCGCGGCACGACATCCTGAGGACGTCGGTTGCGTGGGATGGACTCGATGCGCCGGTGCAGGTGGTTTGGCGTGAAGCGCCACTGGGTCTCGACGAAATCGTTTTGAACCCGCGCGAAGGAGACATTGCGCAGCAATTGCAGGCGCGCTTCGATACGGCTCACACAAAGCTGGAGATCCGCGAGGCACCGCTGATACGGCTTGCGTATGCGCACGACGAGGTGCATGACCGCTGGGTGGCGCTGCTGATGGCCCATCACATCGTACTGGACCATGTGGCGATGGCGGTGCTGCAGAAGGAAGTGCAGATGTGGCTGACCGGCGAGGCGGCGCACCTGCCCCCTGCGATACCGTATCGCACGTATGTCGCGCAGGCGAAGCTCGGTGTGAGCGAGGCGTCGCATGAAGCGTTCTTCCGCGACATGCTGCAGGACGTGGACGAGCCGACGCTGCCTTTCGGACTGACAAACGTCCAGGGCGATGGAAGCGGCATTGCCGAGGCGAAACTGCCGCTGGGCAGCACGCTCGCTCAGCGCATGCGTACACAGGCGCGGGTGCTCGGCGTGAGCGCGGCGAGTCTGTGTCATCTCGCATGGGGCCGTGTGCTCGCGGTGGTGTCGGGACGCGACACGGTGGTATTCGGCACGGTATTGCTCGGGCGCATGCAGGGCGGAGCGGGAGCAGACCGGGCGCCAGGGCTCTTCATCAATACCTTGCCCCTGCGCGTCAGCGTGGGGACGCAGGACGTGCAGGCGGCCGTGAAGGAAACGGGCGTCCGGCTTGCGGCATTGCTCGAACACGAGCATGCATCGCTCGCGCTCGCGCAACGTTGCAGCGGCGTAGCGGCGCCTTTGCCGTTGTTCAGTGCGCTGCTGAATTACAGGCATAGCGATCGCGCAGCGGCGCATGCAGGGCAGGATCTGTGGCCGGGCATCGCGATGCTTGAAGCGTATGAGCGGACGAACTATCCGCTGGTGCTGTCGGTAGACGATTTCGGTGAAGAGTTCGAACTGACGGTTCAGGCGGTCTCCGGGATCGACGCGCGGCGAGTGGGCGGCTATATGCGCACTGCTCTGGAGAGTCTGCTCGATGCGCTGGAAACAGCACCGCACACGGCCGTGCGTGCACTGACCGTCCTTCCCGCAGACGAACGACTGCTGGTGCTGGAGACCTTCAACACCGCGGAGGCCGCACGGCACCAGGACCACACTGTTCACCAGTTGTTCGAGGCACAGGTCGCGCGCACGCCGGCAGCTGTTGCGGTGACGTTCGACGGGATATCGCTGACCTACGGCGAGCTGAACGCACAGGCCAACCAGGTAGCGCATCGTCTGCGCGAGTTCGGTATCTCACCGGACGATCGCGTGGCGCTGTGCGCCGAGCGCGGTATCGAGATGATGGTGGGTATCCTGGCAATCCTGAAGGCAGGTGGCGCGTATGTGCCGCTCGACCCCGCCTATCCGCGCGAGCGGCTCGAGTACGTACTGACAGACAGCGCGCCGGTGGCGGTGCTGGCACAAGCAGGCGTACGGGAAGTGCTTGGGGACATCCCGGTCCCGCTGATCGAACTCGACCCTTCCGCATTCGCCGCCGGACCGGACCACAACCCGGTCGTTCCGGGCCTGAGCTCGCACCATCTGGCCTACATCATCTACACGTCGGGCTCCACCGGTGAGCCGAAAGGCGTGATGATCGAACACCGTAATGTGCCGCGCCTTTTCGCGGCAACCGCGCAGCAGTTCGGATTCGGCGAGCACGACGTGTGGACACTGTTTCACTCGTTTGCGTTCGACTTCTCGGTATGGGAGATGTGGGGGGCACTCCTGCATGGAGGGCGCCTCGTCGTGGTTCCCAAACAGGTGAGCCGCTCGCCGCACGACTTCTACCGTCTGCTGCACGAGGAGGGCGTCACGATCCTCAACCAGACGCCGGGCGCGTTTCGTCAGTTGATCGCGGCACAAGGCGAAAGCGATCAGCCGCATCGACTGCGCCACGTGATCTTCGGTGGCGAGGCGCTGGAGCCCGCGATGCTGCAGCCGTGGTATGCGCGTCGCCAGAACGCGAACACGCAACTGGTGAACATGTATGGGATCACCGAAACGACGGTACACGTGACCTATCGGGCGTTGAATGCGGAAGATGCACGGCACGCGGGCCGCAGTCCGATCGGCAAACAGTTATCCGATTTGCGCATGTACGTTCTGGATGAGCGGGGTGAACCGGTACCGGTGGGCGTAGCGGGCGAGATCTACGTCGGTGGCGCCGGTGTGGCACGCGGCTACCTGAATCGCGCCGGCCTGACCGCAGAGCGGTTCATGCAGGACCCGTTCGGCGCGACGCCGTCGGCACGGATGTACCGGACTGGCGATCTGGGCCGATGGCTTGCGGACGGCAGCATCGAATACCTTGGGCGTAACGACGACCAGGTGAAGATTCGCGGTTTCCGTATTGAACTCGGCGAAATCGATGCGCAGTTGAGTCAGATCGCCGGGGTGAAGGAAGCGGCGGTACTGGTGCGGGAGGACGCATCGGGCGACAAGCGGCTGGTGGGCTATGTGGTCAGTCACGAGGGGGTGACGCTGGCACCGACGGAACTGCGCGAACGCTTGTCGGCGGTACTGGCCGATTACATGGTGCCGAGCGCATTCGTCAGCCTGGATGTCTTGCCGTTGACACCGAACGGCAAGCTGGACCGCCGTGCGTTGCCGGCACCGGACAAGTCCTCGATGACCACGCAGACCTACGAGGCACCGCAGGGCGAGACGGAAACCACGATCGCGCGCATCTGGCAGGAGTTGCTAGGTATCGATCAGGTTGGGCGCCACGATAATTTCTTCGATCTGGGCGGTCACTCCTTGAAGGTGATGGTATTGCTGACCCGGCTGGGCAGCGTGTTCGACAGGAAAATCTCGCAGATCGATTTCTATCGACAGCTGACGGTCGCGGGGCTCGCGACGTTGCTTGCGCGTGACGAATATCGCCCGAACGGGCTGGTGCCTGTGATTGCGCGCGGCGCGGCGCAGACGCGACTGACGGTTGTGTGTGTACCCTACGCCGGCGGCTCGGCCACCGTGTTCAAGCCACTCGCCGATGCGCTGTGTTTGCGCGACCCGACACTTGCGGTGCGCGCGCTTGCACTGCCAGGCAACGAGCTTGGCACTGCGCCACAAGACTACGTGTCGGTCGAGCAGATGGCGCAGGCGTGTGCCGACGAGCTACTCGCTTCGGACCCTGGTGAGATCGCGGTATATGGCCACTGTGTGGGCAGCTTCCTTGCTCTTGAACTGGTGCATGAGCTTGAACGGCGCGGGCGGAAAGTCGTCTTTTTTGCCGCTGCTGCCGCGTTTCCGCTACCGCGCCTTTTGCGCGCGCTGCCGGCTCCTGCCCCCTGGCGTTTTACCAGCGACAGGAAACTGCATGCGCTGACGAAGCGCTGGGGCGGGGTGGCCGGCGAAGTCGATCCGGAAATCATCGCCTTCATGATGGGTAATTTCCGCAGAGATACCCGGCTAGCTTTCGAGTACGAGCGACGCCGCACGCATTGGAAGATCGCTGCTCCGATACTTTGCATCGTCAGTCAGGATGATCCCCTGACGCGAGGATATGCACGTCGGTTCAGGGGATGGTCGAGCCTGTCGGACAAGGTGGCCCTGGCGGTGTTGCCGGAGGGCCAGCACTACTTCGTCGGTACCCAGCCCGACCGGGTTGCGGATGAGATCTTCAAGTCAATAAAGGAGGGTGTTTGGTGAAACGGGCGACAGCGGCACATGCAGGCTATGGCGATCGCGAATGTCGCATTGTTGTCGATGATGACGCGACCCAACCCAACAACTACCGGTAGGAGAGACACCATGATTGCACGCGTTACCCGCAACGAATTTTCCGCTGAACTCTTCGAGCAGGGGCGACCGACCATCATTACGGATGCTTTGCACGACTGGCAGATCGCGGAGCGCTGGGCACCCGAGCATATTGCCCGGATAGCGAAAGCGCGGCCCGTTACGATGAGCACCTCACACGACGGGAGGTATCTGTTCGATGCGTCTCACGACATCAACAGGTCGCATGTGTTCGAGAAGGCAGAGGTCGAATTCGGCGATGCAGCGCGGCGCATGCTCGATGAAAACGCGGGCGATCATATCTACGTGATGCAGCAGTCGATTCCGGACGTGCTGCCCGAGCTGCTCGACAACCTGGTCGTTCCGGAATGGATCGCATCGTCCCGGCCGGCCATTAACTTGTGGTTCGGTCGACGCACGACTACCCAGCTGCACTTCGACTACTCGAACAATTTTTTTGCGCAGCTCTATGGCAGCAAGCAGTTCGTCATCTTCGATCCACACGAGAGCGAGCGTCTCCATCCGCATCACCATGACACGGCGACCGCGCATCTGTCGCACGTCGACGCGTTGCAACCCGATCTGGCCCGCTACCCGGATTTCGCCGATGCATCTCCGGTGCGCTTCACGATCAATGCGGGCGAGCTGCTGTTTCTGCCAGCATTCTGGTGGCATCAGGTGCAAGCCGCGGATGTCGCAGTATCGGTGAACTTCTGGTGGCACCCGGACTTGCGTCAGACACTGGGTGCGCCGAATGCGGTGCGGGCACTTCCCAACTTCTATGCTATGGATCGACTTGCGGGATTCAAGCCGATGTTTTTGCAGCCCGCGGGGCTGGATTTTTTGACGGGAGCGCAGCTGTTTCTGAGTCACGGCAGGATCTGGACCGCTGGCTTGCTCGCGCTGGCGGCATTCGACGAGGCAGCGCGAAATCGTGACGACCTTCGAGCAATCGACAGGCCGCAGGGATGCCGTCTGAGTGCGCTGGCCGCCGATCTGCAGCCCGTTTGTGCGGCGCTGGCGGCTGACGCAAACCTGTCGTCCGCGGACCGGGCGGCGATCGATGGTGTGCCGATGCTTGCTGCGCAGGTCGCTGAGTTTTTTAGTGACGCCAAGATAGACCGCGTGAAGGTTGAAGCGCTGGTCGCGATGATGAAGTCGTCGGCGTAGCCCGGGAGGCGATGGCTGAGTGAGAGCAAGTGACCTTAGTGATACGTAATTCGAAGGGGCCTTTAAGGAATTCAAGGTAGATGTATCGGCGCCGGCGAACCTGCATCAGTTGCCTGGGTTTTACGGCGTGCAGTTGGGGGCGCAGCTCAACGCTACTACGGTTGCGCAATCGTAGACCACGCAATTTACGCAGCCGGCTTTTCTGAGAATTTCGATGCCCAAGGACACGTTCTCTGAGTGCCTACATTGACTCCCGTCACTGTCCGGACGAAGCCGCAGACAGATTGCATCCATTCATGGACGAGAGAAATCCGGTTTAACCGGCTAGTCGCGGGTTACCGCGCTACGTAGCATGACGCTCATCGGAAAGATGAATCCGTCGTGTCAATCAACTCAAGGAAGTCCTGATGGCTCTGTCTAAAACCACCAACAATCGAATCGTGTGGGCGGTACGCCTGCTTCTCGCGCTCGCATTCGGTGCGGCCGGAGCCGCGAAGCTTGCCGGAGCGCCGCTGATGATCCAGATTTTCGAACACATCGGTTTCGGTCAATGGTTCCGGTATGTCACGGGTCTTGTCGAAGTCGCCGGTGCCGTACTGCTGCTCATTCCTCGAACCGGCTTTTTGGGCGGACTGCTGCTTGCCGTGACGATGGTGTGCGCTCTCGCGACGCATCTGTTGATTATCGGCGGCAATCCGGCTCCGGCTGCACTCCTCGCACTGCTCAGCGCCTTCGTCGCTTATAGCCTGCGCTCCCCGTACGGCGAACTTGCGCGCGCAGGAGAGAGAACATGAGTACGCTCGAAAAAGTACCGACTTCGGTTCGCTCCGTAGTTCATAGCACTCGGGGCCAGTGGCACGGTCCGGTCACCCGTTTGATGAGTCCGTCGGATCTCGGTCAGTTTCTGCGACCTTTTGTCTTTCTGGATTACTTCGACACGCAGGGGCCGGTGAAGAGCGATAGCTTCAACATGCACCCGCATTCGGGTATCGCGACCATCACCTGGGTCCAGGAGGGCAGTATCAACTACGTGGACACGTCGGGCGAGATCGGAGTGCTTCCGCAGGGAGGCATGGAATGGATGCAGGCGGGCGGCGGAGCGTGGCACGGCGGTAATATCGGCGAGACCGGACGGGTTCGCGGCTTCCAGCTGTGGGTTGCATTGCCGCCCGATCGTGAGCTGGCAGAAGCGGAAAGCATCTACCTGTCTCCGGATGCAATCGACCATCATGGTCCGGCCGCCGTGCTCCTTGGGCACTACGGCGCAGCAAGCAGCCCGATCCGTACAGCTTCTCCCATGACCTACCTGGCGGTGAAATTAAGCGCGGGGGAACGGTGGCAATTTCAACCGCCCGATGGGCAAACCGTCGCATGGGCAGCCGTCGGCAAGGGGCGTCTTTCCGCGCCCGAGTCGTTGGATTCCGGGGTGCTCGCCGTCTTCGACGAGTCGACTGAGGCCATCGACTTCCATGCCGAAGTCGACACCGAATTCGTGCTGGGTTCCGCGGTGAAGCACCCGCACGATCTGGTACTTGGTCACTACTCCGTACACACGAGTGCCGAGGCATTGCGCGAAGGCGAGGGGCGCATACAACGCATCGGCAAGCATCTGCGCGAGGCGGGGCGTCTCGCGTGAAGTGGGCGGCAGGGGGAATGCTTAGTGCTGTTCGCTACCTTGCCCGGCAACGGGAAGAGGCGGAATCATCCCTTGATCGAGCATTTTCTTTATGACGAAGTCAATGAAAGTACTCACGGCCCGGGGCAACTGTCGCCGGCTAAGGTAGACGGCATAGAAACCGACGCGCAGATCGAACTCGGGCAGTACCCTTTGCAATCGACCCGAGTCGATCTGCGCGATGGCCATCGCTGTCGGCACCAGAGCAATACCGAGTCCGGCGAGAGCGGCATTGATATGGGCCTGCGCGTTATTCGCATGGAATCTTCCGGTCACCGAAATCTCGACCTCGCCTTCGGGACCCTCGAGTTGCCAGGTTACGAAACCGGACGGACCTGTCGGCCACGTAATGCAATCGTGCTTCGACAACGCAGCAGGTGAATCGGGGATGCCGCGCGCGTCGATATAGGCTGGACTTGCTACGAGCGTGTAATGGCCCCACCCAATCTGACGTGCGACCACATGTGGCTCGATCTCCTTGCCGGCCCTGAATGCGATATCGATGCCTTCGCCAAGCAGATCTGCCCGCATGTCGCTCAAAACGAATTCAAGCTGAACCTTGGGATAGGTTGCGAGGAATTCGGCTACAAAGGCAACCGGAAACCAGTTGAGAAAATCAGCCACTGCGGCGACACGAACCTTTCCTCGGGGCACCTCGCTGCCTTCGGCAAGGTCGAGGGCCGATTGTGTCAACGCCTCGATCTGATCGACACACTGGGTAAAGAAAGTCTGGCCGGCGTCGGTCAGCGTGAGTCGACGCGTTGAGCGCTGCAATAGACGTATGCCGAGGTCGCGTTCGAGTTCCTGCACGCGCCGGCTTGCCGTGTTTGCCGGAATGCCCACGCGACGTGCTGCTTCAGCAAAGCTCCCGGCACGCACCACCTGGACGAACAACGCAATGTCGTTCAGATCCACCATGAATTACCTCCAGTCATGGACGAGTGCAATCCGTTTCTACGGTCTAGTCGATAACGGCTGTCGCACATAGGATTCATGCGTGCCAGCGCTTCTGCCACATCAATCGAATTATCCGCGTGGCTATTCGAAGCGGCTAATTTCATTCCGCACTTAACTCTTCTAGATCTATCAATCATGGCAACTATTCTTCATATCAGCAGCAGCGTTCGCAGCACAGGCTCTACGTCCCGGCAGTTGGCGGCCGAATTCCTGAGCCAACGGAAAGCTTCACATCCTGGCGACATCGTTATCGAGCGCGACCTGGCAGTCGTTCCCGTTCCGCATCTGACCGAACAGATGATGGGGGCATTCTTTACGCCACTGGAGCAGCGTTCGCTGGAGCAAGCTGAGACCGTGCAGTTGTCCGATGCACTGGTTGCCGAACTGCTTGGCGCCGACATCATTGTGTTGGGCGTGCCCATGTACAACTTCTCGATCAGTTCCACACTGAAGGCCTGGATCGACCATGTCATCCGGGTGGGCGTGACATTCAGTTATTCCGACGCAGGCCCTGCAGGCAAGGTTACAGGGAAGAAAGTGTATCTGTTTATCGCCCGCGGCGGGGTATATAGCGAAGGGCCGGCGCAGTCCATGGATTTCCAGGAAGCCTACCTCCGTGCCGCACTCGGATTTATCGGCTTGACGGACGTCACCGTCATTCGCGCCGAAGGCTTGGCCATGGGCGAGTCAGCGGTTGAGGCTGCGTTGAGTGGAAGCCGTCGGTTGATCGGGGAGTTCGCGGCGACGTGACGGTACTTTCGCTTTAGCGTCATCGATGGTTGACCAGAGGTGCGCCGCTTGATGGCGGCGCATGTTCGCTGTGTCTGGACCAGATCGAATTCGTCGCGCGTTCGCCAATCAAGCTAACGATATATAGGTTAACTGAACGTCTCGATGTGGCAATCGTCCGGCAGTTCGAGCAATTGGCATCCAGCATCCTCCCGGACATTCCCGATGTCAGTCTCCCCAGAGTCGCGGCGCATGTCACGCTACCGCTCAATGCGTGCGACTGTCGTTTCCATGTCTTAGTGCCGGTGCGAACAGCTCAGTCGGGTGGGTGAACTGCACCCAGCCAAACCTCATTGAGGTGGAAGCAGAATAGCTCGCTGCCGATAACGCCAGATATGGCGACCAGACGCGGCAATATTCAATCAGGCAACTGGTCGCGGTGATGGCGTTATGGACACTCGCCAGGAAGGACTGTCTTTACAGACTCGAAACGAGTTACCTGTTGCAAGGCATCTTCTTCCAGGCAGTGAGAGAAACGCTACCTGAGGTCGCGAAAGAACTGGAAGCGTGGTTCGCTGAAGGTATTGAATGGGTGCCGACGATCGATGCGGAGTAAGTCAAGATAACCCCCGCAACGCTCGCAGCGCCTTCTCAAGATGTTCGACGAGCGGCGATGACGGCTCCAGAACCCACGCCTGCAAGCCATGCCCGGTGACAGCCATCCCCGTCGCCGCGGCGAGGCGTGCAATTCCAGGCTCGATCCCGCGAAGTTGAAGCGCCTCGGCGATCGTCTGTGTGATCGCGGCCGATTTGGCGAGTTGACGCTCCTGCAGTGCGGGCGTCTGCGCGATCACCGCTTGCCCCAGCTCGGCGAACGGCAGGTTCTCCTCGAACATCGGCGCAAGCGACTGAAACGCCCACACCACGACCTCGAGTGGACCCAAGGTGGGCGGCGCCTCGGCAATCGCGGTGCTCAGGCCGGCATGCAACGCGGCCTCGTTGAACAGCACTTCGCGCTTGTCCGGGAAATAGCGGAAGAAGGTGCGCTCCGTAACGCCGGCGCGCGCGGCGATTTCTGCGGCAGTAGTCCCGTCATAGCCCTTCTCGTGAAACAGCTCGAGAGCAGCCTCCTGCATGCGGCGACGCACGTCTCCTCGATCTTTTGGCACGGCTCGCGAACGCTCCTGTTGACAGTCACTGACATAAACCGTATGTTTACTGACAGTCACTGACATAAAATATGGTGTCGACCGACTGTAGCGGATCTAAGGCATTTAAGCAACGCGCCTTCGGATCTCGTAGACGCCCGGAGAATATATGACCGCTGAGAAGATGAGAACGATCCGCTTTCACGACTATGGCGAGCCTGCTGACGTACTTCGGCTCGAGGAGGCGCAGATACCCGTGCCCAATGCAGGGTGCGTGGCGGTGCGCGTGCATGCCTGTGGACTGAACCCGGCCGACTGGGCGCTCTGCCGGGGGCTGTCCGCCCAGGCGCTGCCACGTGGCATCGGACTCGATGTATCGGGAGTCGTCACGGCTGTAGGGGACGGCGTTTCCGACGTCGCCGTAGGCGACGCCGTGTTTGGTCCGGCCGACTTCAAGAACTACCCGAGCGCAGGCGCGGCCGATTACGCCGTCCTCTACCACTGGGATCGACTTCCCGACGGGCTGTCGCACGTCGATGCAGCGGCGCTGCCGATGGTCGTCGAAACGGCGGCCCGCTACCTTGCCTGGTCGGGTCTCAAGAAAGGGCAGACTGTTCTCATCAATGGAGGCGGCACGATGGTGGGTTTTGCCGCGGTCCAGATGGCTGTTATGCATGGCGCGCGAGTTATCGCGACGGCCGGCGAGACCTTCGCGGATCGTCTGCGTGACATGGGCGCGCTGGTCGCGGCGCACGGTGACGGAATGGTAGAGCGAGTCCGCGCGCTTGTCGGTGAAGCACCCGATGTTCTCATCGATGTGGCGCCGGTCAACCTGAAAGCGGGTTCTGCGGGCGCGCTGCCCGACCTGGTGGAGATCGCTGGCGGAGACACCACGCGCGTCATCACGATCGCCGACTTCGACGGTGCGGCGAAAACCGGTGTGCGGACCGGTGCGGAGAACGTCAAAGCGGAAGGCGGCTTCAAGCTTCGCTGGGATGCGCTCGGCGAACACGGGCAACTGGCGGCCAAGGGACGTTTCTTTATACCGGTCGCGCGGACCTTCGCCCTCGAAGACTGGCGCGAGGCGCTCGATATCAGTCTGGCCGGTCGTGCTCGCGGCAAGCTCGTTCTGGTGCCGGGCAACTGAGCTGCTTGACTAGCTTGTGATGAACGCTTTGATCTTTAGAAGCTTCTCGGCATTTTCTACGTAGATCTTGCGCTTGACGTCGTCCGGCAGATTCAAGCCTTCAATCGAGTGAATGCCTTCGCGAATGAACATGGGACCCCCTTCGGGATCGAAGGGGCAATCGCTGGCGAACACGACATTGTCGGGCCCGAAGAAGTCTAAACCGCAGCGCAGTGCAGACGCCGAGCCGCCTAGAACCGTGTCGCCGTAAAACATCCGGAAATATTCCATGAACGGACGCTTCAAGCCTTTCAAGACCTGGCTATAGTCCTCGCCCGCGGTTCGTGAGCCGAGCTGGGCCCATAGCGTTTCCGCTCTTCCGGCGAAGAACGGCAGCATACCGCCGCAGTGATGCGTGATGACCTTCAATTCCGGCAGGCGATCGAACAAACCCGAGAAAACCATTCGCGCCATCGCGGCGGTAGTCTCGAATGGCCAACCCATCACCTGCCAGATCTCGTAACGGGACTTCGACTCCGAGGGGTAGTCGGTAAAACTCTCTGGCCGGATGGGATGCATCCAGACAGGCACGCCATGTACTTTGCTCGCGTGCTCGAACACAGGGTAGAACTCCGGGTCATCGAGGGGGCGCCCATTCACACTGGTCTTGATCTCGATGCCACGCGCACCGAGACGGCCAATTGCCCGATCCATTTCGCGTAAGGCCTCCGGAACGTTATTCATAGGCACCGCCGCGACGAATGCGGGGAACTTGCGAGGATAACGGCGAACGATGTCGGCCATGCCATCGTTCGCAATCCGCGCGAATCCAGGCGATTGCGATGGGCCACCGAGCACCTCCGGCGGAGGGCTTGCCAGCGTCAGCACCTGCTGAACTTCGGGCCACTGATCCAGCATTCCGGCTCGCGCGTCGATGTCCCAAAGCATGCGCAGATTGGTCAACCGCTTGACGAGTCCGCCGTCCTTGTAACACTGCTTTATCGCCGCCAGGTATCCAGCGGGTATCACGTGATTGAAGATGTCGATCTTGGGGATCACGGTAGAGGTCACAGTAGACGTCCTGGTGTGGTTGGCTGAGCGATGGCTGACAAAGCACAGGGGCAGGAGATGCCGGCCACTGGTTGTTGTTGCATTGGAGGTGAGGCAACAACGATGTGCACATATTAGAACAAGTTCTAGTATGTGCACAATATTTAGTTGGATGGAGATGTTGCTCGTCGCGGTGCACACGACGCAATGTATTGCTCTTCCTTGCGACGCTACGAGATCGCTTGCCGCCTGCAGCGGCTTACTCGTCTGTGCCGGCCGGAAGTGCGTCGGAGTCGGAGAAGAGGCGCTGCATATCGGCAGCGCATCGTCGCAAAGCGTGCTCGGCGCGTTGCCGCAACGCTTCGTCGAAGCGGGTGGCGGGTATGGCGAAGTTCACGGCGCCGACCGGCCACTGGTCCGGCCCGACCACGGCAACGCCTACGCCCACTATGCCGGGTGTCCATTCCTCAAGCGAATAGGCAACCCCGGTTTGTCTGATCTCGGCTAGCTGTTTTTCAAGGTCTGCGCGTCTGACGATGGTCGATTCTGTCCATGCCTGAAATCGCACCCGACGAAAGTATTCCTTCTGAAACTCGTCCGGCATCAACGCGAGCATCGCTTTGCCACCCGACGTAACGTAGAGCGGCGCGACGTCTCCCACTTTCATGTGCGTGACAAGCCGATGGGGGCCCAGGACCGTCGCAACGACCTCAAGTTGATCGCCCTGAAACTGGTTGAAAGCACTGCTTTCCGCAACTTCGCGGGTCGCATGCTGAAGGAAAATCTCCGCCTCTTTCGCGAGATCAATTGCTATTCGTCCGGCTCTCACGAGCTGCAGCAACTGCGGTCCAAGCTGATATGAGCGCCCGTCCGCGCCGGCTATCACGTAGCCCCTCGACACCATGTTGCGTAGTAGCGGGCTGAGACTGCTTTTCGGAATGCCGAGCCGGTCAGCGATATCGCTATGAGATATACCCCGGCTCGACCGCGACAGAAGCTCGAAGAGGTCGAGGACTCGATCGGCGGACTTTACCTGCGCGTTTTTCTCAGTTGCCATTTACGTTCGTCCAAGGGAATCGCCTGCATCTTATCTCCCTCGGTACATCCCGTCGATGCCAGGCGACGATCGCTTGACTCACTCAGTCGATGTGTATATAAATGAGAACATGTTCTCATACAGGAACCAAATTGATATGATGGTCACGACCAGCGAAACCACCGATGGCCTCGTTCCGACAGTGAGTCGAGAGGCTGAAGTGGGGCGGATGGCTTTCTATGAGAAAGCCCGGACGCAAAATCTGGCGCCGCTCTGGCGCGTGCTTCACGGCCTCGTTACTGACGAGCCCAGGTCGGGGGCGATTCCAGCTCATTGGGACTATGCCGCCGTACGACCCTATCTTGCGGAGGCTTGTGACCTTATCTCAACCGACGAGGCGGAGCGCCGCGTGCTGGTTCTTGAGAATCCAGGCTTACCCGGTCAGTCCCGCATCACACCGAGCCTCTTCGCAGGACTCCAGATCATCCTGCCCGGCGAGGTGGCGCCGGCCCACCGGCATGTCGCCTCGGCGTTGCGTTTCATCGTTGAAGGAAGCGGAGCCTATACGGCCGTAGCGGGCGAGAAAACAGTCATGGAGGTGGGCGACTTCGTTATCACGCCATCCTGGACATGGCACGATCACGGCAATCATTCGGATAAGCCGATGGTATGGCTCGACGGCCTGGACATGCATGTCGTCAACATCCTGAGCGCAAGCTTCCGGGAGAACTACGCGGGCAGGGAGCACCCGGTGACGCGCGAACCGGGGGCATCGTTCGCCGAGGCCGGTTGCAACTTGCTGCCAGTCGATTACAAGGTGGCCTCACAGACGTCGCCGCTTTTCAGCTATCCCTATCGCGTTAGCAGGGAAGCACTCGATCGGCTGAGCCGTGCGCGGGACCTCGACAGTTGTCATGCGTTCAAGATGGTCTATATCAATCCCGTCACCGGCGGCCCGGCAATGCCGACGCTCACGACTGCAATCCAGCTGGTACCCAAAGGATTCTCGACCGAACCCTACAGGAGCACCGCGGGTACCGTGTTCTCAGTCGTTGAAGGCAAGGGCGACGCAACGGTTGGCAATGTGCGTTTCCGGTTTGGGCCTAAAGACCACTTCGTCGTCCCAAGCTGGGTCCCTTTCACATTGCTGGCCGATGAGGACGCAGTGCTGTTCAGTTACTCGGACCGTGTCATTCAGGAAAAGCTCGACATCTTTAGGGAAGTGCGTGGAAATGGTTAAGACAGAAGACTATGTGTTCGCTCCTCCTCATGTGAGTAGCGTGGCGATCAAGGGCAGTGACAAGCGTTTTCCGGTTCACAGAATATATTGCGTCGGCCGAAACTATGCGGAGCACGTGCGCGAAATGGGCGGTGACGAACGGCAGAAGCCGTTCTTCTTTCAGAAGCCTGCCGATTCGATCGTAGAAGACGGCGCCGCGATCCGCTACCCGTCGGGTACGGTCGATTTCCAGCACGAGATCGAACTGGTTCTCGCAATCGGGCGTGGGGGTGCCGACATCGAGGTCGAGCAGGCTGCTGGGCACATATTCGGGCTGACGGTCGGCATTGATCTGACCCGGCGCGACTTGCAGATTGAAGCACGGCAAGCGGGGCGGCCATGGGAGATCGGCAAATCCTTCGACCATTCCGCGCCGATCGCCGCCATCGTTCCGTTGAACGGTGAACCACTGCCGGGCAGTGGCGTCATATCGCTGCACGTCAACGGGCAGCTTCGCCAGCGGGGCGATCTTGCCGAGATGATCTGGAATTCGGCTGAGATCGTGAGCCAGCTCTCAAGGCAATACGCGCTTAAAGCCGGCGATCTGATCTTTACTGGGACGCCCGCAGGCGTGGGGCCGATGGTTGCCGGCGATGAGGTTGCCGGCGAACTGGAAGGCATCGGCTCCATCCGTGTTGCCATCGTTGCGGCATAGGTCGTTTTGCGCTCGCAAGGATGAAAGCAACATGACGATTCACCGGGTAATCCGACATATTGAGCGTGCCGGGCCAGACGTGATCGACGGCCTGGCCACGGCGGGCGTCGCGACCGTTCACGAGGCCCAGGGACGTACCGGCTTGTTATCAAGCCACATCAGACCGATCTATCCGGGCGCGCGCATTGCCGGATCCGCCATCACCATTTCGGCGCCACCGGGGGACAACTGGATGATTCATGTGGCGATCGAAGTTCTCCAGCCCACCGACGTACTCGTGCTCGCGCCAACCAGTCCCAGCGATGACGGCTACTTTGGCGATCTGCTGGCAACATCGGCACTCGCGCGTGGGTGCCGGGGGCTAGTGATCGATGCGGGCGTGCGCGACGTTCGTGATCTTGCGGCTATGGGATTTCCAGTCTGGTCTAAAACGATCTCGGCGCAGGGTACGGTGAAAGCCACCTTGGGCTCGGTCAACGTTCCAGTCGTCTGCGCCGGCGTATCGATCGATGCTGGAGATGTCATCGTTGCGGACGACGATGGCATATGTGTTGTGAAGCGCGCGATGGCGACTTCGGTTCTCGCGGCCGCTCGCGTGAGAGAGAAGAACGAAGAGGCGAAGCGCGCGCGGCTTGCTGCCGGCGAGCTTGGACTCGATATTTACCAGATGCGTCAGGTACTTGCCGACAAAGGTCTTCAATACGAGTGACCGGCAATCGAATTCCGGAATGAGTTCAAAGGAACAATGATGATCACCGAAGTCGTTTCCGTATGCGAGCAGTACGATGTTTTCGATGAGTGGTGCGCGTCCTTCAATGCAGCGATTGCGGAGAAAGACTATGACAGCGTTGCGTCGCTCTTTGTCGAAGAGGGATATTGGCGCGACATGCTGACCTTCGATGAGCGGATCCAGACAGCGCAGGGTCACGCAGCGATACGGGACATGCTCGCAGGGCATGGCGGCGATGAAATTACGCTAAAGATTGCGGCTGAAGGGGACGTGCAGGTGGAGACGATTCCGGGTGTGGGCGGAGTCTCCGGCAGGTTCATTCGATATGAAACCGATACGATCACTGGACGCGGATATCTCCGCTTGATGTCGGGTCAGCGGCGCGCCCTTACGTTGTTGACAAGCGTGCAGGAGATCAAGGGCTTTCCAGAACAATCGCTTGTGAACCGGGATTGCGATACGCATCGCTCAGGCCCAGGGGCTACGGCCAACTGGCTCGACAGACGGAGATACGAGCAGGCTTATGCAGACCGCAATCCGCAGGTTCTGGTGATCGGTGCCGGTCATTCGGGATTGACGGTTGCTGCCCGGCTTCGTCACCTGAATGTAGACACGCTGGTCATCGACCGTTCAGAACGGGTCGGCGACAACTGGCGCTCACGCTACCATTCACTCACGCTTCACAATGAGATCTCCTGCAATCATCTCCCCTATCTTCCGTTTCCCGCTAGCTGGCCGCTCTTCCTTCCCAAAGACAAGCTTGCCGGGTGGCTCGAGTTTTATGCCGAGGCGATGGAGTTGAATGTCTGGAACCGCACGACGTTTCTCGACGGCAGCTATGACGAATCATCCGGTCATTGGGATGTTCGTCTGAAGATGCCCGATGGGAGCATCCGAAGCATGCGTCCGTTGCATGTCGTCATGGCGATCGGCGTGAGTGGCATCCCCAGTATTCCGGAGTTCGCGGGACAAGACCGCTTTCAGGGCGAGCTCATTCACTCGAGCCGCTTCAATAGCGCGGTCGACGTGTCGGGGAAATCGGTCGTCGTGGTGGGCGCCGGTACCAGCGCTCACGATATCGCTCAGGACGTGTATCTGCGCGGCGGAAAGCCAACACTGGTGCAGCGTTCGTCTGTCACTGTGGTCAGTGTCGAGCAGGCCGCGCTAGCTTATGCCGCGTTTCGCCGGGACGAAGGCATCCGCCCCATTGAAGACACCGACCTCATGGTCGCCGCCATTCCATTCGATCTTTTACGCAGAGCGCACGGCCCCTTAAGCAAGGTGATGGCGAACGGCGACGAGGAACTGCTTCGAAGACTGGCGGAGGTTGGCTTTTTGCTCGACAACGGCGAAGACGACACCGGTTTTTTCATGAAACTGGTGCGTTACCTCGGTGGGTACTATCTGGACGTAGGGGCTTCCGGACTCATTGTGGAAGGCAAGATCAAGCTGAAAGCGGGAGTCGGCGTGAAGCAGCTTGGCCAGCGGGAGGTAGAGCTTTCCGACGGTACAGTCATCGATGCCGATCTGATTGTGCTCGGTACCGGTTATCGTCCGCTCCAGGATGCGGTTGCTGCCATGTTCGGTCCGGAGGTTGCGCAGCGGGTTGGTCCGATCTGGGGGTTAGGGCCGGACAACGAAATGCAGGGCATGTGGACACGCACCGGGCAGCCGGGCTTCTTTGTGTCCGGCGGCACATTTACGATGTCACGCTTCTACTCGAAATTGACCGCGTTGCTGATCAAGTCGGACATCGAAAAGATCGGCAAGCGGCATCGTGCTAAAGAACTCAGTGACGTATAGGTTCGTGAATCATGGGTGACGCTATGCGCCCGAACTTTACTGCCGGAGTTGTGAGTGATCGATGCAATGACTTCCGTAAAACGGGAAATCGCCAGACTCGGTGCGATTTTCGATCAGGACATTAACGCGCGTACAAGAGCGCTCTATGCTCCCTGCGTCGCAGCCAGCACGCATGACTTTCCGCTTTCGCCCGATGTCGCGTACGGGGATCATCCGCGTCAGAAGATGGACGTTTACGGGTGCCTTGGTGCGAGACACGCGCCCGTTTTGCTGTTCGTTCCCGGAGGCGGTTTTGTCTCCGGCGACAAGAAAATAGATGAAATATTTTATGGCAACATCGGTCGGTGGTTCGCACAACGCGGAGTGCTGACCTTCGTGATGAATTATCGGCTCGCACCTGAATCTCAGTGGCCTGCGGGCGGGCACGATGTTCGCGATGCAATCAACTGGATACACGCGCATGCGCAGGGCTTGGGTGGAGATCCCGAGAACCTCACGCTGTTCGGGCAATCGGCGGGAGCAGCGCATGTTGCCAGCTATCTGTTTCATCCCGAGGTTCGCAAAGAAACGCTTCTGGCTACGCGCGCGGTTCTCGCAAGCGGAGTTTATGACCTGAGCGTACGACCGATGCCCCCGGGCTTCGCGCTCTACTACGGCGAAGACGAGTCCTGTCATGACAGCCGAGGGGTGTTGCGGCACGTCGGTAACGCCGACGTACCGTTGCTCCTGAGCTATTCGGAATTCGATCCTCCATTTCTTGCGATTCCAACGCTTCGTCTTGCAGAGGCCATTGCGAATCAACGAGGCAAGATGCCAAAGATCGTCTACCTGGAGGGCCATAATCACGTTTCCAATGTCCTGAGTTTTGGAAGCGATGACGACAGTTATGGAAACGAGATTCTCGCATTCATCAATGAACGATAGTGTTATAGGTGATCTTGATTTGGCTGGGGCGTCCAGATGGCCGATTCTGAAAATGACATGGCGCAACATGACAATGACGTTAGACATTGCGTCGTGATAGTTTCACGGAGAAAAGCGAACGGGCTCCCTCATAAGTGAGGTGGCAAGAAGTGTTTTTCTCCGACCTGGATAACCCTACAGATTTTCGACACGGGCGTAGGAGCGCCTTAAGAGAATCGATCACTTTGCTTCGTACACCCCATGGATAGCAATATTGGCAAGTCAATGCCCTATCGGGATCTTCCTCGAGTCACGCCCAATGAGTTCGACGAACTGGTGCGAATCGCACGGGCATATGGAAAATCCTGGAACGTCATGTCAGATGACGATGTCGCGATGGCGCGTGCTGTAATGATCGAGGGTGTGACGTACAAGCAGGCGTCATTCGCACAAGGTGCGACATCGGAAGGTGGAGCGCGACGAGCAGTCAAGACCTTGATGCACTTTGCAATACAGGACCCGACCGTTCAGTCGCCGGTGTGCCTGGGAGAAGGTGGGGCGGGGAAGACCGAACGGAGGAACGTTGGTGCTTGCAGATACTCCGACCTACCGAAGCTGACATTCGAGGAATTCGAAGCGTTGGCTGCCATCGGCCGGAGAAAGGCAAACGCAAGAAGAAGAATTTCAGATCGCAGCATTGCCATAGCGCGTGTCGTGTTGCTCGAAGCAGCGACCTACACGGAGGCCGGACTTGCGTACGACAGACCGCCGTCGTCTGCCTATCACGCGGTATATGGCCTGCTGAAAAATCTGCATCGAATTCTCCGTGTCCCGGCGACGGGCGTTTGCGTGGAGACAACTGGACTGAGGGATTGATGCGAGTAGGGATGTTCACGGGGTATCAGTTGCCATCCCAACTCGTCATCCATGCGCCCGTCAGCTCCTGTGACCCGAAAAAAAGGTAGCGGCAGCGGACATGCACCCATCGAACACCAGCGGAGAGTGGTAAGCCCCGATCACCGCAATCGCACCGCCGCTTGCAGCAGTCGCCGCCTCTGCGGTCAGGAAAACCTGCCGGGCTGCGTTGAAGCCGTCCGATGCAGGTGCGGAGTCGACGTCAAGCTCCGTCACGAGCGAACCGAGCCCGGCCCATTGCTGTTTCATCGCATCGGCATTAGTGGCGAAGTACACGACGGGATCCTGATGACCGCCGCACAACAGCACCGGAGAGGTCGGTGTCCAGCCACGCAGGTCGTTCTTCTTCAACGCGATGCGAAGCGGATTCTGCGGAGCCGCTGCCGGCGCACCCGTCGTGAGCTTCGGCGCCACACCATCCGGATTGGCGAAAGCGTCGAGCAGATAATCGAGCCGTGTGTCATTGCGGATCAGATTGTTCGCGCCAAAACCGAGTGCGAATATCGCATCGGTCGCGCCGGTACCCGTAGGCGGTGACATGGCGTCGAGCACGGGCTGGAGCGCGGCCGGCCCGGCGGGTGGCGTGCTGCTGAACAGCGCACTTGGCAGCTTGCCGCTCAAACCGACCGTCGTAAAGTTGTACGGACCAGGTAACAGCGTTTCGATACCGCTCGCGTAAGCGCTCTCGTAGACGTCCGAGGGTGACGAATAGATGTTGCCGTACGCTTTCTGGTAGCTGGTCAGGATCATCGGAAAGAACGCATTGGCACCGATGTCCACTTCGCCTTCAAACACCTGGTCCGCCATCGCTGCTAACGCGTAAGGCCCCGACAGAAACGCCGACGCGGTGACGGGCGTGCCAGCCGCCTGCATCGCGCGCACGGTCGCCATTGCCACGTAGCCGCCCTGCGAGTAACCGGTTAGAAACAGCTTGCCGCTAGCCGTAGTGGGCGAGGCAAGCAACGGCAACGCAGCCTTTGCGGCGCTCAACGCATCGATCATGTCTTTCGATTGCTGAGCCGCGTTCAGGTACGGGTGATATGCGAGCGCCGAGCTGTCGTAGCCGGCGTAGTTAGGCGCCACGACGACGTAGCCCTGCGCGGCATACAGCGCGGCGAGAGGAAGTGCTTCGGGGTAAGCCTGATTGGTGGGATCGGTGATGGCGGCGAGGTTATAGCTTTTCGTGATGTTGGTGCCGTGCGCATATTCCACAATCGGGCGAGGGCCTGTGCAGTTCGGCCCACTGCCGGTCGGCACCATCAGCACGCCCGATGCCGTCGTGGCTTCGCCGGCGCCGCCCACGGTAGCATACTGCACGTAGTGCACGTCGACACCACAGGCCAGCGTACCGCCGGCCATTTGCAGCAGGCTCAAACCGGACAGACTCGATTGCAGCACAGCGGTGAAAGCGGCCGCGCTCAGAGACGCGGTACGCGGCGGCGGGCTATTCAGCAGCGAGCCTTCCGCAGCCGACGAAGCGACAGGAGATGAAGTGGGCGACGTAGAGCTACCGACACTGCCTCCGCATGCCGATACGATCAGGGCAACCACGAGCGCAGCACTTGTCGCTTGAAAGATTTTTACGGACATACGTTGTCTCCTGTTTTTATTGACCGGCGGATATCATCGATAGATACGCGTGTGCCCACATCGAAAGTTGGAGCGGTTAGAACAGATGGCGAATGCCAACGTCCGCACCGAAGGTCGATCCTCGCACGCCCATAAGCGCACCGTTGGTGGACAACCCGGTGTTCATCGCTCCGTGGTTGTTGACGAAACCGAACTGGCCATAACAGGCTGTCGATTTGGAAAGACTGTAGGTCAGGCCGGTCGCCGCCATGATCGAGTGATTGCTGGTGTCGTTGCCGTCGCTGGTGGCCCACACGCCTGCGTCGACATTCACGGTGGGCGTGACTTCATAACTGAACCCGCCGCCATATACGCGATTGTCGAAAGACCCAGCGATCTTGTAATTGACGAACAGGAGTCTCACCGTAAGGCTGTCGAAGTGATAGCTGGCGCCGATGGTGCGACCGGAGAACGCGACCGTGCTCGGCGTGGGTGTCGACGCGGCCGTACCACCAGGGTTCCCGCTGTACATCGCCGCATCGATCACGAGTTGACCGAGCTTGTAGCTCAGCCTCGCCGAGTACTGCCGGCCAGCCTGAAAGTCACCCGCAGTTCCCCCGAGGGCGAGCATTGCACTGCCTTGCAGACCCGCAATGGTTGGGCTCGAGTACGAAATGGCATTCGAATTGAAGATGCCGGTCACGAACACCCCGCCGATATAGATGGGGACGCCGCTGCCGAAAAAGGACACATTGCGCGGATCGCTGGCAATCAGCGACAACGCAAATGGCGAATATTGCAGGCCCGCTTTGACCGTACCCATGTCACTCGTCAGGCCAACCCATGCCTGGCGTCCGAAGAAATTGCCGTTCGAATCGGCAACGCCGCCGTTAGCGAGGTTGATACCGCTTTCAAGGTTGAAGATTGCATGGACTCCACCTCCAAGATCTTCCGTTCCCTTCAGACCGAAGACCGACGGACTCAAACCCCCAGTGATCACCGACAGCTGGTGACCGGCATTCTGTCCGGTAGCTGGGTTAAGCGTCTTGCTGGTATATAAAATTCCGCTATCGACAATGCCGTAGAGCGTCACGCTGCCCTGCGCATGAGCGGCCGTTCCGACGCCGGCAAGCGACGTGCAAAGCACAACCGCGCCAGCAATGCGGCGATGTGAGTTCATCGTTGAAGTCTCCATTTTTAATTGATTTTTTGGCCAAAGAAATTCCTGTGCCGGAATTGTCTCGGGGCGAGTATCAGTCAGATCGGATACCTCGTCATTGGCACGATTCGCCAAACTTTTTTCAAAACGCGCCAATCGATACAAACCTCGGGAAACCCCTCGCTGACCCCGGAAATAAACGCACGGAGAATTTGCCGTGCGCGAAATCAAGCCTTTCGTGCAGGGTAATTTTTCACGTCGTCTTTACGACTGACCCGCACTGACTAGCACCGACCCGGACAGAGAGAAATCCAGACAATGAGCATCGACTTCAAGGAACGCGTTGCAATCGTGACCGGCGCCGGCGGCGGACTCGGCAGGCAACACGCATTGGCGCTGGCTGCGCGTGGTGCAAAAGTGGTCGTCAACGATCCGGCCGATTCGCGCGATGGGTCCGGCCTCACTACAACCGCGGCTCAGCAGGTCGTCGACGAGATTCGGCACGCGGGCGGTGAGGCCATCGCCAATGAAGCGTCCGTTACCGATTTCGACGCGATGCAAAAGATGGTCGCCGACACGATGAGTCGATGGGGCCGCGTCGATGTGCTCATCAACAATGCCGGCATCCTGCGCGACAGGACGTTCGCGAAGATGGAGCTGGACGACTTTCGCCTCGTGATGGACGTGCATCTGATGGGCTCGGTCAACTGCACGAAAGCGGTGTGGGACATCATGCAGCAGCAACGCTATGGCCGCATCGTGATGACAACGTCATCGTCGGGTCTGTACGGCAATTTCGGGCAGTCCAACTACGCCGCCGCGAAAATGGCGCTGGTCGGCCTGATGCAGACGCTCTCGATCGAAGGGAAGAAGTACAACATCCATGTCAATGCGCTCGCACCGACGGCGGCGACCCGGATGACCGAAGGATTGATCCAGGACAATCTCGCCGACATGCTGTCGCCCGAAGCGGTGGTCCCCGCGATGCTGGTACTCGCTCACGAAAGCGCGCCGACGCGCACCATTCTCTGTGCGGGAGCCGGGACGTTCGAGGCCGCGCATATCACGCTCACGGAGGGCTTGTACGTCGGGGTGGGTATCGACGTACCGGAGCGGCTCGCCGGTCTGCTCGAGCGTGTTACCGATCGCAACGGTTCGATCGTTCCCGAAGCGGGCAACGTGCAGGGGAACAACGAGACTGAGCAGGCCGTGGCCGCGTCGAACCGGCGGGCCTCGACCGGCCCGTCGCCGACGGTGTTATAGATCGTCCGGAACGCTGGAGGCCAGACGTGGCGTGTTGTTAGGGGAATGGTGTATACAGGCGATATGCGCCCATCCAGCGAGTCACTCTGCCTGACATTGTCGTCCCGTTTTCTGCAAGCGTTCTTCAGCGAAACGGGTACGGATCTCCCGACGCAGCAACGGTTGATGGACCAGGTAGGCATCGCTGCCGATACCTTGACGTCCAGCACCGGACGCGTCACCGAGGACCAGTTCGCGACGCTATACCGGCTGATGGCGAGCGCAAGAAACGACGAGCTGCTCGGCCTCCTGTCCCGACCCATGCCGGGCGGCACGATGAAGTTTGGGGGGTACAGCATCATCGCGGCGCCGACCACGGGCATCGCACTGCATCGCTATTCCCGCCTGCTCAAAATGCTCAGCGACGACTTCGAAGTCCTGATCTCGCGAAACGACGGGCTCGCATCGATCGCGTTACGCGAACCGGACGGGCCGCGACGATGCCGGCCGATGGGTCTGGAGCTCACGCTAAAGGTATTTCACGGTGTCGGTTCCTGGTTGATCGGTCGAAACATTCCGTTGATGGCGGTCAACTTCTCGTTCCCCGCACCGACCTATCTCGACGATCTCTACAGCTTGTTTCCAGGGCCGCTGAATTTCGATTGCCCGATGACGACGATGACATTCGATGCATCGTTACTGGATCTGCAATTCCATCGCACCGAACGCGACCTCAGAACGTTCCTTTCCCGTCAGCCACGCGACTGGCTATGCTCGCCCTCCGTCAGGCAACCGGTGGCGCATCAGGTGCGGACCTGCCTGCTCGAAGGCGGCGTGGGTTCGATGAAAGTCCCCGACATCGCCAAAACGCTGAACATGTCCCTGCGAACGCTTTGTCGTCGGCTAGAACAGGAGGGCATGTCCGTCAAGGAGGTCAAGGATGCACTGCGGCGCGACCTTGCAATCCATCGACTCACGCAAACGGAGGACCCGATTTCGGAAATTGCCGAAGGACTCGGCTTCGGCGATATCCCGTCGTTCTATCGTGCGTTCCGTAGCTGGACAGGCGTGGCGCCGGGTGCGTACCGGCGCGACACGGGGATGCGTCAGGTCGATTCGTAAGCCGCAGTGGTACGCGCTATGTGTGCGGGTCGAAGCGCGATCAGCAGCAGTCCGCCCGACAACAACAGCATCGCGATGATCAAACCAAGGCTCGTATAAGGTGCGCCGGTCCTGCCGTTCACCCAGACGAGCGCAGGCGGAATCACGCTTGGGCCGAGATTCCCGAGACTGCTGATCAACGCGATGCCCGCAGCGGCCGTTTTCTTTGGCACATATTCGCTTACGGCCGTAAAGAACACGGGCGTGAGTGTGACCATGCCAGTCGTCATCACGCAGAGCCCTAGCAGCGACACAGCGAAAGAACCGTGCGCGACGATCGTGATGCCCAGGCCCGCGGCGGAAAGGGCGGCTGCGCCTGTGAAGTGCCAGCGCCGTTCGCGGGTGCGATCGGAATGCCGACCGAACAGCGTCATACCGACAATGCCGCATAGATAGGGAATCGCCGAATAGATGCCCACCCAGAACAGATTGTCGATACCCCAACCTTTGATGAGCGTGGGCGTCCAGAAGATCATCGAGTACACGCAGCCGATGAATAGCAAATACACGAGCGACAGTATGTAGACCTTGGGGTCGCACAGCAGCGCCTTGATCGACGCATGCGCGGCAGTGCTGACACCGGTTGTTTCGGAATCGAGCTGCTTGCGCAATATGTTCTTCTCACTGTCCGTCAACCAGGCCACTTGTTCTGGCCGGTCGCTAAGTGCAAAGAACGTCACGATGCCGAGCAGAACCGCCGGCAGGCCGCTGATCAGAAACAGCCACTGCCAGCCGTACAGACCTGCCATACCGTCGAGGCCCCGCAAGATCGCACCGCTCAGCGGTGTCATCGCGAGAAGCGAAAGAACCGGCGCGGCAAGAAAGATCGAAATGATCGAACCGCGGCGTTGAGCGGGAAACCAGTACGTCAGGTACAGGATCACGCCCGGAAAGAAACCCGCTTCGAATGCACCGAGCAGGAAGCGCAACGCATAGAACACGGGTTCGCTTCGCACGAACATCAGGCAGGTACTGACGGCGCCCCATCCGAGCATGATGCGAAGCATCGTCTTGCGCGCACCGATTTTTTCCAGCATCAGATTGCTGGGCACTTCGAAAAGCAGATAGCCGACGAAGAAGATGCTTGCGCCGATGCTGTACGACAGGTCGCCAAACGGCAGCGTCTGTTTCATCTGCAGTTGCGCCATGCCGACATTGACGCGATCGACGTACGCGTACACGTAGCAGAGGAAAAGCAGCGGAACGATACGCCAGGCAATCTTTGCAAATAGCGTGTCGGTTGCCGACGGGGTATCAGTGGTGGATTTTCCGCTGCTCACGGACTCCAGGTGGTTCATTGTCTCTCTCCATCACTTGGATTTATGTAGTTATTTGAATCTGGTCGTCCGTGCAGAAGTGTCTCCAGCCGAGGAGGCCGGGAGAATGCAATCTGCATGTTCCTGTGAACTTTGAATGGTCATATTTAACCACCCAAAATTGGAGTAAGTGTCTTTCAAACCGGAGACCTGGTCATTGGCAAGGTCGGCCAAATTTTTCTTGAAATCGGCCAATCGTCGGCGGCGGCCGGCAACCATCGATGTGTCCGCTTTCGGTTACCGAGTGGAAAGATGTATCGATCGGAGTTCGAACGACAGGGGCAGCCGCTGAAGGTCGAGGTATCGGGGCCGATCACGTTAGACAACGTCGGTCTGATGGTCGACGCAGCAGTGAAAGGGATAGGGCTCGCGTATGTCTGGGCGGAGACGGCGCAAGACGAGATCGATAGCGGCCGTCTTGTGTGCGTCTTGAAGGAATGGACACCGCCTATTTCCGGTCAGCACCTCTACTATCCGGGCAACCGTCTCGTACCGGCCGCGTTAAGGGCTTTTATCGATGTCTTGCGAGAAGTGGAAGGTCATCGCGCTTCGAGCAAACCCGCGCGACGAAATAACGCTCCACCCGTGAAAAAGCGCGCGAGGTCGCGGAGCGTCACTTAAGCGCGGTTACTGTTTAACTTTGCGCCTTGTTGAACCCGCAACAGACTTGCGGCGAGGCCGAGCGGGCCAACTCATCAACGCGCGTTCGGCGGAGTCAGTGAGTTCCGCCTTCGACATACCCTCCGCTGCCTGCAGAGCCAGACCATTGAACACCATGAGCAGATAACGGGCGAGCGCCGCGGGATCTTCGGACTCGGCGAGATACCCCTCCTGTTGCGCACGCGCGAGCCGTTCGGTCAGTAATTCCTTCGTCCTGCCGCGCAGGGTGACGATGGCGCGCGGTACATCTTCGTTGTCCGCCCCGATCGCCGTTCCGGCCTGAATCAGCAAACACCCGCGAGGCTCGTCTGGATCGACGAGCCATTCGATTGCACCGAACAAAAAACGCTCGGCCACTTCGCGAGCAGTGGCGTCACCGAGCAGATGCTGCCGGTGTCCAGCACGTCGTTCGCGGTACCGGGTGAGTACTGCATCGAAGAGGCCGCGTTTGCTGCCGAACGCAGCATAGATGCTGGGCGAGCTCAGCTCCATGGCCTTCGTCAGCTCGGCCATGGAGGCGCCGTCGTAGCCATGGCGCCAGAACACCTCCATCGCCCGATCGAGCACCTCTTCTTCTTCAAAGTCGCGAGGTCGTGCCATACCAATCCATTCCAATGATCTGTGCCGATCATTACATAATTCGCTTGCTTCGTCCATTCGCCCGTGGTTATATGTCGATCATCACAGAATTGGAGTGTTCGATGGGCGCATCTCTGCAAGGCAAAATTGCCGTCATTACCGGAGGCGGTGAAGGTATCGGTCTGGCCTCCGCGAAGCGGATGGTTGAAGAGGGGGCTTCCGTGTTTATCGTAGGTCGGCGTCAGTCGATACTCGATGCAGCGGTCGCCGAAATTGGCGGCGATGTGGTGGCGCTGCGGGCCGACGTGTCCCGACAGGCGGAGCTGGATCGCGTCTACGAAGCGGTTCGCGTAGCGAAGGGAAGAGTAGACATCGTGGTGGCGAATGCCGGCGTTCAGACGCGAGAAGCACTCGGTTCGATTACCGAAGAGGGCATCGATTCCCAGCTCGCGATCAATTTCAAGGGCGTCATTTATACGGTTCAGCAGGCTCTACCGTTGCTGAGCGATGGAGCATCGATCATCCTGCTATCGTCCGCGACGGCACAGAAGGGTTTGCCCGCGCGCACGGTCTATTCCGCGACCAAGGCCGCGATTCGCAGCTTTGCGCGGACGTGGGCCACGGAGCTCAAGGCGCGTCGCATCCGTGTCAACACCATCAGTCCAGGACCGATCATGACGCCCTTGGTGAAGGCCACCTTTGTCGACGAAGCGGCTAAGGACGCTTACATGAAGAACATCGTCGGCGCGGTTCCGTTGGGGCGCGCGGGGGAAGCAGAGGAGATGGGCGCAATCGTGGCTTTTCTTGCTTCCGATGCGGCCAGCTTTATCAACGGAGCCGACATTCAGGCTGACGGTGGCTTTGCGCAGGTTTAAAGTATGGCCACCAGGAGCGTCGGATTGAGTGAGAAAACGCATTCGTCATCGGTGAGCCGTGCGGGGCAAGCGGATTTTTCCACCGCTGATGCCGCGCTGACGCCTCTCTGGGTCGTGGTTGGTCTCGCGATGGGGCCGGCGGTGGCGCTCGGACTGTCGCGCTTTGCTTACGCGCTATTGCTTCCTCTGATGCGTTCGGGGCTTGGCTGGAGCTTTGCCGACGCAGGGGCGATGAATACGGCCAACGCTGCGGGCTATCTGGCGGGAGCACTGATTACCGCACCGCTCGGCCGGTGGATCGGCAACAAGCGCGTGTTTGCGATTGGACTGCTCTTAACAGCGTTATGCGTCGGTGCAACTGGCCTGACTTCGCATTTCACGCTGCTGCTCGTGCTGAGAACCTTGACGGGTGTAACGGGTGCGCTGGCATTCGTTGCGGGTGCTGGTCTGACCTCTGCGGCCGCCGCGGGGGGCAGCAAGTCTCGCGCGCCGACTGTCCTCGGTGTGTACTTTGCGGGTGCAGGATTGGGCGTGATGGCCTCGGCGCTCACCATTCCGCCGCTGCTATCGGCAACGGGCTGGCGAGGGGGCTGGCTCGCGTTGGGTGGCCTGTCGCTACTCGCGACGATCTACGGATGGCTTGTGCTGAGCCGCACACCCGAGCCAGCGCATCACGCCACCAGGGCGCGCGGCGGCTGGTCCGTGAAGTTCATGGTGTGCAAGCTGCTGTCGTACTGTCTTTACGGTGCAGGGTATATCACCTATGCCACCTTCATCGTTGCGTACCTGCGTAGCAACGTCGGTTTCAACAGCTATGGCATCACGACTTTCTGGTCGGTTCTCGGTCTTGCCGCTATCGTTGCTGCGTTCGCGTGGGGCCCCGTTCTTGGTCATCTGAAAGGCGGCTGGGGGACGGCTGCGACGGTCGCCATGGTTGCCGTCGGTGCCGTGCTTCCACTCACCTGGCCCACTGCCGCGGGTGCCTACCTGTCGGCAATTCTGTTCGGCGGTTCGTTTCTTGCGGTCGTCGCCGCTGTGACCAGTTTCGCGCGCAGGGCCGCACAACCTCACGCATGGACAGCTGCCATTGCTGCACTGACCGTGGCGTTTGGCGTGGGCCAGTGCATCGGTCCGATACTGAGCGGTGCGCTCTCCGATGGACCTTCGGGCATTCGTGCGGGCTTGTGGCTCTCGGTCGGAATTCTGACGCTGTCTGTCGTCGCAGCGGCGTTCCAGCGGGAACCCGAGGCGTCTTGATGGCGTGAGCTGCGGTGAAAGCGCATCGGTAGCAACAAGACCGATAGCCTGCCCGGAATCGCGATTGCTTATTCCCCTGAGTGCTGCGCTGCCTGTTCGATCAGTGCAGCGACTTCCCGCGGATGAGATTCAAACACTGCATGGCTTGCACCGTCGATCGCGACCGTATTCGCATGAGCGCGTGCTGCATACATGCGTTGGAGGTTCGGGCTCATCATCTTGTCGGCCGTCGCGACCATGTACCAGCTCGGCTTCGTCTTCCATGCCGGATCGGAAACCTGCGCCGAGAATTCGGATGCCGCAAGCGGGATCTGTGCATGCGCCTCGAACTCGGCTTGGGCGCGGGGCAGGTCAGGTGCGAACTGTGATGGGTAGTCGGTCGGTTTCAGGTAAACGAAGTTATCCGGAGTTCCGACGATAGATACAGGTGTGCCCGGGTACTTCTTGTTGTTGTCCGCCATGGTTTCACCCGCATCGGGTGCATGTGCGGCGATGTAGACCAGCGACTTCACATGACCGTCGTTCCCGGCCTCACTAATAACGGTGCCCGCATAGCTATGGCCGACGAGTACGCAAGGACCGTCAAGACTATTGAGTACACGTTTCGTGGCGGTCACGTCGTCGTTGAATGACGTCAGCGGTTGTTGTACCAGTGTCACGTGGTAACCGTCCTTCGTCAGGATGTTGTAGACAGGACGCCAACCCGCGGCATCGGCAAATGCGCCGTGGACCACGACGATATTCTTCACAGGCGCGGCAAGCGCAGGCACGGCGGTGATGGTATGCAGACACAGCGCGGAGATGGCTTGCGCCACGACAGAGCGTAAGGTGGGAAAACGCATGATCAATCCTTGAGTGGTTAAGCTGCGAAGGCAAATCAGAATTGTTGAGTGGATGGAAAGCAGGATCGCGATACCGACGGCCTGAGCGAAAGCGCCGTCACCGAATTCAATGCACTGCAAGGAACTCCTGCACCGCGGCGATCGTCGGCGCGGGCGCTTCATCCATCAGCCAGTGGCCCGCGTTCGGAATAATGACTTCCTGAACGTTAGTCGCCGCGTTGCGCATGATGATCCCCACGTTGGCACCGAACGCTTTTTCGGCGCCGATGGCGAGCACCGGCATCGTCAGCTTCGTCTGCATCGCCTTGAGGTTGTCGGCCTCGTCCTTCTGGTCGATCGCGAGGAACTGGGCGAACGCGGAATGCATCGCACCAGGCTTCGCGTAGATCGCGGCGTAGTGACGGCGAGTCGCTTCATCGATCTTCGACGGGTCGCCGGCGAACTCGTCCCAGAAGCGGTCGAGATAGATGCGCTCGCGGCCGGCAACCAGACGCTCGGCGTCACGGCCACCGAAGTTGAAGTGCCACAGCGCGGGCATGCGCACGATCTGGTCCCACGGCGGGATACCGGGGATCGGCGAGTCGATGACGACGAGACGGTTTGTCTTGTCCGGATAGCGCGCCGCGTAGGCATACGCGACCATCACGCCGATGTCGTGACCCACGATGTCGGCGTGGTCGATCCCGAGCTTGTCGAGGACTGCCTGGATGTCGCCGGCCTGCGTCCACTTGTCATAGCCGCCGGCGGGGTGCGAGGACAGGCCCATGCCGCGCAGATCTGGCACGACGACGGTGTGGTCCTTCTCGAGTACCGCGGCCATTGGCGCCCACATGTCACCGGTCTCGCCGAAGCCGTGGATCAACACAACGGCAGGCCCATGACCGCCGACGCGGACGTTGATCGTCGCGTCGCCATTCACCACCTCCGAGTTGCGGAAATCGGCCGGGAATGGCGTGATCGCAGCGTGCGCCGACAGGGCGCCCAGCGTCAGGCTGGCGGCGAAGCCGACCGCCACTCGACGAAAAGTGCGGGAGAACGCGGACCAGACGCTTGCGGAGTTCTTCGGTTTCTCAGCGTGAGGGAACGTTTGCCGGGCGGATGCGCCGTCGGCTTCGATCGTGTTCGTCTGCATCACGGCCGGGACGGGATAAATCCCTTCTACGTTGGCGTGCTCGTTCATCTGTGTACTCCAGGTTGTTTCTCGTTGGGGGCGACTCACAGCGCGGCGGCGAACCGCCCGGCAGGGAACCGCACGTAAAGGAGTCGTGCCGTATATCAGTGATCTGGACCGGATGCGGCATCGACGGATTGTATTTTATAACGTGTGTAATAAAACGTGCAATGAATTTTGTAACGGTGGTGATAAAACAGGGTCATGAGGTGTCTGTTCTCACGCGAACGGCAGCATCAGACACACCAGTTTTGTATCGATCGTGCTAAAATCCGTCCGCGAGTAATGGAAATTCAGGGAGTTGCACGAAAATGGCGAGGCCGAGAGAGTTCGACGAAGAGGCGGTACTGGACAAGGCGACTGAGCACTTCTGGGTGAACGGGTATGAATCCACGTCCATGCGTGATCTGGCTGAGGGCACAGGACTGACCAGTCCAAGCCTGTACAACGCCTTCGGTGACAAGCGGGCTCTCTATCGGCTGGTGCTCGATCGATATGTTCGGTCTGCGCTCGTCGACTGCACCGAAATTTTTGAGAGCGACACACCACCTCTGCAAGCGATAGAACGGTACATCGACGCGATCATCGCTGAGGCGCTCAGCGATAAGCTGCGCAAGGGCTGCTTTGTGGTGAATACCGCGCTTGAGGTCGCACCACATGACGAGGAGTTTCGCGAGGTGGTCACCTACATTTTTGGCCGGATCGAGCGGTACCTGCGCGATAGCATTGCTGCGGGTCAGGCGGACGGGTCGATTTCGACGGATCAGTCTGCAGCCGATCTCGCGAGACTGTTTCTCGGCACTTCTTTAGGTATTCGGGTATTTGCGCGGACGCGTCCCGATCGCGCGCTTCTTAAAGGTCTCGCGCGACCACTTTTCTCCCTGTTGCGAAAACCCTGAACCACCACATTTCCTACACCGTCTCTGGTCGCTCATCGAATCGCAGTCTTGCTTCCTCGATCGCTGGGCGATTCTTTCTTCCCCAGGCCGCTAGCGCTCTCAATGGCGCGATCAATGAACTGCCTAACTCAGTGAGTTCGTACTCGACTTTGGGTGGAATGGTTGGATAAACCGTTCTGGTCACGAGACCGTCTCGTTCGAGACCTCGCAAGGTCAGCGTGAGCATGCGGTGCGACACGCCGTTGACTGTACGCAGGATGGTGTTGAAGCGTTGCGGTCCGTCCGAAAGAGCGCCAACTACCATCACGGTCCATTTGTCACCGATTCGATCCAGTACCTGTGCCATTGCGCGGCACTCGGCATGGATTTCTTCGTCGTGCACAAGGGTCGTCACTTCGGATGGCACTCGACTAGCCACGGCACTCTCCTGGATTTTCTTTAAGGAACATCGGTGTTCGTGCAGCACTTATTAGTGCGTTCTTGTCAATGTACAAGATATCAAAGATAGTTTCACGTACAAATTTAGCGTTACGCACTGGCGGCTTGTTGCGCGTCGAAACCATACCTTAACTTCCGCTAAAGGGTGCGTATGCATTTTTCTATTCACGCTCGATTCCTCGGGCGGTCGTTAAAGTGAAGGATCTTCCATGAGTAAATTGCTGCATCTCGATACCAGCATTCAAACGAGCAACTCGGTGAGTCGACGCCTGTCTGCCGCCATTGTGGACAAGCTCAAGAATGCCGATGAAGACCTCGATATCACCTATCGGGATCTCGCAGCCCATCCGTTGCCGCATCTGACGGAGCCGGTATTCGCGGTCCATGTCCAGTCGGCGGATGCTTCAGGTCTGGATGCCGAACAGCGGGACGACGTTGCTGAAAGCGCGAGCGTACTCGCGGAGTTCCAGGCCGCCGACACCATCGTGATAGGTCTCGCGTTCTACAACTACTCGATCCCCAGTTCGTTGAAGGTCTGGATCGATCGGGTGGTGGTCGCCGGCAAGACGTTCTCTTTCGGAAGTGGTGCAGGCCCCGTGGGGCTGGCTGCGGGAAAGCGGGTAATCGTCGCCATTGCCCGGGGCGGCGTCTATGCCGAGGGCTCGCCTTCCGCGCACCGCGAGCACGCAGAAACCTACTTGAGGCACATCTTCGCGCTGATCGGGATTAACGATCTTGAGGTGATCGTGGCAGAAGGGCTGGTGTTCGGGCCGGAGGCAAGCGCCGCCTCGGAGCAGATGGCGATGAACCGCATCGACGCACTCCCCGCGATGGTGATCTAACTCATCCTGCCCGCAGGAAAACTGGTTTCTCATGGAGGCGTCATGCCTGCATTGAAAATAGATTTGTATTCGGACATCGTATGCCCGTGGTGTCTCATCGGGCAGCATCGCCTGGACAAAGTGCTGTCCGAGCGATTTCCGAATCTGGCTGTCGATATCGAACACCACCCCTACGAGCTGATACCGAATGCGCCGCCGGAAGGCATTCGTCTGGCGGACTACTTTCGTAAGAAAGGCATCGTGAACATGGCGCCTGCTTTCGAGCGACCGGAAGCGGAGGCGCGCGCTTCCGGTTTGCACCTGAACCTGAGTCTCCAGCCCTACGTCTACAGGACGGTTTATGCCCATACCCTGCTGCGTGCCGCCAGAGCGCGCGGTACGCAGCACGCGCTGGCTGTGGCACTGACACGCGCGTACTTCGATGACCGGCACAATATTTCCGATCTGGAAACGCTCGGCGAGATCGCTTCGCGCTATGAGTTCCAGCGCAAGGAGGTGCACGCGCTCCTCGCGGACCAGGCGGAGATCACGAAGACGGAGGCCGACATCGCGAGAGCGCGGGCCGCTGGCGTGTCGTCTGTTCCGACTTTCAAGGTGGGTTCTTTGACCACCGAGGGCGCGCGATCGGAAGACGAGATAGCGGCGCTGATCAGCAATGCCATCAAGATCGAAGCGGCCGTTCAGTCGCACGATGATCATTGACTCACCATGCTGCGGTCCCGTCGCGCCTGCGCTCCATGCTGGAAGCACCCATTGCGCCACTGCTGGCGCGCATGAGCTGGCCGAACATGCTGATGATGCTGGCCCAGTCGTCGACGGGCCTCGTCGAGACATGGTTTCTCGCGAGACTCGGCACGCAGGTACTTGCAGGCGTCGCGGTGGTCGTGCCGATGTTGATACTGATGCAGAATCTGTCGCAAGGCGCGATGGGCGGCGGTATCTCGTCGTCGGTCGCGCGTGCGCTTGGCGCCGGCAATGTGGCGCTGGTCGACCCGCTCGCGAGGCACGCGGTAGCCCTCAACTCGCTCATCGGCATTGCGCTATCCATTGTCCTGCTTACGGTTGCCCGGCCGCTGTTCCAGATGCTCGGTGCACACGGTGCGGCACTCGACGCCGCCAGCACATACGGGCACGTGCTGTTCGCCGGCTTGCCGTTGATGTGGGCGATGAACGCGCTTGCAAGCGTGATTCGCGGCACGGGCAACATGGTGGTACCCGGCGCAATGATCTGCGGTGGTGCGGTGTTGCTGATTCCGCTGTCGCCGTGTCTGATCTTCGGCATCGGCCCGTTGCCTCACCTCGGTGTCGCGGGCGGCGCTTGGGCACTCGTTGCGTACTACACAGCGGGTACCGCGATACTCGGCTGGTATTGCGTGAGCGGGCGCAATCCGGCTCGCCTGTCACGCGGCACGCTGCATTGGGCGTCGATGCGTAGCATTCTCATGGTCGGCGGTCTTGCATGTCTGAATCCACTTCTGACGAACGCACTCATCGCGCTGACCGGCGCCGCCGTCGCTGCACATGCGGGCACTGCGGCGCTCGCCGGTTACGGAATCGCTACGCGCCTCGAATACCTGCTGATGCCGATGGCGTTTGGCATCGGCGCACCGATGGTGGCGCTCGTCGGTGCGAACATCGGCGCGGGACAGCGCGAACGCGCACGGCGCATCGCGTTGACCGGTGGCGCGATGGCCTTCGTGCTTGCCGAACTGGTTGGTCTCGCGGCAGCGCTGTGGCCGCATGCGTGGCTGCTCCTGTTCGGCGCCAACGAGCAGTCGCTGCAGACCGGCTCTACGTGTTTGCGCGTCATCGGTCCTTTCTACGGCTTCTTCGGGCTTGGCTTCTCGCTGTATCTGGCGTCGCAGGGCGCGGGCCGACTCGGCTGGCCGCTCGGCGCGGGCGCGCTGCGGCTCGTGCTGTATGCCGGCGTCGGTGCATTGGCGTTGCGGGTTACCGGGTCGCTGACGCTGTTCTTCGCGATCGGTGCCGTTGCGATGGTGGCGTACGGCGTGATCATCCTCTGGTCGGTTGCATCGGGGCGCTGGTTTGTCGCGCGCTCTCGCAGTGCTGGCTGAATCAGCATGGAGACTTCAGGCTGGCTCAAGCAGCGTATCAGGCAGACACAGCGAGCCGCGTTCTGAAAACATCGATCAGGGCGCGTACTTTCGCCGGCGGATAACTTGTTGGTGGAAACACCGCTTGAATGCCCGCGGGCGCCGTCGTCCAGTCGGGCAACAGACGCACGAGGCGGCCGGCTTTCACGTCCGCCGCGATCGAGAAGTCCGTCAGCAGCGCGAAGCCGCCACCTGAAAGCGTGGCTGCGCGAGCGGCGTCGGCAGTGTTGACTTGGAGTCCGCTGCTACAGCGGACGTTTTTCATGTCGCCATTGGCGCGTTGCAATTCGAGGGTCATTGGATGCGGCAATACCGACAGTGCAACAAAAGGCCATTTCGCCAGTGCGGCCGGCGAGCGGGGTTTCCCCCACTTCTCCACAAAAGCCGGGCTCGCCACCACCCATTTGACGAAGGCGCCGATTTTCACCGCGCGGTAGCTCGAATCGGCGAGCCGACCGAGCCGGATTGCGATATCGATGCTGTCCGCGATCAAATCCACGTAGCTGTCGTTGCAAATCAGTTCGACGTCGAGTTCTGGATAAGCATGGCGCAGATCGACCAGTGCTGGCGCGACCGCGAGCGCGCCATAGTCGTGCGGCGCGCTCACGCGCAACGTACCGCGCACCGGAGCGCTTGCGTCCGACACTGCCGACAAAGCATCTTCGGCCGTCTGCAAGATTCTGCAACACGCGTCGTAAAACACGCGGCCGCCTTCGGTGACCTTGATCTGTCGAGTGGTTCGTACCAGCAGACTCGCGCCAACCTCTCTCTCGAGCCGCTGAATGTGTGTGCTGACCATCGCCTTTGCGAGGCCGAGGCGCGCCGCTGCCGCAGTAAGAGAACCTGCTTCAACCACCGCCGCGAAAATCACCAGCCGGTTCAGATTGATGTCCCGTATGTCTGCCATGATCGATTGTCCACTTTCGATTGACTATGTTTTGAAGCTTAGCAGTCTTCTCGCGCGATGCGGTGACCGATAGCATTGCCTATCCGTTCCAGTTCGAACCCCCCGCTATTTCAAAGGATTTCCCCTGTGCCCGCTGCTAAACCTACCCAACCGATTCGCTTGCATACCACGCTGCTTTCCGGACACGGTCATCGCGTGAAGCTGTTTCTGACGCTGCTCGATCTGCCGTTCGAAGTAGTCGAACTGAACATGGCCGCCGGTGACAATCGTCGCCCGGAATATCTTCAGCTCAATCCGTTCGGTCAGGTGCCGACGATAGAAGACGGCGACACGGTGCTGTTCGATTCGAATGCGATTCTCGTGTATCTCGCGAGGCGTTACGGCGCTCCGTCATGGCTGCCGCAAGACGAATTGGGCGCTGCGGCGGTACAACGCTGGTTTTCGCTTGCCGCCGGACCGATCGCCTACGGTCCGTGTACCGCGCGGCTCGTTACCGTATTCGGTGCACCGCATCACCTCGAAACTGCGCAAAAGATTGCGATCAAACTGTTCGACGTGCTTGAGCGCGAACTCGCCGACAAGCTTTTTGCCGTCGGCGAGCACGTGACGATCGCCGACATCGCGGCACACACGTACATTGCGCATGCGCCGGAGGGTGGTGTGACGCTTGAGCCGTATCCGAACATTCGCGCGTGGTTGCGCCGCGTCGAGGCGTTGCCGCGTTTTGTCGCAATGCCGTCTACCAAGGTGGATCTGCTAGCCGGATAACGGCGCACGCGCGGAATCGTGTCGCGCGATTTGCCACGATGAGGAATCGCCATGTCTGAAACATCTTCCATCAAGCCGAGCGGTAGCAGCACCGACGCCGGGCCTTTTCACGCCGCTGAAATCGCCGTACAGCAGCGCGCCGGCGTGACGGATGAAGCAGACAGAAGCGGCAGGCGGGGGATTCGCCGGTATATGCCGGAGCAGCATCGGCAGTTTTTTGCGGAACAGCCGTTCATGGTATTCGGTGGCGTCGACGCCGGCGGACAGCCATGGGCAACGTTGCGCGTCGGTGCACCTGGCTTTGTGTCGTCGCCAGATGCGCGCACGCTGCGGATCGAAGGCGGTGCGCTATCGGGCGATCCGCTTGCGGACAGCTGGCGCGAAGGCGCGTTGATCGGTGGCCTTGGACTGCAACCGCACACGCGCCGACGCAACCGGGTCAACGGCAGGGTGTCGTCGGTGAATGGCGACGTCGTCACGCTCGAAGTCTTGCAGAGCTTCGGCAATTGCGCCAAATACATTCAAGGGCGTGCACCCGAATTCATTTCGCGCGGATCTGCCGGAGCACCGCCTGAAGTCGAACATGCAACCGAGCTGAACGCAACGGACCGTGCGCTGCTCGCGCGTGCCGACACGTTTTTCATCGCCAGCGCAAACCTCGCGAACGAAGCGAACCTTGCGCGCGGGGTCGATGTTTCACATCGAGGCGGTATGCCGGGCTTCGTTCGCATCGACGATGCGAACACGTTGACCACGCCCGATTTCAGCGGCAATCGCTTCTTCAATACGCTTGGCAATCTGACGCACGATCCGCGTGCGGGTTTGTTGTTCGTCGATTTCGAGAGCGGCGATCTGCTATACGTTGCGGCACGCGCCGAAATCATCTGGGAAGGGCCGGAACTGGTGGAGTTTCCGCTGGCCGAACGGTTGGTGCGTTTTCGTATTACCGAGGTGCGCCGGAGCAGGGCCGTGCTGCCGTTTCGCTGGTCCGCAGTGGATTACGCGCCTCAATTTCCCGCGTTGAAACCCGCGCGGGAATTCGATTCGTCGGTCTGGAGGAAACTGCGGATCGCCGCGGTACACGACGAGACACCGTCGATCCGCTCGTTCTATATGGAGTCGATCGACGATACGCCACTGGCGCCGTTCGAACCGGGCCAGTTCCTGCCGATTCGCGTACCGGTAGAGGGCGCGAGCACACCGATCGTTCGCACCTACACGCTTTCAGACGCGAGCGATGCGCGGCGCTACCGCATCAGCGTGAAGCGTCAGGGCGCTGCATCGAGCTGGTTACACGACCATCTTGCTGCCGGCATGCACATCGAAACGATGGCACCACGCGGCGCATTCACCTACGATCGGTCAACCACGCGCGCAGCGGTATTCATCTCCGCGGGCATCGGCATTACGCCAATGCTGGCGATGTTGCAGCAGGCTATCGCAGCCCGTACGACGAACACGCAAACGAAACCACTCTACTTCTTTCACGGCGCGCGCAACGACAGCGAGCGGCCGTTCAGCGCGTATCTGAAAGAACTCGCGGATCGTCATGCGGATGTCTCGATGCATCTATTCGATAGCGAGAGCAACGCGGTGATTGATTCGATGAGCTCATCGGGACGCGTGAGCATCGCTGCGCTCAAACGTCTGCTGCCTTTCGACGATTACGATTTCTATCTGTGCGGTCCCGATGCGTTCATGCGCGACCTGTACGAAGGTTTGCGTGCGCTTAACGTGGCAGACGAGCGCATCCGGTTCGAAGCGTTTGGTCCAGCGAGCGTAAAACGCACGCCTGATGCCGTGGCCAGCACTACGGCGACGCAACCGAACGACGAATCCAGTAATACGGCGAGACAACCAGCGGACGCCGTACCCGTGACGTTCTCACGCACACAACGCACGATGCAATGGTTGCCGAAAAACGGCACGCTGCTGGAATTCGCGGAAGCATGCGGTATCGATGCGCCATCGAGTTGTCGTTCGGGGATATGCGGTACCTGTTCCACTCGCGTGTTACAGGGCAGCGTGGCTTACGACGGCCCAACCGAAGCCGATATCGCATCGGGCCACGCGCTGATTTGCATGAGTAGACCGCTAGCCGACGAGAATGGATCGGCGCAAGCGTTAACACTCGATCTTTGAACACTCGCAAAACCACCGAATAAGCTTCCCCGATCAGGCAAACCACGATGGCCGACTTCGAAAAGAGGTTGGCTAAATCCGCCAATGACACTGCGATAACCACCGTGATAGTTTGCTCGAACTGATTCCCCGACAGAAGCAGAAGCAGAAATCGTGGCGATAAAAACGTCGCATGAATCATGCGGAAGCGATCGGTCGGAATGAGCAGCGATGACGTAATGCATAAGCATAACTATGCATACGAAAACTCAAAAAAATCTGGAGACAACAAATGACGTCAATCCGCCGCGCCGCCGCGGTGCTGTTAGCCATCGCCTCGGTGCTGTCGCCGATCGCCTGTAGCGGCGGCATCAATAGTGTTCCACCTACCCGACGAGACACGAGCTTTGGCGCCGTGGAGGGGGTGAACCGCAGCACGACCACCGGGACTTACGAATGGCTCGGCGTTCCTTATGCGCAGCCGCCGGTTGGCGCATTACGGTGGATGCCCCCGGTCGATCCCGCGCCATGGAGCAGCGTGCGCGCGACGCAACAGTTCGGACACTCATGCGCGCAGGGAGGGCGATATTTCAGCCCCGCTCCTAACGATGCACCGTATGGCCTCGCAGTGCGTGAGGGTTTCGGAAAACCGGTGGGCGACGAAGACTGCCTGACGTTAAACATCTGGACTCCGGCGAATGCGCAGGGAAAGTTGCCGGTCATCTTCTTCATCCACGGCGGCAGCAACATCTCCGGCTACTCTGCCGACCCCGTGTACAACGGGCAGGCGCTCGCCAGGAAGGCCAATGCGGTGGTGGTCACGATCAACTACCGCCTGGGCATCTTCGGCTGGCTTGATCTGCCGCAACTGAAAACGGGCAATACGCTCGCCGATTCCGGCGACTTCGCGTTACTCGACCAGCAACAGGCGTTGAAGTTCGTCAAGAACAACATCGCGGCGTTCGGTGGCGATCCCACCAACGTAACCGTAATGGGGCAATCCGCGGGCGCGGTCAACGTGTGGGCGCTGCTTGTTTCGCCGCTGTCGGCCGGGCTTTTTCAAAAGGCCATACCGCTGAGCGGTGGAATCGTGAATGCTTCGCGGCCGACGGCACAAACGTATTCGAAGGCGCTGCTTAACGCGATCGTGATCGCAGACGGCAAAGCCACCGATGCTGCATCGGCACAAGCCACGCTCGCGACCCAGACGGATGTGCAGGTGGCAACGTACCTGCGTGGTCTCCCGGCTGCCCAGTTGCTGACGGTGATGCTCGCGAACCCTCAGCTCGGCACGACGCCCGCGCCGATCGAGGACGGCAATGTATTGCCGGTGAATTCGATCGGCGCGCTCGCGTTCGGGCAATATCAGAAGGTGCCTGTGCTAGCAGGCAATACGCGAGATGAAGGCACACTGTTTGCCGGTCTGTTCGGTTCGATCACCGGTACGGGCATTTCGGGCTTCAAGCCGAGCGACTACGACCGTTTTGGTCTGCAGTTCAATTTCAACCCGAATGCACCCACTGCGCTTTCTCAGAGCGACTTGATCAACGCCGCCTATCTACCGGTGACGGCATTCCCATTCGGCTGGAATGCACTGACGGTGTTCACGACGAACACAGTGTTCCTCGCGCCCGTGGCACCGCAGCTCACATCGCTCGCCTTGCAACAGCCGGGTAAGGTCTGGTACTACCGCTTCGACTGGGATGAGGAGCCCGCGCCGTTCAACACGGTCTACGGAGCGACGCATGCGATGGATCTGCCATTTATCTTCAGCAACTTCGGCCCGAACGTGTTCTCTTTCGCGTACAGCAATGCGAACCAACCTGGCCGTGAGGCTCTATCGGATGCAATGATCGCAAGTGTTGCGGCCTTCGCGAGGACGGGCAATCCGAACACTCCGGCGCTTGGTGTCACGTGGGCGAACTTTCCGGCCAAGGTGGTGATGGACGCGTCGCCGACACAACTACGCATCACCGCGCAATGACAGAGGCGTTCGGTTGATCTGGAGCGACGGCTGGTAGAGCATCGAAAAAACTCGCAAATCATGTGTCATGCATCCCTGTGCCAGATCGAGCGGGGTAAAGTGACAACCAGTCTCTTCGCGCCCAAGGCCATTCACGTTGTCTATCGACGCTGACGAAGGCGTGCGGATGGTTATGCCGCATGCGTATGGCATCGAGAGAATGGCCACAAAAAGTAGTAATCCGAATTGCAGCAACGACCCGCGTGGTCGTCGCTGCAATTCGGGCGCGTGATGGGACGAGCAAGCGAAAGAAAAATGAAAAGATGCCGTGTTCGCGACTTCAAACAGGAGACGTTCCGTGGCCGACTTGAATAACACCCCATCCAGCAAGCGCTTCAGTGCAATGCGTGCGCTTTACACCGTTTCATCGACCCTTGCATTACTGATTGCCACCAGCGCGCCACTTCATGCGCAAACATGGACCATTCAGTGGAGCGACGAATTCAACGGCGCAGCCGGCGCCGCACCTGACTCCACCAAATGGACCTATGACACGGGCGGTGGCGGTTGGGGCAATGGCGAGCTGGAAACATATTGTTCGCCTTACTCGAGAACCGCACCATGCGATCCGAATAGTTCCAACATCTACCAGGACGGCAGCGGCAATCTGATCATCAAGGCGATTAACAACGGTGGCACCTGGACCTCGGGCCGCATGAATACCTCTGGAAAAGAAGCATTCCAGTACGGACGCATCGAGGCGCGTATGAAACTTCAGGTGGCGGACGGTTTCTGGCCGGCGTTCTGGATGCTCGGCAACAATATCGGCTCGGTTGGCTGGCCTGCATCGGGCGAGCAGGACATCATGGAGTGGGTACAAAGCTACGGTCCGAACAAAACGTCTTCGACGGTTCATGGGCCGGGCTATTCGGGAGCCAACGGCATCGGTAGCCAGTTCACGTTCCCAAATGGTGGGCGCGTGGACGACGCCAGCTATCACACGTACGGTGTGATCTGGACACAAAACATGATGCAGTTCTATCGCGACAACCCAGAGCAGCCGTACTTCACGATCACGCCGTCGAATATTCCTGCTGGCACGCAATGGGTTTTCAATCAGCCTTTCTATCTGCTGCTGAACTTTGCGATCGGCGGTGGTGGGTTTCCGGGCACGACGGATGGCAGTACGCCGAGTACCGGCACGATACTGGTCGACTATGTGCGGGTGTACCAGCCAGGCAGCACGATCGACAGCAGCGCCTGGTACACGGTCAGCAACCAGAATAGCGGTGCCTGTGTCGATGCGGCGAGTTGGGGTACTGCCAACGGCACCATCGCTCAGCAATGGAGTTGCGGCGGGAGTCAATACAACCAGGAATGGCAACTCACGCCTACCGATAGCGGTTACTACACGATAACGAACCGCAATGCGGCACTGGTGTGGGATGTCACAGGCGGCCCTTCGGCTACGGCGAGTGGCGCGCTGATCCAGCTATGGGGTTCCGGTGGCGGCACGAATCAGCAATGGATGCCGGTGTCGAACGGCAACGGGACCTACAAGTTCGTTGCGCGCAACAGTGGTCTTTGCCTCGATGTGCCATCGGCTTCCACGGCCAATGGCGTGCAGTTGCAGCAGTACACCTGCAACGGTACCGCGGCGCAGTCTTTCATCCTGACGCAACAGCCTTAGACCGATGAAGGAGGGGGGCCGGCTAGCGCTGAGCGGCCGGCACCTAAGCTCACGCCAGCTCGAAACGCAACCCGGCGTGTTGAACCAGCCGCTCGATGAAGCGCTCGTCGAACATCGTGGCAGGTGTCCAGAAACCGCCGGGTCGCCCGACCTTGACATCGTCCGTGGCGTAATCGAGTGCGAGACCGATGGCTGCCTGACCAAGCATCTTGCCGGTGGAGCCATAACCGGGATCGCGGTCGCCGGTCACTTTCACGCGTAACGTCCGTCCATCGTCGGTGCGGCCGAAGAAACGTAAATCGTAGCGGCCGGCCAGTTGCGCTTCGGGGCTAGGGCCTTCACCGGGCTTCGGCAACAGGAAGCGTTCCATCGCGATGCGTATCGGCTTGACGACCGCGCCCAGCATGAACGCACCGAGGCCGGCCACCACCGCGAGAGCGGACAAGCGGCCTTTGATGCCGGTGCCTGTCATGATGGCTTCGTCATACGTGAACTGGCTACCGTACGCCTTATCCGCAAGTGCATTCGAGCGATGAACGACACGCTCGTTGATGGCCGCCATGACGAACGGTGCAATCCATGCGTTGTAGTCGGCATCGAATTCCGCGGATTTCACGTAGTGTTGGCGCGCCGTGAAGCCGTGATCTTTAGGGCACAGCGAATAGGGATTAAGCAGTTCCTTGCGCAAAGCGGGGTTGGCCACGGCTTCCTGAACGACGTTGAGCATGCTCGCCACCGTGCCCCCCGACGCGCCTCCCTTCAACGTCTTGATGCGCATCTTCACGTGAGTAGCCGGTACGCCCCACTGTTGTTTTGCCTGTTGCTGCAGGAAGTACACGCCCATATCCGACGGCACCGAGTCGAAGCCGCAGCAATGGACGATACGTGCTCCCGATTGCCGCGCTGCGGGCTCATACCTGTCGACCATCTTCCTGATCCATGGCGTTTCGCCGGTGAGATCGCAGTAGTCCGTGCCGCTTTGCGCACAGACCTTGACCAGCGGTTCACCGTACAACGCGTAAGGGCCGACGGTGGACACCACGACCCGCGTTCGTGCGCACATCGCTTGCAACTGGGCTTCGTCGGCTGCGTCGGCGACGATGATCGGCAGGGACTGGCCCGCCGCGCCCAGCGAATCCCGCACGCTCTTGAGCTTGCTTTCGGAGCGGCCCGCAATCGCCCAGCGCAAGGTCTCCGTTCCGCTCGACAGGTATTCGGACAGGTACCGGGTCAAAATCTGGCCAACGAAACTCGTGGCGCCAAACACGACGAGGTCATAGTCACGGGCGGTCATGGAGGGGTCCTTGAGTGCGAGTTTGTTAGGGGTATCGGTGGCACCTGGGGTCTGCCAACTAGCAGACGTCAGCCAGCACTTTAAGATTAAAGACGACCTTAAGGTCAAGCGCCCGGGTAGAGGGGCAAGTCAGTTCTTTCTGCCAGCGCCCATATGACAACCGCATCGTCACTCCGCGCCATCCGCCTCCGGCCGCGTCCACGCCAGCACTTCGAGTGCCGCGCCCACATCGAGCCGTTGATCGGCAAGCGGACGAGGCAGCAACGCCTCCGCACGCTCAAGCCGTCGCAGCAATGTGTTGCGATGCGTATGCAGGGCGTCCGCCGTTGCCGTCACATTGCAACCGTGTTGCAGAAATGCGCGCAACGATCGTTGCAACGTCGGCGATGCGTTGGCCAGTTCCCCCAGCGTCTGGCTGATGAAATAGCGTGCGCCCTTGGTGTCCTGCGTCATCAAGGCCACGAGACGGATCTGCTCGATGCCGACCACGGCAGCCGGCGCGTTCAATCTGCCGAGCACTCGCTGCACCGTGAGCGCTTCGAGATGTGAGCGACGAAATCCATCGATGCCGCGCCCCGACGATCCCATCGCAATGCGCACTTCCGGCAATGTGCGCAGTGTCGCCTCGAGGTACGGCCTGTCCACGCGCGTTGCCCCGGAGCACCACACCCACAGCGTTGCCGGACCGGCCAGGATGATGAGCGGTTGCGGCGCGGACAGACTGGTTGCCAGTGCCTTTGCCGCTTCTTCCAGTCGATGCAATTCCGGCGCCGCGGCCTCGCTCCAGATCAGGGCGCCGTAGTGCGCCTGCTCCAATGGATAGCCCAACCGGTTGCTGGCTGTCGACGCACTGACCTGGCCGTTTTCGAGGATCAGGGTCACCAGTTCGCGTCGTTCGACGTGGCTGTCGCGCTGCCGCGCCTCGCGTTCTTCCTGGATCACGGCACTCATCGCCAGCATGTTGGCGTCGATGAATGCGCTAATCGAACGTGCGGAGACATCGAGCAGTTCTTCGAGTAACGATGGGTCGCGGGTCAACTGGAAGGCGATCTGCATCCAGAGCCGCCACGCAACGGTTTGTACCGCTCTGGCGGAACTCATCATGAGTGCGGCCATGCCGCGCCGGGCCAGCTCGCGCGCATTGTGCTCCATGTCGGGCGTGATGTAGGGCGGCACGGGCTGGCCCGGATGCAGGATGTTCGCCGACGCCCAGTGCACGACGCCGGCGCGATAGATACGCCGCGCGGAAGCGAACATGACCGGATCTTCCGCCACCGATTGCCCCGCGAATTCCGGGCTTCGCGCCGCATCCAGTTCTTTCATCGATTCCGGCGGCAACGCCAGCGCGATTTCGGCGCCGCGGCGCAAAAGCTCGCAAACCTGTGGCGAGGGAGCCGGCCACGTCGTGTCGGAGAACACAGGGAAGGTGGGCATTTTGGGTTGTTTAGCACCATACGGGCTCAATGTCGGTGCATTTTAACCCTAGGATGGGACCGAGGTAGTCAATAACATGTCCCCAGTTGCAATTGGGTTGCAGCCCTGTCGAGGAGACTTCATGACCGTCCATTCCATCCTGCCCACCGATCACGTCGAGGTGCTGATCGTCGGCGCCGGCATTTCCGGCATCGGCATGGCTCGCTATCTGAGCGACGCGCACCCCGGCAAGCGCTATCAGATTCTGGAAACGCGCAGCGAGCTGGGTGGCACCTGGAGTCTGTTTCGCTACCCCGGCATTCGCTCGGATTCGGATCTGTACACCTTTGGCTACGCGTTCAAACCATGGACCAATGAAAAGTCCATCGCGGATGCCGCATCGATCCTCGAGTACCTGCGCGAAGCGGCACGCGAAGGCGACGTCGAGCGACACATTCGCTACGGCCAACGGGTGATCTCCGCGAACTGGCGAAGTGCCGAGGCGCAGTGGGAAGTGATCGTGGAAGCCGTAGCCACCGGTGCGCGCAGAACGATGACCTGCCGATGGTTCTTCTGTGCCGGCGGCTACTACCGGTATGAAGAAGGTTTTACGCCCAGGTTCGAAGGTCTGGAGCGTTTCAAGGGGCAGGTAATCCATCCGCAGCACTGGCCCGAAGATCTCGACTACTCGGGCAAGAACGTGGTGGTGATCGGTAGCGGTGCCACAGCGATGACACTCATTCCCGCGATTGCACCGAAGGCCGCGCACGTCACGATGCTGCAACGCACGCCGACGTACGTACTCAGTTTGCCGTCGCGCGATACTCTGGGGAACGCACTGCACCGGATCCTGCCCAGCGAGCTTGCGCACGCCTTGATCCGTCGCAAGAACATCAGTCTGTCGCGTGCTATCTGGCGCTTTTGCAAACGTTATCCGCAGGCTGCCCGCAAACTGATCCGCTACGCGAACCGGAAGAGCCTGCCCGAAGGCTATCCGGTCGACGAGCATTTCAATCCGCCCTATAACCCCTGGGACCAGCGCGTATGCGCGGTGCCTGACGGCGACATGTTCAGGGCGCTGAGGAAAGGCAAGGCATCGGTCGTCACCGACCACATCGATACGTTTACCGAAACGGGCATACGTCTGAAGTCCGGACGCGAACTGAATGCCGATATCGTCGTCACGGCAACTGGTCTGAATGTTCAGCTCTTCGGCGGTATTTCGCTGGCAAAAGACGGAGAGCCGATCGATCTCAGCAAGGCCGTCGCCTACAAGGGCTTGATGCTTTCCGGTATTCCGAACTTCGCGTTTGCGATCGGTTATACGAATGCCTCGTGGACGCTCAAGGTTGGACTGGTGTGCGAGCACTTCTGCCGCCTGCTCACGTATATGGATAAGAACGGCTATGCGAGCTGCCAACCCGTAGCGCCCGAGGGCTTGCCAACCCGCCCGTTGCTGGACTTCGGCGCCGGCTATGTGCAGCGGGCTCTGGACCGGTTGCCGCGTCAGGGGCCCGGTGCGCCGTGGGTTATGTCGATGGATTACTTCCAGGACGTGAAGCTTCTTCGCAAAGGAGCGGTTGCCGACAAGGCGCTTGCCTTCGCGCCCGCGCCTCTGTCTGCGTCGCAGGGCGCGTCACCGGTTCGTCGCGTTGCAGGAGGCGCGAAATGAGTACTACAGCAATGAATACCATAGCAATGAACACTCCCCCGATCGTTCCTCGTTCGGACCTGGACTTCGGTCTGGACGAGACTATCCCGCGCTTCTGGTTCGACAACAATCCGTTCAGGACGCGCCTGCTAGATGGATTGCAACTGGCCTTCCCGGACGGCGAGCGCTACTTCATTTCGAGCGTTCGCTACTTCCGCGAGCGGGTCAAAGACCCGGTGCTCGCGCAGGAGATCAAGGATTTCACGCGTCAGGAAGGCCAGCACGGCATGGCTCACACGACGTTCAACAACGTCCTGAAGAAGCAGGGGATGCCGGTCGACGAAATGCTCGCGGTCCAGAAGACCATTCTGGACGGCTATACCCGTCGTTGGTCTCCGGACTTCAACGTGGCGCTGACAGCGGCCTTCGAGCATATGACGTCGCTGATGGCAGAGGCATTCTTCGGCCGCAAGATGATCATGGAAGGTGCCGATCCGCGTATGCAGGCGTTGCTTGCATGGCACGCCATCGAAGAAATGGAGCACAAATCGGTGGTATTCAACGTGATGAAATCGGTCACGAGTATCGGCTATTTCCGTCGCTGCGCGGCGATGATCATCGCTGTGCGGAAATCAAACCGGCTGCTTTTCAAGAACTCCGATCGCATGCTTAAGGCCGATGGTTTTAGCTGGCCTGCGCGCAAGTGGATGATGCTGAAAAATCTGAACTGGATGTACGGTCCAAAAGGCGTGTTTTCCAGCTACAACACGAAAATTGCCGCGTACTTCCGGCCTGGATTTCATCCCACCGATATCCCGGTCATGCAGAGCTATCCGATCTGGCTCGCGGAATATCAGCGTAGTGAAAGTCCGCACAAGGCGTGTCAGGCGCTTCTGGCGCAAGCGGTTTGATACGCGGCGGTATCACGTCTGGAGATTCCCACCCGAAGCGCGCCAACGCGCCGGCGATACCCCGACATGCCGCTTGAACACACGTTGAAACGCGGCAACCGATTGATAACCCACCGACTCGCCGACCTCCGCAACAGGCGTGTCCGCATGCAACAGCATGCGGCCTGCAATGGTCATGCGAACTTCGGTGAGGACATCGGCGGCAGAGCGACCGATGGCTTCCTGAAACTGCCGGATGAATGTCGCCCGCGACATATGGCAGAGCGTCGACAACTGATCGAGCGTCCAGGGTTCAGCCGGTGTTTCGAACATCGCCGTAATGGCCGGTTGCAAGCGAGGTTTCCGCGAGAGCGCAAGCAGACCATGGGGCGGCTGGGCACCTTCCGTAGCGAAACGCAACGTGAGTGCGAACAGCGCCGCCGACAGATGATTGACGAACATCTCGCTGCCCGCGCCTGGATCGTTGGCTTCTTCATGCATCAACTCAATCAGACGTCTCAACCGGGTGCGGGCCATGGACCGTGCCGGGTCGTCGATGTCCGTGCCTCGCTCAGGCAATGCGCTATGCACGACCAGACGGCCCGGCAGGTGATCGCGCAACAGCCTGTCCGGAACCGCGCCAAGCAGGAAGCGCCCGCAGAGAAAATCCGCTCTCTCGCCGGCTCCGTCGTTTTCAATCACGGTCAACGATGCTTTCGGACTGCTGGATTCCGGCCCCGCTGTTGCGCCGCTACCGTCATGAATCAGATGCGCGTTGCCGGCCGGAAACAGGATGATGTCGCCGGCCGTTAGCTGTTCCGATGGACCGTTCATGTCTTCGAGAACGGCGTGCCCCGACAACAGAACGTGGTACGGGATTTCGCGCACACCCGAGACAGCCTGATCGATTTTCCACGGCGCACCGAAGAGACAGCGCAGCTCGAGTCGCCCCGTGACGGGTATCAATGAAAGCAGTCGGCTTAGCAGGTCCATGCGATCGGATGACGAGGTTTATCGGCGGCGCACACCGGTACGGCAAGAACCGGGATTTTAACGCGCAATGATACGTTTGAGCATATAAATGACAATTTATAGCATCGAAAATATCGCCAAGGGAATCTACAGTGGAGGCTCTTAAACCGACCCTTGAAGGAGTTCCATCATGAGCCACACCCCCGAAGTTGAACATTTCGACACCGTGATTCTTGGCAGCGGCCAGGGCGGCAAACTGCTCGCATGGCATCTCGGTCGCTTGGGGCAGCGCGTGGCTGTCGTAGAGCGTCAGTGGGTGGGCGGCTCATGCCCGGCCGTCGCGTGTCTGCCGAGCAAGAACGAGATCTGGAGCGCACGCGTAGCGCATGTGACGCGACATGCCGCCGACTTCGGCGCCGTGGTGACCGGCCCGGTCACCGTCGATATGGCGAAGGTCCGCGAGCGCAAGCGCGACATGGTCGAGCGCGAAGTCACCGCGCACCTGAACGCGTACGCGGCAAGTGGCGCGGAATTGATCATGGGTAGCGGCAAGTTTGTCGGACCGAAGACGATCGAAATCGAACTGAACGGTGGCGGCAAGCGCACGGTGAGCGGCGACCAGGTCGTGATCAATGTCGGCACGCACGCGGCGATTCCCGATTTCCCGGGGCTGCGCGCAGCCGAGCCGCTCACGCATATCGGATCTTTGGAACTGGACTACGTGCCGGCGCATCTGGTCGTGCTGGGTGGCGGATACATCGGCATCGAGATGGCGCAGACCTATCGCCGCTTCGGTAGCCGCGTGACGATAATCGAGCGCAACGAGCGACTGATGATGCGTGAGGACGATGATGTTTCCGCAGAGATGCTAGGCATTCTGCGTGGCGAAGATATCGACGTGATCCTGAATGCCGAAACGTTGAAGGTGGAAGGGCGTTCGGGAGCGGGTGTGCGTGTTGCGTTGCGCACCGATTCCGGCGAACGGGTGATCGAAGGCAGTGATCTGCTCGTTGCGGTGGGGCGTGTTCCGAATACGACTGGGATCGGGCTGGAAGAGGCCGGTATCAAGCTGAATGAGCGCGGCTATATTCGCGTGAACGAACGGCTGCAAGCGTCCACAGCCGGTGTCTGGGCGATCGGCGAAGCGGCGGGCAGTCCGCAGTTCACGCACGTATCGGTCGATGACTTCAGGATCGTGCGCGACAACATGGTGGGCGGAAATCGCAGTACCACCGACCGGTTGATTCCATACACGATGTTCACCGAGCCGCCGCTGGCGCACGTGGGCTTAAGCGAACGCGAAGCGCAGCAGAAGGGCATCGCGGTCCGTGTCGCAAAGTTGCCCATGAAGAACGTGCTACGAACGCTTGCAACCGATGAGTCACAGGGCTTCATGAAGGTACTCGTCGGTGCAGATGATGACCGTATTCTGGGCTTCACGATGATAGGCGCAGAAGCGGGCGAGGTATTGGCCGCGATGCAGACGGCGATATTGTCTGGCCTGCCTTATCAAAAGCTGCGCGATGCGGTGATTTCGCATCTGACTTATGCCGAAGGGCTTGGGCCGTTGCTCGGGAATGTGCCGGCTCGGGCTGCGGCATAGGGCTCTTCGTTATCTTCAGCTTGCGCGAGTGTGTCCCGGTGCCGACGTCGATGTGACTGGCGAACGTGCACCGGGAATCGTACGTGGGTGACGAGATTCAGATGCAGTATTTGTGGGAGTATTGACGTCGGTTACGTCGATGATCCGATAAGCATCGTCAGGGCCGGATGCCTGCCTGCCTGACCGAAAACTTACCAGGGAACTTCCCACGATGAAAATTCACTCCTTGCTGGTGCCTGTGGACGACATGGGGTCAGCCGTCGAGTTTCTAACCGGCAACCTGGGTTGTGTGGTGAAGATACGCGACGGCGATCGCTATTGCGCGCTCGATGCGGGTGGTCAGATGCTGGCGCTGGTGTCGGGAGAGGAACGGATAGTCGATTCGATTTCTCTGGTGGTTCGCGTCGACGATATCAACGCAGCGGTCGCTTCCATCATCGAAGGCGGGGGCCAGTTGCTTAGCCCGCCGCATGAAGGACCTCATGAGGTGCGTGCGGTGGTGACGGGTGCCGGTGGTGTGCCGATGGTGTTGTCGGCGAAACGGCCAGTGGCTGGCTGATTGCCGTTGGCCGTCATATGGCGGTTCTACACGAGTGTGTCGGTGCAGATCTCAGTGCGCGCATGCTCGCTCGTGTGTGCGGCTAGCACGAATGCGTGCATCGTCGTTGGCGTATGATACTGACGCAAATAAGGGGCAATCAGGAGACATCGGATGAGCGACGCTATCAATCCGAACCGTACGGCGTCGTGTCCGTTCCATGACAATACAGGCAGCCCGCCGTCAACATCAGACGGCTGCCCGATCAACCACCGCGCCGCCGAATTCAATCCATTCGAAGACGCCTACCAGCAAGACCCACCCGAATACGTCCGCTGGGCACGCGAACAGCAACCGGTTTTCTACAGTCCCAAGCTCGGCTATTGGGTCGTCACGCGCTTCGACGACATCAAGGCGATCTTTCGCGACAACATCACGTTCAGTCCGTCGATCGCGCTCGAAAAAATCACACCGACCGGACCCGAGGCAAACGAAGTGCTCGCCTCATACGGCTATGCAATGAGCCGAACGCTCGTCAACGAGGACGAGCCGGCCCATATGCCGCGTCGTCGCGCACTGATGGAGCCGTTCACACCCGAGGCGCTCGTGCATCACAAGCCGATGGTGCGCCGACTGGTACGCCAGTACGTCGACCGTTTCATCAACGACGGCAAAGCCGATCTCGTCGATCAGATACTGTGGGAAGTCCCGCTTACCGTCGCGCTGCATTTTCTGGGTGTGCCGGAAGAAGACATGGACACGTTGCGCAAGTATTCGATTGCGCACACGGTCAATACGTGGGGACGGCCCAAGCCCGAAGAGCAGGTTGAAGTCGCGCAGGCTGTGGGCAAATTCTGGCAGTTTGCTGGAAATGTCCTCGAGAAGATGCGGAGCAATCCGAACGGGCACGGCTGGATGCAATACGGCATCCGCAAGCAGAAGGAACTGCCCGAGGTGGTGACGGATTCGTATCTGCATTCGATGATGATGGCCGGCATCGTGGCCGCGCACGAGACCACCGCGAATGCCACGGCGAACGCGCTGAAGCTGCTGCTTCAGCACCCACAGGCATGGCGCGATATCTGCGACGATCCACGTCTGATACCGAACGCGGTCGAAGAGTGTCTGCGGCACAACGGCTCGATCGCTGCATGGCGACGTCTTGCGATCCGCGATGTCGTGATCTCCGGCATCGAGATTCCTGCAGGATCGAAACTGCTGATCGTCACGTCGTCGGCGAATCGCGACGAACGTCAGTTCGCCGGCGCCGATCTGTTCGATATCCGTCGCGAGAACGCCAGCGACCATCTGACGTTCGGCTATGGCTCGCATCAGTGCATGGGGAAAAACCTCGCCCGCATGGAGATGCAGATTTTCCTTGAGGCGTTCACACGCCGGTTGCCGCACATGCGTCTTGCCGAACAGCGCTTTAGCTACGTGCCCAATACGTCGTTTCGCGGCCCCGAGCATCTGCTGGTCGAATGGGACCCGGCGCTGAACCCCGAGCGAAACGATCTATCGGTGCTGCGACCGCGCACGGCGGTGCGTATCGGCGAGCCTTCCGCACATGCAATCAGCCGTCCTGTCGTCGTAACGTCCGTCATCTACGCCGGAGCCGACATCGTGCGCGTCAAGCTTGCGTCGCGCGACGGTCGGCCGCTACCTCGCTGGACGCCGGGCTCGCATATCGACGTCGAGTGCGGCGATACCGGCATCTCGCGGCAATATTCGCTGTGCGGCGATCCGGCTGAAACGGAGACGTTCGAAATCGCGGTGCTTAAAGAGCACGATAGTCGCGGCGGCTCGGTATGGCTGCACGACACCGTCAAGCCGGGCGTTTTGCTGCACATACGCGGTCCTCGCAATCACTTTCGACTCGACGAAACCGCGAGGCGGGTGGTTCTGGTTGCCGGCGGTATCGGCATTACGCCGATCAGCGCAATGGCACGGCGCGCGAAAGAACTGGGTATCGACTACGAAGTGCATTTCAGCGGACGTACGCGTGCATCGATGGTGCTGCTCGACGAGCTCTCCGCGCTACATGGGGATCGCCTGCGTGTGTATGTGTCCGATGAAGACACGCGTAACGATTTCAGCGCGCTACAGGTCGACGCTGCAACTCAGGTATATGCATGCGGTCCGGCGAATATGCTCGATGCACTGGAGCAAATAGCCACGAACTGGCCCGACGACACGCTAAAAATCGAGCATTTCGTCTCGTCGATCGGCACACTCGATCCGGACCGCGAGCACGCGTTCGAAGTGGAACTCAAGGACTCAGGGCTCGTCGTGACCGTAGCTGCCGATCAAACATTGCTCGCCGCGCTGCGACAGGCGAATGTCGACGTACAGAGCGATTGCGAGGAAGGATTGTGCGGCTCGTGCGAGGTGCGCGTTCTGGCCGGCGAAGTCGATCATCGCGACGTCGTGCTGACGAAAACCGAACGGCAGTCGAATACGCGAATGATGGCCTGCTGCTCGCGCGCGCAGGGCACGAGGCTTACGCTGGAGCTTTGATGCCGGGCACACGTCACCCTAGTCGGGCGAATTGAGCTGACGGACTCTGCGTTCGTCCCCGGTGGTAAAGTTCTCCCCCGTATCGCCATACGTTGCGCACCTTGCAGGAAGTCTTCGCGAATTAAGGAAAAACTCTTGTACCCACCTATTGAACCCTACGAACACGGTTTCCTCGACACCGGCGATGGACATCGCGTGTATTGGGAGTTGTGCGGCAACCCTAACGGCAAGCCGGCGATTTTTCTCCACGGCGGCCCAGGCGGCGGATGTAGCGAGGACCATCGGCGGCTGTTCGATCCGGCGCGCTACAAGATCATGCTGTTCGACCAGCGTGGCTGCGGTCGTTCTACGCCGTACGCGAGCCTCGAGAACAATACGACCTGGCATCTGGTAGCCGATATCGAACGGCTGCGTGAGCTGACAGGCGTCGAGAAATGGCTGGTTTTTGGTGGCTCGTGGGGTAGCTCGCTGGCGCTTGCCTATGCCGAAACCCACCCGGAACGCGTGAGCGAACTGGTGGTACGCGGCATCTTCACGCTGCGGCGCGCCGAGTTGCTCTGGTACTACCAGGACGGTGCGTCATGGTTGTTCCCCGATCTCTGGGAGGAATATCTCGCGCCGATTCCGGTTGCCGAGCGGGGAGACATGATGGCCGCCTATCGCCGCCGCCTGACCGGCGACGATGAAGCCGTGAAGCGCCAGGCGGCTCGCGCGTGGAGTTTATGGGAAGGGCGCACCCTGACGCTGTTGCCGAGCCCTGAATTGAAGGAGCATTTCGGCGACGAGGAATTCGCTATTGCGTTCGCCCGGATCGAGAATCACTATTTTGTTCATCAGGGGTTTGTGGAGGAAGGGCAACTGCTGCGTGACGCCCATCGCCTCGCGAATATTCCCGGGGTGATCATTCAAGGCCGTTACGACGTGGCGACGCCGGCGCGCACTGCGTGGGATTTGTCGCGTGCGTGGCCCAGCGCGAAATTCGAGCTGATTCCGGACGCCGGTCATGCTTTCAACGAGCCCGGCATTCTGCGCGCGCTGATCGCGGCGACGGACGGTTTCGCAAACTCATCGACAGGTCGATAAATGAATCAGCTGCCCCGGCTCTTGCCCACCGCTGCAACCGACGAAACCTTCGGGGGCGTGACTTACCACATCGGTGGTGAACTGGTGCCGGTGTTGTCGGTTGATGTCTCGAACACGCCGGTTTACTTCGAGCATCACATCCTGCTCTGGAAAAACTCGAACGTTCGCATTAGCATCAAGCCGCTCAAGGGCGCGGTGAAACGCATGCTGGCCGGCATGCAGGTGTTCGTTACCGAAGCAAGCGGCGATGGTGTTATCGCGTTCAGCCGCGACGGTGCCGGCCACGTTGTGCCGATTCATCTGCGCGCGGGCGAAGAGCTTCATGTGCGTGAGCATCAGTTTCTTGCCGCGACCGAAAGTGTCGAATACACGTTCGAGCGCGTGCGCGGCATCACCAATATGTTCCTCGGCCAGACTGGTTTTTTCATCGACAAGTTTCGCGGGCATCGCGAGGACGGCGTGCTCTGGTTGCACGGATACGGAAACGTCTTCGAGAAAGTGCTGGCCGCCGGCGAGACGATCGATGTGGAGCCCGGTGGCTGGCTTTACAAGGATCCGGGCGTGAAGATGGATACTGCGGTGGACAGACTGTCGAGCGGTCTTTTCGCAGCGGGCTTCAACTTCATCGTGAACCGGTTCACGGGCCCGGGTCGCGTCGGCATCCAGTCGATGTACGTGAATAACTCGACGAGCGACCGGTAAGGAAAACCGAGGCTCGCTATCATTTAACTTTGCAAACGGGAGGTAGGTATGTTGGTACGTTTTGTCATGCTGCTGGCGGTGGGTGCTTCGATTCTTTTGACTGGCTGCAATACGGTGGCCGGTGCGGGGCAGGATATTTCGAACTCGGCTCGTACGGTTCAGAAGGCGCTTTGATCGCGGGCGGTAAGGTGGCGGGGTGGTGGTCGGCGTGCTGCCGCCTCGCGATCGCCGTGCTCGAGGTGTGGTCGGCCCAATGCCATGCGTCGACGTATTCATGCCGGCAGGAACTGCGCGCCCTGATTGTCCCGGCGCTCAGGGATACCGCATTTCCAAAGACGGATATCCAGGTCGAGTTGCCGGAAGTGACATACAAGAACGCAGATGCGTCGAAACCCCTGTACAGCGTCCAACTCTTTGTGCCAGCAAACAGCCCGGAGAACCCGAACCGGGAACTCACCATCGGCTGGGTGAATCTGGATGTCGCGAAACTGCGAGTCTATGACGTAACACGGAATCCCGATCGTCCAGATGTGTTGAGCGTAGACGCGAGCAGATTCCGCGATTTCGTGTCGAAATGCATGGCGGGCGCGAATCGAGACCCTTCGTCCTGTGAAAAGCTGAGCGGCTTCGCATCAAAGAAGGGCGTGCTGATTCCCGGTAACGAGGCGGGCAGATTGGTGACAGGAGCCGGTCGCCTTCAGTTCTATTCGGCTCCCGACGTGTCATGCAGAATGAGCGGTGTCTTCATCCTCGAAGGTGAGACAGTGGATGCCTATTCCGAGTACGGAAACTTCACCGCGGTCGGCTATCTGAACGCAAAATCGAACGGCCCAGTAACCGGTTGGGTCAGGTCCGATCGACTGAAACCCGATGGCGTCGGGATTGCTCCCCGGCAATAATCCGGCGAAGCAACGGCTGTAGGCGGAAACTGCTTAGGGTACGTTCGCAATTCGAATGGCACCGCATTGGTAGAAAATAAATCTACCGGTACGCCATTTTATATCGTCCGTGTTCTGCAAATCGACGAATTCGTGGATTTCTTTGGGACGTTTTTCTACGTGTGCTTCCGTACAATTTAACGCTCCAGCGACCTCTACAAACCGACGATGAGCACCCACCTGCATTACTTCGACTACGCCGCCACCACGCCCGCCGATCCCCGAGTGATTGCTTCGATGGTCGAGTGCCTCGGTATCGACGGCGCCTTTGCCAATCCGGCTTCGACTTCCCACCAGGCGGGCATGCGGGCACGCAACCTCGTCGAGGCTGCGCGAGCGGAAGTTGCGGGTGCGATCGGTGCGCGACCCGATGAGATCGTGTGGACCTCGGGTGCAACGGAGTCGAATAATCTCGCGCTGAAAGGCTTCGCCGATTCGGCGGCGCGCCCGGGACATATCGTCACGAGTCGTCTGGAACACAAGGCCATTCTCGATACCGTGGCCAGCCTCGAGAGCCGGGGATGGGCGGTGAGCTACGTCGATCCGGATCAGCACGGCGCCATCACCGTCGAGGCGGTAGCCGGCGCGATGCGACCAGATACAGGCATCGTCTCGCTGATGCTGGTCAACAACGAAATCGGCACGCTGACGGACATCGCTGCCATCGCCCCGATCGTGCATGCAGCCGGCGCATTGCTGCACGTCGACGCTGCCCAGGCGCTGGGCAAAACGCCCATCGATGTCAAAGCGCTCGGCATCGACCTGATGTCGATTTCCGCACACAAGGTATATGGGCCTAAAGGAATCGGCGCGTTGTACGTGAGTTCGGCGGCGGCGCAACGGATCGCGCCGCAGATGCACGGCGGCGGGCACGAGCGCGGCTTACGTTCAGGCACGCTGGCGACACACCAGATTGTCGCGATGGGAACAGCGTGTGCAATCGCTAAAGCAGAGATGGACGCGGATACGCAGCGAATCGCGAGGCTCAGCGAACGTCTGCTGGCTGGTGTATTGTCGCTGGACGGCGTTCGACACAATGCGCGGAACACGCTTCGCATTCCGCATACGCTAAGCCTGACCATCGACCACTCTGGCTTCTTCCCATTTATGCTCGCTAGCGATCTTGCCGTTTCGTCGACTTCGGCCTGCAACTCCGCGGCCGGAACGCCGTCGCATGTTTTGAACGCAATCGGACTGAGCGATCAGGCATCGTCCAGAACGATCCGCTTCAGCCTGGGCCGCTTTAGCACAGAGGAAGACGTCGACTGGGCCATCGCCAGCATCCGGCAGGTCGTCGAGCAATGCATGCCGGAAGCCGCCGGTGTGTCTGCTTTTCCATCGGTTTGAGCACTACGTCGGACATGCTGTTTCATCAATTCTTCGATTCCGCCTCAAGCACCTACACCTATGTGCTCGCCTCCCGTGCAGGAGGCGAAGCGCTCATCATCGATCCCGTCAAAGAGCATCTGCATGCGTATCTGGGCATCATCGAGCGTCTGGATCTGCGCCTCGTTCATGCGATCGACACGCATACGCATGCCGACCACATAACCGCGCTCGGCGATCTTCGCGATGCGACGCGTTGCTGCACGATCATGGGTGAGCGATCTAAAGCAGAGTGTGTGTCGCGACGTGTCAGCGAAGGGGAGGTTTTGCGCGCGGATGGGATTCAATTGCGTGCGCTCTACACACCCGGTCACACGGACGAGTCGTTTAGCTTCGTGTTGAACCCCGATGCGCCGGCGGCGGTGTTCACAGGGGATGTGCTTCTGATCGGCGGGACGGGGCGCACGGATTTTCAGGGTGGCGACGCCGGGCAATCGTGGGATTCGATCGTCAACAAGCTTTTTACGCTGCCGGACATTACGGTCGTCTATCCCGCTCATGACTATCGAGGGCGAACGTCGACGAGCATCGGCGAAGAGAAGGTGGCGAACCCACGTATAGCGGGAAAATCCAGGGCCGAGTACGTCGAGATCATGAACGGCCTGAATCTCGCCGATCCGAAGATGATGGATGTCGCCATTCCGGCGAATCTGCGGTGTGGGCGGCGCGATTAAGCGGTCGGTCTCGACATCGCTGTTACCGCCTAGCCCGATACATGCAGTTGTCCGTTGAGGACTCGCATGTTCAAATACCCCGATCTACTTCCGGTTCCTGCTCCCTCATGCCATTCTTCGAGCCCATCACGCTGACCACTCCACGCCTTGTTCTGCGGCCGCTCTGCCACGAGGACGTGCAGGCAATGTTTGCCATCTGGTCGGATGCAGAGGCGATGCGCTACTTCGCATTTCCGGCGATGACGCATCTGGATCAGGCAACGGATCGTATCGAGCGCAAATTGAAGGTATCCGCTAGCGGCCAGGATCTGGTTTGCGTGCTCGAACTGCGGGCAACCGGCGAAGCAATCGGCACTTGCGATCTCTTTCACGTCGACGAGCAATGCCGGCGCGCGGAGATAGGCTTTAGCCTGCGACGCAAACATTGGCGAGGCGGGTATATGACCGAGGCAGCTTCCGCGGTGCTCGAGCACGCGTTCGGCCAAGCGGGTTTGCGCAGGATAGAAGCGGATATCGATCCCCGCAATACCGCTTCGGCAGGGCTGCTCGAACGGCTCGGTTTTCTCCACGAAGGCCTGTTGCGCGAGCGCTGGTTAGTCGGTGACGAAGTTTCAGATAGCGAACTGTATGGGCTGCTTGCGAGGGATTATCAGTCTCGCAAGGCCAGTGGCCCTCGCGAGGCGTAAGAATTCCTCGCAAAGGTCGCGCGAAGCATGGCTAACGGTTTTCAACACTAGCCACCAGCTCTGGATCCCTTACCGTTCGGCAACAAGCCATCCCTGCGCGTCGGCCTTCATCGTGCGTTCAAGTTCGCTACCGCGAGTCGCAAAAACACGCCCGACAGGAAAACCGCTCTTTTCCAGCAGACACGCGAGTGGCGCATATTGAAAGAGCGTACGCAGCAACTCCCACTCGCCCATGTCCCGATGGATCCAGCCTGTCATGAGGTCGCAAATCTGCAGTCGGTCTTCTGTTGTCTTCACATCACAACTCGACACCCGTCAGCGCTTCACTGAGCGCCCACAACTGCTCGGCCATGACTTGATCGATTGCCCACGGCAGCACGCCGTCCATCGCTGCGTGATCCGCGGGCACAGCCGCCGCAATGTCCGCGTTCTCGCAATAGACACCTCCGATTCCATCGAGCGCAGGGCTCGTCGCACACCACACCGTCGTCGCCGCACCCTGCGGCACAGTCTTGTACAACCGGCGCTGTTCTTCGGGTATTTCGCCATCCTTGTTGCGATACCCGAGCACCTGAAGTTCCTGCATCGTGATGAACCGCTGCAGATCGGTCTCGATCCGGCCAGGGTGTACCGCAAACGCTCGAACACCATGCGGCTCGCCACGGCGGTCGAGTGCCACGGTGAACAGCACGCCAGCGGTTTTGGACTGCGCATACGCGATCCACTTGTCGTAATCACGGCGTTCGAAATTTGGATCGTCGAAATCGAATGCGGCACGTCGGTGTGCACCGGACGACAACGTTACGACACGTGCATGGCCCAAGCGGATCAGCGCAGGCCAGAGTCGCGCCGTAAGCTGAAAATGCCCCAGATGATTCGCGGCGAACTGGGACTCATAGCCTCGCGCATCGCGTGTCAGCGGCACGGCCATGATGCCGGCGTTGTTGACGAGCAGATCGAGCGAACGTCCGCTTGCGACAAACTTTTCTGCGAACGCATCGATCGAAGCCGGATCGAGCAGATCGATCCGCTCGACCTCGGTATGTGTGATGTCTTTTAACGCTGCTCGTGCTTTGTCCAGTGCCCGTGCGGGAACGATCACCGTGGCGCCAGCTTGGGCGAGTACACGTGTCGTCTCGAGTCCGATACCCGAGTAGCCGCCGGTGACTACCGCTGTCTTGCCGCGCAAATCGATACCGTCGATCACCTGCGCGGCGGTGCTGGTCGAACCGAACCCGGAGTGAAGCGGTGTTTGTCTGGCTGCCATCTGGTTCTCCTGAAGTTGAGGTGCGTATATTGCCGCCGCAGTTAGAGCGGCTGGTCCGCCTGGTAATACTCGACGACGAGCCCGTCCGGATGTCGCGCGGTAAAATTCCGGCCGCCTGGCGCAGCACGCGTTTCATGCAAAATTTCCGCACCGAGAGCACGCAACTGCGACATGAACTCGTCGAGCGAATCGACGATAAACGCGGCCTGCGGCTCACGTACCGATGCCAGTGCTTCCGCAGTGCCGGCCAGCACAATGACGCCACCTATCACCGCGACCTCGATGCCGATCGAGTCGAGCCGGATGCGTCGTTCGCACGGTTGTGCCTGAATCGCCTCGTAGAACGCGACGGTGCGTTCGAGTCCTTCCGGCTTCACGTAAATACGCAGAGTCTTGTGCAAAATCCGCATGGATTTACTCCTCGTGATGATCGATGACGACGCATTCGAAATTGCTCGCATGAGCTGCCACCGCCATCGCCTCCGGCAATGCGCTGAGCGGATAGACGCGTGAACGCAGCAGGTTCATATCGAGCAGACCGCTACGAAGCAGATCGAGCAACCGCCGATACGCATCGCGCGGGTACATGAACTGACCGAGAATCTCCCAGCCATTGAGCATCAGCTCCGTGTAGGGCACGGGCAACGGCACGGTCATGCTGCCCATCAGCACGAGCCGGCCGCCTTTCATCAGGCTGCGTAGTGCGCAGAGCGTCATGTTGGGATCGCTCGCGTTGCCGACCATATCGAAGGCGAGATGCGCGCGGCTGCCGCATGCGGCGCGAATGGCGTCGGTATCGGTGGTGCTGTCGCCGGTCGCGGCGACCGTTTTAACGCGGCCAGGAGCCAGTTCGCCGAGCGCTTGCAACGCAGCGGCATTGCGCCCAACCGCGACGACCCGTGCCGCACCCATTGCCAGCGCGACCATAACGGCAGCGGTGCCGTACGCGCCGGTGGCACCGGAGATCACGAGCGTTTCGCCGGCCATGAGTCGCCCGCGCAACAATCCGCCGAACGGCACGATGCAGCGCATCGTCATGGCGAGCTGCACGGCATTCAACTGGGGAAGATCGTCGGCGGGTGTCACTGCGCTTGCCGGAAACAAAGCGTATTCAGCGAGCGTTCCGTCGGGCCAGTCCGCCTGCATACGATGCGCATCCGCTCCGTTGGCCGTCACGCCGATCAGTATCTCCGCGGGGTCCTGAATGTTTTCCTGGGCGACGAAATGCGATGACAAAACGACACGCTGCCCAGGCTTCAGATGCCACACACCGGGACCGACCGCGTGCACGTAACCGACACCGTTGCCGCCGGGAATGAAGGGACGTTCCGGCACGTGATAGATCGGTAGTTTTCCGTCTACGTAATCCTTCATATACGACATCAACGACGATGCATCGATGCGCACGACCACACCGCCAGTACGCGGTTGGGGAATGGGCCGATCAACAAGGCTGAGCATGCCGCCCAGACGTTCGAGTTGCCACGCTTTCATGGGGTGTCCTTGCCTGCATTGAGGCGGCAACAGACCGCGAATGGGTCATCGGCCGCCGTTTGACTGGCAACCATGATCGCGCAGCGGGATGATCGTGGCTATAATCAAAACGGCCTTATTCTTATTCGATCGTACACAATGGACGCTTTGTCAGACGTACTCTCGATGCTGCGCGTCAGCAGCGCGCTGTCGTCGCGGTTCGAGGGCCGGGGTGCATGGGCTTTCCGCTTTCCGGCATACCAGCACGTCAAATTCGGCGGCGTGCTTGAAGGTCGCTTCTTTCTGTGGATCGAGGGTTCGAAAGAGCCGCTTGCGTTGCAGAAGGGCGATTTCTACATGCTCACGGACGGTCAGCCGTTCTGCTCCGCGAGTGTCCTGAGCCGGCAACCGATCGACGGGCCGGCGACCTACCGATCGATTCGCGGCAGCGACGGCGTGGTTCGCTATCAAGGTGAGGGTGACGAGGCGAGCGTCAGTCTTGCGAGCGGGCGCTTCACCTTCGAAAACGACGTCACCGATTTGCTGCTCAGACACTTACCCCCGTTGATCCATCTACGCGCAACCGATCTCGGCACACACGCGTTAGCGAGCGTGCTCGATCTGCTGAAATGGGAAACCAGCGACCTGCACGCGGGTGCCGATGTCGCGCGCAGCAGCCTTGCAGCTTTGGTGCTGGTTCATGTGCTGCGCGTGTACCTGGCCTCGACGCGCCAGCCGGAGGGCTGGTTGGGCGCACTGGCAGATCCGAAGATTGGCGGCGCGCTATCGATGATTCACGCAAAGCCTGGCGAACGCTGGACCGTCGATAGCCTCGCATCGGCCGTGGGCATGTCGCGCACTGCATTCGCCCAGCGCTTCAGACGTCAGGTGGGTAGTGCGCCCGTCGAATATCTCGCGCAATGGCGCATGACGATTGCGCGCTCCGCGTTGAAGCACTCGGAGGAATCGCTGACGGAAATTGCGGAGCGTATCGGTTACCTGTCCGATACGGCGTTCAGCATTGCGTTCAAACGTTCGACAGGACTGAGCCCAGGGCGCTTTCGTGCGGATGCTCGCGGGCAGCGCGACAAGGCAGTCGAAAACAATTTGGCTTGAAGCTCAAGCCTGAATTAGCGCCTGCACAAGCTGCCCTCGCAAAACCGACGTGATATGCGGCTGACGATGCCCCTCGAGAATGCCAATGACACGCCGCCATCCCGGAACCGGCAGCGGCAGCACATCGAGCAACGTATCCTTCGACCACTGAACGTGCCTGAGTTGCGGCACGATCGACACGCCGACATTCTGCCGAACCAGTTCGATGATCGCCGCGATGGAATTCACTTCGAGCACGTCGTTGGTTTTCACGTGCATGCGTCGCAGTACACGCTCCACATTCGCGCCCGTCAGCGAACGACGCTCGAACCGGATGAACGGTTGCGCTTGCAGAAGCGCTAGCGAATCTTCGTCGGCGGACCGGATCAATGCGCTTGCCAGCAGCACCAGTGGTTCGTCATAGAGCGGTGTCCAGCGCTCCGACGTCGTGTCGGCACGCACCATCTCGACAGCCAGTGCACCATCGATCTCGCCGCTACGTACCCGGCGCAGGAGATCGGCGGAATCTCCGAACACCAGACGCACATTCAACTCGGGATAGCGCGCCTTTAACGCGATCACATTGTTCGAAAGAAATCCCATTGCCGAGCCCGTTGCGCCGACCGTAATCGAGCCCGCGAGGTTGTCGGTGGTATCGGCGCCGAGTATCAGCGAGTCGTAAGCGGCGACGACACGACTTGCGTGAACCACCAGCGCGCGACCGGCTTCATTGAGCCGGATCATCCGGCGTGACCGGTCGAATAGCGGGCGGCGACATTCCTCTTCGAGCGTTCTCATCTGTTGTCCAACGGCTGCTTGCGTCAACGCCATGCGATCGGCAGCAGCGGCTAGCGAGCCGTATTTCTCGACCGCGAGAAAGGTGCGTAGTGTGCGGATTTCACTCATCTTCGTCTCGCAGGTAGCCTGTCATGCCGGCAATTCTAAAGTTTTGGTTTATCAAACAGAAACAAAAATGCATTTTTATTTTTGCTTTCGGAAGCTCAGAATTGCGGCACACCTTTCGTGACGAACAACCATGCAAACGATCGCTCCTTTTCCCTTTGTTTCCGTGACCGGCGGCGCCTTCGAGCGAGGTCGCCAGTACGGCAAACAGGCTGCCGGCCGGATTCGCAAAAGCGCCGACATGTATGGGCGTACGCTTGAAAATCTTGGCTATAGCGCGGCATCTCGAGACAAGTTGATCCTGTCGTTCGCAAAGAGCATCGGTGAATTCGGCGCGCATTATCTCGACGAAATGCACGGCATCGCCGAGGGCTCCGGTGTGCCGTTCGCGGACATCGTGATGATCAATGCGCGTACCGAAGTGTTGGCTAAAGCGCGTGCGGAGGGCGTCTCTGCGGTGAATGAAGAAGGCGGCGATGGATGTACCGGCGCGTTGATTCTTCCCGAGCGATCGGCGACAGGGCGCCTGATTCACGGGCAGAACTGGGACTGGCGCGCCGACTGTGTCGAAACCGGCGTTGTCCTGCGCGTGCATAACGACGACGGTCCCGACTTCCTCACGTTCGTCGAAGCGGGCGGCCTCGCGCGCAGCGGACTCAACAGCGCCGGGGTATCGATCACCGCCAATTATCTGGAGTCTTCACGTGACTTCGAAAGCCTTGGTGTTCCGTTGTCGCTGCTGCGTCGTAGCGCGCTCGAGCAGTCCGTTTTCGCGAACGCGTTGAAGATCGTGGCAACGACACCGAAGTCCTGTTCGAACAACGTGATGCTCGGTATGGCGGAGGGCTTTGGCATCGATCTCGAGTGCGCGCCCGATGAGCATTTCCCCATCTATCCCGGCGACGATCAACTGATCGTGCATGCGAATCATTGGGTCAGTCCGGTCGCCCGATCGAAGCTCGTCGATACGGGTTGCGAGAATTCACCGGATAGTCACTATCGCGACTGGCGCGTGCGCAAGCTGTTGAATCAGTCGGAGTTGATCGGTCGAGAGGAACTCAAGCAGGCGCTGTTCGATTCATTCGGCACACCGTTCGCGGTGTGTCGCCCGCCAAGACCTGGAACCCGCCATTCGACGACTGCAACGGTGGCGATGGTCGTCATGGAGCCCGCGCTCGGCGAGATGGACGTGGCGCCGCTGCCGGCACTGAACCGCACGTTCACGCGCTATAGCCTGACGGCGGAGCCGGTTCGGCTGGATGACCAGGATTCGAATCATCCAGCCGGGAGTGCCTGAGCGAACTGCTGCACTCGCCAAGTGTGAATCGTTACATCCTAAGGGGCGATATAGACGCCGTTCATGGTGGCGTAGGTACCCGACAACTTGGTCACGGTGATGGTGTGCTGGCCCCGAGTCAGCAATGGCGACGTATAAACAGCTACGTTGGAGTGTCGCTCGCCATCGGCGGGGACAGTATTCACGACTTGTTGCGCGCCACCGTCGATAGCGATACCAAGGTTGCCCTGATCGATGTATTGCTCACCGAAGACCTGGATAGCCGTACCGGTAAACGACATGGTCATCGTATCGCTGTTGTTCATCGTGTAATGAAGGTCATGCAGGTAGTCATAGAAGGACGACCGGTTGTTGACCGCTTGCCATGAACCGCTGTAGGTGATCTGCGATGAATTATCGCCAATGCGACCATTGATGCTGCTTTCCGTGATGGCGTCGCGAATTCTTTTTCGTCCCGCATGATCGAGCAAGGTTGAGGGAATGTCCGACATGGCGGTGATGGTGACGTTGCCGCTGTCGTTGCTGGCATCGACAGGAAGCGGCGGACAGGTGTTGTAATCGTTCAACGCCGCATCGACATAATTCCCGGTGATCCAGAAGTGCCCTGTGGGCTCGCATCCGCCCTGGACAGATTTGAATGGGCCGATCGAGTTAAAGGAAGCATTGCCCTTCCAGTTGATCCACTCCGAACCGGCATCGTCGTAGTAGGTTCTCATGACGTTATTGCTGTTGTAAGCGACATTGCCGGTCACCTGCATACCATGAGCCAGAGTGGCTACCGGGTCGATCGTCACGCCATCGGATTTGTACTGATACTGCGCCTGATGACCTTCGATATATATCGCGCCTCCGTCGGTCAGCCCTTCCATGTAGTCATGCAACAGATTGTCGCTGAGGGTATTGCTGTCATTGATGTTGGTCGAGTTGTCAGGATGAGCAGAATTGTCGACGTGCCCCTGGATGACACCGGCGGTAATGGCCGAGTAGGGCACGTCGTGAATTTCGTTTTGCGTGACAACGGTCTTTCGGCCGAACAGCAAGGTGATGCCGCATGCGGAGGGATAGTCGGTGCCGACGTTGTGAATCAGGTTACCGATGATCTTGTTATCCCTCATGATCTCGTTTGCACCGATCACATCGTTTGCCACCAATGCCAGATCGGGATTGCAGTTCTGCTTGATAACCGCGGCGTCCGATGAATGAGTGGGAGTCGGGTCGGACGTGCAGCCCATCAAGATCCCCGTCGAAGCAATCGAGGCGAACTCGTTGTTGCGGATCAGGTTGTTCGACGATCCGTACATGAACGCGAGGCCCGCGCCTCCAAGATCGATGAAGCGATTCCCGGTGAACGAAATGTGATTCGATGCGCTGAAACTGACGTTGGCCAGCGGCTGCGTCAATGCGCCCCAGGGACACGAACCGGCAGGGCTGGAGAAATTGCACATGCCCTGATTGCCGCCCGTGGTCGTCATCCGCAGATTGCTTTGAACGTCGGCAAATCCGGCCGCGGTAGATGGATCGTTCCACGTCGCGTAGGAAAACTGCAGGCCGGAAAACGTCACGTCATGCAAGGGGTGGGCTAGCGATCCCGCGCCCTGAACGAGGGTCTCCAGGCGAGGAAGCTCCACATCCAGTGCTGCGATCTGCTGCCCGGGTAGGGGCTCGTAGTAAAGGACATTCGCCCTCGAATCGAGAAACCACTGGCCTGGCTGGATCAAGGCCTGGGCATTCTGAATCGACGACGGCATCGTGCTCGAATTCATCGATGGGAGACCGCCGCTGGGCTGTGCGAACGAGACCCGGCTGGTGACATTGGTCCAGCAGGGCTGCGCCATGGTCAGCGTGCCGTTCGAATAGTTCGTTACCCTGCAGCGCGATTCAGTCCAGGCGCCGTTGCCCTGCGTAAAGACAAACTCGAGATTGGCAATCTGCGCTGCATTCAACCCGGCGAACCAGGTCATGGCCACGCTGTCGTTAGCGATGCTGTAGCCCGTTGCCGAGCCTGTCCATCCGCCGAGAAATCCAAGCTGGTCGGGCGTTTGTTGTGCCACGAGTGCGGGCGCGCCGTTGATGTAGAGCTGTCGGGAGTTGCTACCGGCTGGCGCGGGCGCCGACCATATGCCGCTGGTAACCGATTGCGACCATCCTGTGACCTGCGTCGCGCCGGAGATCACCGGGTGCGCACCGGTCATCGCTCTCCACACGACCGGGTGACCAGGCGTTCCGGAATCTGCGGGACCGAATTTCAACGGGCTCGCGAGCCGGTATATGCCATCGGCAAGCTGAACCTGCACGTCGGTCACACCAGAAGACCGTCGGGATCTCACGGCCGACTGGGCGCCGCTCAGATCGCAAGGGGCGCTTCGCGAACAGTCGCCCGATGACCCGGATGGACCCGCATATAGCATCCTCGACGCGGTATTCGAGGTGCTCGGCGATGCGGCGTTTTGCGCAGCCAGTTCGGCTCTCGACTGACTTGTGCTATCTCCATCGCCTCCACAACCTGCCAGTACCACGCTAATACCAACAACCACCGTTCGAAATAATCTGTACATCACCGCCGACGAGCGTAGCGGGGCGTTGCCCTTCACTGAACTGACTGGAGTCATGGGGTGTTCCCTCTGTTCGTGATCGCGCCGACATTACATTTATCGATAAAGGGGTGTGGCTAGTTCTCGGATTTTGATGTTGAAGTTCGCGTATGAATAAACAATTCATACGCGAACGCTATCTTAAGTGCGACGCACCAAGACATTAGGGTTTTTGCTGATCCCTATTCGTCGTTCTCGATGTCTGGAAGTCCGCACAGCCTGCTAACGTCAGGCTCTCTATCAAACCCGAAGCAACACACCATTCTGGAAAGCCACAATGAGTGCACGAGCGCTTCTGATTTCTCTATTCCGCTACAAGGCATGGGCCGACGAAGGGCTGATTGCGGGGCTGGCCAGGCTTGAGGAAAAGTCGCCAAACGACGAGTACTACACGGCGGTTAGCATCCTCAATCACGCCTACATCGTCGATCAGATTTTCGTCGCGAATCTTCAGCGCGTGCGGCACGCCTATACGAACACAGGTACGGCCGAGGCGCCGAAACTGGACGATTTATCGAGTGCGATCAAGGAAACGGATCAGTGGTATATCGCGTACGTTGAACGTCTGGACGAGACGGAACTCACCGAAGCGATTGAGTTTCGCTTCACAGACGGAGCGCCTGGGCGAATGTCGCGCGAGGAAATGCTTGGACATGTCGTCACGCATGCCGGATACCACCGCGGTGAAGTCGGCCGAATCTTGACTCAGCTCACTACGTCCTCACCGCGGGACACTTTCACTGGCTATCTGCACGAAGTCGAGCCCGCGCGTCGTGCTTTGCCGGGCGAACGGCACACTACGCTTCCGACAGAACACGCTCGATGATCTGCTCGAACGCTTCCACCGGTTGCCCGCCGCTCACCAGGTAGCGATTGTTGAAGATGAACGCAGGCACCGACTGAATACCCATTTCCTGGTATTTGCGTTCTTCTGCGCGAACCTCGTCGGCGTACTGTCCGCTTTGCAGCACACCGCGCGCGTCTTCCGCATCGAGCCCTACCGATTGCGCCGCTTCGACAAGCACTTCGTGATTGCTCGGGTCTTTACCGTCGGAATGATAGGCGCGCAGCAGCGCCATTTTGAGCGGCACCTGCTTGCCCTGAATGCCGGCCCAATGCATCAGGCGGTGTGCATCGAACGTGTTGTAGACGTGATCGCGCGATCCGAACACGAAGCCGACGCTCGCACCGCGCTCGCGGATCATCGCTTGCGACTCGGCGATCTGTTCCGGTGTGCGTCCATATTTTTTGCCGAGATAGTCGACGATGGCTTCGCCACCGGGTCCCATCTGCGGATTCAGTTCGAACGGATGCACGGCGATTTGCGCGTCGACTGTTTCGTCGAGGCGCGATAGTGCGAGCTGGAGCGAAGACAGGCCGACTGCGCACCATGGGCAGGCGACATCGGAGACGAGATCGATGGTGATGGTTTGTTTCATTGCTTTCCTGACGGGATAACGTGCAGTGCAGCCGGGCTGGCATCGCACTGAATTTCCGCACAGGTTAGCTCGAAACGCCGATTCTTGCAGTGACGCCCGGATGGTCCCGCATGCGCGTGCTACGTGAGATTGAGCCCGCCGTCCGAAAGAAGGATCTCGCCCGTCAGATAGTCCGAGGCGACCAGCAACGACACCGCCTGCGCGATGTCTTCGGGACTCGCTGCCCGGCGCATCGGCGCGCGCTCTTTCCAGAGTTGCTGCGCCTGTGTCCAGCCAGCAGTAAGCGGTGTATCTACGAGTCCAGGCGCAACCGCATTCACGCGGATATCGGGTGCAAGCGACACAGCAAGCAAACGGGTCACATGGTTTAACGCGGCCTTGCTCGCTGCGTAAGGAATAGACGCGCCCTTGGGCCGAACCCCGGCATGCGAGCTGACGTTCACGACGCAACCTGGTTTTCCACGTGTAGCTGCTTCACGTAAGGCCGTTTCCGCTTCCGCTACCAGACGAAACGGCGCGACCACGTTGACTTCATGCAACTCGTGCCACACGTCCGGTGTGGCCGCAGCGAGATCGGCATGAGGGATAACGCGGCTGATTCCTGCGTTGTTCACCAGCACATCGAGTCGACCCCATGCGGCAATTGCTTCCCGAATCAACTTCACACGGTCCGCGTCATCGGCGAGATCGGCTTGCACGTACGTGGCGGAGCCGAGTTCGCTGGCGAGCGCGCGTCCCGTTTCGACCGAACTGCGCGAATGCAGGACGATGGCGTATCCATCCATTGAGAGCCGGCGGGCGATCGCAGCGCCGATACCGGAAGTCGAACCAGTGACAAGCGCAACGGGCTGCGAAGTTTTCATGGCGGTGCGAGAGATGGTTTTTAGATCGACCGGCTTCGTACGGGTGAGTTCGGTTTGAACGACTACGCTGTCGTAACCCCACGTTGCTTGTCGAGGTTCGCACGCCACGCCAGCGCAATTTTCCTGCTACTCCATTGCACCAGCATCGCTAGCGCGGCGGCTTCTGCAAACGCCACGACAGTGGGCTGATGCAGCAACGCGAACGACAGAAGCAAACAGAACGCGGCAAACGAAAATCTGCCGAGCACCATGCCGCGCAACAACGACACGACAAAATCGGGCCCGTGCGCGCGATGTGACGATACCGACAGGACGGTTCCAAGCAGCGGGAAGACTGCGAACAAACCGCTCCACGTGGGGCCCATCCGCCCCGACAGCGACGTCACCACGATCGTAAGCGTTGCGCCTGCCACCATTCTGCCGATCAGATCGGAGCGTGTGAGCGGCGACCCCGCCGCGACGGCTGTGCTACGCGGCAAAAACGACTGGCCGAAGCAGACCGCGGCAAACGCCACAACAGCAGCCCATATCGGCGATGTCGGTAGAAACGAAAGCGCAAACGCGCAAACGAACCATGTGCAGAGACCGGCAACGAGCGCAACCGGCCACGGACGCGAACGGCACGTCCATGCGTAAGCGAAGTTGAACGCTTCCGACGCGAGGATCGCAGAGAGAGAAAGTATCGCCGCACGCGCACCGAAAACCGGGCCGTGCGCGAGGACGAGAAGATAAAGAATCGGACCGGCTACGACGGGTAGACCGGCCAGCCACCCAGCGATGGCCGGCCCCCACCACTTACCCGACATCGAGACGATGAGCAGAAACAGCGGGACGAGCGTGAGCTTGAGCGCAAGCATGCCGGTCATCGTCGCGGGCTCCGCTTATTTGCCTTGCTTACTTGCTGTCGTCCTTCAGTTCCGGCAGAGCCGACGTGTCACCCGGTGTCAGCAAACCGACCTTGGCGTAGACCTGAAGCTTGTCGCGCGTGTCGGTGATATCCAGATTCCGCATGGTCAACTGCCCGATCCGGTCGCGCGGCGAGAACGTCGACGCTACCTTTTCCATCGACAGCCGTTCGGGCTGATAGGTGAGGTTCGGCGAGCGGGTGTTCACGATCGAATAGTCGTTGCCGCGACGCAGCTCGATCGTCACTTCACCGGTGATCGCACGGGCGACCCAGCGTTGTGCCGTTTCGCGCAGCATGATCGCCTGCGGATCGAACCAGCGGCCCTGGTACAGCAGGCGTCCAAGCCGGCGACCGCTCTCGCGGTACTGCTCGATCGTGTCTTCGTTGTGGATGCCCGTGACGAGCCGTTCGTACGCGATGTACAGCAGTGCGAGCCCCGGTGCTTCGTAAATGCCTCGGCTCTTCGCTTCGATGATCCGGTTCTCGATCTGATCGCTCATGCCGAGTCCATGACGACCGCCGATCCGGTTTGCTTCGAGCAGCAGTTCGACCGCATCCGTAAACTCCACGCCGTTCAGTGCGACCGGCCGGCCTTCGTCGAAACGGACCGTGACCTGTTCGCGGGCGATCTGCACGTCGTCGCGCCAGAACGCCACGCCCATGATCGGGTTGACGATCTGGATGCCGCTTTCAAGGCTCTCGAGATCCTTCGCTTCGTGCGTCGCGCCGAGCAGATTGGAGTCGGTCGAATAGGCTTTTTCTGCGGACATCTTGTAGCCGAATCCTGCCTTGTGCATGAATTCGGACATCTCCGCGCGGCCACCGAGTTCGTCGATGAACGCCTGATCGAGCCACGGTTTGTAGATCTTCAGGTCCGGGTTCACGAGCAGGCCATAGCGATAAAACCGCTCGATGTCGTTGCCTTTGTAGGTGCTGCCGTCGCCCCAGATATTCACGCCGTCCTGCTTCATCGCGGCGACGAGCATGGTGCCCGTTACAGCGCGGCCGATCGGCGTCGTGTTGAAATAGGTCACGCCGGCCGTCGAAATATGGAACGCGCCCGACTGCAACGCCGCAATGCCTTCAGCGGCGAGCTGGGCCCGGCAATCGATCAAGCGGGCGTTTTCCGCGCCATATTGCATCGCCTTGCGCGGGATCTCGTCGTAATCCTGTTCGTCGGGCTGGCCCAGATTGGCCGTGTACGCGTAGGGAACGGCGCCTTTGATGCGCATCCAGTGCAGCGCCGCGCTGGTATCGAGGCCGCCGGAGAACGCGATGCCCACGCGTTGTTGCAGCGGAAGGCTTTCGAGAATAGTAGTCATCTGAGGATTGCCTGGTTGAAGGTGACGCGAGAACTAAAGGATGAGGTGGCGGCTCGACATGGCTGATTCAATGGACGATTTTCGGCGATCTCGGTGTCGTTGTCGAATCCGTTATCGATGGCCTGTTACTTGTCCACGGCCGTGTGCCCCGCTCGATAGACGCATTATTTCTAAAATTCTGGCCAGCAAAAAGCCGGCAATAGTGTCAGTTTTGTCGATAAAATAAGCAAAATGCTACATTGCGCCGGCAATATGATCGATTCGTGCTGGCGCGATCAACGCGGCCAGTACTGCAAACACCTTATGCCGGGGGCTCCATCGTGCCGACCGGCTTCGCTCCACCATGAGGACGCACACATGATTGCGCTCGACGACATCGACCGGCAACTCATCGCGCTGCTGCGCGACAATGCGCGGCTGCCGGTCGTCGCGCTTGCGAAGGAACTGCGGGTCGCGCGCGCGACCGTGCAGAACCGGATGACGCGACTCGAACAGGGCGGTGTGATCGTCGGCTATACGGTGCGGCTGAAGGCGAGCGCGGAGCGCCACCGGATCCGCGCGCTGATGTCGATTGCCGTGCAGGGCAATCGGGCTGCGTCGGTGGTCAAGGTGCTGCGCGGTCACCCGAACGTCGCGACGATTCATAGCACGAACGGCCGTTGGGACATGGTCGCGGAACTGCAGGCGGATTCGCTGGAGAGCTTCGATCGCGTGCTTGGGACGATTCGTTTGATCGATGGGATTGCGACTACCGAGACGAGCATCCTGCTTTCAACGCACAAGGCGTGAGTTTGTCGAATCGGTCAGGAGGATTTTCGATGCATTTCACGAAGGCAATCGTCCGTTGTCCCGCTGCATCGTGCGGCGCGGGCCTCACCACTGCGCAGTCGGGTGCTCCCGACTACGACAGGACGTTGACGCAATTCCAGGCCTACTGCGACGCGTTTCGTTCTCTCGGTGTCGAACTGATCGAACTACCGACGCTCGATGCATTCCCGGACGGGCATTTCGTCGAGGACGTCGCCGTTGTCACCGCGGAATTCGCGGTCATCACGCGTCCCGGCGCACCCGCGCGGCGCGGCGAGATCGATTCGATTGCTACGCCGCTTGCTGCGCATCGCAGCTTGCTACCAATGCATGACGGGCGGCTTGACGGCGGCGATGTGATGCAGGTCGACAAACGTCTTTACATCGGACTGTCGGGTCGCACCGATGCGGCCGGTATCGCCGCGTTCGAAGCACTCGTCGCGCCACACGGCTACACCGTCGAAGCGATTCCTCTCGAAGCCGGGCTGCATCTGAAATCGGTGCTCAATTATCTTGGCGACGATGTGCTGCTCGTGACCGAGGCGCTGGCGGGGCATCGCGCGTTCAATGGTTTTCGCCGCATCGTGATCGACACCGCCGACGAGTATGCGTGCAACACGCTGCCGGTTAACGGTGCGTTGTTAACGCCTGCCGGTTATCCGCGCGTGCACGAGAAGATCGCTGCGCTCGATATGCCGCTGCACGTGCTCGACGCGAGCGAATTCCGCAAGATGGATGGCGGATTAACGTGCCTGTCGCTGCGGTTCTAGCCAGGTCCGGCGCAACGATTCCAAACCGTAGAACGTTTGCCGGACCATCGGGGCTCATTGGGGCTCATCGGAACATGAGCGTGTAGATGCGAGGCGCCTCGCACGGCCGTGGCCGGCGAGGCGCCGTCACACGCTCAGCAATGCTCCAGCGCATTCGACAGATCGGCGATCAGATCGTCCGGGTGCTCGAGTCCAACCGAGACGCGAATCAATCCCTCGGACACCCCCGCGGCGGCGCGCGCCGCAGCCGGCACGCCCGAGTGCGTCGTCGACGCCGGATGACAGATCAGCGATTCGGTGCCGCCCAGACTGACCGCCGACTTGAACAGCGTCAGACCATTGATAAACCTGAACGCCTGTTCACGACCGCCATCGAGCACAAACGCAAACGTCGATCCCGGTCCCGTGCATTGACGTCGATAGACGGCCTGATACGCGGGATCATCGTTCAGTTCCGAGTGCAGCACCTTAACCGGCCGATGCGGATTGTCCGCGAGCCATCGCGCGACGGCGGTGCCGCTACGCGCAGCGGCTTCCATCCGCAGCACGAGCGTTTCCATTGAACGCGTGATCATCCACGACGAGTGCGGATCGAGTTGCGAGCCGAGCGAGCTGCGAATGCCGCGCACCTTGGTGACGAGGGCGCGCGTGCCTGTCACGCCACCCGCGACGAGATCGCTGTGTCCACCGACGTACTTCGTCAGCGAATACACGCAGAGGTCGATGCCTTGCTTGACCGGCTTCTGATACAGCGGCCCGAGCATCGTGTTGTCGCACACCGAAAGCGGACGATAACCGTGACGCGTTTCGAACGCATCGATCTCGCGGCGCAATCCTTCGAGATCGAACAACGCGTTGGTCGGATTGGCCGGCGTCTCGATGTAGCACATGCGCACGTGGCCTCTTTTCGCGGCGGCTTCGAGTGCGTCGCGAATCGCATCCGTCGACAGACCGTCGTCGATCACCTGCGCGGTAATGCCCCATTCGGGAAGAAACTTCGAGATCAGCGTTTCGGTGCCGCCGTACAGCGGGGCGGACTGCACCACACAGTCGCCTGGGCGCAGAAATGCTAGCAGCACCGCGGCAATCGCCGACATGCCGCTCGATGTCACCACAGCGGATTCGGAGCCGTCGAGCAGCGCAAGCCGGTCCTCGACGATTTCCAGATTCGGATGATTGAAACGGCTGTAGACGAGCCCCGCGCTTTCACCTTCCGGCGAGGGCTTGCGACCGGAGACCATATCGAAGAAGTCGGCGCCGTCCTCCGCGGTACGGAACGCGAACGTCGACGTCAGAAACACTGGCGGCTTGACCGAACCTTCCGAGAGGAAGGGATCGTAGCCATACGACATCATCTGTGTCTCGGGATGCAGATCGCGGCCGGCGATCGTGCGCTTATGGTAGTTGCGATAGGCCATTGATGGCTCCACTTGAGATTGTACGGTTCGGCGTTTTTAGTCGACCGCCGCTACATCCTGCGCGCGCACTGCGCCCGGCGATTGTCCCACGACGCGCTTGAAGGCGCGGCTAAAAGCTGCGAGCGAACCGTACCCAAGGCGATAGGCGACCGTTTCGATCGATTCGCGATCGCGAGTGATCCATTGCGATGCGAGACGCATGCGTAATTCGGTCAGATAGCGCACCGGCGTCATGCCGGTTGCAGCCAGAAAACGCTCGGCGAAAACGGAGCGCGAGTGGCCCATTTCGGAGGCCAGTTCCGCGACTGTCCAGTTGCGGCCCGGATCGCGATGCAACGCGACGATCGCACGACCGAGGCGCGGATCGCGCAGGGCCTGCACCCAGCCCGTTGCATCGCCGCAGCCGCATTCGACCCAGCCGCGCACGATGAACGCGGCGATGACATCCGCAAGCCGCGCGAGGATGCCGGCGAAGCCCGCTCGTTCGCCGCAGGATTCGCGTTCCATGGCATCGAGCATCGGCCGGATTTCCGGGTAGCGTTCGAGCAGCGTGCCGACATGCATCACCTCGGGCATCGCCGCGACGAGCGGCTGCATGCCGCCCAGATCGAGCTCCATGCAGCCGCTGAAGATCAATGCGTCGTCGGCGCCGGCGGATGCTTCGCTTGCGTCGTTGTCTTTTCCTTTGCTTGTGTCCGCGGGGGCACCGTGTTTCGCGGTGTCGACCTGGGTCACGGAATCGCATAGCGGCGCAGTGTCGAACGCAGTGATCGCACGGCTCGGCACGTCCAGTGCGGAGAGCAGTTCGTGTGCGGCGCCATGCGGCAGCAGCAGCGCGTCGCCGGCTTCGAGCCGGTAGGTCTCGCTGGCCGTGCGCAATACAACTGGCCCGCGACCGACAAAGTGAAACTGCGCCCTCCCCGGAACGGTACCGAAGGCGATGCCGAACGGACGTGCGACCTGGATGCGCCGGTAGCGCACGCCAAAGAGGCGCATGCCGAGCAGCAGATCGCTGATGAGGTCGTGGGAATCGGATTGCTGCGGCATATGTGTCACCTGCGAAGTCATCTTCAAAGCCCCGAGTGATGTGGACAGCGTCGGGTCCGGACGATAGATCAAGGATAGCGGATTTTATGTCATAGACCGTCCTGCCGCTTATCCTTACACTGTGCCCTCATCGAGTAAACCCGTATTCGGAGCGCAACGAAGCATGGACACCACTATCCAGGTCGCGGAGGCCTTATCGGTCGAGCAGGGCGAGAAACCGGCGTGGGGTGCCGTCTTCTCGATGACGCTCGGCGTTTTTGCCCTGGTCACGGCGGAGTTTCTGCCCGCCAGCCTGCTGACGCCGATCGCGTCGAGCCTCGGCGTGACCGAGGGCGTGGCGGGGCAGGCGGTCACGATGACCGCGGCCGTCGCACTCGTAACGAGCCTGCTGACCGCCACGCTGACGCGCAGCATCGACAGGCGGCGCGTGTTGCTCGCATTCACGATGTTGCTGATCGCGTCGAACCTGGTGGTCGGTTTCGCCACGAACCTGCCGGCCATCCTGATCGGACGCGTGCTGCTCGGCGTGGCGCTCGGCGGTTTCTGGACCATGTCGGCGGCGACGGCGATGCGGCTCGTCCCCCCGGCGATGGTGCCGCGGGCGCTGTCGATCATCTTCAGCGGCGTGTCCGTTGCGACGATTGCGGCCGCGCCGCTCGGTAGTTACTTCGGCAACCTGATCGGCTGGCGCAGCGTGTTTCTGATCGCAGCCGCGCTCGGCGTGCTTGCGCTCGTCTGGCAGGCCGCCACCTTACCGAAGATGGCGCCGAACGGAGCGACGCGGCTGCGCACACTGATCGACGTGCTGATGCGACCGACGGTCGGACTCGGCATGCTCGCCACGATCCTCGTGTTCACCGGACACTTCGCGTTCTTCACCTACCTGCGGCCTTTTCTGGAGACCGTGTCGGGCGTCGGCGTGAACGGCCTGTCAGGGATTCTGCTGGGCTACGGTGTGGCGAATTTCGTCGGCACGTCGCTGGCTGGCCGGCTGCTCGAACGCAACCTGCGAATGACGTTGATTGCGATGCCGGCGGCGATGATATTGATCGGTGTGGCGCTCGTCAGCCTGGGGCGTGCGCCGGTCGCCGATGCTGTGTTGATCGCGCTATGGGGCGTGGCGTTCGGCGGCGTGCCGGTGGCGTGGTCCACCTGGGTCACGCGGACCGTACCGGACGAGGCGGAAAGCGCGGGTGGCCTGATCGTCGCGGCCGTTCAGCTGGCGATCTCGATAGGCGCGGCAGTGGGTGGCGTCGTGTTCGACGTGAGCGGGGCGAAGGGCGTGTTCATGGGAAGTGCCGCAGTGCTGGTCGTAGCCGTGCTTGCGATACTTTCCGGTGTGCCGGCCAATGCGGCGGCACACCGGGGGTAACCTCACTAGCCACGTTGCTGCAAGTCGTCGGCGAGGTCTGTGGTGCCTGACTGGCACGCGCCTTTCGACGACCTCTCCATGGTGCCTGGCAGCGCCGATGCAGCCGCAAGCGCGCCGCGGCAATCGCCGATGATCGTCGCGATCCGGTCGGCGACATCGCCTGGCACCGCGTCGTTGCCGCAATCGCAGATGATCGTCGCGAGCTGGTCGGCGACGTCGCCCAGTACCGGGTCGCCGCCCTTTGCGTGGGCCGTGTGCGCCTGTTCCCAGATCGTCGTCAGTTCGTGCATCAGTGCCGGCGAGAGACCGTGGCGCGATACGCTTCGCCCGGCGCCGCGCTCGCCGACCGACGCACGGATCGCGCCCTCGGCCCGCATCAGACTGGTGAAGGGGTCCGCCAGCGCGGTGCTGCTGTGCTGGCGCGACGGCGCAGCCCGCAGGCGGTTTGTCTGCTCTCTATACACGGGCCGCAGACGCGCGACCGGTGCCGCACTGGACGTTGCTCCGCGGTTTCGAGCTTGCCGTAGAACACGGGCAGCCATGGTGTAGCTCCTCAAAAATCATCCGTGGTTAGGTCGATGCGGTTGTTCGCAACACCTGCGTCGACCGCTCTGGTTTCTCTGCTCTCGCGCTGTCTCAAGTCATCCCGTTACGTGTTTTCACGCAGCGAGCCCAACGGTCCAGCCGTTCGCTCGCCGGTAGCAGGCCCGCTGTAGGGCTCGCCGGAAATCCGCATGGCAACCGCAGTCGCAACGGTGCTTGCGTACACGTTCAGTGCGGTACGTCCCATGTCGAAGAATGCGTCGATGCCGAGAATCAGCAGCACGGCTTCGGCCGGCAAACCGACCGCCGAGAGAATGGCCGTGATGGCGACGATGGCACCCGACGGAACGTTGGCCGCACCGTCGATCGTGATGATGGTCAGCACGACGATGGTGAACATCACCGGCCAGCTCCATACCAGGTGATAGGCGTCCGCGAGATAACCGACGGCGAGCGCCGTATATAGCACCGCGCCATCGCGATTGAAAATGTACGAAAGCGGCAGGATGGTCGACGCGACGGACTGCGGAACACCCATTTCCGTGAGCCTCTTCAGGTGCACGGGGAAGGTGATTTCCGAGGACCGTGTGCTGAACGCGAGGATCAGCGGTTCGCTGACCTGCTTGATGACCGCGCGCGGCGACAGGCCGATCAGTTTGAGAATCAGCGTGAGCACGATGGCGAGGACCGCCATGCCGAGATACGCAATGCCGAGCAGTTTGATCAGCGGCGTGATCGCGGATACGCCTTTCGACGCCAGCAACCAGGCAATGCTGGCGAACACAGCGAACGGCGACAGCGCGATGATCCATTCGATCATCTTGAACAGCGCGGCCAGAAACGATTCGAGAACCGCCACGAGCGGTGCCGCGCGATCTTCGACCACCGAGAGCGCCGATCCCAGCAACACGCCGAAGACAAGCACTGGCAACGCATTACCTTCGACCAGCGCACCGACGATATTCGCCGGCACCATATCCACGAGGAACTTCGTCCAGTCGATACCCCCCGCGAGGTTCGCCGGCATTGCGGCAGTCTCTGCGAGGCTGGCCCCGAGGCCTGGGCGGAACAGCAGATTGAGCCCGAGTCCCAGCGAGCTCGCCAGCAGCGTCATGATCACGAAAAACACGATGCTCCAGAGGGCAGTCTTGCCGAGGTGCGCGCGTTGCACGCCGGCCCGAAACGTCCCCAGCGTGACGGATAAAAGGATCAGCGGCATGACGACCATCTTGATCCCATGCGCGAAAATCGTGGAGATAAACGCGAGCTTCGTGCTGATCCCCGGCACGAAGAGTCCAAAGACGATGCCGAGCCCAAGCCCCGCCAGCATCTGTAACGGCATTGATATTCTTTTTCGATTATTTGGCAGATTCATGTTGCGTCCGGATTAAATTAATTCGTGCATCAGTTGCATCGACGATGTGATTCCACATATGCCGGCGTGCTTCTTCCGGCTCTTTCGCCTTGATTGCTTTATAGATATTCAGATGCTCCAGCGTTCCGCGCCGCACCGTGGCCGCGTCGTGGTGCTGTAGTTCGTTGAGCGCCGGTCCCGTCTGCGCCCGCAGAACCTTGTAAGTCGTGAACAGTCGTTCGTTTCGGCACGCGGCGAACATCTCCTGATGGAATACCCAGCCGTGGCGCTGCTCGGCCATTACGTTGGTCGATTGCTGATCGAGCAGCCGCAGCAATTCCTCCATCGCGTGGTTCAGACCGTCGGTTGGGCCGTTCGCCGCAGCCAGGTAGGCGGCCGTGCTCTCGAGAGCCAGGCGCACCTCGAAAATTTCGCGTAGATCGTTGGTGGTCGGTGCGGTGACGTAGGTTCCTTTCTTGGGGATGGCCTCGACCAGCCCTTCGACGATCAGGCGCTGTATCGCAGAGCGGACCGGCGTGTGTCCAAGCATCAGGTTGTCGGCTATGCTTCGGGGCGATACCGGGTCGCCGGGCGCCAGCCGCCCGTCGAGTATTCGCGAGCGAATCTGGATGTAGGCAGCCTGAGTATCGGATTGTGGCGCTTCCATCATCTGAGATCTCAGTGGAGTTTTTCACATGGATGGCAAAAGGATTTGCAGAGATGATTACGCTCTTGCGGACAACGTGCAACCGTTATTTTCACCGAAAAAAGCAGTCTCAGGAATAACGGGCGTGTCTTGATTTAAGGCGCATAGCGTTGGGGTATCCGCCAGGATTGTTAGCGATACCAGCGTGTGCGTATTGGATACCGCAGGATACTGCGCGTGGGTTTGCGGGCGCGAATGTGTATGTGCGGATCATATAAATGATGTTGTTGATTCGTAAAAGCTCGGTTAATTTTGTTTGATGACAGGGGGACTCTCGTTATGTCGTTTGACCGATCGCTTTTCTCAATCCGTTCCGTTTCCGCAGAACGGGTTTTTCCACTTCGAAGCACGATCCTGCTGGACGGCAATACAGAGGCTAGCCATTTTCGCGGTGACGATGAGGCGTCGACCCTGCATCTGGCCGTCTACGATCAGGATGCAATCGTTGCTGTTGCAACCGTATGTCAGGAAGCGTTTCCAGGTTCGCCGGGAGATACGGCGTGGCGCCTGCGAGGGGTCGCCGTCGAGCCCAAGTGGCAGGGATACGGCCTTGGCCGTCTGATGATCAAGCTGTGTATCGATCACGCACAGCATAAAGGCGGACGACTGGTCTGGTGCACCGCACGAGAAAGCGCGCTGGGATTCTACGATTCGATCGGTTTTGCTTCGTCGTCGCCGCCGTTCACGCTACCGTCAAGAGCCGGGGTGCTGTTCTATGAAATGCACTACGTGCTGCCGGGCAAACCTGCGCCGGACGTCGAATGAGTGGGTTGCCGGGACTGCGGCAGGTTGAAAAAATGTCAAAAAAATATCGGTGGAAACGCTGTACCTGGACGATTGAGCACGGCAAAAAGACCACCGGGTTTTTCCTGCGATAAACAGACAGATCTGCTTACGGCGAAATGCACGCTTTACTTCCGGCTTTCAACGGGAAAACAGCCGGCCTCATCATCGCTTTCATTCCTCGTATTTTACAATTCATCACCACGCCGTGCTCTTCGAATTGACAATTGCATGTGTCGATTTACGCATTGCGCATGTCATGCCGCTGACATCGAGACACCGGTTCTGGCCTGTTACAGCGTTGTAGTCTCCGGCGCGCCCGCGCTTCGGCGAGCGCCGGCGACTGTGACAAAAAATTGCTGCGCCGCATTGCGTTGTTTACTGAATTGACTAAATTCGGTAATTCTGAATTGTTTAGCAAATTGAATAAACAAATCACGGTAAAAGAGTCGCCGTTGACACGGACGATTTAATCCGTCTAGACTCGCTTACGCCATCTTTCCGGCTGTCAGAAAAGATAATGTTTAGGATGTCTACTAAACAATAATCGCAAAGTAAGGAGACGATTGTGAAGAGATTCAGCGAGGTCATCTTCGTTCTGCTTGCAACAGGCATTCTGGCCGGATGCGGTGGCGACAGCCATCCCGGCAGCGGGCCGGTCGATGCAGCAGCGGTTGCGCGCCAGAACGCGAATTCGTCGGCGGGTGCCGGCGGCTCGGCAGGTGCGGCAGCGGCCGATAGTGCCGAGAATCTTGCGGCGTCCGGTTCCATGATGCGGGTGACGCAGTACGTCAATCCGCTGATCGGCACGCTGGCGAGCAATTCGCCGAACCCCGTGCCCGCCGGTCAGGCGGGCAGCGTTGTGCCCGCGGCAGGTTTGCCGTCCGGCATGGTCCAGTGGGCACCCGATACGAATACGACACCGGCCCCTTCGAACAGCGCGGAGCCGGGCTCCCCGGCGGGCTACTACTACGACATCAACAGCATCCAGGGCTTTAGCCTGACGCACATGAGCGGCGCCGGATGTTCGGGCAACGACGGCGAATTTCCCGTCATGCCGACCACCGATGTCACGAAGCTGGTCTCGACCTTCCAGCACAGCAACGAGCACGCGCAGGCCGGTGCCTATTCGGTGCTGCTCGACAATCAGGTTAAGGTCGAGCTGACGGCGACCTTGCGCAGCGGGTTCGGACGCTTCACCTATCCGGCTTCGCAACCGTCGATCCTCGTGCTCAACGCCACGCGAACCAACACGCGCTCGCAGGTCTCGGGCAGCATCATCAAGGTCGCAAGCAATGCGATCTCTGGCAGCACGATCGGCGGCGGATTCTGCGGCAATTCCACCAGCGTGCCGGTCTATTTCTACGCGCAGTTCAGCAAGCCGTTCAACAGCACGTCGTCGTTCAGCAACGGCATCGCGACGATGAATTTCGATGCGGGATCGACGGTGCTGATGAAGGTCGGCATCTCCTACGTGAGCGTCGACAACGCCAAGCGCAATCTGCTGAAGGAGAACCCGGGCTGGGACTTCGACGGCATCAAGGCGCTCGCCGACCGGACCTGGAACGAGCGGTTGAATTCGATTCAGGTATCCGGCGGCACGCCCGATGCTATGACGAAGTTCTACACGGCGCTGTATCACGCGTCGTGGGCACCGAGCGTCTTTAGCGACGTCAACGGGCAATACATCGGCTTCGATAACGCGGTGCATACCGTGGCGCACGGACAGGCCGCGCAGTACACGAGTTTTTCGGGCTGGGACATCTATCGTTCGTTGATTCCTTTGAAAGCGATCCTGCATCCGAATGAAACCAGCGACATGGTGCAGTCGCTCGTGAACGACGCCGATCAGTGCGGCGCGATTCCGCACTGGGTCAACGACAACGTCGAGGACGGCGTGATGCCAGGCGACGCGGGCTCGTTGATGGTTGCCGGCGCATACGCGTTCGGCGCGAGGAACTTCGATCAGAAGGGCGCGCTCGCCCACATGGTCAAGATGGTGAACATCCCGGGTACCGCGTGTCAGAACCCGGGCATGACCACGTATGGCGGACTGAACGATTTTCTCGGTGCCGGCCATCTGGTTCCCGGCGACGGCGTGTGGGCCGCGGGTTCGACGAATCTCGAGTACACGAGCAGCAATTTCGCGGTGTCGCAGTTTGCCGGCGCGCTCGGCAACACCACGATCCAGAAGATGGCGCTGAGCCATTCGGCGTACTGGCAGAACGTGCTGAACACGTCGCTGACGCCGCCGCTGCTTGCCGCTCGGAACGGCGACGGTAGCTGGGTGCCTGAAAGCCCGAATAGCACGGACAACTACGTCGAAGGGAACGCCGAGCAATACACGTGGATGGTGCCGTTCAATGCAGCGGGGCTGTTCTCGCAACTGGGCGGAAACACGGCGGTGGTGTCGCGCCTGAATACGTTCTTCACGGTGCTCAACGCGGGGATGAGCCTGCCCAATTTCTACATGGGTAACGAGCCGACCTTCGAGGTGCCGTGGATGTACAACTGGGCGGGTTCGCCGTCGGGCACGCAGAACGTCGTGCAGCAGATCATGAACACGGCGTTCAGCACGAAGCCAGATGGCCTGCCTGGCAACGACGACCTCGGCGCTGTGTCGGGCTGGTATGTCTGGGGCGCACTGGGCCTGTATCCGCAGATTCCGGCGGTGGGCGGCTTTGCGATCGGTAGTCCGCAATTCCCGTCGATCGTCGTGCATCTCGGCAACGGCAGGACGCTGCGGATCGCTGCGCGCGGCGCCCCCGATTCCAACTATGTGCAGAGCCTGACGGTGAACGGCACTGCGCAGACCAGTAGCTGGTTGCCGCTCGCCGCGCTGGACCGCGGTGCGAAGATGGACTTCACGATGGGCACGTCGGCGTCCGACTGGGGCAGTGCTGCATCCGATGCGCCGCCTTCGTTTGCCGTACCGGTCGCCCAGAACGTGCTTGATGCGTTCAACAATCACGGTGCCGGTACCGACGGCAGTGCCAACACGGACGGCAACGGTGCGGACTTCGATGGCGGCTTGTACAGCTATTCGTCGAATGCGATGGCGGCGGCCGGATGGAACGCGAGCCAGCCGTTCGTCTTCGATGGCGCGACGTTCCCGACCTCGGGCATGGGTGGGTTGAACAATGCGGTCGCGCTCGGTCAGACGATCACGTTGAGCGGTGCGCAGCCGGGCGGCAATCTGGTCGTGCTGGGTTCGTCCAATAACGGACCCAGCAGCGGTCAGGCTCGCGTCACGTATTCGGACGGCACATCCACGACCTTTACGCTCGCCTTCGACGACTGGACGCTGAACGGTGGCTCGGCCAGCGTCAGTACGGGCGCACAGACCGCGCTGACGATGTCGTACCGCAACCAGGGCAACGGTCAGAAGGACAACACAAAGACGTATCTATTTGCGATCAAGATACCGCTTGTCACAGGCAAGACGGTCGCAAGCGTGACGCTGCCGCGCACGGCCAGCACCGGCAAGCTGCATGTGTTCGGCATCGCAGTGGGGAGTTGAGCAGGGCAACACTTCGGACCCGCCGGGCCGATGGTCGGTTAAACGAAACAGTGCGCGCCATGTGTCGTCACGCGCGCACTGTTTCCTGTCCGACTGGGCAAAGACATCAGCGGTGTGACCAGGGCATTCGCCTCGAATGCCTTCGGTCGTAAAGCCGCCACGAGAGCGGCAATCCACCGCATCGAAGAGTTCGACCACTTCCATCTCAGGAAGACCATCTGGACGAACAGCAACGCTGACTGCGTGGCGCGCTGTCGCGCGCTCACGTTTGTCAGTTCGGGGTAGTTAGGGGTAGTTAGCGCATCGCTCGATGCGTCCAATAAGAAGGGAGATGACACGCATGAAAAATCTACTAAGACTCGCCGCAGTCATGGCGAGCATGGCCACGCTCGCCGGTTGCGGCGGCGACATCGGTTCGACCCAGACCGCCGCGCATCCCGGCACACCCACGAACAACCCGGTCGCGAGCGGAGCAGGCAGCGGTTCGGGGACGCCATCCGCCGGCACACCATCAGCCGGCACGCCAGGCGCGCAGCCCGCGCCGGCTACGAACACACCTGCCGCCGTCACGCGCACCGACATCGCGGGCCTGACGAAATTCGTCAACGTATTTATCGGCACCGATACACCGGACACGGGCCTCTACGGTTATCCCGGCAACCTCAACCCCGCAGCGGAAACCCCGTTCGGGATGGTGAGCTTCGGGCCGGACACACCGGGCAGTCAATCGCCGTATGGCGAAGGCTCCGGCGGTTATTTCTACGGGGATTCGAGTATCGACTTCTTTAGCCTCACGCATCTGCAGGGTCCAGGCTGTCGTGGCCAGGGTGCGGTGGCGATGATTCCGGGCGGAGGACCGCTGACGTTCTCGCACACCGACGAAAGTGCGCTGCCGGGCTACTACAAGGTGAAGACCGGCAACGGCATCGTCAACGAGTTGACGGCGACGACGCGCACCGGCATGGCACGTCTGACGTTTCCAGCTTCGATGAGCCCATCGCTCGTCGTCAACGCGTTGATCAGCAACGGCATGAAGAGCGGCGTATCGCCGAAGCTCGTCAATATCGCGGTCGATGCGCAAACGGGCGTCGTATCGGGGCAGACGGTAGTCGGGGCGTTTTGCGGCGGCACCTGGTACAAGCCGGTGTACTTCTACATGCTCTTCGACACGGCGATCAACCCGAAGACAACGAAGGTCGCAAACGGCGTCGCGAACATCGGCTTCGCGCAGGGTGCAGCGGGCAGCCCGACGGTCGTTCAGTTGAAGGTCGGCATTTCGTCGGTTAGCGTAGCCAACGCAAAGTTGAACCTGACCACCGAGAACCCGAACTGGTCGTTCGACACCGTTCAGCAGAACCAGCAGGCCATCTGGAACCATCGGCTCAATACGGTGCAGCTCGATCTCGCCGCGCCCGGCGCGATGGACGGCCTGAGCTCGGCGCAACTGCAAACCGCGAATAACTACGTGACGCAGTTCTACACCGCGCTGTATCACACGTTGACGGGGCCGACGGTCTATAGCGATGTGAACGGCGATTACCGCAGCATGCAGCAGGCGAATCTGTCGGCACCGGGCAACACGGCACCCTCCAGGCCAACGGCAAACGTGTCGCAGTACGCGGTGCCCGGCAATGCGGCGGCCTACAAGACGCATTACTCCGGCTTCTCGCTGTGGGACACGTACCGGTCGGAGACGCAGTTGCAGGCGTTGCTGTTCCCATCTGAAGTGAGCGACATGATGCAGTCGCTCGTCGCCGATGCCAGCCAGTGTGGCGCGTTCCCGCATTGGGTGGACGGCAGCGACGACACCACGCCGATGGAAGGCGATCATGCGCCGAACGCAATTGCGGGCGCGTATGTGTTCGGCGCGCGTTCGTTCGATACGGCGACTGCGCGCAAGTACATGTTGCAATCGGCGTTCGGCAAGACACCGGGCGGGACATACACGGTGGGCGCCTGTAACGACAAGTCGAGCGTGGTGCCGGCGGCCGGCAGTTTCTATCTGAAGAACGGCTACGTCGCGACCGATATCGTTCCGAACAATCACTCGGGATCGATGACGCTGGAGTTCATGACCACCGACGAGTCCATCGGCAACTTCCTCGCCGCGCTCGGCAACACGCAGGACGCGAGCAATGTCACCGCGCTGCACAAGCGCGCGGGCAACTGGGCGAATATCTTCGATGCGAATATTCCGGCGAGCCAGAACTATTTCGGCGGCGTGACGGCGGCGCTCGTGCCGAAGAATTCGAGCGGCCAGTGGGTGTTCAACGATCCGAACAACGGAGGCTTCCACGAATCGACCGAGCCGAATTATCTGTGGACGGTGCGGCACGACTACACGGCCTTGAATGCGAAGCTCGGCGGCAATGCGACAGCGATCGCGCAACTGAACGCATTGTTCGGGCTCGATGCGACCAACCCGTACGGCGGCGCGCTGCCGAGCGGGTCGACGCTGAACAGCGGGGAAGGTGGCAGCACGCTGTATATCGGCAACGAACCGTCGCTGCAAACGCCGTGGGCCTACAACTGGACCGGCACGCCGCAACTGGCGCAACGCGTCATTCCAATCGTCCTGAAGCAGACGTTCAATAACGATCCGGGCGGTCTGCCGGGCAACGACGACCTTGGTGCAACTTCGGGCTTTTATCTGTGGGCGTCGCTCGGGCTCTACCCGGTGATTCCGTCCGCGCCAGGACTCGCAATGTCGACCCCGCAGTTCAAGGGCATGACGGTGTGGCTCGGTGATGGCACGAAGAAGCTGCGCATCGAAGCCGACGATGAAGCGCTGCTCAACAACAAGCCGTATATCAAGTCGGTGCAACTGAACGGCAAGACCTGGACGGGTTCGTGGCTGCCGCTCGCCGACATTGCAAACGGCGGCACGTTGACCTACACGCTGTCGGCTACACCGACAGACTGGGCAAGCGGTACCGCGCTGCTGCCGCCGTCCGGCCCGGCGGCGGACTACACGCAGCCGCTCGCCACGCCGGCGCCGTAACGCCGGGAGGACAGAGGCGTACGTGGTGCTTCACGCCACGTACGCCTCTCGACTAACATTCCTTTTTCGCATGTTCCCCTCGCAGATTAATCGCTTGTCCCGCCCGCCGGCCGCATAGAACAATTTCGCTCATGCGCCGGTTGCATGTCTCCCATAGCCGCCGGTTATGCGCATCGCCGCGCTACGCCCACAGGCAGGAACCATGCGACTCGAGCGGAACTTTGTGAATGGCCGGTTCATCGATCCGGCTACCGACGAACTCATCACCGTCTACAACCCGGCCACTGAAGCGGCCATCGCGCAGGTGTCCGGTGCGTCCCGCGCCGAGGCCGTTGCCGCCGTCGACGCCGCAGCACGCGCACAGAAAGGCTGGCGCAAGCTGCCGTCCGCGGAGCGCGGCGTCTGGCTGCACAAGCTCGCCGATGCACTGACCGAATGCGCGCCCGAAATCGGCGCAGCGCTGGCCGCAGAATCCGGCAAGAGTCTCGCCGATGCGACCAACGAGGCGATCTACGCCGGCCAGATCACGCGTTATCACGCTGAATGGGCGCGACGCATTGAAGGCGAAGTGATTCCCAGCGATACCCCCGACGAAAACCTGGTGCTGCATCGCGAGCCGATCGGTGTGGTCGCGGCCCTGATCCCGTTCAACTATCCGGTCTACACGCTGATGCGCAAAATTGCGCCGGCGTTAATTGCGGGCAACACGGTGGTCGTGCGTCCGAGCAACAACACGCCGACGTCCGCTTTCGAAATCGCGAAGGCCGTTGCACGCGCAGAACTGCCGGCCGGCGTCGTCAACATACTCGCAATGAGCCATGCGACTGCGGAAGCGGTCTGCACGCATCCGGCAGTGGGAATGATCACGCTGACGGGCAGCGTCGTCGCGGGCCGCAAGGTACTCGACTACTGCAAGACGAATATCGCGAAGCCGTCGCTGGAACTCGGCGGCAAGACACCGGCAATCATCGAACCCGATGCAGACCTCGAGCGTGCCGCGCGCGAACTCGTCGCGTCGAAGACTACCCACTGTGGCCAGCTTTGTACGGCGATCGAGCGCGTGTACGTGCACGAGAGCGTGCATGACCGTTTCGTCGAACTGCTGAAAGCGCACATGCAGAACGTGCGCTTCGGCGACCGCAGCGAAGACCCGACGTTGATGGGACCGCTCGTCAACGACGCATCGCGCCGCGGGATTCACGCGATGGTCGAACGCGCGGTCGCAGCCGGTGCGAAGCTCGAGACGGGTGGTGTGCTGCCCGACGGCAAGGGCTTCTTCTATCCGCCGACGCTGTTGTCGAACTGCCGTCAGGACATGGAGATCGTCCAGGAAGAAACCTTCGGTCCGATCATGCCGGTGATCCGCTACAGCACGCTCGATGAAGCACTGGCGTTCGCCAACGATCACCAGTTCGGTCTTTCGTCGGTGCTCTACACCGAGCATTACCGCTCGGCGATGAAAGTCGCCAACGACATCGAAGCCGGCGAACTGTATGTGAACCGCACGCCCGCCGATCCGTATCAAGGCTTTCACGCAGGCTGGAAACGCTCCGGCCTTGGCGGCGACGACGGCAAGCACGGCATGCTCGAATTCACGCAGACGCGTCTTGTGGTCATGAAGTATTGAAATTTTCGCGGCGTCGCATTAGCGCGCCGTAACCATAACAACGATATCGGGGACGCCGCGTAACGGACGCCAGTTATGGTCGTTCGTGTCCCGCGTCTCTCAGGAGCGCTTCTGTGTCTGTACGACCCGTCGTTAAATCTGCCGCCGTGCTGCCGTTATCGGGCGACGCGGCTTCATCTCGCGATGCTCGTGAAACGCACGAAACGCGCGATACGAAAGCCCAACGCTACCTGCAGCTCGCGCTGCTGGTCATCGCCGCGGGCGCGATCTATCCGATCCTGTATCTGCGGCAGGTGTATCAGCCGACGATGCTCGAAGTGTTCCACATCACCGACAGTCAACTCGGTTATCTGTACTCGTCGCTGGGCACGATCTTTCTGCTGAGCTATCTGCCGAGCGGCTGGCTTGCCGATCGCATCGCGCCGCGTCTGCTGATCTGCTTTTCGCTGCTGGCAACGGGCGCGCTCGGACTCTGGTACGCAAGCGCGCCGGGTTTTGCCACGTTGATGGTGATCTTCAGCGGCTGGGGGCTGACGACGGGGCTCACGTTCTGGGCAGCCGTGATCAAGCGCGTGACGACGATTGCGGGACACGACGAACAGGGTCGCTTCTTTGGTTTTCTCGACGGCGGCCGCGGCCTTGTCGAAGCGTTGCTCGCGACGATCGCGATCACGCTGTTCGCGTGGATGACGCAGACGAAAGGCGAACCGGTTGCGTACGGTTTCAAGCTGGTGGTCTACATGTACGCGTTTTTGTGCATTGGGCTCGGCGTCGTGCTGGCGCTGGTGAAAGACAACTCGGCCGCAAACCGTGCATCGCACGCGCAAACCGCAGAGAAGCGTAACAACGTATTCACCGATCTGCTGACGCTCGCGCGCATTCCCGAGTTGTGGCTCGTCGCGGCGATCGTGTTCTGCGGCTATCAGGTGTTCTGGGCAACCTACAGTTTTTCCGCGTATCTGCATGAAGGCGGCATCGGTCTTTCGGTGGTGATGGCGGGCACGATCACGACGCTCAAGCTGTGGATGCGACCCATCGGCGGCATCGGCGGCGGCTTTCTCGGCGACCGTTATTCGAAGATCACCGTGCTCGTCATCGCACTGTTTCTCGCGGGACTGTCGCTGTGCGGATTGATCGTCGCACCGCACATCCAGAGCCACGTGATGCTCGTGTTCCTAGTGCTGTTTATCGGCGTGCTGACTTACGCGATTCGCGGTCTCTACTGGTCGCTGCTCGACCGCTGCAACGTACCGGTGCAAACGATGGGCCTCGCCATCGGCCTGATCTCGGTGATCGGCTATTCGCCCGATGTGTTCCTGCCGCTTATCAACGGTTATCTGACTCAAACGTTTCCCGGTGTGACCGGCTATCAGATGTACTTCGGCTATGTCGCCGCAGTCGCGATGCTCGGTGGCTGCGCGGGGCTCGTACTACGCAATATGCTCAACAGGAAGGAAGTTCGCTCATGAAAGTGATCTCGCTCGAAACTCATGTCGTCGCAGTGCCGCCGCCGCATCTGGGCGGCATGTACTGGATCTTCGTGAAGCTCAAGACCGACTGCGGGATCGAAGGCGTCGGCGAAATCTATTCGGCGACCTTCCACCCGAGCGCGATGACGCACATCATCGACGACGTATTCGCGCGTTATCTGCTCGATCGCGATCCGCATCACGTCGAACGGTTGTGGCGCGAGGCGTATTCGAGCGGCTTCACGCAGCGCCCCGATCTGACGATGATGGGTGTCGTGAGCGGCCTCGAGATGGCGTGCTGGGACATCATCGGCAAGGCTGCGAACAAGCCCGTGTATGAGTTGCTCGGCGGTATGGTCAATGAACGGCTGCGCTCGTACACCTACCTGTACCCGAAGAACAGCCGCGGCGAATACGACTACGACGATCCCGATCTCGCCGCCGAGTGCGCAGCGGAAAACGTCCGTCGCGGTTTCACCGCGGTGAAGTTCGATCCGGCGGGTCCATACACGGCTTACTCGGGGCATCAGTTGTCGCTCGAAGTGCTCGATCGGTGCGAACTCTTTTGCGGCAAGATCCGCGAGGCCGTGGGCAGCAAGGCGGACCTGCTGTTCGGCACGCATGGGCAGATGGCGCCTTCGTCGGCGATCCGGCTCGCGAAGCGGCTTGAAAAATACGACCCGCTGTGGTTCGAGGAACCGGTGCCGCCGGGCCAGGAAGCTGCGATGGCGCAAGTTGCGCAACACACGAGCATTCCAATTTCGGCCGGCGAACGGCTCACGACCAAGTACGAATTCCACAAGCTGCTCGAAGCAGGGGCAGCCTCGATCATTCAGCTCAACGTGGCACGTGTGGGTGGCTTGCTCGAAGCGAAGAAGGTCGCGGCGCTCGCCGAGGTGTACTACGCACAGGTCGCACCGCACCTGTACAACGGCCCGGTCGGCGCGGCGGCGAGTATCCAGCTCGCAACCTGCACGCCGAATTTCCTGATTCAGGAAAGCATCGGTACGTGGGGCGGTTTTCACTCGGACATTCTGAAGACACCGATTCGCTGGGAAGACGGCTACATCATTCCGTCGAACGAGCCGGGGCTCGGTGTCGAGTTGAATATGGACGTGGTGCGGCAGCACACGCCTTACACGGGCGAGCGTCTGCATCTGCAGATGGCCGCGAAGCCCGCCGATGTGAAGGATCTCGCGCCCGCCAAAGGCTAAGGACATACGATGGACTACGACTACATCATCGTCGGCGCGGGTTCGGCGGGTTGCATTCTGGCCGAGCGTCTGTCGGCATCGGGCGAGCATTCGGTGCTGCTGCTCGAAGCGGGCGGCAAGGACAGTTCGTTCTGGTTTCGTGTGCCGGTTGGCTTCACGAAGACCTACTACAACGCGACCTACAACTGGATGTACTACAGCGAGCCCGAACCGGCGCTCGACAACCGTCCGATCTACTGTCCGCGCGGCAAGGTGCAGGGCGGTTCCGGCTCGATCAACGCGATGATCTTCGTGCGCGGCCAGCCGCACGACTTCGACGACTGGTCGGCGGCGGGCAACCCAGGGTGGTCATTTACCGACGTGCTGCCGTATTTCCGCAAGCTCGAATCGCATCCGCTTGGCAACACCGTGCTTCACGGCGCAGACGGCCCGATCCGCATCTCGCCGATGAAGGACGCCGTGCATCCGATCTGCCACGTGTTTCTCAAGGGCTGCGAGCAGGCAGGCTACGCACGTACCGACGATTTCAACGGCGCACGCTTCGAAGGTGCCGGCATTTACGACGTGAATACGCGCAACGGGCAGCGTTCGTCGAGCAGTTTCGAGTATCTGCATCCGGCGTTGAGCCGCCCGAACCTCACCGTCGAGCGTGAAGTACTGGCAAGCCAGGTGCCGTTCGACGATGCACGTCGTGCAACGGGCGTCGTCGTGCAACAGAACGGCAGCACGCGCCGATTCAACGCGCGCCGCGAGGTGATTCTCGCCGCCGGTGCGGTCGATACGCCGAAGCTGCTGCAACTGTCCGGCATCGGCGATCGCGCGCTGCTCGCGCGTCACGGTGTCCCGCTCGTGCACGAGTTGCCGGCGGTTGGGCAGAATCTGCAGGACCATCTGTGTGTGAGCTTCTACTACCGCGCGAACGTGAAGACGCTAAACGACGAGATGCGCCCGTTGCTCGGCAAGCTGAAGCTCGGGCTGCAATATCTGTTGACACGCAAAGGGCCGCTCGCGATGAGCGTGAACCAGTCGGGTGGGTTCTTTCGCGGTAGCGAGCGCGACGCGCAACCGAACTTGCAGCTGTACTTCAATCCGCTGTCGTACCGGATTCCGAAAAGCAGCACGGCCAGCCTCGAACCGGAGCCGTATTCGGGGTTCCTGCTGGCGTTCAATCCATGTCGGCCGACGAGCCGTGGTTCGATCGAGATTGCGTCGAATCGTGTCGAGGATGCAGCGAAGATCCGCATCAATGCGCTTTCGACGCAGAAGGATATCGACGAAGTGATTCAGGGTTGCCGTCTGGTGCGGCGGATCATGGCGACGCCTGCGTTGCAGGGCATCACGGTCGAAGAGATTTCACCGGGGCCGCAGGTCGACGACGATGCAGCGCTGCTGCAGTATTTCCGCGAGCAGTCGGGGTCGATCTATCACCTGTGCGGTTCGTGTGCGATGGGCTCCGATCCCGATACATCGGTTGTCGATTCGCGGCTGCGCGTGCATGGTGTGACGGGGCTGCGCGTGGTCGATGCGTCGGTGTTTCCGAACATCACGTCGGGCAACATCAACGCGCCGACGATGATGGTCGCGGAGAAGGGCGCGGCGATGATACTTGAAGATGCGGTAGCGGAGTCGGAGCAAGCGCCGCGTGCGCAGGAACTGGCCACTGCGCATTGACGCATGAAACGTTGATCGAAAAGGCCGAGCGGAGTCAGTTCGTTCCGCACGGCCTTTTCGTTGCGATCTTGTCGTAGCGTGCTGCAATCGCACCGTATTCGACGTTGGCGCGGTATGTTGAAATGCATTACTTCGCTCGCGTCATAAGCACAGAAAAAACAAGTCTTTTACGGAGGCGGCGAACGCTGATTAGATCGTTCGATCGACAGCTACGCCACTTTTCCCCACATCGCACGGCGTCGTGCTGTCTGTCCATCCCACCCCGGAGAGCCACCATGACGACGTTAAGCCTCGCAACATCGAACGCACTCGACATCCAACCTGTGACCGGCCGCATCGGCGCCGAAATTCGCGGCGTGCGCTTATCGAGCACGCTCGAACCTGCCGTGCTCGACGCGGTACGCGCGGCGCTGCTGCGTCACAAGGTGATCTTCTTTCGCGACCAGACACACTTGACGGACACCGAACAGGAAGCCTTCGCCAAACGGCTCGGCGACCCGGTGTCGCATCCGACCGTGCCGGTGATCGACGGTACCGACTATCTGCTCGAACTCGATTCGCACCGCGGTGGTCGTGCGAACTCGTGGCATACCGACGTGACCTTTGTCGATGCCTATCCGCAGGCGTCGATCCTGCGCGGTGTGACGATTCCCGAGGTGGGCGGCGACACGGTGTGGGCGAACACCGCGACCGCTTATCTCGACCTGCCACCGCCGTTGCAGGCGCTGGCCGACCAGTTGTGGGCCGTGCACAGCAACGAATACGACTACGCGAACCATACGAGCGTCGGTAGCCGCGGGCGCGACGTCGAAGCGGCGAAGCGTTATCGCGAGCAGTTCGTGTCGACACGTTACGAAACCGAGCATCCGGCGGTGCGTGTGCATCCGGAAACCGGCGAGAAGACGCTGATACTCGGGCACTTCATCAAGCACTTCGTCGGCGTGACGCCGAGTGCGTCGGCCCATCTGTTCGATCTGCTGCAAGGCTATGTGACGCGTCCGGAGAACGTCGTGCGCTGGCGCTGGCGGACCGGCGACGTCGCGATCTGGGACAACCGCGCGACCCAGCACTATGCCGTCAACGACTATGGCGATGCGCATCGTGTGGTGCGGCGCGTGACGATTGCCGGCGATGTGCCGGTGAGTGTCGATGGGCGGCGCAGTGTGACGCTAAGACGCGAACCGAATCCTGCTGTGACGGATACGAAGGCTGCGTAGCACGCACGCTCAATCAGGAAACACCGCGCGGCCTTGCGTAAGGTCGCGCAGCGTGTCGCGGGCACGCTCCAGCTGAGTAGCGGGTAGCTGGACCGTGAGACACACGTTCATCGCATGCGTGCCTTGCAGTAGCACGTACTGGTCCTGTTCGATCCAGCGGCGCACGCGCGCTTCGTCGGCGTAGCTAACTTCCACCTGCAACTGAACCTGAGCGATACGTTCGATCAGCACTGCGTCCTGCAGCGCGCTCGCGATCGCATCGGTGTACGCGCGCACGAGCCCGCCTGCGCCGAGCTTGACGCCGCCGTAGTAGCGGATCACCGCGCCCAGTACGCCGTCGAGATCGTGATGGCGCAACACTTCCAGAATCGGACGACCGGCTGTGCCGGATGGTTCGCCATCGTCGGACATGCCGGACTGACCGCCTGCGAGCAACGCCCAGCACACGTGCGTCGCGGCCGGATGCTCGTCGCGCAGACGCCGCAGCTCGCCCATCGCAGCGTCGCGATCGGCGACGGGAATCGCGTGAGCGATAAAGCGGCTCTTGCGGATTTCGATTTCCCGTGTGCAGGGGGTGGCGATTGAGTGAGTCATGAGGCGGTGGGGTAAATGAACGTGGGTACGGTTTCGATCCGCAGATGCTTTGACGGTGAGGTTGCACTGCTGGATCGGGCAGCCGGATTGAGTTCATAAGCGGAAACGCCATCCAGTGTACAGATCTGGTTCGCCGAACCGATGCTCCGGCAATGGTGGTTTCGAAACTGCAGTCTCGTTCGAGCGAATGTCGAGCGGTTGCGTCAGCTTTGCCAACGTCCTGTCGGTCCGAATTCCGCGTCCCCTCTCCATCCCCAGACCGTGTAAATCAGACTACTCCGATTCGCTTTACGAGGCGCCATCGGGATAATCCCACCGCCGTAACCCGATCCCCGGTCGGTCGGTATGAAGCAAATTGCCTGAAGGCCTGGTCGAGCAATTTAGTTAAATTTTCAAGGACTTATCCATGAAGCAGATTTTTCCCAGACTTGCTATCGCGACTGTACTCGCTGCAGGCTGTATGGGCGTCCACGCAGCAGAGACGGCTAACCTCACAGTGGACGGCAGGGTCAAGCCCGCCTCCTGCGACATTACCCTGTCGAATGGGGGTGTTGTCGACTACGGCAACATCATCGCCAGCGACCTAAATGCCGCCAATTACACGGTTCTGGAAGAGAGGAACATTAAATTAAGCATCAACTGCGACGCACCTGCCAAAATCGCGATGCAATTTTCGGATTCAAAACGAGATTCTCGGATATTTTCTTTTTCATCGGAAGGAGGAGTAAAGCTACTTAGATCAGATAATAATTTTCGCCTTGCGGGTCTGGGGTTGAATGGTGACAAGAAAATTGGTGCATATGCGGCAATATTGCGCGATGTGACGGTGGACGGCGTCGTAGTGGAACATCTCGGACGCCCTAGCGGGCGAGCGACATGGGAGAGAGGGGCGGGAACTGTAAACATAGTAGGTGACGTTCCAACTGATATAGCGTGGACCAGTCGGGGTCAGTCGACACCTATAGCCGGTAAGGTTTTTGCCGGAGAACTCAGCGTGCAGGCAGTCGTTAACAAGTCGGGTGACATTGGCCCGCTAACAAACGAAATCACACTTGACGGCAAGGCCACGCTCACGCTTGTCTATCTATAGGACCCTCTGACTTTTCAGTAGGTCTGGTCAACGCCGGTAGCCGAATTTTTGGCCACCTGTCATCCCCAGACCGTGCAAATCAGACTACTCCGATTCGCTTTACGAAACGCCATCGGGATAATCCCACACGCTATAACCCGATCCCCGGTCGGTCGGTATGAAGCAAATTGCTCGAATGCGTGGTCAAGCAATTCAAATCAACTGTCAATTCTCAAGGACTGATCCATGAAGCAAATTTTCTCCCGACTTGCCGTAACGACCACCATCGCCGTGGCCTGTATGGGTGCCCACGCCGCAGAGACCGCGGACCTCAAGGTGACCGGCAGAATCCTGCCGGGCTCCTGCGACCTGACCCTGACGAACGGGGGAGTTGTCAGTTACGGCGATATCGTCGCAACCGACCTGAGCGCTGATAGCTACAAAGTGCTGCCCGAGAAACAGATCGATTTCTCGATCGCCTGCACGGCGCCGATGAAAGTCAGCATGCAGTTCAGCGATGCGGCGCAGGGTTCGCGCGTTTTTACGACCGCACCAAGTGGCACTAACCTCTTCAACACCGCGAGCACCGCGGTCGCCGGCCTGGGAACGAATACCGGCAAGAACATTGGTGCATATGGCGTTCGCGTTGTCCCCGACACCAGCATGACGGTAGACAAGACTGCCGTCGACGTGGTCAGCCGCGACAACGGCGCGGGCGCATGGGCCAAGTCACCGGCGGGCACCCTCATTGCGGCTGCAGGTACGCGGGCTGTGTCATGGGCGCCGGCAGGTCAGGTGGCGCCTATCGCAGGCAAGCTGTTTGCCGGCAAGATCGGCGTGCAGGCGGTACTCAACAAGTCCGGTGACATCGGTCCGACGACAGATTCGTTCAATCTCGACGGCAAGGGCACGCTCACGATCACGTATCTGTAATCCTCTTTGTCATTTCGGTCAGTCTGATCTATGCCGATGCCCGCCCGGAGCTTAGCCGGGTGGGTCGCTTCGGCGCCGTCGATGGTGTGCTGAATCCCCGTGCGCACATTGCGGCATTGGGCACCGGAACAGCAGATAGAGCAGGTACCTAGTCAGTAACTTTCTTCATTTCGAGGAAGGGCAAATGAAGCAGAATATTTCCAGACTTGCCGTTGTAATCACACTTGTTACGACCTGCATGGGTGTTCATGCCGCACAGGACGCCAACATCGCGGTGACCGCCACGGTCAAGCCGGCCGCCTGCGACATCACACTGTCGAATGGAGGTGTTTTCGATTACGGCAATATCTTCGTGGGCGAACTGAGTGCTACCACCTACAAAGTGTTGCCCGAGAAGCAGATCGATTTCTCGATCAGTTGTAATGCCGCTACCAGGATTGGTCTGCAATTTACGGATTCCAATCTGGATTCGCGAGTCCTGCGGACCTCTAACTCGACAGATGCCAGAATCTTCGATGGCGCCAACCATGCTCTCGCAGGGTTAGGGTTAAATGTCGATAAGAAAATTGGTGGGTACGGCGTCCGCATCGTGAATCCGGGTATGACCGTGGATGGCAACGCCGCCCCGAGTCTATTTGTGAACGGTGGTGGTGCGTGGGTAGCCGGCATCACCGGTGCCATGATTAACAATGCTTCCATACGTACCGTTTCGTGGGCACCGACAGGTCAGTTGACACCCGTCGCCGGCAAACTGTTTGCGGGCAAAGTCGGCGTGCAGGCCGTCCTCAACAAGTCCGGTGATATCGGCAACGTGAAAGACACGATCACACTTGACGGCAAGGGCACGCTCACGATTGTCTATCTGTAGCCCTCCTGCTCTTTTCGGCTAATCCGCCTGATGCCGATACTCGCACGGCATTCAATCAGGCGGCCAGCTTCGGTGCTTCCAACGGTGTGAAGAGTGCTCCTGCGCATCACTGCATCCGGATACCGAAACAGTAAATAGAACAGATGTATTGCTCTTGCCCGCCCCCAGCAGCGGGCAAGAGCGCGAATGCAAGCCCTTCGCCTCTTTCATCCTTTACGTCTAACTCCCGGAGATCGCCATGCGCATCCCGCAATCCTGTCTTATTGCCGGCCTCGTACTGGCGACCATGATTACTCCAGCTGTCCACGCGACCGGTGTGGCACCCGAAACCTCGGTGGTCATCGTAAACGAAGCCGATGGCGAAGGCACCATGGTGATCAAGAACACCGACAGCACGCCAACCCTGCTCTACACCACGCTGGAAGATATTCCCGAAGACAACGCGGCATTACTAGTGGTGACCCCGCCCGTCGCGCGGATCGAACCGGGCCAAACGCAACTTGTCCGCTTTGTTCTGAATACGACGGAGCCGCTCAAGGTCGCGCGCCTCAAGCGCGTCATCTTCGAAGGCATCCCGCAGACCGATAAGACGAAGAGCAAGGTCCAGCTCTCGGTTCGTCAAAACCTGCCCGTTGTCATCCAGCCGGCCGGCGTGCCAGTCGAGCGCGAGCCGTGGACTCAACTGCAATGGTCCATTACCGGCGACACGCTAACGGTGAAGAACCCGAGCCCCTACGTGGTTCGTCTGTCGCAAGCCGTGCAATTGCTTCCGGGCGCTGCGCATGCGACGCTGCCTGCCACGTACGTGCTACCCGGTGCATCTCATTCCGTTTCGCTCGAGAACGCCGGTAGTGCCGACCGTTATGAGCAAGTCCGTATTTCACCCGCCACTGTGTATGGCTATCAAGTCGATACATACGACGCGAAGTTAGCAACCAGCGTTCAGCCCGCACAGTAAGCGCCATGACACGCGACTTTCAGGCGCGTAACCGGAGTCCGTACGGACCTCTCAAGCGCCGTTCCATTGCCGCCGCGATCGCCAGCGTGATCGCGAAGTATGCGGTAGCGAACGAAGGCGCGCCGGGCGCATCGTTCGACAGTGACATCCTGAAAGCGCGTGGACTGGATCCGAGCGTCGCGTTGTATTTCAATCAAGCCGCACGATTTCCCGCTGGGAAAGCGACGATCGCGCTCAGCGTGAACGGCGATAAAAAAGGGTTGGCGCCCGTTCAGTTCGACGAGAACGGACAACTGTGTTTCGATCGCGTTCTGCTTAAGCAGGGCGGTTTGAAGATTCCATCAGCGTTGTCCGCTGACAATCCGCCTGGCTGCTATGACTACCGCGAGGCCTATCCCTCCACGACGATCGAGCTACGCCCAGGCGACGCCGCCATTCACATCGTGACCCCCACCGATGCCCTTGCGCCAGTCGTCCGGACACAATCGTCAGGCTTCACACAGGGTGGCACGGCGGGCATGCTCAATTACGATGTCTTCGCCACGCAGACGAAGTACGCGGGCAACGTCGAACACTACGGGCAATTCACCTCGGAAGCGGGCTTCAATATCGACGACTGGATCGTACGCAGTCGACAGTTGTTGTCGATGAGCAGCAACCAGACTCAATTCACGCACCTGTATGCCTATGGCCAACGGACGTTTGCCGACTACAAGTCGATACTCCAGGTCGGCCAGGTCAACATCGGCAGTTCGCTGTTTTCCGGCGCGAGTGTCTATGGGGTGCAGGTTCTGCCGGAGCTGGCACTTGCCGAAAGTGTGAGCAACGGTGCGGTAGTCACGGGTATTGCGCAGACCCAGGCGCGAGTCGAAGTTCGACAGGCCGGTGCACTCATCTATGTAACGATCGTCCCACAGGGGCCGTTTTCGTTGAGCAACCTCCCGCTTTTGAACACCACGAATGATCTCGATGTCACCGTCATCGAAACGAACGGTTCTCAACGGCACTTTCGTGTAGCAGCGGCGTCGCTTAACGCGGCGACGCTAGGTGCACCGCAAGGCTATACCTTTGGGATGGGGCGCATGTACCGCCGCTCCGGCGACAACGGGCCGACGCCATGGCTCGTGACGGGCACGGGTGGTTGGGCGATAGGGAAAAATCTCAACCTGAGCGCTGGCGCACTCGTCGCCAACCAGTACCAGACGATCGGTGTCGGTGCCGATTCCGTCCCGCTTGCAAACACCACAGTCAGCGGCCGCGGCGTCGTCGCCAATGATCTGCGCAATCACGCGCGCGGCGCCAAAGTCGATCTGTCGACCACAGTCCGTATCAGCGAAGCCATCAGCTTCGCGGCCACGGCCTCGCATCAAACGAAAAATTTTCGCGACCTGAACGAATCGCTATTCGACGCGCAGAGTCTCGGTCCGTCGAACTATCGCGACCAGTACACGCTCAGTGGGACGTTCTCGGCGAGGTCGGTGGGTGGGTTCTCAGTCGGTTATGCACAGTCGAACATGTATGCAGGCAGTGTCAATCGTCGCCTGACAGGTTCATGGGGCAAGACCTTCAAACACGCGAGCGTTTCACTCAACGTAGATCAGGACGTAGGCAGTTCGTATTCGACCGGGAATCAGATTTACGTCAACGCGACGATCCCGTTCGGCAGTCGCAGCGTCAACACCTATGCGAGCCGCAATAACAATCGAATGAGGTATGGCGTGTCGGGCAGCGACAAGATCAACGACTACGCGAACTACTCGATGTCGGCCGAACGCGATCAGCGTAGTCATGAAATGACGTTCAACGGCAGTCTGAATCTGCTGCCGCGTTACACGCAGGTTGACCTGAGTGCCGGCCGATATGGCGCGGGTACCTCGTACACGGGCAGTCTGCGCGGCGGCATCGCGTTCCATCAAGCGGGCCTTACTTTTTCGCCTTACCCGATACAGGACACGTTTGGCATCGTGTCTCTCGACGGTATCGGTGGCGTAAAGGTGCAGACACCCTACGGTCCGGTATGGACGGATTGGTGGGGCAACGCCGTTGTGTCGACGTTGCCGGCTTATCAGACTGCGCGCATCGAAGTGGCAACGAAGACATTGCCGCGCAACGTCGACATTCGCAACGGCTTCACGATGCTGAATAGCGGCCGTGGCGCCGTGAGCCAGGTCGACTTTGGTGTCGTCAAGGTGCGGCGCGCGTTGCTCACCGCTCAGCTATCGAGCGGAGCTCCATTGCCTAAGGGGTCCATTGTGCTCGATGCCGACGATAATTTTCTTACCGCAGCAGCAGACAACGGCGTCGTCTTCCTGGCAAACGGCAACTCGAAATCCGGGCTGCAAGTCCATCTTCCGGAGGGCGACAAGTGTCGGCTGGAATTCGATCTGCCCGAGAAACCGGATCTGACTCGCTACTACGAAACGGCACCGGCTACATGCGTAGCGCTGTAGCCTGGGTCCGGATTTATCTCTCAGTGTTCAATCTGGAGTGAAGCATGACAGCAATACTCTCTGTATGTCGGCCGTACCGCGCGGCATGTCTCGCACTGATCGCGGCATTCAGCGCCTCGGCCTATGCCGCAGATAGTCCGGTCTGCACTACGAGCGTCAGCCAGAACGAAATCGACTACGGCCAGGTGACACGTGCAGCACTTACCGGCAGGGAAACGAACCCGGCGACCGTCCGGCTCGGCACCCGCTTCGTTACGCTAATGGTCAACTGTCGCGATCCAGTCGCGATTGGCCTCACCGTCACCGCACCGACTTCCGCCGATGGGCGCGCACGGTTCGGAGAATCGGGTGGCATCGCACTCAAGGCGTTTAACGGTGTCGTGGACGGTCAGCAGACGCGCCTCGCCATGCTGGACGGAGCAACGCCACGCGCTTCGGCAGAATCGGTCGCCATCCGGCCGGGTGACAACTTTGGGCCAGTTAACGCGTCCGGATCGCTCGCACCCACGACCCATTTCAGCGTCCAGCTCGAAATCGATCCGCAGATCAGCGGCGAAGCGACGAAGGTCAGGTCGGAGACCAGGATCGATGGCAACTTGAGGCTGGTTCTCACTACGTATTGAGTGACGCTCGCTGGTTCCGCATCCATGCCTGTTCACGCGTCACAGAGACTGCTCGGTAGATAAACGCGCATCGTAGCAAACCACAATATTTTCTTTACCCTCCTGCAAATAATCGTCGATTGTCCTTGCTACCGAAAGGACCGATATTCTCGGGCAGCCGAGTCCCGTCGACCAACCCGCAGAGATTAAAGGAAGCCCCGCCAATGAAGCTCACAGTCATCCGCCTCATGGTAACGATTGCCGTGACGTTGTGCGCGACTACCTCCATCAGTCACGCCGCCGGCAACCAGCAAGACCAGATCAGACAGGCGGTTGACGAAGCCGTACGACCGGTCATGGCGAAGAACAACATTGCAGGCATGGCGATAGGGATCATCGACGGGCAACAGCACTACGTGTACAGCTATGGCGTCGCTTCGTTAGACACAAGGAAGCCGGTCACACAGAACACCCTGTTCGAACTCGGATCGATCAGCAAGACATTCACTGCCGCGCTGACCTCGCTTGCGCAGGTCGATGGCGAGCTCGCCTTGACGGATAAAGTCGGCAAGTATCTGCCATTGCTGAGCGGCAGCCGGTTCGCCGATGCGCGTGTCCTCGATCTAGGCACGCATACGCCGGGTGGCCTGCCGTTACAGGTGCCGGATAACGTCAGCAACAACGATCAACTGATGCAGTATCTGAAAGCCTGGCAACCCGCCTACGCGCCCGGCACAGAGCGGACCTACTCCAATATCAGCATCGGCATGCTCGGCGTGCTCACAGCAACGAGCATGAAGCAGGGTTTCGCCGCTCTGGTCGAGCAGCGCCTGTTTGCGGCGCTAGGCATGACGAACAGCTACTTCGACGTCCCGCAAGCCCATATGGCCGATTATGCGCAAGGCTATAAAGAAGACGGCACGCCGATTCGCGTCGCGCCTGGCGTGCTGTCTACCGAGGCGTATGGCATCAAGACCTCGGCCGCCGACATGACACGTTTCCTGCAAGCCAATATGAACCAGTTGAAGCTGGACGAGAAACTGCAGCGCGCGATTACGCAAACACACACCGGCTACTTCAAGGCCGGGGTGATGACGCAAGACCTGATATGGGAACAGTATGCGTATCCGGTTGCGCTGAAGACCTTGCAGGAAGGTAACTCGCCGGCGATGATTTTCAACGTGACACCCGTTACCGAATTCAAACCGCCGCAAGCACCACGCGAAGACGTGTGGATCAACAAGACGGGTTCGACCAACGGTTTCGGTGCGTATGTGGCATTCATCCCGGAGAAGCAACTGGGAATCGTGATCCTCGCAAACAGGAGCTTCCCCATCGATGAACGGGTGAGCACGGCATACCGGATTCTCACGGCCATCGCTGGCGACGAACATTGAATCCAGATGGAGTGACGATGAAGCGCTTTGGTTGCTTCTCGCTTGTCGCGGCGGTCTTGATGGGTATGCAGCCGGTCTTTGCGGCAGGCGCGATGTCGGCTGCGAAAGACACGGTCGTCCTGCAACGCGTCCCGGTTCCGGGAACGGATCGCGAGATGGGCATGGGCATTGCCGAATTCCCACCGAATGCGGTCAAACCGTGGCACAAGGCGACCGGTCCTGAAGTTGTCTATGTGCTGGAGGGCGAGCTTACGGTACAGGTAGATGGCCAACCTGCAACAGTCGTTCACGCAGGCGAGAGCTACCGGATGCCGGCGAACGTCGCTCACGAGACGGCAGCCGGACCTGTGGGCGCGAAGGTCGTCGCTACGTGGGCATGGGTACCGGGTAAGCCTTTCAATATTCCGGTCCCGCACTGATTCGATTGCCACGGATTCCGCAATGGTTTTTTGTCGACCTGCGCGATGACGAAACACAGCGCAACCGGGATAATCCATTGCGTGACGAATCTAGCTCCTGGCTGGGGGCGAAGGCGGACTCCTCATCTGCCACCGATCTTGTCACGGCCTCGTGGATCGATAGATTCACGGGGCTTTTCTTTTTGGTGTGCCCGCGAAGCTTTCGCATGCGTCCAGCTCATGTGAGCCGCACCGAAATGTCGTTTGAGCGTGCATCGACCGTCGGCTTCAATGGTTGCATCGACCGACCGGGTCGCACGGCAATCGTGCTGCGCGGCCGCCGCGGTCCGCTTGCATGGAGCCGGTATGAACACCTCATTGGAGCCGCAGTCCGCGGTTGCTGCTACAGGTTCTGCTTCAGGTCCTGCTTCAAGTCCTGATACGCAGCCTGTCATGGCATTTCTCAGCTATCTCGTGCCAACAACGACGCGCCCAGTCAGCTACGCGTACGAGCCGCCGTCCGGCGTGCCCTGGGAAAGCGCGGAGTATGAGCGTCGCCCGATGCCGATCACGGATGCGCGCAGCTTCGCACAACCTCCGTCGATTCATCGCGAGGGTTTCGAATTGCGCGCCGCACCCACCGCGGTGAAAGACTTTCTCGACGCAGACGTCGTGAAGACCGTTTACTACCGGGAAGCCATGGAACTGGCGCTTGCAGTAACAGGCGCGTCACGTGCGTGGGTTTTCGATCATCTGGTGCGCCGGCGCGAAGCGGGACGCGCGGCCCTCACGTTCGGGCGGCGCGGCGCCGACGGACTGGCGGCGGCCAATGGACGCATTCACAACGACTATACCGAGGCATCGGGCCGCGCCCGACTGCAACGCGTGCTGTACACACAGGGTGTATCCGGTGCAGCCGCACGCGTGCGGCGTTACAGTATCGTCAATATCTGGCGATCGATTCGCGGTACCGTGCTCGATACACCGCTGGCAGTCTGCGATGCGCGCAGCGTGATGGCGGCTGACCTCGTCGAAAGCGAAGTACGCTATCCGCAGCGCACTGGCGAGATTTACACCGCGCTGCATTCGCCGATGCATCGCTGGTGCTGGTTTTCGCAGATGACTCGCGATGAAGCGCTGGTATTCAAGCAGTACGATGCGCAGATTAGCGGGGTGGCCCGCTACACGCTGCACACCGCGTTCGATCATCCGTTCACCCCGGCAGATGCGCCGTTACGCGAAAGCATCGAACTGCGGTGCCTGGTTGCCTACGACGTAGAGGAGGAGATTCGATGACTACCGATGCATCGGCCGATAATCGAGCCACTAAGCCAGCCACGATCGATTTCTGGTTCGACTTCGCCAGCAACTATAGCTATCTCAGCATCATGCGCATCGAGGCGGCCGCGGCGCAGCGCGGCGTGACGGTGCGCTGGCAGCCGTTCCTGCTAGGGCCGATCTTCCAGGCCCTCGGCTACGACACGTCGCCGTTCGTCGCGCAGAAGGAGAAGGGCGCCTATGTGTGGCAGGACATGGTGCGCGAGTGCCGCAAGTACGGTTTGCAGTGGGTTCGGCCGAGTGCGTTCCCGCGCCACTCGCTGCTTGCGTTGCGGGTGGCCCTGGTCGGTGCGCGGCAACCGTGGATCGGCGAGTACTGTCGGCAGATCACGCTGCGTAACTTCGCGCAGGACCGCGACATTGCATCGGCGGACGATGTCGGCGACGTGCTCGCGCAACTCGGCTTACCCGCTGCACAGATTCTGGCCGACGCACAGGGCGACGAGAACAAGCTCGGTTTGCGTAGACAGACGGAGCGCGCGCAGGCGAAAGGTATTTTCGGTGCACCGATGTTCTTCGTCGGCGACGAGATGTTCTGGGGCAACGATCGTCTCGACGATGCACTGGCGTTCTGCGCATCGCCGAACGCATAACCTGTGGGTCGACCTACTGCAATTGCGCGCGTGCCTGTTCTACGATCCACTCGGCCACGCGTCCAACTTCATCGCGCGTCCGTTCCTGCGCGTGGATCAACCAGTAGGCATGCGCAGTTTCGGCAGCCGGACGTGGCGGCGCAAGCTGCAGGAGCCGGCCTTCGTCGAGCAACGGACCGATCAGTTCGAGCCGTCCGAGCGCAACGCCATGTCCCGCGAGCGCGGCGTGGATCACCTGATCGTACTGGTTGAAATGCAGCATCCCGTGCGGCTTCGCGTCCTGCCAGTCGCGCGCAGCGAGCCAGTCATGCCAGCGCAGCCACGGGTGCTGCGCATCGTCGAATTCGAGCAGCGACAACCGCGTGAGCGTGCGCGGCGAACGTAGCGCACGCAGGCCGACCGAAGGATGCGCGACCGGCGCGATCGTCTCGCCGAACAGCCGCACCGCGCCGCGTGGTGCAAGCGAAGCCGTGGTATAGCGGATCGCGAGATCGATATCGTCGCGGCGCAGATCGGCGATGCTGTTGTTCGCGCTGACGCGTACATCGACTCCCGGATATTGCTGCTGAAAGGCGCGCAACCTGGGCAGCAGCCACAACCCGGTGAAGCCGATGCTCGAACTGAGCGTGACCGGCCGTGCCGCGCCAGCCGGGCGGATAACGCCGAACACATCCTGTAGTTGCTGCAGCGCGCTGTCCGCGCTGCGAAACAGCCGCTCGCCTTCGACAGTGAACGCGATAGACCGATGACCGCGCACCAGCAGCCGCACGCCCAGTTGCCGTTCGAGCGCATGCACCTGCCGGCTGACCGCCGATTGCGTTACGCAGAGATCCTGCGCGGCGAGCGTAATGCTCATACGGCGTCCCGCAGCGACGAAGCCGCGGATCAGATCCAGCGATGATAGATGGACGAGCGGAACGGGCATTCCCATGGCGCATGCCTGCAAGGAAGTCGACAGCAAGCATTGAAGCACAGCCGGCGAAACACGGCAAAACAACCCAAACGACGATCCGGCACAAGACAGAATCGTTTTTTCGTCATTTTTACCAGGCTAAGATCACCGGTCATTCACGCAATTGCCGGAGGAGCGTTATGCAGCGAAGTGCAAGCATCGATTTCGCGAAGATCGCGCTGGCCGCGATGGTGGTCGCACTGCACGCCGAAATATTCAAGGAAACCTCCGACTATCTGAGCTTTATTTTCGTCAACGGATTCCTGCGGATCGCTGTGCCGCTGTTCTTTATCATCAACGGCTTTTACTTCTACAACATCGTCGCAAAGGGCAAGCCGCTGTTGCCGTGGGCCAAACGGATGGCGTCGCTGTATGCGGTCTGGATGGTGCTGTATCTACCGTTCTACTATCCGCATCATCCGCAATCGATCAAGGAAGACGTCGAGTTTCTGCTGAAGCTCGTGATCGGTTATCACCACCTGTGGTACCTGGCCGGGTCGCTTGGCGCGGGGTTGGTGCTGTACTGGGTGCGCGGCTGGTCCGACGCGAAGCTACTGACGGCCGCGGTGCTGCTGTTCCTGCTCGGCGCCATTGCCCAGTACGTCTTCAACTACGTCGACAGCAGCCACCTGTATCTAAACAAGCTGTTCAACAACTACTGGTTGTTCCGCAACTTCCTGCTGCTCGGCTTTCCGATGTATGCGATCGGTTTTCTGATTGCGAAGGGGCGGGCGAATGCGCTGTCCGATTCGACGGTGCTGGCGCTGACCGTGCTTGGAGTGTTAGCGCTTTTTGTCGAAAGCTCGCTCATCTACTTCTTCCATCCGGTGCGCGATCACTTCGACAACTGCTTCTCGCTGATTCTCGCGTGTCCGGCCATCTTCCTGTTCGTGCAGCGTCGCGCGGGGACGCTCACCACCGATCTCTACGCGAAGGTCTCCACCGTCATCTATTTCATTCACCCGTACTTCATCTTCGCAATGATGGGGCTCGTGGGGATGCACACTGGGACCGTGCTGTTCCTGATCGCGATCGGGCTGAGCCTGCTCGTCAGCCCGCTGGTCATCGCGCTCGATCGTCGGTTGAAGTTGCTGCTGTAGGCGTTTGCGCGGCGTTCAGCCGCGTTTCGCACGAAACGCGGCGAGCCCCTTGCGGGCCTGCTGGCGGATCGCGTTCTGCACGAACGGTGTCCAGCCCAGCAGCGCGCCTTTGGCACCGAGCGCCTGGCGCGACCAGCGCCACAGATCGAAGCTGTCGCGATGTTCGGCGATAAGACCGTTCGCAAAAACAAAGCGCGCCTGAATGTCGTTGACCACGCGATTGCCGCTCTGCGTGAACACGTAGTGCGCGATCCAGTGCGCGCTCCCGGTTTGTCCATCGGCTACGACATGATCGAACGTGAGCGAGAAATCCTGGGCGCGCTGCGTGAGCATGCGCCACATGTCGCCGATCTCCGCGCCGCGTAACTCGCCGAACGCCGGGTCGCTGAAAACAGCGTCGCTTGCATAGCAGGCGGCCATCGTTTCGGCATCGAGCTTCTGGAAGGCTTCGTAGAAGCGGGTAATCAATGCGGCGTGGGTGTCACTCATGAGGCATGGTCTCCTTTCTGATGGTGTCTGCGTTCTCGTGAAAATTGCCTAAGCGGGCGCAAGCCGTGAGGCGCCGCTCATTTCAACGAGAGGAAAATACCATCTTCCCGACGATCTGCATCGACGCGATGCCTTAATCGGGAAACTGACAGGGGGAGAGAAGAGATTTCGCGGTAACTGCAACGCGGCGACAGATGGCGCTGTTTGTCGCGGATTACCGGTGTGTTCGGGAGGGCAGCGATGACACGCCGGCGCAGCAAGGCCTATATTTGCCGGGGAATGTTTTCTTTGAGCGCGGCCCGGTTGCCGGGCGAGCCGCTGGAACTTACGCCTGCTCGGTTTGCTGGCAAAAGCGCCGTCCCGGTACGTGGGAAATGACGAGTTCGGCAATTTCGGTCGCGGTGTATTCGGCGGGCACTGCACGGCGCCGGCTCTCGGGATCGTGCTTCAGCGTCCATTCGACAACGCGGTATGAGCGGCCCCAGGGGAGTTGTTGCGGTGCCGACACCTTGCACGAATGAATCTGCTGTGCATGAAGGTTGGCGGACATGGCCTGCAGATGGGTAAACACCGCGTCTTCGGTCATGGTTTGACTCCTTTTGCAGGAATGCCTGTGATGTGTCCGGTACGCCGACGACATCTCGAGTTAAAAAAGTGCCGCCTGTACTCCGGCGGCTCAACAGGGGATGTCGAGTGCATGGTTGCAGGGAAGAATTAAGCCAGACTTAAAACGCGGCACCGATGTGTATCGATATGTACAGATATGTGCCGATGTGTACCGCAAACCGGCTATGCATCCGGTGGCACACCGAGCAGTTGCAGTGCGCCGCCTGTCACGGACGCGAACACCGGGCCTGCTACCGTGCCGCCGTAGAACGCCTTGCCGGCCGGATCGTCGATCATCACCGCGACGACGAGACGCGGATCGCTCATCGGCGCCATACCGACGAAAAGCGCGCGATAGCGGTTCTTCGCGTAGGTCGCTCCGATCTGCTTGCGTGCCGTACCGGTCTTGCCGCCGATGCGATAACCGGCCACTTCCGCCGCGCGTCCGGTCCCGCCTGCGCTGGTCGCCATTTCGAGCATCTTGCGGATGGCCGCAGCCGTGGCGGGGGTCGTCACGCGGCGGCTGCTGTCTGCGGAGAGCGGCATGTCGTTCGTATCGTCGAGCAGCAGACGGGCAGGGTGCAGCGTGCCATCACCGGCATACACGGTGTAGACCTGCGCCATCTGCAGCAACGAGGTTGAGAGACCATAGCCGTAGGCCATCGTCGCCTGCTCGATCGGTCGCCAGCGTTGGTACGGACGCACGCGGCCCGCGGCGACGCCAGGAAAGGTCAGTTCCGGCGCGCGACCAAGTCCGTAGTCCTGATACTTCGTCCAGATTGTTTCGGCGGGCAGGTTCAATGCGAGCTTGGCGAGTGCGATATTGCTCGATTTCTGAATCGCTTCGGCCACAGTCATCTTGCCGTGATTCGACGTGTCGTGAATCACACTGGGCCCGATCTTGTAGTACCCAGGCGCCGTATCGATGATGGTTTGCGGCCGTACTTTACCGAGGTCCATCGCTAGCGCGGCGACGATCGGTTTGATGGTCGAACCGGGTTCGAACGTATCGATCACGGCGCGATTGCGCAATTGACGTCCGGTAAGACGTGCGCGGTCGTTCGGATCGAAACTCGGATAGTTGGCGAGCGCGAGAATTTCTCCGTTGCGCGCATCGAGTACGACGACGCTGCCCGCTTGCGCGTCGTGCTTCGCGATTGCGAGCTTCAGTTGTGCGTACGCGAGTTGCTGGATACGGCGGTCGATGGTCAGGTGAATCGTCGCGCCGTTGCGGGCGGGGACGAGCGGTCCGGTTTCGGAGACTACGCGGCCGAGCCGGTCGCGGATCACTTCGCGTTGTCCGGGTACGCCGTTTAACGGATCGTTGGCGGCAAGCTCCACACCTTCCTGGCCGTGGTCCTCGATGTCAGTGAAGCCGACCACGTGCGCGGCGGCCTCGCCTTCTGGATAGAAACGTTTGGTATCGGCGATCTGCGTGATGCCCGCCAATCCGAGCTTGCCGATGTGGTCGGCGGTTTCGGCATCGACCTGGCGCTTGAGCAGCACGAAGCTCCTGTCGCCGGTCAGTCGTCGCCGCAGTTCGGCAAGTGGCAGATCGAGCAGCTTCGCGAGCGGCGCATAGGTGCTGTCGTCGAGCAGTTTCGGTGTGGCCCAGATTTCGTAGGTGGCGAGACTCACGGCGAGCAATGCACCATGCCGGTCGACAATGCGCCCGCGCGTCGCGTCGAGTTCGATGGTGCGCTGATAGCGCTTCTGCCCCTGTTCGACGTAGAAATCCTGATTCACCACCTGAATCCAGAATGCGCGCCCGAGCAGCGCTGCGAATGCCGCGAAGACAACCAGCACGACGAACTTCGAACGCCACATCGGCAATCGCGCCGCGAGCAGGGTGCTGCGTGCCACCGGTGCGTACGAATCGTGAGACTGCGGTTTTTTCTTGTGCGTCATAAGTGCGGTGCAGGGCAGGAACGGGGCGGCGACAGCGTGGAATAGTGGTGCGGCACGAAGTGTAATCGAAACGTAATATTAATAATGCGTTTGCGCAAGAGGTATTCGGACCGAGTGTTCCGCCCGCGAGTCGTGAATTGCGACTGGCAAATCGTGACTGCCGTGTCGGTACGCGAGAGCACATTCAATGTGGATAACGCGCACATCGAAACCGGCGCGTCACACTGCAATGGTCTGATTGTAAAAACCGTGCGGGAGATTCGTTCGATAAGAGCGTCGTCTCCGACGCGGCGTGTTTTAAGGCGCTCACCGTGAGCGCCTTCTTTTTTATTCGCGTAACGCGTAGTCGATGTTTTTCTCGGCTCGCGCAATAAACCGCCGATATAAAAACACACGACACGATCCGCTCTTCCCGGACTCGAAAAACCAAAACATCAGGCGAAATAAAAAGCGGAATGAAAGCCACGTGATGCGCACGATGCAACTCGTCGCAGACCCGCACGGGGCCTGCGTTCGCGGCCGGAAACACCACATTTCTCCTAGCATTTCCACCAATTGCCATAAACATGTCACGTTGCCAACGGCGGTGTTTCATTTCCGCTATAGTCGCGATTTTTGGCCGTCTCCAGACCTGTTGGAAAATGCGGAGAACGGCGCTGCTGCTGCACACAGCGGCCAGCACATCATTCCGCCGCCACTCAGGCGGCTACCCGGAGTAGACAACGAGATGAACGCACGAGACCCCTCCATTCTTACCGCCTCCCGCAGCAGCCGCCTGCGTCAGATGCTCACCAGCAACCAGCTCGAATTCATGATGGAAGCGCACAACGGCCTGTCCGCGCGCATCGTTAAAGAAGCCGGGTTCCGCGCGATCTGGGGCTCGGGCCTCGCGATCTCCGCGCAGTACGGCGTGCGCGACAACAACGAGGCGAGCTGGACCCAGGTGGTCGACACACTCGAGTTCATGGCCGACGCAAGCGACCTGCCCATTTTGCTCGACGGCGACACCGGCTACGGCAACTTCAATAACGTACGACGTCTCGTGCGCAAGCTCGAACAGCGCGGCATCGCAGGCGTGTGTATCGAAGACAAGCAGTTTCCGAAGACCAACAGCTTTATCAACGGCGAGCGTCAGCCGCTTGCGGAAATGGACGAGTTCTGCGGCAAGATCAAGGCCGGCAAGGACTCGCAGTCCGACGACGATTTCTCGATCGTCGCGCGCGTCGAAGCGCTGATCGCGGGCTGGGGCATGGACGAAGCGCTGCGTCGCGCCGAGGCGTATCGCCAGGCCGGTGCCGATGCGATCCTGATCCACAGCAAGCTGTCGCGTCCCGACGAAATCCTCACGTTCGCACGCGAATGGGCCGGCCGCGGTCCGCTCGTGATCGTGCCGACCAAGTACTACTCGACGCCGACCGAAGTGTTCCGCAAGGCCGGCATCAGCGTCGTGATCTGGGCGAACCATCTGATCCGTTCGGCAGCATCGGCGATGCAGGCTGTCGCGAAGGAAATCCACGACAACGAAACGCTCGTCGACGTCGAAGACCGCATTGCGGCAGTCAACGAAATTTTCCGTCTGCAGGATGCCGATGAATATTCGGAAGCCGAGCGCCGCTATCTGTCGGCTTCGCGTGCGACCGGTGCTGCGATCGTGCTCGCGGCGAGCCGCGGTGCAGGACTCGAAGCGCTGACCGAAGAGCGTCCGAAGGTCATGCTGCCGGTGGCGGGCAAGCCGCTGCTGCGCTGGCTCGTCGATGGCTTCAAGAAGCAGGGCGTCAACGACATCACGGTGGTCGGCGGTTATCGTGCCGACGCGATCGATACGGCCGGCATCAAGCTCGTCGTCAACGAACGCCATGCGCAGACCGGCGAACTCGCATCGCTCGCCTGCGCCGCCGATACGCTGCAGACAGACACGGTCATTTCGTACGGCGATCTGCTGTTCCGTAGCTATATCGTGCGTGATCTGGTCGAAAGTGAAGCGGAGTTCAGCGTCGTTGTCGATTCGTCGCTGACGCAGGCGGAAAACAGCAGCGTGCGCGACTTCGCATGGTGCTCAGCCGCCGACGACCGCGGTCTGTTCGGCAACAAGGTGCTGCTGCAACGCATCTCGAGCGAACTGCAGGGCGATGCCGCGAGCGGCACGGCGCCGCAGGGTCGCTGGATCGGACTTCTGAATGTGCGCGGCGCGGGCATCGAACGTCTGAAGGCAGTGCTTGCGCAACTGCGCGAGCGGCCCGATTTCGATTCGCTCGATATTCCGGCGCTGCTCAATGCGCTGATCGATGCGGGCGAGCAGGTCGAAGTGCAGTACGTGCATGGCCACTGGCGCGGTGTGAACGATCTGGAAGACTTCCGTCGCGCCGGTGATTTCGCGCACGCGCAGACGCCGCTCGCATCCGGCGATGCGCAACGCGGGGCTGCGCAATGATCGAAGCGGCACAGTTCGTCGAGGCGGCGCGCGCGCGCGGCTTCGACTGGTATGCGGGCGTGCCGTGTTCGTACCTGACGCCGTTTATCAACTACGTGTTGCAGGATCCGTCGTTGCACTACGTGTCGGCGGCGAACGAGGGCGATGCGGTTGCGTTGATTGCCGGTGTTGCACTCGGCGGCGATGTAAAAGGTGGCACAGCGGGTCGCACACGACGTGGTGTCACGATGATGCAGAACTCGGGGCTCGGCAATGCGGTGAGCCCGCTCACGTCGCTGACGTGGACGTTCCGTCTGCCGCAATTGCTGATCGTCACGTGGCGCGGCCAGCCGGGTGTACCGGACGAACCGCAACACGCGTTGATGGGCCCGATCACACCGGCGATGCTCGAGACGATGGAGATTCCGTGGGAGACCTTCCCCACCGAGGCCGAAGCGATCGGTCCCGCGCTCGATCGCGCGATTGCCTACATGGATGAAACCGGCCGGCCGTATGCACTTGTGATGCAGAAGGGCAGCGTCGCGCCATACGAGCTGAAGCAGGCGCCCGCAGCGTCGCGCGAGGCCGCTCCGGCGGCGCGTAGCGTCACGCGCGGCGTACCGACCGAAGCGCTGCCGACGCGGCAACAGGCATTGCAACGCGTGATCGCGCACACGCCGGTCGACTCGACAGTCGTGCTGGCGTCGACCGGTTTTTGTGGCCGCGAACTCTACGCAATCGATGACCGGCCGAACCAGCTCTATATGGTCGGATCGATGGGTTGCCTCACGCCGTTCGCGCTTGGGCTCGCACTCGCCCGGCCCGATCTGCAGGTGGTCGCGCTCGACGGCGACGGTGCGGCGCTGATGCGCATGGGCGTATTCGCGACGCTGGGCGCCTATGGTCCGGCGAATCTGACGCATGTGTTGCTCGATAACGGCGCACACGATTCCACCGGCGGCCAGGCGACGGTTTCGCCGCAGGTATCGTTTGCGGGTGTGGCTGCGGCGTGCGGTTATGCGTCGGCGGTTGAAACCGACGATCTCGCGGTGCTCGACGAAACGCTCGCGACCGTTGCATCGCCAGCACCGGCAGCCTCGACATCGGCACGCGGTTCGCGCTTCGTCCGCCTCGCGATCAAACGCGGCACCCCCGATGGCTTGCCGCGTCCCACCATTACCCCGCCCGATGTGAAGACGCGCCTGATGCGTCACATCGGCGCTGTGCAAGGAGAGCGTTGATGCTGTTGTTGAATCCCGGCCCTGTCACGCTGACTGAACGCGTGCGCCGTAGCCTGTTGCAAACCGATCTGTGTCATCGCGAGAGCGAGTTCTTCGATTTGCAGGACGAGGCACGCGAGCGTCTCGTGAACGTCTACGGGCTCGACCCCGCGCAATGGTCCGCCGTGCTGATGACGGGTTCCGGTACCGCGGCAGTCGAAAGCATGGTGGCGGCGCTGGTGCCCGAGCACGGCAAGCTGCTGATCGTCGAGAACGGTGTGTACGGCGAGCGGATTGCTCACATCGCCGCGCAATACCGGATCGCGCACGAAGTCGTGAAGCACGAATGGATGGAAGCGCCCGATCTCGCGCGCATCGTGGCGCGTCTCGACGCGGATCGCGGCTTCACGCATGTCGCGGTGATCCACCATGAAACCACCACGGGCCGGTTGAACGATCTGCGGACGCTCGGCGCGGTATGTCGCGAACGCGGTGTGCAACTGCTGGTGGATGGCGTCAGCAGCTTCGGTGCCGAAGCGATCGATTTCAACGACGGTAGCATCGCTGCCGTGGCGGCGACGGCGAACAAGTGTCTGCACGGCGTGCCGGGTGCGGCATTCGTGATCGTGCGGCGCGACGCGTTGGCTCAAGCGGCGAGCCGCACGTTCTATCTCGACCTGAGCCGGCTCGCGCGACTGCAGGACCAGCGTAATACGCCGTTCACGCCGTCGGTGCATGCGTACTACGCGCTTGTCGAGGCGCTGCGCGAACTCGCCGACGAAGGCGGCTGGACAGCGCGCCATGCACGCTACGCGGCGCTGGCCGAGCAGGCACGCGCGGGGCTGGCGGCGCGCGGGATCGGTAGTGCGCTGGCACCGGAACAGTCGTCGGTGGTGTTGCGGGCGTACCGTTTGCCGGATGGCGTGTCGTACCCGCAACTGCACGACGCATTGAAGGCGCGCGGCTTCGTGATTTACGCGGGACAGGGCGGTTTGTCGGCGGAACTGTTCCGCATCTCGACGATGGGCGACATCCATGCCGCCGACGTCGACCGGCTGTTGCAGGGCTTCAGCGAACTTTCGCGCTGAGCGCGTTGAACAGGCTGGGCAGATTGAGCGCCCGGTGTCGAACACGGCATCGAGGCGGCAAGCGTTGACGGCGAGACCTTCGGAGCGACCTCGTCAACGCTGCTGTTGCAGTTGCAGCCGACACATCGCGCTATCTCAGCGTTTGTTTAACACCCCACCTCGCTTCCTTCTACGCAATACGGCGATCCATTCCTGGCCGCGTTCGCTTGATCGCAGCGACCGGCATCATGGCAAAGCCACTCGCGTTTGATGCCATTCGCTTATTGGTGCGCTGCGCCATTATCTTTTTACGCGATTCACTCCGCATGGACGTGCGTTTGAAACGAACCGACCAGCCAGCATGGAGGCTGGAACACGCCCGCGCGGGAGTTTGGATGCACGCCTCTATGTACATTCTTTCTTAACCGGTTTAAGTTTTGCGACGAGTTGCATGTAAAGATCGGGCCAAGGGAGACAATAATGCGAGGCAATGTCCTGCGTACATTCATAGCGCCGCATTCCACGGCTTTAAATTAGAAAAGCATGATCCCGGCGGCCGCGCGTTCCTCGAAATTTCGGGTTTTATTCGAGCGAATATCGTGGCCGGATACGACGGGAACAGCTAGATCATTCAAACGATAAATCCGGAGGAGACAAAAGATGACGCGCATCGTGCGTGACGGTTTTCCCGTCAAAACCCTTGCCGGCATGGCGGTGGCAGGATTGCTGCTGGTTGCATGTAATGGCGATAACCCGGGGAACCCCGGGCCAGTGAACGTGGCGCAATGTTCGGGTGCTGCGTGCGGACCGTCGGGCGGACCGACTTCGCCGCCATCGAATGTCCAGCTTTGCCCGACCTCGCTCGATTATTCGACGACCTACACCGGCGGCACGGGTAGCGGCGAATACATCAAGGTGAAATTCAATTCGACGGCGAGCCCGAAGACGTATCAGATGACGTTCGTGGAGTCGGAAGTGCCGACATCCGCGGGACAGGTCAACAATACGCGTGCCGGATTGACGATTAATGGTACGTACACCACACCGGACGTTTATACGCCAACCGGTTCGACTGGCACGCCGCTCGCACTGCCGAGCGCCGAGCAGAACCGCTGCGCGATCGTGCTGCTAAACGGTACGACCGCCGACGGTACCTACAGCATCACGATCAACCCGGCAGATCCGCCACTCCTGTTTGTCGGGATGGGGATCATGGGTGGTTCGAGCCCGGGTGCGACGATTTCGTACCCTGGTATAAATCTCGGATTGTCGAAACTCGGCGTAGTACCGCCACGGACGTTCGACTCCTTCCCGTTCATCGCTTTCAGCCAGACGGTGACGGATTTCACGAAGGTGGCAGGAACCTACAACGAACTCGGTTTCCGTGTGACGCCAGAAGGCTCGGTTGTCCAGACTGCACCCAGCACAACCCCGGGGGGCGCGCCGCAGAACGCTCAGCTCGGGTGGCAGCCGGATGCGATCCAGGCTTCCGAAACGTTCAAGGCGGATGGCACGTGCGTTCCCGATACGTCGCAGTATTCGTGCAGTTCTACCGGTGCACCATGGACGCTCAGGACCAACGCAGACGGCTCAGCCGATACCGTGTTTAGAAGCGGCATTCCGCCGGGCGCCGCCACGCAGGTTTATCCGGTCATTGGTGGAGGTGTCACTCCGGCAAATGTGCTTGGGACGAACAACGCTCACGGCATCATGATCGTCGGCAACGTAGGTGGGACGATCACGCCTGTCATCATTCGGGTCGGCGAAGGGTTTGTCAGTCCAACCCTGATCGGCTCGGTGCTGGATGACCAGATCGGCATCTCGCTGCTCGCACCGGCTACGAAACTTGCCGCGAGCGATCTGAGCGGCGGGTACGTCGGCGCCAACAGCGTGTCCGCGTGCGGTGTCGTCACTTACGGTGGCCAGTCCTCAACGGCAGAGCCAGGTATTAACGGTGTTTCGTACTTCCCGTCGGAAGGGGCCTGCATCGATGGCAGCGCATCGACAAATGCCGGCGTGAACTCGACAGCCGCGTTGTTCCAGTCGCCCACTGGCGGCCTGCTGAACCCGTTCTCGGCAACGACTTCGTCGAACTTCACGATGGACTTCACGCAGACGCAACCAGGCCTCGTCAAGGTCACGGCGACCACACCGCTCATGTCGGGCAATACGGCGATTTACAAGGCTGGCGACACCGGCGCAATCATCAAGGTCGGTCAGGTGTATGCGCTGTTGATGAACGGCGTGAACCAGCAGTTCACGACGCAGAGCCCGTCTAACGTCAGTGCAGTGAATCCGTTCCTGACGGTCGGTGCATTCGTGCAGTAGCACCGTACAGTGGTCCGGGGGACCGCGTGCCGGAAGGCGCAGCGGTCTCCGTTAGCAAGCGCCGGGGTTACCGGCGCTTTTTTTTCGTGCGTGGTCCGGATGGAGCGGGCGGCGCTCGCGCAACGGCGGCCCTTGTCCGACAGCGTAGGCGATGCGGCGCGCGGTTGTCTGGATTCGACGAACTCCAGCCGCGGCTATTTCCTTGCGCGCCGTGTCGCTGAGCGCGAGACCGTCAGCTGCCAGTAGCGCTCGGCGTTGAATACATCATCGCAGCCATGCGGACCGAACCCGCGCAACTGGCTCTCATACGCCGCGACCGCTTCGTGTTTGATCACCGCCTGGCGTACGGGATCGATCGTATGCGTAGCGGCCGGCTGTGCTGGCGTCGCGACGATGCCGCGCCGCGCAAGATCGTCGAGTTGCGTTTGCACAACCCCCGGATTGCAGCGATGAATCGCGTCCTCGTAAGCGAACCACGACAGATGCGCGAGCCGCGGCAGGATCTCGCAGCACGCGTGGTAGACGAGCAGGTGATCGGGATGAAACAGACCGAGCGGCATCAGCAGCGTGTTCGCAGTCGAGCCGTAGATGGTCTCCTCGAGTGCCGCCGCGAGCTTGCTGATCGACGGCGAATCGAGGTACTGGTTGTCGCGGAACGGCATACGCACCGGAATCGCATCGAGCAGAGACAGCGCGCGGTTGTCTTCGATCGTGCGGGCGTGTATCGCTTCGTGCGCCCCAGAAAAACCGGCCTTGCGGTCCCACTCGGTATGCATATCGTGTTCGGGCGGCGCGGCGAAAACCGTGCAGACAGCCGCATCCGGATGCGTGGCCAGCAACGCGCCGCAACTGAATACGGCGTCGTCGAAATGAGGTGACAGGACAAAGAGGCGCGGGCTGGTTTCGCTCATGAGCTTGTGGAAAGAGGGTGGCGTTGGTGTGCCGCTACGCGTGAGCGCTATCCAGATCCCGCAGATCGTCAGGCGTATCGATATCGCGCAGGATGCCTGGATCGTCGACATCGACACGCGTCACCGCGTGCGCCGCAAACAGCGCGCGCGCGCCCGCATCGCCGTCGAGCGCGAGCAATGCCGCCCGATGCGCGATGCCAAAGCCGGCCGGATGTCCACGCTGGTTGCGATAGAACGGCGCGACCAGCGATGCGCCACCGCCCAGCGCGCTCGCCACCGCTTCGATCGTCGTGGTCGCAATGCGCGGCATGTCGGCAAGCGCGACGATCCAGCTCTCGGCGTCGTCGCAGGCTTCGACGCCCGCCGCGAGACTGGCGCCCATTCCGCGTCCGGCTGCGGCCGAGAACACCACATCGCAGCCCGCATCGTTGAGTTCGCGCGCGAGCGCGTCGCTGCCTGGCCGCACGACGGCAACGACGCGCGGCACGATGAGTTTCAGACGATGCGCAGCCTCGTGCGCAACCGATTTACCTTCGGGCAGACGCGCCAGCAGCTTGTTGTGGATGCCGTCGGGATCGAAACGCGACCCGTAGCCGGCGGCGAGCAGCACGCCGGTGGCAAGCGAAACGTAGGTCATGGGGTGCGCCGAAGAGGGGGAGTGAGGCCGATTGTGCGGCGCAAGTGCCGACGAGGCAAGCACAGCCGCCTGCCTCGTCGTGCAATATCGGCGCGAATGTCAGTACCCTAAGACGTCAACACCTTGTCGAGCGTAACCGGCAAATCGCGCACCCGCACACCGGTCGCATGAAACACCGCATTGGCAATCGCCGCCGACACACCCGTAATCCCGATCTCGCCGATGCCCTTCGCGCCGAGCGAATTGATGTGCGGGTCGACTTCATCGATGAAACCGATGTCGAGCGTCCCGATGTCCGCATTCACCGGCACGTGGTACTCGGCAAGGTTCGCATTGACGAAACGTCCGTAGCGCAGGTCCAGCGAAGTCTGCTCTTCGAGCGCCGCACCGATACCCCAGACGAGACCGCCCATCAACTGGCTGTGCGCGGTTTTCTCGTTGAGCAGCCGCCCGACGCCGTACACGCCGACGAGGCGCGGCACGCGGATCGTCCCGAGCGTCGCATCGACATGCACTTCGGCAAACACCGCACCGAACGAGTGGAACGCGTACTGCGCTTTTTCGACGCCGGGTGCGACGGTCGCCTGCGCTTCGAGCGGCTGGCCGCCTGCACGCGCGATGATCGCCGCGGCCGGATCGCGGCGCGTCGGGTCCGAGCGGCGCGTCACCCAGCCGTTCTCGACGGTTACGTCGTCGGGCGCTGAGCCGTGTACCGGCGAAGCGGGATCGGCGAGCGCGAGTGCGATCAACTGGTTGCGCACCTGGGTGGCCGCTTCGCGCACCGCCGGCGATACGCTCGCGACCGACTGCGAGCCGCCCGACCCCGGTGCCTGCGGCAGCGACGAATCGCCGAGCGCGAAGCGCACGTTCGCCGGTGCAAAGCCGAGCGCATCGGCGGCGACCTGGGTCATCACGGTGTACGTCCCGGTGCCGAGATCCTGGGTACCCGATGCGACCGTCGCGCTACCGTCCGGCAGGATGCGCGCGAGCGCCGACGCCTGGTTGCGGTTCGCCGGATACGTCGCGGTTGCCATGCCGAGGCCGATCAGCGTGTCGCCGGCACGCATCGAACGCGGTGCGGCGGTGCGACGCGACCAGCCGAACTTCTCCGCACCGACCCGGTAGCACTCGCGCAGCGATTTGCTCGACCACGGTTTGTGTTCCTGCGGGTCTTCCTCTGCATAGTTCTTCAGGCGCAGCGCGAGCGGGTCCATCTTCAGCGCGTAGGCAAGTTCGTCCATGGCCGATTCGAGCGCAAACGAGCCGGTCGTTTCACCAGGCGCGCGCATGAAGGTCGGCGTGCCGACGTTCAGCTGCACGAGGCGATGCGTCGTCACCTGGTTCGGTACCGCGTACGACATCCGCGTCACCATGCAGCAGGTCTCGGTCCAGTCTTCGATCATCGATGTATTCGAGAAGCTGTCGTGGCGCATCGCGGTGAGCGTGCCGTCGGCGCGTGCGGCGAGCGTCATCCGTTGCTCGGTGAACGGGCGTCCGCCTACCGGGCCGAACATCTGCGGACGTTCGAGTGCGAGCCGCACCGCGCGGCCGGTCTGCTGCGCCGCCATCGCGCACAGCGCGACATGCGACCACGACGACCCCTTGCAACCGAAGCCACCACCGACGAACGGCGAGATCACGTGCACGTTGTCGGCGGGAATGCCGAGCGTGGCAGCGACAGCCCGCTTTGCGCCGCTCACACCCTGAGTCGAGTCGTACAGCGTGAGGTGCGGGCCGTCCCAGATCGCCATCGTCGCGTGCGGCTCCATCGGGTTGTGGTGTTCCATCGGCGTGGTGTACACCGCATCGATGCGCACGGCGGCCTCGCGCAGACCGGCCTCCAGATCGCCGCGCTGCGTGTCGGTTTGTCTGCCCTGCGGGCGATCGGGCGCGTAGGCGTTTGCTTTCGCCTGCGCGAAGTCGAGCGTGGCCGGCGTGCCTGCGTAGACGATATGCAACTGGCGGGCCGCGTCTGCGGCATGTTCGAGTGTATCGGCAACCACGACCGCGACCGGTTCGTTGCTGTAGTGAATCTCGTTGTCCTGCAGCAGCGACAGGCGCCGTCCAGCAGGAGGGGCGAGGGCGGAGCGACCGCCGTTCGGCAGGCGCGGTGCGTTGCGGCTGGTCATCACGAGCAGCACACCGGGTAGCGACTGCGCGCGCTCAGCATCGATCGATGCGATCGTGCCGCGTGCAATCGTGCTCGTCACAAGGACCGCGTGGGCGAGCCGCGCTTCCGGAAATTCAGCCGCATAGCGGGCTGCGCCGGTAACCTTGAGCACGCCGTCGGTACGATCGAGCGGTTGCCCGATCAGCGAGGGAGTCGGGTTCATGCGGCACCTCCTTGCCGCCCGGCGGCCTGATTCACTGCGCGGATGATCGCGCGTTGCGCGAGCGCGATCTTGAAGCCGTTCTCGCGTTGGGCCCGCGCGTCCTGCAATGCGACGGCCGCCGCGTCGTGAAGCAGTGCATCGCTGAGCGGCTGACCGGCGAGGCGCTGTTCCGCGGCCGTTGCGCGCCACGGCTTGTGCGCGACACCGCCCAGCGCAATGCGCGCGCTGCGTACGGTCGCACCGTCGAACTGCAACGCCGCCGCCACCGACACCAACGCAAACGCATAGCTCGCACGGTCGCGCACCTTCAGATAGTGCGTATGTTCGCTGTAAAGCGGCGGCGGCAGATCGACGGCGGTAATCAACTCGCCAGGTTGCAGCGTCGTGTCGAACTCGGGATGCTCGCCGGCCAGCCGATGAAACTCGCCGAACGGCACGACGCGTTCGCCGCGCGGACCGCTCACGCGTACGTTCGCATCGAGCGCGGCGAGTGCGACGCTCATATCGGAGGGATTGACCGCGATGCACTGCGGGCTCGCGCCGAGAATTGCGTGCATGCGGTTGTGGCCGTCGAGCGCCGCGCAACCGCTGCCTGGTTGCCGCTTGTTGCACTCGGTGAACGCGGTGTCGTAGAAGTACGAGCAGCGTGTGCGTTGCATCAGGTTGCCGCCCACCGTGGCCATGTTGCGCAACTGCGCCGATGCGCCTGCCAGCAGCGCCTGCGACAGCAGTGGATAGCGCTCGCGCACCCATGCATGATTCGCAGCATCGCTGTTACGCACCAGCGCACCGATACGCAAACCGCCGTCGGGCAACGACACGATCGTGTCGAGCCCCGGAATGTGCGTGATATCGACGAGTTTTGCAGGGCGCGCCACGCCGCCCTTCATCAGATCGAGCAGATTCGTGCCGCCGCCGATAAACACCGTACCGGGCTGCTGTGCGGCGCGCAGTGCGCCGGCGATATCGCCGGCGCGTTCGTAGGAGATCGCATCCATGTCGGGTCTCCTTACGCGTCGCCGGTCGTGCCGGCGTGGACCGCGCGCACCGCGGCCACGATGTTCGGATAGGCGCCGCAGCGGCACAGGTTGCCGCTCATGCGCTCGCGAATCTCATCGTCGGTCAGTTGCGGCGGGCGTCGGCGCACATCGGCGGTCACGGTGCTCGCGGTACCTGCCGCGAATTCGCCGAGCAGCGCGGTCGCCGAACACAACTGACCGGGCGTACAGTAGCCGCACTGAAACGCGTCGTGTGAGATGAACGCACGTTGCAGCGGACTCAGAGAATCGCCCTGCGCGAGTCCTTCCACCGTGGTGATCGCTTCGCCTTCGTGCATCACTGCCAGCGTGAGGCACGCATTGATGCGCCGGCCACCGGCGATGACCGTGCACGCGCCGCATTGTCCGCGGTCGCAGCCTTTCTTCGTGCCCATCAGTCCTGCGTATTCGCGCAATGCATCGAGCAGCGTGACACGCGGTTCGAGTTGCAGCGTGTAGTCGCGGCCGTTGATTTTGAGCGTTACCGCACGCGCGGGCACGGGCGAATGCGTAACGGGCGGTACCGGTGCCGGCACTGGCGGCTTGGCCGATTCGGCAGCGGGCTGTGTCTGCGCGTGCGCATACGGCACGGCGCCCACCGTAGCAGCAGCCGCCGCCGATTGCAGGAAGCGTCGTCGCGACGGTTGCGCGGGCACGGGGGAAGTTTCAGCGGAAGACGTGCCGGGCGCGTCGCCCGGATTTTGACGATCGGAATGACTGGACATGACGTTCTGCTTGCTCCATGAAAGATCGATGCAGGTTGCGGCAGCATCGATCTTTCAATGTGCCGCAGCACAACGATTCGAATCAGCAATTTCGGTGCCGCGCGACAGGGAGGGGATGTGAAGCAGTGGGGCGCGCGTCAGACGTGAACGTTGCGCTCAACGAAGTGGAAAGTAAAGCGCGTGCGGGGCCCGAACGCGATGGATTACAGGCCCGCCATCTGCGCGCCATCCGGCTGCCATTCGCCGGAAATTTGTGCGAGCGTGTCGCGCAACCAGACGAGCGACGGGTCCGCGTGATTGCGTGGATGCCATGCGGCGAACAGCGTAAAACCGCGCGCCTCGAACGGCAGATCGAACACATCGAGCCGCTCGCGATGCCGTTCGGCAAAGCGCGCGGGCAAGGTCGAAACGTAATCGGTATGCGCGAGCAGTTCGGGCACCAGCGTGAAATGCTGGACCGACAGCACGACGCGACGCGAACGTCCGAGCGGTTCGAGATGCTCGTCCATGAAGCCATGAAAACTGCCGCCGCTCGTCGATACGAGCACATGATCCAGCGCACAGTACGCATCGAGATCGAGCGGTGCGGCGCCACGCGGATGCCCCTTGCGTTGCACGACGACGAAGCGGTCGTCGAACAGTTTGCGGGCCTTCATCGAAGCCGGCACCATCCGCTCGGACCCGAGCAGCAGATCGATTTCGCCGCGTTCGAGCCGGCCCGTTGTCGACGGTTGATCGGCGACGACGAACGCGATGCGCACGTCCGGACCGGCAAGCATCGGCAGGCGCTCCATCAGTTCGAGCCCGAGCACGGCTGTCGCGTTGTCATTGGCGGCGATGACGAAGCGGCGCGCGTCGGTGTGTGGATCGAAAGCGGATTGATGACGCACCACGGCTTCGAGATTCTTCAGCGCCGCGTGCAGCGGCTCCATCAGTTCGAGCGCGAGCGTGCTGCGCGTCATGCCGCGGCCGGTTTCGGCAGGGATCAGCAGCGGGTCGCCGAAGATCTGGCGCAGGCGCGCCAGTTGCGTCGAGACCGCGGGCTGCGTCAGATGAAGACGCTCGGCCGCGCGAGTCACATTCGATTCGGCTAACAGCGCATCGAGCGACACCAGCAGGTTCAGATCGATACCGCGCAGATCAATCATGTTGATGGGTCTTATATGGGTAATTGATTTCAAGAATACGTAGCGAGCCTCTAGAGTTCAATCGTCTTGAGTCTCGATCGAAACCACGAAGGGGAATTCCGATGAAAGCCTGGATGCTCGATAAACCCGGTCAGCCGCTTGCGCTGCGCGAAGTCGACATGCCCGCGCCGCGCCGTGGTGCGGTACTGGTGCAGATGGAAGCCGTGCCGCTCCTGAGCTACACGCGGGCGTACCTGGAAGGCAAGCTGCCGTACGCGTTTCCGCCCGGACCGTTCACGCCGGGCACCAATGGCGTGGGGCGCGTCGCCGCGGTGGGCGATGGCGTACTGGCGTTTCGCGCGGGCCAGCGCGTCGCGGTGAATCCGTACTGGATCGCCAACGAAACGGTACGCGAGCCCGCTCAGGTGCTGATCGGGCTGACCGGTATCAGCGGGGACAGCGCACCGATGCTCGATGAGTTTCCGCACGGCACGCTGCGCGAATTCGCGGAGTTTCCCGCCTCGACGTTGATTGCGCTCGACGGTCTGGATGACATCGACTCCGCGCGTCTTGCCGCGCTCGGCAAGTTTGCGGTGCCGTTTGGCGGATTGCGGCGCGGTCGTCTGCAGGCCGGTGAAACGATCGTCGTGAATGGCGCGTCCGGCTACTTCGGTTCGGCAGCGGTGCTGGCCGCGCTTGCGCTTGGCGCGAGCCGCGTCGTGGCGCTGGGCCGCCGCATCGAACCGCTGCAGGCGCTTGCGGCGAAGACTGCCGGGCGCGTCGTGCCGGTCGTGCTGAGCGGCGATGCCGCGCGAGACATTGCCGCAATCCGGACGGCAGCCGGTGGCGGCGCGGATCTCGCGTTCGATATGGTCGGGCAGGCGTCCGACCCGCACGCGACGCTCGCCGCGTTGCGCAGCCTGCGCCGCAACGGGCGACTCGTGCTGATGGGCAGCATGCTGGTCGATCTGCCGGTGCCGTATGGCGAGATGCTGCTGAACAACTGGGAACTGATCGGCAACTTCATGTACACGGCAGCCGATTATCTGGCGCTGGTTGCGCTGGTGAAATCGCGGCAACTATCGCTGGAGGCGGTCGAGTTGAAACAGTTTCCGTTCACCGTGCTCGAATCGGCGATCGATGCGGCGGGCAACATGCAAGGCCTGCAATGCACGGTGGCCGTGGCGGGGTCGCTGCGGGCTTGAGGCTGTGTCGGGTACCATCGCCGCTGGCTGCCGATGCGCGAAGCACGACGTATCGGCAGCTTGGGTCGATACGAAAACACAGACTGGAGACAGCAGCGGTGAAGACACGGCAAACACGATTCGGCGCATTGGCGCTCGGCGCAATCTGCTGCGCATGGTTCGGCACGATCGGCGCAGCGCACGCGGACGAGGTCAAGGTGATGATCTCCGGCGGTTTTGCGGCGGCCTACCGCGAGCTCGGCCCGCAGTTCGAACACGCGAGCGGCGATACGCTGGCCACGGCGTGGGGTCCGTCGATGGGCACGACCGAAAACGCAATCCCCGTGCGCCTCGCGCGCGGCGAACCGGCCGACGTGCTGATCATGGTGGGCTATGCGCTCGACGATCTGATCAAGGCCGGCAAGGTCGTGCCGGGTAGCAAGGTCGACTTCGCGCGCTCGCCGATCGGCATCGCCGTGCGCGCAGGCGCGCCGCAACCCGACATCCACTCCGACGACGCGTTGCGGCAGACGCTGCTTGCGGCGAAATCGATTGCGTATTCGGACAGCGCGAGCGGCGTCTACGTGGGCAACGAGCTGTTCAAAAAACTCGGCATCGAGGCGCAGGTAAAGGGCAAGAGCCGGATGATTCCCGCCGAGCCGGTCGGCAACGTCGTGGCACGCGGCGAAGCGGAGATCGGCTTTCAGCAGGTGAGCGAGCTGCTGCCCGTGAAGGGCGTGACGGTGGTCGGCAAACTGCCCGACGACGTGCAGCAATACACAACGTTCTCAGCCGGCATTGCCGCTGGCAGCAAGGATCCGGCCGGTGCGCAGGCGTTGATCCGCTTCCTCGCGTCGCCGGCCGCGGCGCCCGTGATCACCCGCAGCGGGCTCGAACCGCTCGCGCAGTAGCCGCAGTAGCCGCAGTAGCCGCTGTAGCACCACGCGGCGGTGTCGTGTCAGTCGATGCCGTGAAACACGGCATCGTCGGGACCGAGGTATGCGGGCGCGCGCCACGCGGCGTCGCGCATCGAATGCTGGACCAGTTTCTCGACCCCGAGCAGCACGGCGAAGATCGCCATGCGCACCGGGATGCCGTTGTCGGTCTGACGGAAGATCGCGAGACGCGAATCGTGATTCAGGTCGGTACTCAGATCGTTGGCGCCGGGGCGGCTGTCGCGCGGCAGCGGATGCATGATCAGCGTTTCCGGGCCGCACACGCTGTCGACGAGCGCCTGGTTGATCTGGAAGTCGGGCGTATAGCCTTCGAACGATTCGTCGGTGAAGCGCTCTTTCTGGATGCGCGTCGCGTACACGACGTCGGCGCCGCGCAGGCCTGCCGTGAGATCGTGTGTCTGTTCGATCACGTGATCGTTGCGCGAAATGTGTTCGACGATGTACGCGGGCATTTCGAGCATCGGCGGCGAAATCAGCGTGAACTTGATGCCGCGATGCAGGGACAGCAGTTTGACCAGCGAGTGCACGGTGCGCCCGTACTTCAGGTCGCCGACCAGCGCGATATGCGAGCCGTCGACGATCTTGCCGAGCCGCGAGAACTCGCGCTGGATCGTGTACAGATCGAGCAGCGCCTGACTCGGATGTTCGCCGGGACCATCACCGCCGTTGATCACCGGCACGTTGGTCGCGCGCGCGAATTCGGCCACCGATCCCTGTTCCGGATGGCGGATCACGAGCGCATCGACGTAGCCGCTCATCACGCGGCTCGTGTCGTAGATCGACTCGCCCTTGGCCATCGACGAAAACGTGAAGCCTGTCGTATCGCACACCGAGCCGCCGAGCCGGCAGAACGCCGCGCCGAAACTCACGCGCGTTCGCGTGCTGGCTTCGAAGAACAGATTGCCGAGCACGGCGCCTTCCAGAACGCGGGAGATTTTTCGGCGTCGTGCGATCGGCTGCATGATGTCCGCGACGCGAAACAGCGCCTCGACCGAGTCGCGCGAGAACTGATCGACCGACAGCAACTGCGGCTTGCCCTCGAACAGCATCTGGCTCGCCAGCGACTGTGAATCTACGCTCTGCGTATATTTATCGCCAGGTTCGCCGTGAACCACGATTTCCGACACGAAGCGCTCGACGATCTCCGGCATGGCCCGCGATTCCTGCGAGTCGTCGGGCAGCAGCCACGTGTCGAGCGCCCGTCGCGTCACGCCGATACGGGTCGCGAAGCCGTCGCGGGTCATGTTCAGGCGGCGCATCGCGTCGCGAAGGAAGGCTTGTTGCGGGACGCTCATGCGGGCACCTCTCGGTCGTGGTTATGTACGCGATGCGTATATTAATTCGACCGGACGGGAAGTCAAGCCCGTTTTGCGTGCAAACGCGAAATCCTGGTACACTGCCCGACATGCAAAACGCTCCCCACCTCTCCCGCAACCTGCTTCCTGCCGCCACGGCAGGCCGTGTGCGCGCGTGCGGAGCCACCGGTGCCGTGGGCGCCAAAGCAAAAAAACAGCTGCTCATCTGACCGGAGCCAGCTGTTCCGTCGTCAGATGTGCGACGGAACAGCCAGTCAAGGCCCGCGTTTTCTCCCCCTCGACATCGCCTCCCCGCACCGCTGAACGGAACTGATACGGTCGCGTTCGAGGTTAAGTCATGTCTATCTTTTCGGGTATCTGGATTCCCATCGTTACGCCGTTTGCCGATGGCGCGGTTGATCACGAGGCGTTGCGCCGGCTGGTACGTTTGTATGCCGATGCAGGCGTGTCGGGTCTCGTCGCGCTCGGCACTACCGGTGAGCCCGCCGCGCTCGATGCGCGCGAGCAGGACGCCGTACTCGCTACAGTGCTGGCGGCCGCTGGCCCGTTCTCGTTGCCGGTGCTGGTCGGCGTATCGGGCAACCACGAGGCGAGCGTGCGCGAACGCATCGCGCAGCTGAACGATCTGCCGGTGGCCGGTGTGCTCGTGTCCGCGCCGTACTACATTCGTCCCGCGCAGCGCGGTCTCGTCGATTACTTTGCGGGGCTCGCGGATCTGAGCACGAAGCCTCTCGTGCTGTACGACATTCCGTATCGCACCGGCGTGCGGCTTGAAATCGAAACGTTGTTGACGCTCGCAGCGCACCCGCGGATCGAAGCCGTTAAGGACTGCGCGGGCTCGGCCGATACGACGCTGACGCTGATTCTCGATGGGCGGTTGCAGGTGCTGGCCGGCGATGACCTCGATATTTTTCACACGTTGTGTCTCGGCGGTAGCGGTGCGATTGCGGCGTCGGCGCATCTGCGGCCGGAGCGCTTCGTCGAGATGTATCGCGCGCTTGCAGCCGGGCGGCTCGACGAAGGGCGCGCGATTTTTCATACGCTTGCGCCGTTGATTCGCGCGCTGACCGCTGAGCCTAACCCTAGCCCGGTGAAGGCCGCACTGGCCACGCAGGGATGGCTGCGCAACGAGTTGCGCGCGCCGATGACCTGCGCGACCGACGAACTGCAGAGCAGGCTCGAGAAGCTGGTGGTGGGGTGAGCGCCGGCGGTTCGCCTTGGCGTGTGGCAACGCAACGCATTCAACCGCCAGCCGCACGTGCGAGTTCAAAGCCCTCGTCGAGCCAGCCCGTAACGCCGCCGGACATGATCTTCACTGGCCGCCCGAGCTGCGCAAGACGGATCGCTCCGCGCGTCGCGCCGTTGCAGTGCGGGCCTGCGCAATACGTGACGAACAGCGTGTCGGACGGATAGTCGAGCAGCTTCGATACGACGATCTTGCCGTGCGGCAGATTCACTGCGCCCGGTACGTGGCCCTGCGCATAGAGCGCAGGACTGCGCACGTCGAGCAGCACGAAGCCCGGCGATCCTGACGACAGCGCACCGGCGACGTCGGAGCAGTCGGTTTCGAATTGCAACGATGTCTGGAAGTGGGCGAGGGCGGCGGTGCTTTCCGCGGCGGGGATTGCGGTGACGGCATTGGCTGAAAGAGTCGACATGATGTGGGTTCCGATGAACGATTTCGAGTGATCATTTTGCGTCGCAACCGCAACGCACGGCAGTGGCGTAATCGACAATCTCCGGTAACATCGCGCCATGGATCGTCATCTCGTCGTTGCCCTTGTCTACGATCGGCTTTGCACATTCGAATTCGGATGCGTGACCGAACTGTTCGCGCTGGAGCGCCCGGAACTCGATGTCGAGTGGTACCGCTTCGCGGTCTGCGCGAGCGAGCCCGGTCCGATTCGCGCGGCCGGCGGTATCACCGTCGCGGCGCCCTATACGCTGCGCATGCTCGAGCGTGCCGCGACGATCGTCGTACCGGGCTGGCGAGACCCCGATGAAACGCCTCCCGAGCCGCTGCTGCGCAAGATCCGCGCGGCGTATCGACGCGGCGCGCGGCTCTGCTCGATCTGCTCCGGCGTGTTCGTGCTTGCCGCCGCGGGTGTGCTCGACGGCAAGACGGTGACGACGCACTGGCGCTATGCGGAGAAGCTGCAAAAGCGCTACCCGCAACTGAACGTGAAGCCCGACGCGCTGTACGTCGATGAAGGGCAGGTGATTACGTCGGCGGGATCGGCGGCGGGGATCGACATGCTGTTGCATCTCGTGCGCCGCGACTACGGCAGTGCAATTGCGAATCGCGTCGCCCAGCGTCTGGTCGTGCCGCCGCATCGCGAGGGCGGGCAGGCGCAGTTCCTCCCACGTCCGTTACCCGTCGACGACAGCGGGCGCCTCGCCAAACTGATGGACTGGGTGCGCGTGAACCCGGCGTTGCCGCATACGCTGCATTCGCTGGCAAAGCATGCCGCGATGAGCCCGCGCACATTGCAACGCCAGTTTCGCGACGCTACCGGTATGGCGCCGTATGAATGGCTGCTGCGCGAGCGCGTAGCGATTGCGCGCGAGTTGCTGGAAACGCATGCGCGCCTGCCGATGGCGCGAATTGCCGAGCGGGCGGGCTTCGGTTCGGAGGAATCGTTGCGCCGGCATTTCCGTCGCATTGCATTGACGAGTCCTGGCGCCTACCGGCGCAAGTTCGGTGATGGCGCAGCGTAAGCGCGGTGTGCGGAAAGCGGTGGAATCGTCGAGCGGTGATCCCTCCATAAAGCAGAACACCCCTTCGAAAAGGGGTGTTCGAGACTGCGGACCATTGCCGGCACCCGGCTAGCGGGTGCGGCGTTATTACTGCTTACTGGCCATACGACGCGCTCAGCTTGCCGAAGTCCAGGCTGCCGAAGCCAGTGGTGTCATCCCAGCCGACCTTGGCGTTATAGCCCTTGCCGCCGTAGCCGTTGTTGCCCGAAGTCACGTCATGGATCGACGTCGTGGTGGTCGGGAACGTCTGATAGAAGCCGGACGTCGGCAGGCTCAGGCTGTTGTTGTGCGCCGACTCCACGCGCGCCCAGCCGCCGACGAAAATCGGCGACGCCAGGCTCGTACCGCCCACCTGTTGACCCGCCTGGCCATCGATGACGATCAGGGCGCCTGTCGCGGAAGCCGCATCGAACGCGACGTCCGGCAAGACGCGTTTGGTCACCGACGAACCCAGTGCCGTGGTTTGCCAGCTCGGCGCCGTTTCATACTGGCTTACGCCGCCGCCCGTGGCCCAGATGCGCACGGCATCGTCGACCGGGTTGCCATTGGAGTCGAGGTCGGCGAACGCCGTGCCTTCGTTCCACACCGTTTCACCGGACCATGTCGTCGTGTTCTTCGTCGACAGGGTCGTGCCGCCCACGGCTACGACATAAGGCGAGCTGGCCGGCGACGAGACGCTGTATTGCGACAGGTTGATGGTGGTCTGGACACCGCTGCCGTCGTTCGTGCCGATATAGCCCGGCGCGCCCTGCGGCGAAGTGGACCACTGATACACGCCCGCGTCACCCGAGGACACCGAGAAAATCTGGCCTTGTGCGACCGCTTGCTGGAAGACCGAGTCGTCGGCCTGCAGCGAGCCATCCGAATTCGCCGATGCTTCGTCGAGACCGAGCGACACGTTGATGACCTTCGCCACGTTGTCGGTGACGGCCTTGTTGTAGGCCGCCGTCAAGGTCGCGTCGGTCAGGCCGCTATCCTGGCTGTCGCCGTTGACCGCTGCATAGAAGATCAGTTGTTGCACGCCACCGGACGTCCCGATGATGTCCTGGCTATCCAGATCCCATTCGGCCGGGTCGCCGTCGTCGGCGAGCGTGCCCTGACCGCCCGCAACCGTCGAGGTATTGACGGTCGGCAGTCCGGCGTTCTGCGTGAAGGTGTTCAGATCCGAGATGGTCTGGGTCATGTCACCCCAGGTGATGATGCCCACCGTGGTGTTGCTCGCGGCCGGCAAGCTGGCTGCGTCGTAGATCGTCGCGAAGTCGGTCGGCTGGTGGGCGACCTGCGATGCGGCGGCGTTGGTCGTGGCGTGCGCTTCACGCGCAACAGCGCTGCCGGGCAGCACGCGGTGGATCGTCTTGTGCGGAACGACGGCGTTCTGCAAGCCGAGCACGGCGTCGACGGTCGAGCCTAGCGACGCCGGAATCAACGCTGCCGAGTCGTTGGCGTAGACCTGTTTGCCGCGATAGTTAAAGCGCTTCAGGCTCGCATGAAAACCGCTCTGCGCGTTATTTGCATTGCCTTCTGCAGAAACCAGCTTGTTGTTCGCCGATACCTGGATGTTGCTAAAACCGTTGGCGCGCAGATGCTCGACCACGGCTTGAACCTGGGCGTCGGTGGGTGCGAAGCGGGCTTTGAACTGTGCCGGCTTCAGAAATTGACGGTAATTCGGGCTGCCCGGTTGCGCGAGTTCGCGCAGGAAAGTGTCGAGTTGATCCTGATTGCGGTTTTTCAGGACCACCGTGATATGCAGTGGCTGGCTTAATTCGAGAGGCGTAACAAGGGCATTCACGACTCCGGTGGCAGCGCTGGCGCCGAGCGTAAAGGCGCCCGTTTTCGTCGCGGTGCTCTGGGCCTCGGACTGCGTAGCCGTAGTGGCGGATGGCGCCGCGGCCTGCAGGAAAGCGCCGGTCCGGGTTGCCACCCAGTTATTCGAAGTATTCGCGGCCTGCGCGCTCAGGGGTATTAGCGTCGCAGCGATAGCCAACGGTAGGAGTGCTTTGGTAAAGCCCTTTGAAAACGTACTGTCGACGTGCGTAACCTTCTTCATTGGTAAGCTCCAGAATAGTGACGACGAACCGATGCGGTTATATACGGATATTATGAATCGACCCGGATAACTGTCATTGGAAGCATTGAATTTCCACGCGTAACTCAGGAAGGTGATAGGTATGTTCAGGGTGACATTGAACGTCTCCGTAGTGGGAAATGTGAAGCTCAGATAATCCGGTGACTGCAGTGTGAAGACATAATGGCGTGCTGATTCATCCGTCAATCGAAACCGGTTATTTCAATTTTTGCAATGAGTGTCATGCTGGCTGGATATTTCTCATCAGCAGATCAACTTCGAGACTCAGGTCAGTTCATGTCTGGCTCATTCTCCAAAGGGGCCGTGGGCGAGGCGACTCGCTGCCAATCGTGATCTCTCCAGATATCGGGAAATCATATTTACATAGCTGAAAATAATATTAATGATATCGATGGAATGGCTTTGTATCGTCAATCATCAAATAAATATCAAGCGCCAACGAGTTATCGCTACCTTCGTCGGAATGAAAGCATTCGGTGAATATAAAAGCTTTGCCAGATAATGCCGGACCGGCAGCCATGCGCGTCGCATTATCTGCGGGAAAACCCCATCGGAAAATGCGGCGACTGATCAAGAGAGATGATCGGTGGGAAATTGGGTGATCAAAAGATATAAGGCAGATAACCCACTGTCAAACTTTTTTTGATGAAATTTGAAAAATTTTGAAAAATCGTTCAATTCGATTATGTAATAATAAGAAAGCGCAAAGTAAATTATGCTGAATCGTTATAGCGATTGGTGAAAAGGAAAGCGCGCCAAATGGATTTGGCGCGTACGAAACGCAGGTGCTCACTACCTAACCGAACCCACCGCACGAAACCGCGTCTCCGGCATCCCCAGATACACCAGCAGCGAGATCCCCGCCCACACAGTCACATACCAGTAGAACCACGCTTCATGGCTGTCTGCCTTGAAGCGCAGCGCGACGAATTCGGTGGTGCCGCCCAGTATCGCGGTAGTCAGTGCATACGGCAGTCCAACCGCCAGCGCGCGGATGCGCACCGGAAATAGCTCGGTTTTCGCGAGCATATGGACAGAAGTGAAACCGCTCAGCATCACGAGCCCCGCGAACGACAGCAGGAACGCCGTAGTCACGCTATGCGTATGGCTCAGCGCATTGAAGAGCGGCACCGAAAACAGCGTGCAGCAGACGCCGAAGCAGATCAGCACCGGTCGCCGTCCGACTACATCCGATGCAAGGCCGAACAGCGGCTGCAGCGGCATATAGAGCAGCAGCGCTCCCGCCGATACGAACGTGGCCGTCTCCTTGCCGAGCCCCACGGTATTCACGAGAAACTTCTGCATGTACACCGTGTAGGTGTAGAACGCGACAGTTCCACCAACCGTGATGCCTAAAGCAAGCAGGATCTGCCGCCAGTGCAGCATCATCTCGCGCGCAACCGATGGGCCGGTTTGCTGCGTGCCGTGCGTGAACGCTTCGGTTTCCACCACGTTGCGGCGCATATAAAGCGCAAACAGCGCGAGCGCCCCGCCGACGACGAACGGAATGCGCCAGCCCCAGCGTTCGATCTGCGCAGCAGTGAGCAGCACGTGCTGCATCAGCAGCATCAGCCCGAGCGCGAGCAATTGTCCCGCCACCACACTGACCTGCAGAAAGCCAAGGTAGAAGCCGCGCCGGTTCGCGGGCGCGATCTCGCTCAGATAGGTCGCACTGGTACCGTACTCGCCGCCCATGCTGAGCCCTTGCAGCAAACGTGCGGCGATCAACATGAGCGGCGCGAATACACCGATCGTTGCGTAGCCGGGCGTGATCGCGATCATCAGCGAGCCGATGCACATCGCCATCACCGAGCCCGTCAGTGCCGATTTGCGGCCGCGCCGGTCGGCGTACAGGCCGATCAGCCAGCTGCCCAGCGGTCGCGCGATGTAGCCGACCGCGGCGATGGCGGCGGTGTTCATCAGTTGCACGGTGGGTTTGTCGCTGGGGAAGAACGCGGGGGCGAAATAGATCGAGAAGATGCTGTACGCGAGAAAGTCGTACCACTCGATCAGATTGCCGGCGAGCCCACCGACGATCGAACGGATTCGAACCGGCGAAGCGGTCGATCCGATGGTCGGCGCGATTGCCTCGGCGAGCGCTTTAGCCATGAGCGTGTCTCCTTGATTTGTTATGTCGCAGGCGCGCCGCACATCTTCCTGCTACTGCCAGGAGCGCTAGTCGAAACGAAACAGCCGGTGCGGCGAATCTACAAGGATCGTTTCGCGTGCCTCGCGCTCCGGCACCCACTGCGCGAGCGCCGCACAGGTGGCATCGTAATCGACGAGATGCTGGTGCTGCGTATGCGGCCAGTCGCTACCCCAGACAAGGCGCGTCGGCGTGAAGTGTTCGAGCAGCAGCGCGGCGAGCCGCTGTCCGTGTTGCATACCGTCGGTGTCGACGGCACTGCGATAGGCCGCGGACAGCTTGACCCACACGCGCCCGCTGGACGCAGTGCCAAGCAGGAAGCGCAGGCCTGGATCGTCGGCGGCAAGAAGCGGATCGGGCCGCCCGAAATGATCGACGACCACGGTGCAGTCCGCGTCGAGCAATGCGCCGACAATCTGCGGCAGATCGGCCGCTTCGCGATGCACCTCGACATGCCAGCCAAACGCGTTGATCCGTTCGAACAGCGCCCGCCAGCGCGCATCGCGCAGATCGGGCAGCGGCAGGCCGAGCAGATTCAGCCGGATGCCGACTACGCCGGCATGCGCGAGCGTCGCGAGTTGCTCGTGGTCGATCTCGGGATCGACCACGACGACACCGCGGAAGCGCCGCGGATAACGTCGCAGCACGTCGAGCAGAAAGCTGTTGTCGGTGCCGAGAAAACTCGGCTGTACCAGTACGGCATGTGAGACGCGGTTCGCGCACAGATGGGCGACGTAGTCGTCGAGCGTCGCATCGTAGTCGGGGGCGTGACGGCGCTGCGGCGCGAGCGGCAGGCCGCGCACGAATACATGCGCGTGCGTATCGACGGCGGTGATGCAGACCGGGTCCGTGCGATACCAGCGCGCGACCGCGGTGGCCGGGGTGTCGCCAGAGCGGGCAGCGTCAAACGCGGGAAGAACGGGACTCTGGGTCATTGCATGAGAGGAAGAGAGATCGACACCGGGATCACACGCGCCGCGCCACCGGCGCCGCAGATGCATTCGATGCCGTAGACGCAGCAGAACCAGCAGGCTCCGCCGCAGCAAGCTTGCGCCCTTTGGTTTCTGGCAGCATCAGTGCCGCGACTACGACGAGTCCATAGGCGACGCCCGCATCGATGCCGAGCGCCGAACCGAGCGGCATCGAGTTGCCCATGTGTCCGACCAGCACCGGAAATCCCGCCGATACGATGCGCCCGAAGTTGTAGCAGAAGCCGACACCGGTACCGCGTATTCCCTGCGGATAGAGCTCGTTGAAGAGCGCACCGAGCGTCGCCGGGATCCCCGCTGCGAAGAGCCCGAGCGGGAAACTCAGGATCAGCATCGCGGTGTTGCCCATCGGCAGGAAGGTGTACAGGTTCACGGTGGCCGCGCAGCATACGGCGAACAGGATCACGTTCCTGCGTCGGCCGATGCGGTCCTGTAGCCACGCACTGACGAAACACCCGGCGATGAACGCCGTGATCATGACCGTGAGGTACGCGCCGGTGCCGAGCACCGACAGATGTCGCTCGGTCTTCAGATAGGTCGGCAGCCACGTGGTGATCGCGTGATAGCCGCCATGCGCACCGACGCCGATCAGTGCACCGACAATCGTCGTGCGGATCACCGAGCGGTCGAAGATGTGCGACGCGGTCGCATGGGCCTGCTCTGGATTACGCGCTGAGGGTGCGCGCGGCGGCTCCTTGATCGAGCGGCGCACATACAGCACGAGCAGCGCGGGCATGGCACCGATCGCGAACAGCACGCGCCATGCCCACTCGGGCGATATCCACGTGAACGTCACCGTGTATAGCAGCACGGCGCCAGCCCAGCCGAAGCCCCATGCGCTCTGCACGATACCCATCGCCTTGCCGCGATGCTGGGCGCGGATCGTCTCGCTAAGCAGCACGGCGCCTGCGGTCCACTCACCGCCAAAGCCGAGCCCCTGCAGCGCTTTCAACACCAGTAACTGTTCGAAGTTCTGCGCGAAGGCACTGAGAAACGTGAACAGCGAAAACCAGATGACGGTGATCTGCAATGCGCGCACCCGTCCGTAGCGATCGGAAAGCCAGCCCGCCAGCAGCCCGCCGAGCGCGCCAGCCACCAGCGTCGCCCCGCCGATCAACCCCGCCTGACCCTTGCCGATCCCCCAGGTGACGAGCAGCGTCGGAATCACGAGGCTGAAGAGCTGGGTGTCGACACCATCGAGTGCCCAGCCCGCAAAGCAGCCCCATAACGTGCGCTTTTCCGCCGTCGAAATATCCCGATACCAGTTCATCCTGTCTCCGTGCCTTCCTGGTTATCGGCTCGCGCTGTGGGCGAACCGCGGCGACTCCGCCTTGTCTCCGCATTCTAGGGACGCACGGGATAGCGTTGTATTATGAGAAAGATCATTTTTCATATGTCTTTCGTATATAGAGAACATGGAAACACGCAACCTCAAATACTTCCTCGCGATCGCCGATGCGGGCAGTGTGACGCGCGCAGCCGATACGCTCGGCGTCGCGCAGCCGGCGTTGAGCCAGGCGCTGACCCGCATGGAGCGGGACCTCGGCGTCAAGCTGTTCACGCGCACGCGGCGCGGAGCGGCGTTGACGCCGGCCGGTCTCGCGATCGTCGACGACGTGCGGTTGAGCGTCGCGCGTATCGATGCCGCTTCGCACCGCGCCCGCGAAATCGGTGCGCAGCGCGGCGGACGGTTGACGGTGGGTTTTGCATCGGCGGCGCTGTTCGACGTGCTGCCGCGCGCGCTGGCGGCGTTGCGCGCCGCGGTGCCGGACGTTGCTCTCGCACTGCGCGAAATGAGCAACGCGGAGCAGGTGAGTGCGCTCGAGCGCGGTGAAATCGATATCGGGCTGCTGCACACGCCCGTTGCAGTAGGCGGCCGGATGCGGGAGAAGCTGATTGCCCGCGAGCGTCTCGTGGCGGTGCTGCCCGCTTCGTTTCCGGTCGGGCCGGATGGCCGCGTCACGTTGCAGGAGCTATCGGCGCACGGGCTGGTGTGGTTTCCGCACGAGCAGCTGCCGGTGATACGCGCCGGTATCCTGAGCGCGTTCCGTCAGGCCGGGCACGAGGCGGAGATCGTGCAGGACGCGAACCGCTCGCTGACTGTGCTGGCCTGCGTAGCCGCGGGCTGCGGTGTGTCGTTGCTGCCGTATTCGGTGCGCACGCTGCAGTTCAACGGCGTGCGGCTGTGCGAGGTCAGCGACGGCGCGACGCTGCCGCGCTTCGAGTTGAGCGCGATCTGGCCGCATCGCTCGCGGCCGGCGCTGGCCGACCGCTTCGCGGGGTTGATCGAGCCGCGTGGGCTCGATTAAGAAGGGCTCGTCGTGCAGGCCGCTCAGAAAATACTACGAATCCCGACCCGTCCGACAGCCTGCTTCTGGCTCGAAGACGGATTGAACCCGGCGATCTGCGCAACGGTCGCATCGCCGGCTGCTTTCTGGAACACGCCCAGCGCGTACACCGACGTGCGCTTCGATAGCGCGTATTCGACCGTGAGGTTGAACTGGCTGTATTTCGGCTCGCCGTCGCTCGCGTGGTCGCGGCCGGTTGTGTACGTATAGCCCGCGCCGATCGTCACCGCCGATGTCGGGTTGTAGATTCCCGACAGTTCGTAGTTCTGGAACGTCGCATCGTGACCGGCGCTGCCCTGCTGGAAGATCGTGTTCGTGAAATCGGCGAGCAGACGCAGGGAAGTCAGGACACGGTACGACGCGCCGACGCCGAACACCTTCTGCGCACGCGCATTGGCGAGGAAATTGCCGTACACCGCGTTGGTGAACCCCGGGTAGTTCTGATAGCCCTGGGTCGACACTTCCGGATCGTTGATGCGCAGATAGCCGATCCCCGCGCTGAACGCACCGATCGAGTACGTGCCGCCCGCGCTGTACACCGCGTTGTTCGAGAACTGGCCGGCGATGCCGCCCGGCGCATACAGTCCGCCGAACGTGAAGCCCGCGATGGTCGGGCTGCGGTACTTGATCGCACTCGATATCGGGAAGCCGTTATCGGTGTTGTCCATGTCGTTCGGGTGCGCGAAGTAATAGCCGCCGATGTTGCCGTTCAGCGTATACGGCTCGACATAGTCGACGATCGAATCCCACTGACGCCCGAGCGTCACAGTACCGACCTGTTCGCTCTGGATACCGACGTACGCATTACGCGAAAACGCGAGGCCGCTGCCGAGGCGCCCCGAATTGATGTCGAAGCCGCTTTCGAGGCGAAAGATCGTGCTGAGCCCGCCGCCCAGATCTTCGGTGCCGCGTACGCCCCAGCGGCTGCCCGCGGTGACGCCCGAGGCCGTCTGGACCAGATGGCTGCCATTGACATTGCTGGCAAAATCCACACCGTCCTCCACGATGCCGTACAGTGTGACGGCGCTTTGGGCATGCGCCGCGCATGCGGCAACGAGGAACGGGGCCGCGACGGCGAGTGTCTTTTTCATCGATAATCCGTTGTGATTGTTTGTGGTTGTTCTAGGGTTGTTCTTGACCTCGGCGGATTATCGTGGCACCAATTTGACTTGCAAACCACATAGATCTGAAATGCTTTCTAGTTTTACGCCGGGTAGATCGATGGGTACCGTTTGCAGCCGCAACCATTTGGAAATCTGAATTTGTTGGTTTGCGCCGCATCCCACCCTCGCTATTCTGCGCAGCTACTGCAGCCGATTGTCTGTCGCGTGGACAGTGCGCGCGCCCGTTGTCCCCGGGTCGTCGCTGCATCGCAGGCACCGGCTGCCCATACGAAACTTCCACTCGCTGGAGCGACGGTACCGATGAAATACACCCCCACCCTCAAGGGCGTTGCAGCGCTGCTTCTACTGGCCTCGATCGGGGCGCATGCCGCCGACACTGTCACGGTCGCATCGAAGATCGATACCGAAGGCAATCTGTTAGGCAATCTGATCGCGCAGGTGCTGAAGTCGCACGGCATCGCCGTCACCGACAAGATCGGCCTAGGCACTACGCCGATCGTGCGCAAGGCCATCACGACCGGCGAGATCGATATCTATCCGGAGTACACGGGCAACGCGGCGTTCTTCTTCAACAAGGGCGACGATCCGCTGTGGAAAAACGCTGCGAAGGGTTATGAAGAAGCGGCGAAGCTCGATTACGCGGCCAATCACATCGTCTGGCTTGCGCCGGCGCCGGCGAACAACACGTGGGCGGTTGCGCTGCTCGGCACCGTAGCGAAGGCCAACAATATTCATACGTTTAGCGACTTTGGCAAATGGGTGTCGGCGGGCGGTCAGGTGAAGCTCGCGGCATCGGCTGAATTCGTGAACAGCGTGGGCGCGTTGCCGTCGTTCGAGAAGACCTACGGTTTCACGCTGAAACCGGATCAACTGCTCGTGCTGTCGGGCGGCGACACGTCGGCAACGATCAAGGCGGCCGCCGAACAGACCGACAAGGTTAACGCGGCAATGGTCTACGGCACGGACGGCGCGATCGAAGCAGCCGGTCTCGTGGTACTCGACGACAACCGTCATGTGCAACCCGTCTACGCCCCCGCACCGCTGATCCGCGAGGCGGTGCTGAAGGCGCATCCGGAGATCGCCGGGTATCTGAAGCCGGTGTTCGCGAGCCTCGACCTGAAGACGCTGCAAACGCTGAATGGCCGTATCCAGGTGAACGGCGAACCGGCCGCGGCGGTGGCGGCGAGCTATCTGAAAGCGAAAGGCTTCGTCAAGTAATGGCGGGCCCGGGAGGCAACGTGCAGACGCATAAATCGCAGGCGCTTGCGTTTGCCGGGCGACGTACCACTGGCGGCACGCTGCTGGTCGACAAGGTCGATCGGGTCGGTGCGCTGATCGCGATACTGATCGCCGCAGCGCTCGCGTTCGAACCGTTCGTCACGTTTCGCGCGAACCGGATCGTGTCGGGCAAAGGGCTCAGTCTGCTCGACACCTTTAGCGTCGGCGAGGCGAGGGTTGCGGTTGCGGTGCTCGCGGCTGCCGCGTTGTTCGCGCTGCTGCGTAGCCGTGCCGCGTTACGGCTCGTGGTCGGCATCGCGCTGCTGGCAGGGCTCGCCTTGCTGGTCGGATACGCGCCCGCGCATCTCGTCACCGACGAACATCCGCTCGCCCGTGTGTCGCCGTCAGGCGGCTTCTGGATCCTCACGTTCGCGTTCTCGATGCTGGTCACCGACGCGCTCGCGAAACTGTCGCCCGGTCCCGCACCGCGTCTCGCGGTGCTCGCGCTCGCATGGCTCGCGCTCGCTGCGCTGTTCGGTAGCGGCCGATGGGACGGCCTGTCGGTGATGCAGGAATACGCGGTGCACGCGGACAACTTCTGGCAGGAAGCTGCGCGCCACATCGAGCTGGTTGTGGGCTCCGTTGCGGCGGCTGTCGCGTTTGGCGTGCCGCTTGGTATCGCGTGCGTGAAACTGCCTGCGCTGCGTGCGGTCGCATTGCCGGTGCTGAACATTGTCCAGACCATTCCGAGCATCGCGATGTACGGGCTGATGATGGTGCCGCTCGGGCTGCTCGCCGCCCACGTGCCGCTTGCCGCCGCACTCGGTATTCGCGGTATCGGCGTTGCGCCTGCGTTGATCGCGCTGTTTCTCTATTCGCTGCTGCCGGTGACGGCGAGTGTCGTCGTCGGTCTCGGGCAGATTCCGCCGCAGACGGCGGAAGCCGCCGTCGCGATGGGTATGACACCGGGTCAGCGTCTGCGCTCGGTCGAACTGCCGCTCGCGTTGCCGGTCGTGCTGACCGGCGTGCGCATCGTGCTGGTTCAGAACATCGGACTCGCAACCGTCGCCGCGCTGATCGGCGGTGGCGGCTTCGGCACCTTCGTGTTTCAGGGCATCGGCCAGTCGGCCATCGATCTCGTGCTGCTCGGCGCCGCCCCGACTATCGGGCTTGCACTGAGCGCGGCCGTTGTCTTCGACGCCGCGACCGAATTCATCAAGGGACATCGCGCATGATTGAAATCGACAAGATCAGTCGACGCTTCGGCGATGTCGTCGCTGTCGACGACGTTTCGCTCGTGATCGGCAGCGGCACGATCACCGCGCTCGTCGGCACATCGGGCAGCGGCAAGTCGACGCTGCTGCGCATGATCAACCGGTTGATCGCGCCGACGAGCGGCACGATCCGCATCGATGGACGCGATACGTCCGGCGTGCCCGCTGAAGAGTTGCGGCGCGGCATCGGTTATGTGATCCAGGGGCACGGGCTGTTTCCGCACTGGAGCGTCGCTCGCAATATCGCGACCGTGCCGCGTCTGCTCGGCTGGGAGACGGCACGCATCGACGCACGCGTGCGCGAACTGCTTGAGCTCTTCAAGCTCGATCCCGATACGTACGGTACGAAGTTTCCGCATCAGTTGTCCGGCGGTCAGCAGCAGCGGGTGGGTGTAGCGCGTGCACTGGCTGCGCAACCCGCGATCCTGCTGATGGACGAACCGTTCGGCGCGCTCGATCCGATCATCCGCGGCCAGGCGCAGGAGGATCTGCTCGCGCTGCAGCGGCGACTCGGCATCACGGTGGTGATCGTCACGCACGATATGGAAGAGGCATTGCTCCTCGGCGATCGCATCGTGGTGATGGACGGCGGCCGCGTGCTACAGGCTGCCACGCCCGCCGAATTGCTCGCACGTCCCGCACCTGGCTTCGTCGAGAAACTCGTGGCCGGTACCGACCGGCCGCTGCGTTTGCTGTCGCTGACCCAGGTCGATGAAATCGCCGAACCCGGTACCGCCGATGGCGCGCCGATCGCCGGTACGCAGAACCTGCGCGATGCGCTGTCGGAACTGCTGTGGCGCGGTACGCAGAGCCTGCCGGTAGCACAGGCCGACGGCAGCGTGCGAACCCGCGTATCGCTCGCGTCGATTCTCGCGCGCGCCGGGCGGCCGAGATGAAACTCGTCGCACGGACCTCGCGCCTGCTCGCGCTCGCGATACTGCTCGCGTTACTGGTTCGCCCGCAATGGTTTGCGCCGCTCTTCGCGCCGCTCGCCGAGAACGGCGCACCTGTGATCTACGATCGCTCGAGCCTGCTTGGATTGACGCTTGCGCATCTTGCGCTGGTCGGCGGCGCGAGTCTCGTGGGGACCGTGATCGCGCTGCTCGCCGGGATCTTCGTCACGCGTGAAGCGGGCGCCGAATTTCTGCCGCTTGCGCGCAGCATCGTCAATATCGGCCAGACTTTTCCGCCGGTTGCGGTGCTGGCGCTCGCGGTGCCCGCGGTCGGTTTCGGTGTGAAGCCGACGCTGATTGCGCTGATCCTGTACGGATTGCTGCCGGTGTTCGAGAGCACGATTACCGGTCTCAAGGACATTCCGGCTGCAACCGTCGAAGCCGCACGTGGCATGGGCATGGGTCCGCTGCGCCAGTTGCTGTCGATCGAACTGCCGCTCGCGCTGCCGGTGATCCTGTCGGGCATCCGTCTGTCGGTGGTGATCAATCTCGGCACCGCGACGCTCGGTTCGACGGTGGCAGCGAAAGGACTCGGCGATGTGATCATCGCGGGTCTGCAAACCTCGAACACGGCGTTCATCCTGCAAGGCGGGATGATCGTCGGGCTGCTGGCCGTGCTTGCCTACGACGCGCTCGGCGTCGTTGCGCGTGCGCTCACACAACGCGACTCGGGCGCGACGCTCGCGTTACCGCGCCTCGAGCGCTGAACGGCGCTTACCTCACTTTCCTCGCTTACCTCACTCGCCGCGCGCGATTTGTCAGCCGCGCTGATAAACATCGAAGAATTCGTTTGTTCCCGATGCGGTGGGCTTCCCGTATCGTTCAGCCGGCGTCGAACGAACTGATCCCGGCGGGTTCGGCGCTCTGTCTACACGCACGGGTCTCGCATAGCAAGGAACGACGATGGCAACGGGTACGGTGAAGTGGTTCAACGATGCAAAAGGATTCGGCTTCATCACGCCGGACGACGGCGGCGACGATCTGTTCGCGCATTTCTCGGAAATCCGCGCGGACGGCTTCAAGTCGCTGCAGGAAAACCAGAAGGTCAGCTTCGAAGTGAAACAAGGCCCGAAGGGCAAGCAGGCCGCCGACATCAAGCCGGTGTAACCGCCACGCGTTTGTCGCCTTCAACCACTATCTTCTGACGAATGCCCATGCATGCCCATGTGGCGACCAAACCGCTGCTTCTTTAGAAAGCACAATTAATTGGTTCGCCTTCCGGCCGGGTTATTTCATAGTGTCTCGTGATGGCTATAGACGGTTTTTTACCGCCTCGCCAGCCCCCGCCGCACTGACGCGCGCGGATATTCGGCAAGGAGATGTCATGACGGTTGAAGTCGAAGAGCGGCCTGTGCACGCGGCACTCGATGTGCTTGAAGCGGCGCGATTGGCTGCGGTAGAAGCAGGTTTGCCCTATGCAGGCGGCATCGCGCCGCAGGACGCGTGGGCGCTGGTGTCGGCAGGCAAGGCGCTGCTGGTCGACGTGCGCAGCGCGGAAGAACGGAAATTCGTCGGGCATGTGCCGGAGAGCCTGCACGTCGCATGGGCGACGGGCACGAGCCTGACACGCAATCCGCGCTTCGTGCGCGAACTGGAAGCGAAGACCGGCAAGGATGCGCTCGTGCTGCTGCTGTGCCGTAGCGGCAATCGTTCGGCGCTCGCCGCCGAAGCTGCGACGAAGGGCGGTTTCAGCCAGGTCTTCAATGTTCTGGAAGGCTTTGAAGGCGAACTCGATGCGGCGCAACGGCGCGGCGGCAGTAACGGGTGGCGCTTTCGCGGGCTGCCCTGGGTGCAGGACTAGCGCTTTTCACTTACACACTTTCAGCCGGGAGCCGCTGTGGCAGTTTTCGATATCGACGACATCGTAGAAGCACTGCAGACGGCTCGCCAGCAATGGCGCGAAGTACAGAAGCGCTCGCTCGAGCCGGGCGGGCGCGAATTGCCGGCTCGCGAAGCACTCGCGGAGATCGTCGATACGCTCAAGGGCGTGTTGTTTCCGATGCGGCTTGGGCCAGCCGATCTGCGTCAGGAAAGTGAAAACTTCTATGTCGGGCATGCGCTCGATACCGCGCTGCATGCGTTACTCGCGCAGGCGCGACTCGAATTGCATTACCGGACCCGCCACCACCCACGTTCCGCCGACGAAATCGAAGCGCAAGCCGGCGCGGCTGTCAGGGCGTTTGCGGCAAAGCTGCCGGAGATCCGCACGCTGCTCGACAGCGATGTGCTCGCTGCATTTCACGGCGACCCCGCGGCAGGTAGCGTCGACGAGGTGCTGCTGTGCTATCCCGGCGTGCTGGCGATGATCCATCATCGTTTCGCGCATGCGCTATATGGGCTTGGTTTGCCGTTGCTTGCGCGTATCGTCGCCGAGCTGGCGCATGGCGAAACCGGCATCGATATTCATCCGGGGGCGCAGATCGGCGCGAGCTTCTTCATCGATCACGGCACCGGTGTCGTGATCGGCGAGACCTCGGTGATCGGGCAACGGGTGCGTGTTTATCAGGCGGTTACGCTCGGGGCGAAGAGGTTTCCGCGTGACGCTCAGGGGCACCTCGAAAAAGGTTTGCCGCGCCATCCGATCGTCGAGGATGACGTCGTGATCTATGCCGGTGCGACGATACTTGGGCGCGTGACGCTGGGGCGCGGTGCGGTGATCGGCGGCAACGTCTGGCTTACGCAGGATGTCGCGCCTGGCTCGCATGTCACTCAGGCGGTGTCGCGCAACGAAGCGACGAATTCGAATGCGGGTGCGGGTGTGGCACACGCTAACCCGGCGCCGCAATCAGCTGCAGTAGCCGGAGTCACATCGTGACGATGATCGTACGAGACCTCGGTGTCACGGTGCGGCGTCTGCGCGAAGCACGCGGCTGGTCGCAGGAGCAACTGGCCGAGCATGCGGGTCTGAACCGTTCGTATGTCGGCGAGATCGAGCGCGGCTCGGTGATCGCGTCGATCGTTACCGTCGAGAAGCTTGCCCAGGCGCTCGATGCAACGATCGCGGCGCTGTTATGCGCATTGCCATCGTTGGATTCTTCGCGAACCGCGACCGCAGTGGCGGTGCCTGTAAGTTCCGCCAAAGCCACTGCGTCACCCGCATCGAGTACTCCCACTTCCCCAAACGTACCCGCCTGACGTCTATAGCATGTTGAGCGGCTGCGGCGCCGTTTCCATAATCACGTTTGCTCATAAGCATTCCAGTTTTTCTTCTATAGACCCCGGAGCGACACATGACAGCAACAGTGGGCGGCCTGACGGCGCTCGGCGATACCGCAGCACGGCAACTAGCCAATGCCACCAAGACCGTTCCCCAGCTCTCGACGATTTCGCCGCGCTGGCTCACCCATCTGCTGCAATGGCTGCCGGTCGAAGCGGGTATCTACCGGCTGAACCAGGTGAAGAATCCGGAAGCAGTGGTCGCGGCCTGTACCGCGCGCGAAGACGAAAGCCTGCTGCCGCGCACGTTCGTTCCTTACGAAGAAGAACCGCGCGAGTATTTCCTGAACGCGGTGAGTACCGTACTCGATGTGCATACGCGCATCTCCGATCTGTATAGCAGCCCGCACGACCAGATCAAGGAACAGCTGCGCCTCACGATCGAAACGATCAAGGAGCTGCAGGAAAGCCAGCTGATCAACAACCCCGATTACGGCCTGCTTGCCAACGTCGCCGAAGAACAGCGCGTGTTTCCTCTGACGGGCGCGCCGACCCCCGACGACCTCGACGAACTGCTGACAAAGGTCTGGAAAGAGCCGGCATTCTTCCTGACGCACCCGCTCGCGATCGCTGCGTTCGGTCGTGAATGCACGCGCCGCGGTGTGCCGCCGCCCACGACGAGCCTGTTCGGTTCGCAGTTCCTGACCTGGCGCGGCATCCCGCTGATTCCGTCGGACAAGGTGCCGGTCGCGGACGGCAAGACGAAGATCCTGCTGCTGCGCGTGGGCGACAAGCGCCAGGGCGTGGTCGGCCTGTTCCAGCCGGGCGTCGCCGGCGAACAGGGACCGGGTCTGTCGGTGCGCTTCATGGGCATCAACAATCATGCGATCGCGTCGTATCTGATCTCGCTGTACTGCTCGCTGGCCGTGCATTCGCCGGACGCGCTGGCGGTTCTCGATGACGTGGAGATCGGCAAGTACCATGACTACACCGACACCTACAAGTAAGCACATGGACAGCGCCCTGCCGCTCGATGTGCCTGCTGGTCCACCGCCGGGCTTGCCCGATCCGTCGGCACTCGCGCAACTTGCCAACGCGTTCTTCTCGGCATTGCCTGGTGAGGCATTGCCGGTGGCGCGCAGCGGTGCCGTGAGTGGTGTGCCGAGTACGGCGGGCGCGTTGCCGCTCGCGGCTCCTGTACTCGCCGAAGCGAGCAACCCGGTGCCGGCCGGCTCGCCGCTCGCGGGTCCTGGCGGCGCCGGTACCGGCGTGCCTGGTGCCGCGATTCCGCAAGGGCAGGTGGCGGGCTCGAACCTGCTGCCTGCTGCGCCGACTCATGTGCTGTCGCTCGGTCATCGGGCGCCGGCGCTTGCACCGCATGCCGCTGCGCAGAATGGTTTGCCCGATAACGTGGTGACGGTGGCGCCTGCGCTCGATCCGCGGTTTGGCGGTGCTGCGCTGGGCGTGCCGGAAGGTGTGGGGGCGCAGCGTCCGTCGGCGGGTGGGGCCTCTGTTCCGTCTTCGCCATCGGCTCCATCGCCGTATTACTTTCTCGACGGTTCGAACGATCACCGGTCCGCGGTTGGTGCGACGCCTGACATCGTCGTGCCGGGCTGGACTAGCGTGACGGCGCAATCGTTTGGGTTGCCCGGTGCGGATGAACCTCTGTCCGCATCGCGTTTCCCGTACGACGTTGGCTCTGCGGGTGCATCGAGCGGTACCGCTTCGCGCTACTTCATCGACGATGCGGGGCAGGTGCCGGCTTCCGGACAACCCACGAAAGCCGGCGGTGCCATTCCGGCTGTCGGCCCGTCGAGCCATCCGCCGTTCGATGTCAACGCCGTACGACGCGATTTTCCGATCCTGCAGGAGCGCGTCAACGGACGTCAGCTCGTGTGGTTCGACAACGCCGCGACGACGCACAAGCCGCAGTCGGTGATCGACCGGCTCGCGTACTTCTACGCCCACGAGAACTCCAACATCCATCGCGCGGCACACGCACTGGCAGGTCGCGCGACGGATGCCTACGAGGCGGCGCGCAGCAAGGTGCAACGCTTCATCGGCGCGTCGTCGCCGGACGAGATCATCTTCGTGCGCGGCACCACCGAGGCGATCAACCTGATCGCCAAGACGTGGGGCGTGAAGCACGTTGGCGAAGGCGACGAGATCATCGTGTCGCATCTCGAGCATCACGCGAACATCGTGCCGTGGCAGCAACTTGCCGCACAAACCGGTGCGACCTTGCGCGTGATTCCCGTCGACGACACCGGCCAGGTGCTGCTCGAAGAATATCGGCGTCTGCTTAGCGATCGTACGAAGATCGTGTCGGTGACGCAGGTATCGAATGCGCTCGGTACGGTGGTGCCGGTCAAGGAGATCGTCGAACTCGCGCATCGCGCGGGCGCGAAGGCGCTGGTCGACGGGGCGCAGTCGGTGTCGCATATGCGGGTCGATGTGCAGGCCATCGATGCGGACTTCTTCGTGTTCTCCGGCCACAAGGTGTTTGGGCCGACCGGTATCGGTGTGGTCTACGGCAAGCGCGCGATTCTCGAAGACATGCCGCCGTGGCAAGGCGGCGGCAACATGATCGCGGACGTGACGTTCGAGCGTACGGTGTTCCAGCCGCCGCCCGGACGCTTTGAGGCCGGCACCGGCAATATCGCGGATGCAGTCGGCCTCGGTGCGGCAATCGATTACGTGACGCGCGTGGGTATCGAAAATATCGCGCGCTACGAACACGATCTGCTTGCATACGCAACGAGCGTGCTGGCGCCCGTGCCAGGTGTGCGACTGATCGGCACCGCGCGCGACAAGGCGAGTGTGCTGTCGTTCGTGCTGAAGGGCTACGAGACGGAAGAGGTTGGCAGCGCGTTGAACGAAGAGGGCATCGCGGTGCGCTCGGGTCATCACTGTGCGCAACCTATCCTGCGGCGCTTCGGTGTTGAAGCGACCGTGCGGCCTTCGCTCGCGTTCTACAACACGTGCGATGAAGTCGACCGGATGGTGTCGGTGGTGAAGAAGCTCGCTTCGCGGCGCTACTGACGGCAGGTATCGGGAAGCAGGAAGCGTAGGCGTCGCGCGAACGGATTTCGGTCTGTTCGCGCGGCGCTTTTTTATTGTGCGTCGTGATTGTTCTTGCGGGTCGCTTCGGTCATCGCATCAGGTTCATCGCCGGACGTTTGAGCCGCGAAATAGCGCGCCGGCGTCACACCGAGCGCGCGACGAAACATCGCGATGAATGCGCTGACATTGTCGTAACCCAGATCGATGGCAACGCGCGTCACCGCGTCGCCAGCAGCCAGCATTTCGAGCGCACGCATCAGGCGTGCGCGCTGCCGCCATTCGGCAAAACTAAAACCCGTTTCCGTGATGAAACGCCGCGACAGCGTGCGTGGTGCGATTGCGGCCCACTGCGCCCATTCTTCGAGGCGGCGGTTGTCGGCCAGATTTTTCGCAAGCGCATTGGCAATGCGGATGAGCCGCGCGTCGCGAGGCATCGGCAGGCCGAACTGCTCGCGCGGTAGCGAACGGATTTCATCGATGATCACACCGGCGATGCGTGTCTGTGCATCGTCGAGCGGGTCGTCGTTCCAGGTGGCCGCGCGGCTGATCGCGGCGCGCAACAGGAGCGACATCGGGAGGGTGCAGGGCTCGTCCGGCAGCGCCCTGCACGCAGCCGCTGCGACGTACACGCTCCACCCCGAGAACGGCCCGTGCGATTGCACCGAGTGTGCAAGCTCCGGCGGAATCCACACCGCATGCGTGGCGGGCACGACCCACTGGCTATGCTCGGTACCCACCGACAGCAGTCCGCTTATCGCGCCGAACAGTTGTCCGCGCGCGTGACGATGCGCAGTAGTCACGCGAGCGTCGTCGCCCGTCAGCTCGACCGCGTAGATCCGTGGGCCGTCGGTTGCTTCGAGTTGAACAAGAGGGAGCAGGGGAGCGGACATGGCGCGAATGACGTATCGAATGGCCTTTATACCGCAGCCGATCCGCGTGCGCCAATCTACAGTGGGAAGCCTCAACCACCACAGGAGTACGCGATGCGTGCCGAAGAACTGCTTCCCGATCACCTCAACCAGGGCGAATTCAATGGCGTGCCGGTCCGCAAGGGCACAGTCGGCGCCTTTCTTGCCAATGCGCGGATCTGGCGCGACGCGAGCGCTACAGAAGAAGCACGCGCGACCGCGCAACGCGATATCGTCGACGCGTTACCGGCACTACGTGCGCTGGGGCTGTTCGATGTGCTCGAGATTCGCGACAACGAACTGCGCGCGTTTGTCGACGCGCAGTAGATGATCTGCGTTTGGTCTCGCCAGACACCGTCGCCGTGTCGCCCACGTCGCATGACGCAACGGTGTGGCGATGAGCATGTCACGTAGCGTTGCAGAGCGAGAGCACGAGGACCAGCGCGGCAGAGTTCGCGGCGCTGCTTCCCTCAATGCACAGCCGACGCCACCCGATACCCACGCCGCCCGATCATCAGCGTCAGCATCGCGGAGACAGCGAGACTCCCGGCCACAGCAAAGAGTCCCGCTGCATAACCACCGGTCGCAGACTTCAACCAGCCGATCGCAAAGGGACCGGCAAAGCCGCCCAGGTTACCGATCGAGTTGATCATCGCAATGCCCGCCGCAGCGCCCGCACCCGACATGAACGTGCTCGACATCGCCCACAGTGGTGCTTTCGCCGCGCTGATACCGACGTTGACCGCAACGAGCGCCAGCACGACACCGGTGGCCGACTGCGCAAAGCCGGCCCAGACCAGACCGACGGCAGCGAGCACGCAAGGCACGACGATATGCCACGTACGCTCGCCGGTCCGATCCGAATGGCGCGCCCACAGCACCATCGCGACGACGGCCAGCACGCTCGGAATCGCGTTCAGCGCGCCCGTGCCGAACGCGCTGAAACCAAACTGGCGGATGATGAGCGGCGCCCACAGTCCCAGCGTATAGAGCCCCGCGGACGTGCCGAAGTAGATCAACGACATCACCCACACGCGCGAATCGCGCAGCGCACCGAGCGCGTGGCCGGTATGACCGGGCTGCGCATGCCGTTGCAGGCTTTCCTCACGCAGCACGGCGATGAGCCACGCTTTCTCGTCACGCGTGAGCCACTTTGCCTTGTCCGGCGAATCGGTCAGCAGGCGCAGCACGGCGATGCCGAGCACGACCGCCGGAATCGCCTCGATGATGAAAAGCCACTGCCAGTTGTGCAGGCCGCCGAACGCAGACATCTGCATCAGCGCGCCGGAGATCGGCGAACCGATCGCGGTAGACAGCGGTGCCGCCGCCATGAATGCCGCAGCGGCCATCGCACGCTGCCGCGCGGGAAACCACTGGCTCAGATACAGGATGATGCCCGGGAAGAAACCTGCTTCCGCCACACCGAGCAGGAAGCGCAGCGCGTAGAACGAATGCGGCCCGACCACGAACGCCGAAGCGGCCGAGAGCAGCCCCCAGGTCACCATCACACGGGCTATCCACAGGCGCGCGCCGACGCGGTTGAGAATCAGGTTCGACGGCACCTCGAACAGAAAATAGCCGAGAAAGAAAATGCCGCCGCCGAGGCCGAACATCGCCGGTGTCAGGCCGAGCTCGCGGTTCATCGTAATGGCCGCGAAGCCGACGTTCACGCGGTCGAGAAAGCTGACGAAGTAAAGCAGCATCACGAACGGCAGGATGCGCCGCGTCAGCTTGCGGATGACCTGCGTTTGCAGATCGTTGGTCATGCTCGTCTCCATCGATGCGCCCGTGACGGATTCGTCCGGGCGTTTATAGGTGTGTTATCCGCACGCGCCGCACGATGTACGCGCGGTTTCGCTTGCGCGCGACTCAGGCCGCCTGCGACGCGAGCGCCGGATGAGCGGCAAGCAGCGAGCAGACCGCCTGCGTAACCTGCGCGGTGGTTGCCGTGCCGCCGAGGTCGCGGGTGTGCAGCGCAGGGTTCGCAGTGACCTGTTCGATCGCAGACATCACTGCGCGCGCAGCAGCGCTTTCGCCGAGATGCTCGAGCATCATCACGACCGACCAGAACGTGCCGACCGGATTCGCGAGGCCCTGGCCCATGATGTCGAAGGCCGAACCGTGGATCGGTTCGAACATCGACGGATAGCGGCGCTCGGGGTCGAGGTTCGCAGTGGGCGCGATGCCGAGACTGCCGGCGAGCGCGGCGGCCAGATCGCTGAGAATGTCCGCGTGCAGGTTCGTCGCGACCAGCGTGTCGAGGCTCGCCGGGCGATTGACCATGCGCGCGGTCGCGGCATCGACGAGTTCCTTGTCCCACGTAACGTCCGGAAATTCCTTCGATACCTGCACGGCGATCTCATCCCACATCACCATCGCGTGACGCTGCGCGTTGCTCTTGGTCACTACGGTGAGCAGCTTGCGCGGACGCGACTGGGCGAGCCGGAAGGCGAACCGCAGAATGCGCTCGACACCCACGCGCGTCATCATCGAAACGTCGGTGGCCACTTCGAGCGGATGCCCCTGGTGCGCACGGCCGCCGACACCGGCATATTCGCCCTCCGAGTTTTCGCGCACGATCACCCAGTCCAGATCGTTCGGCCCGCACCGTTTGAGCGGCGCATCGATGCCGGGCAGAATCCGCGTCGGGCGCACGTTCGCGTATTGATCGAAGCCCTGGCAGATCTTCAGACGCAGGCCCCACAACGTGATGTGATCGGGAATCTGCGGATCGCCCGCGGAGCCAAACAGGATTGCGTCCTTGCCGCGCAGCGCGTCGAGCCCATCGGCCGGCATCATGACGCCGTGCTGACGGTAATAGTCGCCGCCCCAGTCGAAGTGCTCGAATTCGAAGCGAAACGCCGCGCCTTGCGCGGTGAGTGCTTCGAGCACCTGCTGTCCGGCCGGCACGACTTCCTTGCCGATGCCGTCGCCGGGGATGGTTGCGATGCGATAGGTCTTCATGAGCGGAGCGTCTCCTAATGAGTGTCCGGCCATGCTAGAGCGCGCGACGTCGCGACGAACGTTGCTAGACTTAAACCATCCTTAACCTCAGGTTGACAATCAGTGTTGCAATCAGGGCTCTGCAATGGCCTCTTCGATCCAGCCTGACGATCTGCGTTTTTTCTCGGTGCTGGCCGCAAGCGGCAGTCTGACGGCCGCTGCGCGCGAACTTGGCCTGAGCACCGCGGCGGTCAGCAAGCATCTGTCGCAGATGGAGTCGCGCGCGGGCGTCGCGCTCGTGAACCGCACCACCCGCCGGATGAGTCTCACGCCCGAAGGCGAGCTGTACGTGACGCGCGCACGGCGGATCCTCGCCGACATGGACGAGCTGGGGCAACTGCTCAGCGGATCGCGCGCGGCGCCGAGCGGGCTGTTGCGAGTCAACGCGACGCTCGGCTTCGGGCGCAGTCATATCGCGCCGGCAATCTCGCAGTTCGTGCGACGCTATCCGGAGGTCGACGTGCAGTTGCAGCTATCCGTCGATCCCCCTGCGTTGAGCGAGGATGCGTTCGACGTGTGCATCCGTTTCGGCGAGCCGCCCGATGCGCGTGTGGTCGCGCGGCGCGTGGCGCCGAACCGGCGGTTGCTGTGCGCGGCGCCTGCGTATTTCGTCGGCCGCACGCCGCCGAAAAATCCGCATGAGCTAACGCGGCACAACTGCATCGGCATTCGCCAGGGCGACGACGGCTATGGCCTCTGGCGTCTGACGAGCGGCCGCGGTGCCACGGAAAAGACCGAGACCGTGCGGGTGCGCGGCAACCTGACGACCAACGACGGCGAGATCGCGGTGAAGTGGGCGCTCGATGGCCACGGCATCCTGATGCGGGCGGAGTGGGACATCGCAGACTATCTGCGCGACGGTCGCCTCGTGCATGTGCTGCCCGACTACCGGACGCCGGGCGCCGATATCTATGCGGTGTACCCACAGCATCTGCAGATGACCGCGCGCGTGAAAGCGTTTGTCGATTTTCTGGTGCATACGCTGCACGAACCTGCGTCTGATTTAATCCGGTAATTGTGACCCGGAAAATCGACAGTCGAGTAATAAGTGCAGATCGACGCGCGATGTCTTAGTGAAATCGTTATCTGTCTTTAATAATCTATTCATCCTCATCGTTTATCGGTGGGGATAACGCCTGTTGTGGAGGCGGGTAGATATGGAGAGGGTTCGTGGATTTAAAAAACCACGGCCCGACTGCCAGGATTTATGTACTCGCGTTATATACTGGCGGCGGCCTGTGGATCAGCTGCTTTCAAACTGCAAAATGTTAAATGTAAGCAGGCGAGCATGCCGAATCCGGAGCGATATATCGAGGTCGGCCATACGCTATGGAATGGCGCCAATCGATGGGGAATCCTGGTGGATCAAGCAGATACTGGCGGTATCGGGGGGCCGGGCGGCAAGCCGCGTCAGCTAACGGGATTGCGCCACTTCTTCGGTAGGTAACGTGAGTGCCGGACAGAAGACGCGCGGAAAGACTTCGTGAAACTATTTCGCACAGACTCGTTGAAACGCGCGGACAGATATTCGTTTCTGACAGCGTTACTTGTCTATCGAGGGCATGTCCCGCAGGCTGTTGATTATCCGGATGTTTTTAATATTGATGTCAGGGACCGGAAGGTAACCGACGGAGACGATGCGTGAATCAACTCGCGTCGATGAACAAATGAACCAAACGATGAGCGCGCCACGCGAAGGTCGCCGCCCACCTCGGGGCGACCGGCAATGAATGGACCAAAGAAGCTGGACGCGTATCGCATCGGGGGCGCACCGCTGACCAAAGCCCAGTTGCTGCCGCCCACCGCCGCATCGGCGCGCGAGCTTTCGCTGCGCAATCACCTTGCGGTGGCAGCGTGCCGGAGCGGCAACGGAAACCGGGCGTTGCTCCGTGAATTGTTTGCGATTGCCTGCCTGAGTTACTTCCTGCGCGAGGCGGGGTTCGCGTTCGGCCCCGACACGTTGTACGGCGAGGTGCAGGGCGCACTCGAGCGCTGCGTCGAGCGTTGTTCGACCGACGAGCCGTGGCAGGTCGACGAGCCCGACGGCGTGGCGCTGGGTAGACTCGTTACGATCTACGATCGCCAGTTCTCCACTGCGCCGATGTACGTGATGGAAGGCGCTCACAAGCGCTTGAAGCGGCTCGCGGTAGGCGAGTGGCGTTTTCCGTGGGCGCGCCGTTCACCGGCGCCTGCGCCGGAGCAAAGCGAGGGTCCGTCCGCACCGGCGCCGGAGCAAGGCGAAGATCCGCCCGGCTCGTAGCCTCTCACGTAGCGTCGCGCACCCACGCGCCGCCGTGCGCAGCGACCTGTGCCGCCGGCGAGGTGGCGAGATAGGCGAGTGCCTGTTCGGTCGAGCCCTCGCGATGCGGCGTATAACCCGGTTTGAAATAGCGCAGCGCAGCGGCAAGCATTTTCCAGAATGACGGCAGACAGTTACGGCGCGCGCCGTCGCGCCATGCAAGGGCAAAACCGCGGTACTTGCCGGCATCGGGATCGCGCCGGTGCATGAAGCGCGCACCACGCATCAAGAAGCGCAACAGCAGCACGATGGTCGTAAACATATGGAAGCAGCGCTCCAGATAGCTGCCGCCCATGTGCCGGAAAATATCGAATGCGACCGTGCGGTGCTCGACTTCTTCCGCGCCGTGCCAGCGCAGCAGATCGAGCATCGTCGGGTCGGCGTGCGCATCGTCTAGCCCCCTGGCGTTGAGCACCCAGTTGCCGAGATAACCGAAGAAGTGTTCCAGCGCCGCGATGATGCCGAGCTGCTGACGCAGCCAGAACCGCGTGTGGCCGATCTTCAGTCCGAGCGGTGCTTCACCGAGCACTTTGCCGAACATCCAGTCGAGTTCTTTGGTGAACGGCTGCGTGTCGATGCCGTGAACCTTGTAGTAGTGCGTGAGCACGCCGGCGTGCGAGCGCGAATGTACGGCCTCCTGGCGCAGGAAACCTTCTGCATCTTCGCGCAGCCGCGGGTCGGTGATGAGCGGCAGCGTCTTGTTGTAGACGCGGCAGAACCATAGCTCACCCGCCGGAAACAGCAGGTTCAGCACGTTGATAATGTGCGTGCTCGACGGATCGCCAGGAATCCACTGAACCGGCGTGTTGCTCCAGTCGAACTTGACGTGGCGTGCCTTGATTGTGTGATGAGCGCTCTCATCGGCCATGGCTGTCTCCGTCCCATCTTTAAATGTTACATTGAACGATGTAATTGTTCGATGGTACACCATCGGATCGATTTGTCCAGACGGTGATCCAGCATGTAGAGGTGCCCGACTAGGGGCGGCCGACGAGGCCGTTGCCGATCGCGCCGGTAGGGCGCGATAGCCCGATAACAGGATGTCTAGCCGCAAAAAACTGCAATTATTGATTTTCTTTAACCATCTCGTCATTCACAGTCGAGCAGACGTCGCTATAATCCGGATGTCTCTGTCGGGGCAGATTTTCTGGTTTATCGCTGTATTGATAAAAACCAGCGCGACGCGACATGAAGCGAAGTACAGGATGTGTAACAAGGAGCAGTTCAATTCCATCCCGGGCGAGAATAGCTGCTCGTCCCACGCATAATGGACCAGGATAATGGCCGACAAGAAAGACATCAAAACCCTGTGCGAGAACCACTGGGATGACTGGAAGGGCGATTGCAGCGGGTTCCTCAAGGCGGTCGCCGCCGATCTGGGCTTGACACTGACAGGCGATGCAAACGCGCTAGTCGGTACCATGAGCGGGGCGCCCTGGTCGCAACTCGGCACGGATAAAGACAAGGCAGTGGCTTATGCCGGACTCGGATATCTGGTGGTGGCGGGTTTGAAAGCGACTCCCCACGGGCATGTCGCGATTATCATGCCGGGCGTGTCGAAACCCTACCCGCTCGCTTATTGGGGACGATATGGCGGTAGCGGGCGTAAAAATACTGCGCTCAATTATTCGTGGAAGCATACGGATCTTGCTAGCGTTCAATATTACGCAATCCGCCCATGACTACGAAAGCTTTCAGGCAAGTCCTGTTTATCGCTGGGTTACTGGTAACCGGTAACGTTGCCATTGCGCAAACGTGTCATTACTCCGAGGTCGACCCCGGTGCCGGCAAGGTCAGCGCGCGGCACGTGACCATCGATCTCGGCTCAGGCGACCCGAGCGAGAAACCGACGGCGTGGATTGGACCGATGAGTCTCACGGGTCCGTCGGGCAAATCGTGCTCGGTCGATCCGGATGTGAGCATCATCGAGCGGCCGATCTATACGGATGGTCAACACGTGTTCGTGACCACCTATTCCGGCAGCAACCGTGTCGTCTATGCGATCGATGCGACGAGTTGCGACGTCCTGTGGAAAAGCGCTTCGTTCGCGGGGCCGGTGAAGCTAAGCGGCAATCGTCTGCGCCTCGACAAGCAGATGGTGAAGCTGGGTCCCGACTGCGTACCGGCGCACTAACCGCAGCGTAGCGACCGGATGCGCCGGTAAGGCGCCATCGCCATCGTCATGTTGCGATAGCCGCCCGCCGTTGCTGTGAAGTGCGACGGTCGGGCGGCTGCGCGAGCCCAAGGTGCTCGCGCAGCGTGCTCCCTTCATACTCCGTGCGGAACAGACCGCGCCGCTGCAGGATCGGCACCACGCCGTCGACGAAGTCCTGCAAGCCGCCAGGCAGTGCATCGGGCATCAGATTGAAGCCATCGGCGGCACCGCCTCTGAACCATCGCTCGATGTCGTCGGCGATCTGTTCGGGCGTACCCACTACGACGCGATGTCCGCCGCCGCCCGCCAGCGCGCGGATCAACTGCCGCGCGGTGTAGCCATGCTGGCGAGCCTGTGCGAGCGTCGCGTGAAAGAACGTGTGGTTGCCGTTGCCCGCAGCCGGTAGCGGCAGATCGTCCGGCAAGCGTTCGTCGAGTTGCAGACGCTCGGGCGCGATCCCCAGCGTGCCGGCAAGACGCGTCAAGCTGTAGCACCACGGGATCAGCTCCACCAGTTCGTCGCGGCGCCGCAGCGCGTCGGCCTCGGTTGCGCCGACGATCGTCGTCAGACCGGGCAGCACCCGGATCGCCTCAGGTCCCCGGCCATGCGCAGCGGCACGCGCCAGCAGATCGCCGCGATAAGCGGCAGATTCCTCAAACGATTGCGACGCGGAGAAAACCGCTTCCGCATGACGCGCGGCAAGATCGCGACCATCCGCCGATCCACCCGCCTGAACCAGCACCGGATACCCCTGCGGCGTGCGCGGCAGGTTCAACGCTCCCTGCACGTTGAAGTATTCGCCGCGATGCGCGACCGGGTGCACCTTGTCCGTATCGATGAAGCGGCCGCCTGTCTTGTCGCCGATGAACGCGTCGTCCTCCCAGCTCTGCCATAGCGCTTTGACCACATCGGTGAATTCCGCGGCGCGTGCATAACGCTGCGCATGGTCCGGTGCCGCGTCGAGGCCGAAGTTTCGCGCGGAGCCGGCATCGGCGGTCGTGACGATATTCCAGCCGGCACGTCCGCCGCTGACGTGATCGAGCGTCGAGAAGCGGCGCGCGATGTTGTACGGCTCGTTGTAACTCGTCGACGCTGTGCCGATCAGGCCGATGTGCGTGGTTGCTGCTGCGATGCTGGCGAGCAGCACGGTCGGCTCGAGCGCGGTGATCGGACGAAAGTCGATCTGATCGGCGATCGATGCGTTGTCCGCGAGAAACACCGCGTCGAATTTCGCGGCTTCGGCAATCTGCGCGACGCGCACGTAGTGGGCAACGTCGATGAACGCACGCGGATCGGCGCCGGGCAGACGCCAGGCGGACGGGACGAAACCCGAATGCAGGATGTTGACGTTCAGATGCAGATGACGTGGGGCACGGGCGTTCAAGACGGAACTCGCTGGAGAGAGCAGGGCGGATCATTCGCCCGGGTGATGAATATTCTCGGCCGCTGCTGCGTGCGCCGCCACCAAGCATTTTGCGCATCGATATGCGTGAGAAAAATAAGCGCGACTGCAGTGGTGTGTGCTGGTTTCCCCTGGGCGATTCGTGCTTGACCGCACGAAGGTCATCCTCGTAATCTACGGAACATGTTCCTACTTGTACTTTTTATAAGGTGCAGGAAAGTCTAGGTAAAACCCGTTCTTTCAACCGACCTCGCAGAGAACCCCGATGAACCGTCGCTTGCCGGCCGTGCTGCTCGCACTCAGTGTGTGTTCGATGCCGTTGGCTGCACACGCCGAATCGGGCGTGACGCTGTACGGAATCGTCGACGAGTTCTTCCAGTACGTGAATACCGGCAACGGCTATACACCGGCAATCGGTTCATCGGGGCAATGGGCGAGCCGTATCGGGCTGCGCGGCAGCGAGGATATCGGCGGCGGCAATCGCATCAACTTCGATCTGCAGAACGGTTTCAATCCGAACGACGGCACGTTCGCGTCGCCGGGTACGATGTTTAATCGCCAGGCGTGGGTGGGCATGTCCGGAGCGTGGGGCGAGGTGCGGGCAGGGCGGCAAAACTCGCCGCTTTTCAACGACCAGGGTGGCCTCGATGCGTTCGGTGCGGCGACCCAGGCATCGGGTTTCAGCAACATGATGACCTTCACGGTCCGCACCAGTAACACGCTGTCCTATACGTCGCCGACACTGGCCGGGTTGCAGTTCAGCATTTACGCGGGCTTCGGCGATGCGGGCGGATTACGTTCGGCGGGTTCGAGCTATCAGGCTGACGTGACTTACACGAACGGTCCGTTTTCCGCGATTGCCGCAGCCCAGGCCGTAAAAAACGCGGACGGCAGCGCCACCGATCGCACCGCGGAAGTCGGTGCCTCGTACCAGATCGGCAAGACCACGCTGTTCGCCGGTTGGAGCGGCTCGAAGTGGCTCGACCTCGGACTCGATGTGAACGTGTATGGCGTGTCGGCGCTTTATCAGATCACGCCCGCAAGCGGCTTCGCGCTTGGCTACACGTATCTGCATGACGAAACAGGCGCGGGCAACAACGCCGCCCAGGTCGGTGCGCTCTACACGTACACCATATCGAAACGCACCAACATTTACAGTGCGCTTTCCTTTCTGCAGAACCGCGGTCAGGCCGCGTACCGGCTCGCGGGTTCAGCGAATGCCGGGTTGCCGCTTGCCTATCCCGGTGCCGATGCGCGCGGCTTCCAGCTCGGCGTAGTCCACCGTTTCTGATGTCATCCCGCCGATGAACTCGATCGAGGTACATGCGTCGCGCCGTAGCCCGGAAAACATGTGCATACTTGTGCCTTTCAGAAGGCGCGATATCGCACGGACCGATGGCTGGTTCGCAGCGTGCGCAGCGTTTTTTCATGGGAGTCGCGAGATGGTACGAAAGGCAGCAAAAGCGGCTGAAGTCGGTCGGTCGAAAGCGCACATGGTGGCCGCGACGATCGAGCACGAGATCCTGACCGGACGCCTGCCGTTCGGTCAGCAGCTCGAGAGCGAAAGCGAGCTGGTGGAGCGTTTCGCGGTTAGCAGAAACACCGTGCGCAAGGGACTCGATCTGCTGACGAACGGCGGCCTGATTACGCGTAAAGGTGGCATCGGTTCGTTCGTCACGTTCAACGGCCGCGCGATCGACGGTTCGCTCGGCTGGAATACGGCGCTCGAACGCGCGGGCGGCAACGTGCATACGCGGCTGCTGCAGATCGCGATCATCGAGGACAAGGCGCTGGCCCGCGAACTGAAGCTCGATACATCCGCATTCGTCGCCATCGACCGGATGCGGCTCATCGACAAGGACGCGTTGTGTATTTCGCTCGAACGCAGCCGTCTGCCGTTTAACGACGAACTCGCGGCGTTGCCGCTCGAAGGACTGGTCGGCGGATCGCTGAATCGCACGCTGATCGAACACGGGATGGTGCCGCATCACGGCGAGCAGTGGGCCGAAGTCGTTGCGCTGGAGGCGCCGGACGCGCGGCTGCTAAAACGCCGCACCGGCACATCGTTCCTGAAGTCGCGGCGCCTCACGCGCGATCGCGACGATCGCATCATCGAGTACGTGGTGAGCTTGCTCGATCCGGCTCACTTTGCCTTACACCTGGAATTCTGATGTCGATGTCTACGCTTACCTCAACTTCATCCGCGCAGGAGCGCATCGAACGTGCGCGCGGTGCCTTCTACGGGCTCGCACTCGGCGATGCGTTCGGCATGCCGACGCAATCGCTGAGTCGCGCGCAGATCGTGGCGCAATTCGGCCGTATTACGACGCTCGAGGATGCGCGCGCCGATCAACCGATCGCGCCCAGTATGCCGGCCGGTTCGATTACCGACGATACCGAACAGGCGGTGCTGGTCGGCGAATTGTTGGTGGCCGGCCAGGGCACGATCGAACCACGCATGTTCGCGCAGCGCCTGATCGAATGGGAAGCGTCGATGAAAGCGCGCGGCTCGCTCGATCTATTAGGCCCGTCGACCAAGCGAGCGATCCAGATGATCATCGACGGCGAGGCACCCGATCAATCGGGCCGCTTCGGTACGACTAACGGCGCCGCGATGCGCGTGACGCCCGTGGGTATCGCCACGGACTTACACGATCACGCTGCCTTTATCGATGCAGTCGTGCAGTCGTGTCGCGTTACACACAACACAACGTTGGGTATTGCGAGCGCGGCGGCCGTTGCCGCGGCGGTGTCGGCGGGGATTGAAGGTGCATCGCTTGCCGAGGCGCTCGATGCGGGCGCCGCGTTAGCCGATGCCGGCGAAGCGCATGGCTACTGGGTAGCAGGCGGTCGCATCGGCGAGCGCATCCGCTGGGCACGCGAATTCGTCGCACAAGGTCCCGCCGATGCGATTCCGCAAAAACTGTACGACGTGATCGGGACATCGGTGGCGTCGCAAGAGTCGGTTGTGGCGGCGTTCGCGCTTGCTAGCGACGCAGCGCGGCGTGGCATCGACGTGAGCGCATCGCTTGGCGTTGCGGCGAGCCTCGGCGGTGACACCGACACGATTGCCGCAATGCTTGGCGCGATGCTCGGCGCGTGCGCCGGCTATCGCGCGTTGCCGCAGGATTTGATCGACACAGTGCGTCGGGTCAGCAAGCTCGACCTCGACCCGCTCGTCGGGCAACTACTCGCGTTGCGCGCGCGGTCCGCATAAGCCACGCACTTTTCCTCAACCTCTGGAGGCCCAGATGGCTTCGTCAGTCACGTCAACCGGTGCCGGCAAGATCGAAGCACGCGGCATCGAACCGGTCCCGGAAAGCGATTGCAACGGCCATCCGCTGCAACTGTTCTGGGTCTGGTTCGCGGCCAACATCAGCATTCTCGGGTTGCCGCTCGGCGCGACGCTGGTCGCGTTCCAGCATCTCGCGATCTGGCAGGCGTTGCTGGTGGCGACGGTCGGTGCGGCGGGCTCGTTCGCAATTGTCGGCGTGATTTCGATTGCGGGCCGTCGCGGGCATGCGCCGAGCTTGACGTTGTCGCGGGCGATCTTCGGCGTGCGCGGCAACATCGGGCCGACCATCGTGTCGCTGTTGTCGCGTCTCGGTTGGGAGACGGTCAACACGACCACCGCAGCGTTCGTGCTGCTGTCGCTGTCGACCATCGCGTTCGGCACGCCAGCCGCCGCGAAGGATGCGCCGGTTCTGACGCTGCTCTTTATCGCCGTGTTCGTCGTGCTGACCTTGATCGTCTCGGGGCTCGGCCACGCGACGCTGCTCGTGATCCAGAAGTGGTCGACGTATGTGTTCGGCGCACTCAATCTGCTGGTAGCCGGTTTCCTCGTGGTGACGGTCGACTGGACCGCGGTGTTCGCGGTACGGCCGGCACCGGCTAGCGCGGTCATCATCGGTATCGGCACGATTGCCGCGGGTACGGGGATCGGCTGGGCGAATGCGGGCGCCGACATGTCGCGCTACCAGGCGCGCGATGTGAAGGGACCACCGCTCGTGGCATCGGCGGCATTCGGTGCCGGCATTCCGCTAATCCTGCTCGTCACGCTTGGCGCGCTGCTCGCTGTCGGCAACGATCATTTCGCTTCCGCGACCGACCCGATCGCGGCGATCCGCGAGATGCTGCCGAACTGGATGGCGATTCCGTATCTGATCACGGCGTTCGGCGGCTTGTTGTTGTCGAACTATCTGTCGGTCTACTCGGCGGGCCTCACGACGCTCACACTCGGACTCAAGGTCAAGCGCGTGCAAGCGGTGGTCGTCGATGTGGTCGTGATTTTCTCGGGCTCGATCTATTTCATGTTGATCGCAGGTAGTTTCTACGGACCCTTCATCGGTTTTATTTCGCTACTGGCGGTACCGATCACCGCATGGGTCGGCATTTTCATCGTGGATCTGATTCATCGCGATGTTTATCTGCCGCATGCGTTGCTGGATGTGAGCCCGACCAGTGCGTACTGGTATCGCGGCGGTGTCGAATGGCGCGCAGTGGGCGCATGGGCTGTGGCGATCGTGCTTGGGTTCTGCTTCCTGTCGGTGGGATCGGGCGGCTTTCACGGTCCGTTCGCGGATTCATGGCTTGGACGCAATGGCCTAGGCTGGATCGTGACGTTTGTTGTTGCGGCCGGCGGCTACGCGCTGCTCGGTGGATCGCGCCACGCTCGCACGTTGATGGAGAGACCGGCATGACGCAGCAGGTGTCTCGTCCATCGCGACTCATTCATACAGGCCAGGTGATCGTCGATCTCGTGATGCAGGTAGACGGCTTGCCGGAAGCCGGTGGCGACGTGCTGGCTTCGTCGGCAAGCTTCGAGGTGGGCGGTGGTTTCAACGTGATGGCGGCCGCGCGGCGCAGCGGCATGCAGGTGGTCTACCCGGGCGGCCACGGACGAGGCCGTTTTGGCGACATGGCGCGCGCGGCGTTGGCGCATGAAGGTGTGGAGATAGCAGGCGCACCGGTCGAGGACAAAGACACCGGCATCTGCGTCGCGATTGTCGACGCTTCCGCCGAACGAACTTTCGTTTCGCACCTCGGCGCCGAAGTGCATCTCGAACGACACGTGCTAGATGGTTTGCATGTCACTGCACACGATATCGTCTACGTCAGCGGGTACAGCCTGTTCAACGCGGACAAGCGGGCGGTGCTGCTCGAGTGGCTCGATTCCTTGCCTACCGATGTGCGCATCGCATTCGATCCGGGTCCACTCGTCGGTTCGATCGACGAGGCTGTGCTGAGTGCTTTAATCGCGAAGGTATCGATCTGGACCAGCAATCGTCGTGAGGCGTTGCGATACACGGGCAGTGAATCGATTGCGCAGGCGCAGCAGGTGCTTGCATCGCGATTGCGAGCTGCCGATGCACTTGCCGTCGTGCGCGACGGCGCACAGGGATGCCACGTGGTGTATGCGGGCCGTAGCGTGCAGGTGCCTGGATTTGCTGTCGAATCGATCGATAGCAACGGTGCCGGCGACGCACACGCGGGCGTATTTCTCGCGGCGCTTGCATCGGGACAGGATGCAGAGAGCGCGGCGCGTCGCGCGAATGCAGCGGCTGCGATCGCCGTCACGCGTCGCGGTCCGGCTACGGCACCGTCCGCTGCGCAGATCGATGAGTTCCTCGCACGGAACGCTTCGAAGTAATCACGACGCTTCACCGCGATCAGGCAAGCACCTTATCTACGAACGCAAGCACGACGCCGTTGAACTCATCCGGCCGTTGTAACGGCGCGAAATGGCTCACACCCGGCAGCACGATCAGTTCTGCGCCAGGGATACTCCGCGCCAGATACTCGGCATGTTCGCGCTTGATGAATTCGTCGTGCTCGCTCTGCACGATCGCGACGGGCACGGCGATGGTAGCGAGATCGTGCGCCGAGTAATTAGGCTCGGTCTGCATCATCTGCGTGACTGCCGCCACAAAGGCGTTGAACTGATCGGGTGTAGCCGACAGTTGCGCATAGTCCTTGGCGTGCCGTGCGAAACAACGCTCAAGCACTGGCCCGGGCTCGAGGATTTCCTTCGTGCCGCTCGGGTCCATGTTGCAGCCGAAGAAGAACACACCGGCTACCCGCGCAGGTGCCTGCATCGCGAGGATCATCGCGACGCAAGCACCGTCGCTCCAGCCCACCACGGCGGCGCGCTGCAGTTGCAGCGTATCCATCACGGCCAGCACGTCGGATGCCATCAACTCGTATTTGTACGGCCGCGCATCGCGTGTGCTGCGACCGTGGCCGCGGCTATCGACGAGTACGGCGCGGTAACCGGCGTCAACGAGCGCCGGAACCTGGTAACCCCAGTTGCCGCCGTGACCTAGCCCTCCGTGCAGCAGAACGACCGCTGGCCCGGACCCGTAGGTCGCATACCAGATGCGTGCGCCGTCGTGTTCCACGTAGCCCTGTTCGTTGGCGGAAGGTAGCGGTGCGGCACCTTGTGCCGCGAAGGTCGTGAGGTCGTCGTCGTACGTCGGCATGTGAGTTCCAGGTGGACAGGTTCGACAGGCCGATCAGCATAGCGCGTCTGGTGGTGCATCGACTGTGGCCGACAGTTTTACTTCTTCGAGTGGTGTTTGAATTATGTGAAGAAAGATCTGAAGATATTATTCGTACCTTGGAGATAACAAGGTGCTGATATATGGATGAGCGGGCAGGAAATTCGCGTATTGTTGATTTTAATTAAATTTCGCGGATTGCGAATTTCCTACTTCTGTTTCTTCTCAAAAAGCGGTTGAAATATCCGCTGATAGCCTTTGCTTAAGGGCGGTGCAGGCGAAACATCCGCACTCTCTTCGATGAAAATAAGTATGCGATCAATGAAAATGTAACTGAATGAAAGTGTGGCCTTGATAACGAACCAGGATAATAATTTAGAGTATAAGATGCGCCCTCGTGTATAACCTGGGTTCCGTTCGAGATGGCTAATAAGATAATCAGCATTTTGCGTATTTTTGCGGTGACCGCAATTGCGATATCAGCATTAGATCTTGCCGGATGCGGTAACGGTGGAGGCGGGAGCACACCGTCCGCGGCGGCATCGACTGCGAATCCGGCACCCACGAGCAACCCGACTGGCCTCTCGACAGGGCCAACCAATCCGACCTCCCCGCAGACACAGGCCGGCGCGACCGCATTGCCGCTGGAAGTGCTGGGTGTGGACGGCTCGGTTGTCACGGTGAGTGTGAGCGCGCCGAATGGCAGCGCAACAGCGCGCCTGTGGCTGCAGGCGAACAACCTCTCGTACGACGCCAAAGGCTCGGTGAAGGTGAACAACGGGCCGTGGGTCGACCTGACCAACGCAAACGTTACGATCGAAGGCGGGGGGCGCTATTACGGTGGCATCGGCGGTGGCTTCGATACGCTCAAGCTGAGCGTGCCGGTGAGTGGCGCCGTCAACGGAGCGAATCTTGTCAGCTTCCGCTTCAACAAGACCGATGGGATCACGTCGGGTTACCGTGTGCTGGCGTTCAATCTGCTCGACGCATCGGGCAACCAACTGGTGAGTAGCGCCAGCTTCACCGAAGACGATCCCACCCGCTGGACACCGCCGCTTTCTTCAGCCGCCGATATCGCCACAGGCAAGCAACTCTGGCAGAGCGCTCAACTGGTCGAGTCGCCGATCAATGTGGGCCACGTGCTCAAGGCGCACTGCATGGACTGCCATGCAGCCGACGGTTCGGACCTGCAGCGTTTCAACTACTCGAACTACGCGATTGCCGTGCGCGCGCAGTTTCACGGGCTGACGAGCGGGCAGGGCGCGCAGATCGCGAGCTATATCCGTAGTCTGAACAGCACGCTAGGTGTGCCGGGGCCGCATTGCCGACCGTGGAATCCGCCGTATCAACCAGGCCCCGGGCTCGATGCCGGCGACGTGCGCAACTGGACCTGCGGCGCGGGGCTCGAGAGCGTGTCCGACAACGACATCGATACGCTTAACACGGTGTTCCCGAACGGCATCAGCAAGGATGCGATCGCGACGGGCAGTCATCTGAACGCACGCGAGATCCCGATCAGCCTGCAGTTGCCGGACTGGAACCACTGGGTGCCGCATGTTCATCCGAAGGACGCGTGGGGCGACTACTTCACGAACTCGAATCTGAACAAGCAGTACGCGGGCGAAGGGACGGGTAACGCCACGTACAATATGCGCGCGCAACTGACTGCCGGTGGCGCGTCATATGCAACGGGCCACACCGGCGACATCTTCAACGATCTGTATTACTGGGGCAACGAACTCGGCTCCGACTTCACGCCGCCGAATGAAGGGACCACAGGGGCCTACACCGTCCCGCAGCAGCAGAACCTGTACGCGACCGCGCAATGGCAACTAATCAAGTCATGGGAGCTTGCGCAGGACTTCAACCTCGAGGCGCAGTGCCCGCAGGCGTGGGCTGCCCATAACGCACCGAAGATCGAAACACGCGGCTGGTGCGGCTACTGGCGCTTCGCGTTCAACGTGTCGCCGCATATTCTCGGCTTCCCGGTGAACAACAGCATGTTCGGCAGTCCGGTGGCCGATCTCACGAAGGCCAACCAGTGGTACGAAATGCAGTTGCTGCTGAATCCCGGTAACGGTGCGCATCTGGTGCATCTGCCGCTCGACTGGCAGTACGCGTATGGGTTGTTCGACGATCTGTCGGCGGCGAGCGGACGCACCGAACCGGCGCGCAAACTCGTATTCGTCGTGAAGGGCGCGCAGGAGATGGATAACGGTGTCGGCGTGACCGATGTGAACCGCGGCTGGACGACGCGCGATACGAGCCCGATGGATGTGTGGGACTTCGGCCAGTCGGGTATCTGGAAAGGCGTTGCGCCTGCCACCGAGCAAGCCGTAGTCAATGCGTTCCTGACGACGTGGCTCGATCGCACGACGAGCTTCGATGTTTCGACGTGGCAGCGTCTAGGCGCGAATCCGGCTTCGGGCGAGGTTGGCTGCGGCTGGAGCATCCGTTCGCTGTGCTGGAGCAACTATGTGCCAGGGACCTTGCAGGGGCCGACACCGACCGTCGCGAACTTTCCTTCGTGGGCCTTTACGCGCATTCCGTTGATGCGGGGTGAAGGCGTCGATGGTTCGCAGTTGAATCGCTTCGCGAACTGGATGAATACGGCGTATCCGAGTGGGAATTTTACGAGTCTTGTGAAGTGATCTGACGGGGCGGATGCACATACACATGCGTGCGCCGTTAAGCTACCAGCCGCGCCGGTTCACGAATCCGGCAACCTGCTCTGCGACGATCCGGTAACCCTCCGCGTTCAGATGCAGGTTGTCGATCCGCAGCGAAACCGGGACGACATCGGCCTCTCGGTTTCGTTGATCTGCGTCGCTCATATTCGCGTGGGCAATCACAGCGGAGCGTATGTCGATGAAGTTGTGCGGGAAGCGCGCTGCCAGCGCGCGATTGAGCGCCGTCACAGTTGCGTAGCCAGGCGTACCTCGTTCTTCGTCCGCGCTGTTCGTGATGGACAGCACGATGAAGCGGCCCGCGTCGATGCGTGCCGCCATCCGTGCAATGTTGTCCACCGTATATGTCGTTTGGCCTGCGCTAACGTCGTTGCGTCCGGCCCAGATAACGCTGACGTCGCAGCGATGGTCGTCGACGATGAACGGACTGTCCGCAGGGACGCTCGACGACGACGCGCCCGGGGTATCGCGAACGAAGATGTGGTGATAGTTCGCGGTGTACGCGAGTTTTCCGGGGATGCCGTCTAGCGTACCGTGTACGTCGCCGGCGCCTGCACCGGGAATCGACAGATGGTTCGTCACGGTGACCGGTATGGGGCCATCGACCGGCACTTCACCGCCCTCGACGCTCACACGTGCTACCAGTGCACCCTCGCGTGCAGCAATCGATTCCGAGACCTGTCCAGACACGCCGAAATTGCGCACAGTGCGGCCACCGAGCAACACCGACAATTGATACGGCCACGTACCAGGCAAGCCGCCGATGCCGGGCGTACCTGTCGTGAGCGAGTCACCCCAGGCATCGATGGGTTGGCCTTGCGATATCGGCGGGCACGATGCCCCGTATGCCGGCGTGAGCAATGAGGCCAGCACCGAACAGCACGCTGCAACACCACCGCGCAGACCGCGTGTCTTCACGATGAGCGCCACAGATTCAATTGCGCACCGGCATTTGAGCGAGCGCACGCTGCATCGTGAACCTGCGCGCAAGGCGGCTACCGAGACGCATGGCCGGTCGTTCGACGCAGACGTAGCCCGCATAACTCACGGGGATCACCAGCGCAGCCGCGATGAGCAGCGACAGTGTGACGCCGAGCCGTTCGCCGAGCAGATGCACGACCGCGAACAGCACGACGGCGTGATACAGATACAGGCTGTACGAGATTGCACCGAGAAATGGCAGTGGCCGGATCTGTAGCAGCCGCGCAAACGACGCGAGCGCGACCGCACTCGCGATGATGCCGCACACTGCTGCCAGGACGATCCAGTCGAACAGGTAGTCGCTGAGAATGCCCGACACCCGCAGCGAAATCGGCCGCGACAGAACATACAGCGCTAGCGAGGCAGCGGGGATGCTCACAGCCGTTACGCGGGGCATGCGCCGCAGCCAGTTCGACAGGCTCTCTCGATGTTTGGCAAGCGCGGCACCCGCAACGAACATCAGTAGATAGTGAAGCGTGGGCAACCACTCGGCGGAGATGCTCGCCTGAATCACCGGATGACCGGTGTGTATTGCACGCCAGCAGACCGCCACCGACAACAGCACGGCAGCCCCAAGCACCTGCCAGGTCGGCACACGCGAAATCAGCAATACTACAGGCACGAAGATCAACGAAATACGCATCTCGTACACAAGCGACCAGAGAACAGGGTCTAGCCGGCTCGTCTCGAACGGGAAGACGAACAGCAGATGCCACAACAGTTCGATGTTGGGGAAAGCAGCGGGCCATCCGTCGTTGAACCACCAGCCGGCCCATGCAACTGGCCCCGCGTAGCACAGCGCATAACATGCATACGCGACGATCACGGCCACCGCATAGGGAAGATAAATCCGGCAAATGCGCCGCATGACATATTCGCCGTAGCCTGGTTTAGGTGTTCCGCCGATCTGCAAGGCAAGCACGAAACCGCTGAGCGTAAAAAACAGGATGACCGCTTCATGGCCGCCGAACAACACCCGGAGCGGCGTGTGGCGCAAACCGATCAAAGGCGCGAGCAACGTGAAATGCGAGAAGACGACAGTGAGCGCAGCGAGGCCACGCAGCGCGTCGAGCTGTTGGTAGCGTTTCTCGTGGGGCATCGATTCTCCCGTCGGGATGCGATCGCGCGACAACGCGTATCGGTACGACGCGTTGTTGAGGCTCGCATCTTTGCAGGATTCCGCTTGCCGCTCTGTGCTCTTGCCAACCATCGGGACGAAAAGAGATCGACGAGTTGTACCTCGTCAAACGATGTTCACCCGTCCCCCAGACTCACTACCCGCAGGACGCAAACCGCACATCTCCGCCACATATTCCGCGAACGCCTGACTCGATTGTTCTTCGAGACTTCCATCGGGTCGACGCGTTGCACGAAGGTATTGATACGTCGCAACGACAAGCTTCATTGCCTTGCCTTCCTGCACGATCATCGGCGTACCGAGCACGATCGAAGCCAGACGGATCGCCGATTCAAGCGCGGCCATGTCGACGCCTTCAGCGTTTTGATGGCGAAAGTCCGCACCGGTCGCGAGCCACTCCAGCGAACAGTTGGCGGCTCGCGAGATCTGTTCCGCCTTGCCGAGACCAGGCTCCGATCCCTGCAGATAACGACGGATCAATCCTTCGCCGAGGCCGGCCTTGCGTGCAAACGCGCTGACCGACGAATCGCCGATCAAGGCTCTCAGCCGATCGGCAAACGTTGCGTCGGCGGGCAACAAGGGCAGGGAATTCGTACTATTGTACGAATCGTCAGTAACGTGTTGCGATTTCATTCCGGCGTCCCTATGATTGAGCGCTGCGTTTAGAGGCTCGGCGCAGCACATTGCAATTCGCACTATAGTACGAAAAAGGTGACTCGATGTATTGCACACAAAATGTGGCCCACGGTGAAGCCGTGGCGTTCCCGCACACAGGGATCACGACATGATCTGTCCACGCACTTCACCTCGCGACGGGCTGACGCTATCGCGCATTGCCGCCGGCATGTGGCGACTGATGGACTGGAAGATGTCGGAGCAGGCGCTTCGCGGATATATCGACGATTGTCTTGCGCTCGGCGTCACGACCTTTGATCACGCCGACATCTATGGTGGTTACGCCGTTGAAGAAGCGTTTGGTAAAACGTTGAAGACGCATCCGTCTCTGCGCGAGCAGATCGAACTGGTGACGAAAACCGGCATCGCGCTCGTCTCGCCAAACCGGCCTGAACATCGTCTGAAGCACTACAACACGGACCCAACGCACATTCGCGATGCCGTAGAGCGTTCGTTGCGCAACTTCAATACGGATCACCTCGACCTGCTGTTGATTCATCGGCCAGATCCGCTGATGCGCTTTGACGAGATCGCAAGAGAGGTCGAGCAGCTTAAACGCGCTGGAAAAATCAGGGCATTCGGTGTGTCCAATTTCACGCCAGCGCAATTTCAGGCGATGAATACCTTCACGCCGCTTGCGACCAACCAGATCGAGCTTTCGCCGTTCAAGACAGACACCATCACAGACGGAACACTCGATCAATTGCAGGGCATCGGCGTACCACCGATGATCTGGTCCGCGCTAGGGGGAGGACGACTCTTTGCCGAGGGTAACGATGCTGCGGCGCGGGTACGTACTGTAGCGAGTGAGATTGCAGACAGGCACGACGTTTCGATGTTGACGGTGATCTACGCGTGGTTGCTGCGACTTCCGTCCGATCCGATCGTCATAACGGGCTCACAACGTCGCGACGCTGTGCGTGATGCGGTGACTGCCACCGAATTGCAACTGGACAGGCAGGAGTGGTTTGCGATCCTGGAGGCGGCTACGGGTAACGAGGTTGCATAACGACCCTTGATCATAACAATGCGCATGCGTATTGCCTGCAAGAACCACTGGACGAACCAGCAACTCAGCGGCGGCAAAAACGCATGCGCGGACCTCTTTATGAACACCTGTCCAATCGTCAGTCAGGCAGGGCGCTTTTCAACGACACGTTAAGGATACTGCGCAAGCCGCACAACAGATGCCGACGAGTTGGCCGTACCGCCCGTATTGTTGATCACGTGCGTGATCTCTCCGACACCGCCTAGCGAAACCGTCGTCATATCCTTAAACGCGATCCCTGAGCCATTGGGTGTTTCGATCGCATTGGCCAGTTTGACGCTCGAGTTGGTGCTGAAGTAACAGTAGATGCCCACTCCCCAGGCCTGGTGACTCGTGACGGAACTGGTCACCTTGTACGATGCATAGCCGTTCTCACCGCCATTCATCCAGCCAGCCTGGTTCGGTACGTCGTAAGGGGCTTCGCTTTGATAGAAGTACACCCTGCCGCCATTGCCGCTCCACAAGGTCTGGTACTGCTCGTAGTGTTCAACCGCGAGCCCGTAGATCGTTGCATTCGCACCTGTTACGACCAGACCGTTCGTTGCCGGGTTGACAGTCCAGCCCACGCCGGTCCCGTGATCGGCACGCCACAGCCAGAAATCGTCGCCGATGACGTTGTTGCTATTGATCTGCAAGCTCACCGTCGCCGCTCCCGCCGCGGCACCGCCCACCCGGAAAAAGAGATCGTGCAACGACGTGGGATTGGCCGAGTGATTTTGTGAACTTCCCTGCGGTCCCACCTGCAGTAGTACAGGCGTATTGGTTGTGCCCGCATCGAAGAGCAGCCCGGCGATTACCACGCCATCGACATCATCCACCGACATCGCAGTCACGCCGTTGTCGGCTTCGAGCGTAGCGATGCCAAGACCAAGGATGACGGTGTTGGCGCGCGTTACATGCAGGTTGCCGTTCAGGTGATAAACGCCGGGCGTGAACAAAAGGTTGAGCCCTTGGGCGAGCGCCGCATTGAGGGTTGCGGCAGTGTCGATATTCTGCCTGGCAACATAGAACTGACTGATCGGCAGCAACTGACCGGCTTCTGCCGCATTGACCCAGCCCGCCCCCTGGCTATTGGACTTAACACTCGGAACGAAGACGTTGTAGTGACCCGCGGTGTCGATCGTCAGGAACGGCTTCTCTCTCGACACGGGCGTCTGGTTCACTACGACGTAAGGCGGATTCGGCCACGTTCCCGACGGTGCGTTATTGACACCGACAAACACCATGTTCCAGTTCGAACCGATCCAGCTTCCCCATTGCGAGTTGCGCGACAACCACTGCTGTTGCGATCCGGAGTTGATCTGGTTATCGATGACGGAGTCCGCAAGGAAACCGCCGCTGGACCAGCCGCCGTTATCGTCCAGCACGACATTGCCTTTGATATGCATGCGACGCCACGGCGACGCTTGCGACACGGCCCAGCGGTCGGTACCTCCCGTACCTGAAGGAACGACCGCCATATTCTCGGCGCCGCGCCAGAAGTTCTGCGTCGCGTTACCCTGGAACCAGTCCGCTTCGGCATGCACCGCGCCGTTTATCGTCACATCGTCGGGCGATTGTCCGAGGCCGAGTACCTGCGTATAGAAGCCCACATTCACGTCGACGTTGTAGGAGCCCGGTTTGAAAAGCAATGCGTAACGGTTCGTGCCGAACTGATTTGTTTCCTGCTGACTGAATACGTTGTCGAGCTGACTCTGAATGCTCGATGCGGACATGGTCGGATCGAAGATCAATACATTGGGTCCGAAGTCCGGCACCGTCGAGTTCGACGCATTGATTACCGAGAACCAGTTGAAGTTGCCGACCGTTCCCGCGCTACCCACGCTGTCCATCTGCAATTGAATCGTATGGACACCTGCTGTCAGCGTGACGTTTGACGAGAGCGTCTGCCAGTTTTGCCAGCCGCCGGTGTCGGGCACGGAATACTCGCCGGTGGCCGACACGCCATCGACATTGAAATGGAATGTCCCACCGGGGCCGCTGTTAGCCACGCGTACCTGGAGTGCGTAGGTGCCCGCCGACGTGACGTTCACCGTGTAATTGAGCCATTCTCCCGCGGCAGCCCAACCCACGTCGTAACCGCCGCCGGTGTCGGTGGTGGCTTCGATGCTGACGCCTTCGCTAGTTCGATATTGCCCACCGTGATTCGTATTGTCCGCGGTGTAATAGCCGACGTTTAAACCACCGGAATCGAAATTCTCCACCTGAACCTGTCCGGGAACCGGCCAGGGCGTGCCTCCGAATGGACTGCCGGCTGAAGCCTGCATCACCTTGGCTGTAGCTGTGGCCGCTGCATGCGCAGTGCTTTGCGTGACCGGATTGCCATCGCCGTTGCACCCACCAAGGGCTAGCGTCAGCATACAAGCCGTAAGACACGGGTAGATTGTCGATTTCAATCTAATCTCCTCGAATGGTTTTATTGCAGTTCGGCACCACGGCACAACGCCGCTTGTCGGCGACAAGCACGTACGGTCGATCGAATTGCTTAAGCAGTGTGCTGGTGAGACGCCTGGCGTATGCCACGCGCATTGCTTCGGCTAAACGCTGGCGTGGCAAGAATCGTTAGTGCAACCAGGCCACGTAGCCGATTACATCGAGCGCAACCGGGAACCCTTGAACAGGATCGCTGCGTCAGGTCCCGCTAGAGCAGAAACGGTTTCTCTCTTGATGTTCCACTACACCCACCGGTCGCTTGCCTGGTTGGCAGGCTTCGGGTGCATACAGGGTTCCATCAATCCTAGTCGCAGGTAAACTTAAGATTCACCTATCCACTCAGATAGGTGGCGTTAGCGTGACATCCAAATCGCAGCGGGATTCGTCAATACCCGAAGTAGGTGCGCCCTCAAAGTACTCGTCACAGAACGTGTGCATGGGCGAGATGTGTCCATTCACTTTTGAATCGACTACATAAAAACCGGCCACGGCATACACATATCTACCCCGTGCCTCTTCAGGAGATGATCCGCATGACTGCTTTTAGCCGCCGCAAATTTCTTGGCTCCATGGCCGCAGCTGTGCCGTTCGCTGTCATGGCGGACCGCGCGTTCGGTGTCTCTGCGGGAACTGGTTCGGCTATCTCCGCGGAGATCACGAGCGAACAAACGTGGGCTTTCTTTCGCGCTTTCTATCAGGACTGGGACAGCGGAGATCCAGCCCGTGTGGTCGCACGTATGGCGCAATCGAGCGCATTTACGTTTTCGGATGCCACGCTCAACCTTCTGTTCCAGGGAATCAGTACCTTCACTCCTGCGATAGCGCAGTTGATCAGTAGCGAGGTACAGGTACTGGGTACCGCGAATGTCGCCACGCTCTTTCACGCGACAGGCGACATCAACTATGGCGCCATCATTGAAGAGGTTAGTGTTCGCAACGCGTTCTTTTCGACGAACGCGCTGACGGCACAGAGAGTGTTTGATTTCGATAGCGGTCTGGTCATCAGGATGACCGACTACTGGGACTCCCGCGAGATGGGAGAGTCCGACATTGTCGGTCCCGCTGTGACTCAGGGCGTCGCATTTCCTAACGCACCTATCCACCCGGGCGGCGTCCCCCGTTCGTCGACGACGCCCGCGGCGCCTGGACCACTGGCTCTCACTACCAGCGTAACGGGCCAGCCCTCTGCCTCCCCGGAGATGATCGACTTCGCACAACAGTTTCACGCTGCGCTGTGCAGCGCAAACGTCAACACGATCCTGTCGTTCTTCACCGACGACGCGATCTACATCAATCCGTTGATTCATCAAGGCCCTGTGCTCTACGGAAACTTCGACCAGACGACGCAGATTCAAGGACTGGACCTCATTTCGCAGCTGTTTTTCGCTGTGGGAGCAGCGCTTCCGGATGGTCTGGGTTCGTCGCTCGTGCACATTGTCGGCGGCCAGAGCGGCGGCGGCTTTGAGTGGAAGGCGGGTGGGCAGTATGCCAACACCGGTATCAATCGCAATGGTCTTAACGGTTCAACAGCAATAGATCTCTACAACGGAAAAATTCGCCGGATGTCAGTGAAGTTCGATACGTTTCAACTTCAACAATCGTCCTATGATCTCATCCGGTCGCAGTTGCTTGCCGCTGGTGTCGTGGATCAGAATGCGCAGAGTGCGAAACGGCGCTAGCGAGGCGTGTATCGAATCGCGTGCCGCCGCCAGGCAAGGCTGTCAAATTGACGGGGCATCCGTGCCTCGCTACGATGAAACAGATTGGGGTACAGACAGAAGGGATCGCATTCGTGGAAATCGTCGGTAGCGAACCGCACAATCTGGGCGCGGCTAGAAGGCGAGTTCATTGCTGGAGCGGCATCGAAGTGCATTCGGTGCAGCAGGAGGTATTGCGCGGTCCCGCGTGGCATCAGTTGAAGAGCGATTGTCCGGTTCTCTCCATTGTCGTGAACGAATCGGGAGGCCGGTGCGAAGCTCGGCTTGCCGTCGATCAGGTCGTTAAGGCACCGAACCGGGACAGACGGAAAGTCGGTCATACCAGCTTGATACCGGGCGGGATGAGTATCTGGGGATACTCGGACGAAATTTCGCGTGTCGATGAGCTTCGACTGGTGCTCGACCCTGAGCGGGTGCTGGAAATCATGGGCGGTGAGTTTCCGCTTGCGATGCTGGATGAGCCGCACCTGATGTTCTTCGACGAAGATCTCCAGGCATTGGCGCGACTACTCGCTTCCATCGAGGGCGAGGCCTCCGGTTCTGGTTTGCTCGGTGACAGCCTGACTGCTGCGATCATCGCTCGTTTTGCGCGCCTCAATACGTCGAGGACGCAACCTCCGCGGCGTCTTGGTCTTTCCGGACACCAGCTCAGGGTCGTCACCGCGTTCATGGCGGAACGTCTCGCACAACCTGTCAGGTTGGCTGAACTGGCGGCGCTAGCAGGACTTTCATCTTCTCAATTCGGGCGAGCGTTCAAGGTTTCGACTGGTGTGACGCCACACAGATGGCATCTCCAGGGGCGCATCGACTACGCCAAGCGCCTGCTCATGGATCGTAACAACAGTCTTGTCGGCATTGCGCTCGACACAGGCTTTTCCGAACAGAGCCCGTTTACCCGAGCGTTTCGCGCGATGACGGGGATCTCTCCAGGCGCGTGGCGCCGCATCCGGTTGAAATGAACTAAAGGCTGAGAGTCGGGTAAGTTGTATCCGCAACCGATGATGATCTTTCACAGGCGCTGATTCTTGAGCATTACCTGTGCTGATGAATCCAGGCAGTCGGCGTGGTGCCGACGATTTCCACGAATACCCGGGAAAGATGCCCTTGATCCGAGAAGCCGGCGAGGGCTGCGACTTTCGCAAGGCATTCAGCGGGAGTGTCGATCATCAAACGTTGGGCTCTTCTCACGCGGGCGTCCATCTGCCAGCGTTGCACCGACAGACTCGTTGCGTCGCGGAAGGCTGCACCGAATTGGGCCATTGGAATGCTCGCGACGTGGGCGAGTGCTTCAACGGTCACGGGTTGATCGAGATGGTCGAGGATGTGGGTAGAGATTGCTTCCATGGTGTTGCCCGTGAGTTTCCGGGCAAGCGGGGAGACAGAGGCAAGCGGAGCACACGCCACACCATGCAATGCAGCTGTTAGTGCACGCGAGAGATGGAAGCCGTATGAATCTCCTTCGCTTTTGTCATGTCGTCCAAGGATTTCCGCGCAGACCTGCACCGGTTCGTTCCGGAACATGTACCGGCTTTGCATTTCGACGATCGCACGCGTCTCTGCGGGAGAGAGGCAGTGTGCTCCGGCCAGATCGAAAAGATAGAAGACTAGCCGCGCCCGGAGCATTTCCGTGGCATGGATCGCGACCGGTTGTCTGGTTGCAATCAGGCTTAGATGTCCGGTGCCGAAGTATTCGCCCTGTACCGGCCGATCGGCGCACATACGCACCTGGCAGCGACCGCCGATTTCCTCGACGACCGTGCACAACACAGGCTGCTCGAACGACAGTTCGATCCAGCCAGGCTCCGTCTGCCAACGCAGACTCATGACAATGCGGGTGACGCCGGGTAGATCCCATGTGTCGAGGACAGTCGCCTTAACGCCGTGTTCCGCGCGGATCATGAGCAGCGGCCTCTAATCCGACTCGTCGAGCTCGCCGGCGTTCTTGTACAGCTTGAGCAGCATCGAGCGAAGCGCGCGCACATCGCCTGGGGCAAAGCCTGAAAGGATCACCGACTCATGGCGTTTTGCGACCGGAACGATGGTGAGCGCAAGTTCCTCTCCCTTTTCGGTCAGGACAATCCTGACCGATCGTCCGTCCGTCGTGCTGCGCTCGCGTTTCACCAGTTCCTGGTCCTCGAGACGATCGATGATTCTGGACAACGCCGAAATGTCGGATGACGCATGGAGCGATAGTTCAGACAGTGTCTGGCGCGGATCATACAGAAGCGACGCGCAGACGCGCCATTCGCTAAGACTGAGGCCAAAGGGTTTGAGCGATTTTGCGAATGCGTTCCCCATCCGGGTAGTCGCACGTGCCATCAGAAAGGGGATCGCTTTTTCCAGATCTTTGAGTGACAGGGGAGTGTTCACGGTCGTCGACGGTTTAAGGGTTTACGCGGAGAACATGTATTTGATAAATCAATTATACTCCGCTGCAATGTAGTTGATAAATCAAATACATTGTTACCCGAAATGACCCTGGGTGATGCCCTGATCGCCTTCTCGAAACTGAGGTCGCGATGCGTTGAACTGGAGCAGCTCGATGAGAAACAAGATTGCGCTTGAAGAACACTTCGCGATAGATCTCACGATCGATCAGTCGAAAATCTATGCGCCTCCCGTCTTCTGGGAGACGCTGAAGTCGAACCTGCTGGACATCGAGCAGCAGCGGCTCGAACGGATGGAGCAGGGCGGGACCGAATATTCAATCCTGTCGCTCAACTCACCTGGCATCCAGGGCATCCCGGACAGCAAACAGGCAATCGATGTAGCAAGACGGGCCAACGATGTCCTTGCGGAACATGTTGCGCGTCATCCAAAGCGCCTCGGCGGATTTGCCGCATTGCCGATGCAGGACCCCGAAGCCGCTGCGCGCGAGCTCGAGCGCAGCGTGAAGGAGCTCGGATTTCACGGCTTCATGGTGAACGGCTTTTCCCAGGTGGGCGATGCCGAAAATGTCGTGTACTACGACGCTCCGCAGTACGCCGATTTCTGGACCAGCGCGGCTGCGCTCGGCAAGCCTTTCTATATGCATCCGCGGGATCCGCTGCCGTCGCGTGAACCGATCTACGACGGCTTCCCATGGTTGACCGCCGCAACGTGGGCGTTCGCGGTTGAAACGAGTATCCACGCACTGCGGCTGATCACGTCAGGTCTCTTCGACCGCAACCCAACGTTGCAGATGATTCTTGGCCATCTCGGCGAAGGTATTCCGTTCAACGTCTGGCGTGTCGATCACATTTTGCAAAAAGCGCCGCGAGGACTGCCGTGCAAGCGCAGCGTCGGTGAATATCTAAGAGAAAACGTCTACGTCACGACCAGCGGCAATTTTAGAACGCAGACGCTTCTATCCACGATGCTGGAAGTGGGTAGCGACCGCATCATGTACTCGGTGGATTACCCATTTGAAACGCATGACGAAGCGTCCCAGTGGTTCGACACGTGCTCGATCAGCGAAACCGATCGCGTGAAGATTGGGCGCGAAAACGCACGACGTCTGTTTGGTCTTGAGTGATACGAGGAAAAGGAGAATTCAGATGTCCGTGACTGAGCTGGCACCCGCAGACGTGTGGCGCAACAGGATCTATAGCGGCGGTTGGAAAACCGGAGGCGCGGGAACGATCGCGGTGACGGAGAAGGCGACCGGCATCGAAATCGGCTCGGTTGGCGCTGCATCGGCCGCCGATGTGTCGGCTGCCGCTGCGATCGCAACCCAGGCACAACGCGCCTGGGCCGCAACACCCGGGCCACAGCGCGGCGATGTGTTGCGCGAGGTCGCTCGCTTGTTGCAAGAGCATCGAGAGGAGATCGCGCGTCAGATTGTCCGGGAGACCGGATCGATAAGGCCGAAGGGCTATCTCGAGGTGAAGCTGGCGATACGCGAGATTCTCGAAGGTGCTGCGTTGGCCAGTCAGTCAACCGGGGTGATCACGACCAGTGACGTGAGGGAGCGGCATAGCGTCGCGCGCAGGGTGCCGATGGGTGTGGTCGGCGTCATTACTCCATGGAATTCGCCCTTGATACTTGCGGCGCGAGCGATTGCGCCGGCGCTCGCCACCGGCAACGCAGTGCTGCTTAAGCCCGATCCGCAAACACCGGTTAGCGGCGGCATCCTGTATGCGTGTCTGCTTGAGATAGCAGGGTTGCCCGAAGGACTGTTCCACGTCCTTCCCGGTGGCGCAGAAACGGGCGACGCCCTGGTGCGCGACCCGCAGGTCAACATGATCAGCTTCACGGGGTCCACGCGGGTTGGCCAGGCAATCGGCGCCGTAGCGGGCGGCCTGCTCAAACGCGCGAACCTCGAGCTAGGTGGCAAGAATCCCTACATCGTGCTTGACGACGTCGATGTCGAAGCGGCGGCGAGTGCGGGTGCATGGGGGTCGTTTTTGCATCAGGGGCAAGTTTGCATGGCCGCGGGTCGGCATCTCGTTCAGGAAAGCATTGCGGACGCATACATCGAAAGCCTCGTGCGGCGAACCAGCGCACTAACGGTTGGCGATCCTTTTAAAGGCGACTTTCATCTTGGACCGATCATCAATGAACGGCAGGCAGAAAACGTCGATCGCATCGTAGCGGACTCGGTAAGCAAGGGCGCAAAGATTCTGGCCGGTGGATCTCGCGATGGACTGTTCTTTAAACCGACTGTCATGGTCGACGTTGCGCCCGGCATGCCGGTGTTCGACGAAGAGATCTTCGGCCCGGTCGCGGCAGTCACCGTGTTCAAGGACGATGACGAAGCCGTTTCACTGGCCAATCAGAACCGGTACGGCCTGGTTGCGGCAGTAGCGTCTTCCAACCTGCGTCGGGCCCAGCGAATTGCCGACCGGTTGCATGCGGGCATCGTTCATATCAACGACCAGACAATCCTGCATGAAGTGTTTGGACCGATGGGTGGTGTGGGCTTGTCCGGTAACGGGCATAACTACAGCACATTGACCAACGCGGACCAGTTCACGGAGTGGCAGTGGGTGACGACGCGTGATGACCTGCCGGCCTATCCATTCTAGAAATCCGCAGCTAGGGACCGACGTCGTCGGACGTGGTCTATAGGCGCGGATTTCATGCCCGAACGGAGCGAGGAGCGAAATTGATCCCGGATACCGCGCAGCGTGTGGAGCAAGAGCGCGCTTCGATCGTCGATATCGGCGAACTGATCGATAGTCAGCCGTTGAGCACCTTCCAGAAATGGATCATGGTGCTGATCGGTTGCTCGGTGGTGATGGATGGGTTCGATGTGCAGACGATGGGTTTTGTCGCCCCCGCAATCGTCCGCGCGTGGGGCATCGGCGCTGCCGAACTCGGTCCGGTATTCGGTGCGAGCCTGTTGGGGATGCTTGCGGGTTCTATCGTTCTTGGCGCAATGGCCGATCGCATAGGGCGCCGGCCCGTACTGGTCGGTGCGACGGTCTTCTATGGGTTGTGCATGCTGGGTACGACGCTGGTTCACAGCGTGCCGGAATTTCTGGCGATTCGTTTCCTGACTGGTTTCGGTATCGGTGGCGTGATGGGTAACGCCATCGCGCTGGTCAGCGAATACAGTCCGCGCAAATATCGCGCGTCGTTGATGACATGGGTGTCGTGCGGTTTCACAGGCGGGGCAATTGCCGGCGGACTGCTTTGCGCAACGCTGTTGCCGTCACTTGGATGGAGGCCGGTGTTCCTTGTCGGTGGTCTGCTGCCGTTGATCATTGCAGTCGTCATGGCGAGGTATCTGCCGGAGTCGCTTCAACTGATGGTGATCAAGCAGCGCAGCCCGGAAACGATCGGCAGGTGGCTTGAGCGAATTGCTCCGGATGTCCGGATCGGACCCGGAACCCGCTTCGTCGTCCACACACAGTCGCAAACGAAGGCTTCCGTTGGCGAACTGTTTCGCGATGGTCGCGGCGCGATGACGCTACTGCTGTGGGGGATCAACTTCGCGAACCTGCTCGATCTCTTCTTCCTGTCGAACTGGCTGCCCATGTTGTCCTTGCGCGTTGGCCACGAGGTCTCGACGGCCGTGCTCATCGGCACCTCGCTGCAGATCGGCGGAACGGTCGGCGCGTTGCTGATGGGGCCGTTGATGGACCGCTTCGGTTTCTATCGGGTGCTCGCGCTCGGTTTTTTGCTGGCGACATTTTCGGTGTCGTCGGTCGGTCTCCCCGATCTGTCGACGGGATTGCGCTACGCCGTCGTGTTGATCAGTGGAATCTGCATTGTGGGTGGGCAGCCCGCGGTCAACGCACTGACGGCGACGCTGTACCCCACTTCGTTGCGCGCCACCGGGGTTGGCTGGAGTCTGGGAATCGGCCGGGCGGGTTCGATTATCGGCCCCGTCGTGGCAGGACAGCTCATCAGGCTGCAGTGGTCGAATACTGCATTGTTTATCGCCGCTGCGGTGCCCGCGCTCGCATCGTGCGTCATGGTTGTTTTCCTGAGCCGTGTTTCGGGAAGACAGAACGTACCAACGAATAGGGAAAAAACATGATTGAAGAACGCGACGTCATCGTAACGATGCGAGACGGTACCCGTCTTGCAGTCGACGTCTATCGACCCGAGGCGAGCGGAAAGTATCCGGTGCTCTATGCTTCGGCGCTGCACAACAAGGACATTCAGGGCCCGGAGATTGCCGACGTCCTGCCGCCGCAACCGGCGCATGCGCCACTGTGGTTCGGACCGATCGAAGCGGGCGATACCCGACGCTTTATCGCTAACGGCTATGTGCATGTCATTGCACAGCCCCGAGGCTCGGCGAAATCGGAAGGTCACTATGGTGGTGAGAACACCGATCACTACGACATGATCGAGTGGATCACGCAGCAGCCGTGGTCGGACGGCAAGGTCGGCATGGTCGGCATTTCGGGGTACGCAGGAGAGCAATGGCGCGCGGCGGCGCAAGGGCATCCGGCTCTTAAGGCGATCTTCCCTTACGACGCCTGTAGTGCCTACGGAGGTATGTTCGGCTTTCGGGACTTCAATCCTGGCGGCGTCATCCATACGTTCCCCTACCTGCTCGACGTTTTTAGCACGGTTCACGAATCGCGCGACGTACCTGGACCGCTACCCGACGATCAGGAGGCGCACTGGCGAACGGCCATGCGCAATCCCGACTACAAGATGTACATCAACCTCTACAACATTCTGACGCAGAAGGGTCAGCGTACAGCGGTGATGTATCACATCATGACAAACCCCTGGGAGCCGGACGGAACCGTTGAGCGTGCCGAAGAAGTCTTCAAGGCGATCAAGGTGCCGTTCTATACGGGGTCCGGTGCCTATGCGTATACGTACAAATTGCATTGGCTCGGTGCCCAGCACTATTTCGGCAACGTCAAGCAGCCGCGCAAGCTGGTCTTTACCGGTCCGGCTCATCTGGAGAGACCGTTCCATCAGTATCACGACGAAGTCATTCGCTGGTACGACTACTGGCTCAAGGGTGTCGACACCGGCATCATGGACGAGCCGCCGGTTCGCTACTGGGTGATGGGCGCGAACGAATGGCGCACGGGTACCGATTGGCCCTTGCCCGAAACACAATGGGTCAAGTATCACCTCGCCGGTTGGGAGCGGCTTTCCACCGATGCCCCCCGACCGTCGGCTGAGGTCGGCAATGCGCAGCGCGAGCCCGATGTCTTTACGCAGATGCCGCTCAAGAAAACCACCAGGGTCGAGCGCCTGCGCTATATGACCGAACCGCTCGCCCACGACGTGCTGGTAGCGGGCCCGATCTCACTCACGCTCTACGCTGAAATCGATCAGGCGGACACGAACTGGATCGTCGTGCTCAAGGACGTGGGACCGGACGTCTCGGTGGTCACTGCGCGTGCCGGCGAACGAACCGTTCCGGATACGTTGCCGGAACGCGAACTGACGCGCGGCTGGTTGAAGGCCTCATATCGGGCAACCGATCCCGACCGGTCGAAGCCTGGAGAACCGTTCCACAAGTTGACGAAGAGTTCGATCGAACCGGTTACGCCAGGCGAGATCGTCAAGTATGAGATTCAGGTGCTGGCGATGGCGAACCAGTTCAAGGCGGGTCATCGGATCTGCCTGGAGATTTGCAGTCTGGACGTGCCGACCGGAACCGGCGCGATGACCGATGTCGAGTACATCCCGTATCACGTATGCAGCAGCGACACGGTCACCCACAAGATCTACCGCGACGCGGATCGTCCGTCGCATTTGTTGCTTCCCATCATTGCGCTGAACGGGCGGTCGTCCTGAGTCGCGGATTTCTGCGAGGTGCCAACTGGCACCCGCTGAATTTGATCATCAATCTGAGGTTTATCAATGAAGAGCATACGTTTCGAGCGTGATGGAAAGGTAGGCACGATCGTATTGGCGAATCCGCCCTACAACCGGCTTGATCTGCGTTTTGCCCAAGGTCTGCGCGATGCGATTCATGAAGCTAGCGAAAGCGATATCCGGGTGCTCGTCGTTCGCGCGGAGGGGCCGGATTTCAGTCACGGCGGCGAGGTTCGCGAGTGGCCCGGTAAAGACCTGAACTGGTTTCGCACGTTCGTCGCGGATGTCAACGCGTCGTATCGTGCCATCGAGGCACTGCGTATTCCCACGGTGGCCGTGGTGCAGGGCCTCGCATTCGGTGGCGGCTTTGAACTTGCCTTGAGTTGCGATTTCATCGTGGCGGCAACGAACGCGGTCTTCAGATGCGTAGAGGTCACTACCGCGATGTTGCCCGTCGCCGGCGGACTGCAGCGGCTGGCCGAACGCGTGGGACGTAGCCGCGCGTCGCGCTTTGCCATGCTCGGCGAAGGAATTCCAGGCGCTCTCGCCGGGGAGCTCGGCATTGCCACACATGTGGCCGAACCGGATGAGCTCGAACGGGTTGCGGGTGAGTTGATCACACAACTATCGGACGGTCCTACGCTTTCCTACGCGGTGACACGGACGCTGCTAAAAACGTGGTCGAGCGGCGGTGTGGCGGGTGCCGACATTGCAATGCCGGACCTCTGGCTGGATCTGTATCACACGGAAGACGCTACGCGTGGTTTTGCCAACACCGCCGAAGCGTTCGATCGCGATGCGGTGCCTGGCGATCTGGTGTTCTACGGCAAGTAGTCGGAGAGAAAGGCGTGATGCAAACTTTCCCCGGTTCTACTGCGCTTGTCGCACCTGTCGATGGCGTTGCGTACGTGCGTGGCGAGACAGACGTTCCGTTAAGCGAGGCGACCATCGGTCAGTTGCTGAGAGATACGGCGCTACGCTTTCCTGATCGACAAGCTGTCGTGTTCCGCGAGCAGGGCGTGCGCTGGACGTGGAAGGAGTTCGACGAACGCGTCGATCGACTGGCTGCGGGTCTTTTGTCCCTGGACATAACGAAGGGCGACCGCGTCGGAATCTGGTCGCCGAACCGATTCGAATGGTTGCTCACACAGTTCGCCACGGCACGCATCGGTGCGGTACTGGTCAACATCAATCCGGCCTATCGGGTTTCCGAGCTCGAGTACGCCTTGCGCAAGGTGGGGTGCAAGGCGCTCGTGACGGCTGAGCAATTCAAGAAGTCACACTACATTTCGATGCTGCTCGACATTGCTCCGGAGCTTAAGGCGCAGCGAGCCGGTTACTTGCAGTGTGCGCGTTTGCCACAATTGCGGACTGTCATATCCGTTGGCGATCAGGACATCCCGGGTGTAATGCCGTTTGCCGCCGTCATGCTGGGCGGCGCGGCGAATTTACATGAGAGACAGAAGGCGACGAACGATCTATCCGCGCAAGACCCAATCAACATTCAGTTCACGAGCGGTACCACGGGCAGTCCGAAAGGTGCCACGCTGACACATCGAAACGTCGTCAACAACGGACGTTTTGTGGCAATGGCCATGAAGCTGACCGAGACCGACTCGCTTTGCATTCCGGTTCCGCTTTACCACTGCTTCGGGATGGTGCTCGGCGTTATGGCATGCGTATCGGTTGGCGCGCAGATGGTCTTTCCTGGCGAGGGATTCGATGCCGGCGCGACGCTCGCGTCGGTCGAGCAGGAGCGCTGCACGGCACTACACGGCGTACCGACAATGTTCATTGCCGAGCTGGAACATGAGGCGTTCGCCACGTTTGATCTGAGCAGTCTCCGCACGGGCATCATGGCGGGCTCGCCATGCCCGATCGAGACCATGAGCAGGTGATGGCCAGGATGCACATGCGGGAGGTCACCATCGCGTATGGCATGACGGAGACGAGCCCCGTGTCGTTTCAGAGTGCAACCACGGATCCGCTCGATAAACGCACTACCACTGTCGGGCGGATTCAACCGCACCTTGAGGTGAAGATCGTCGATTACCTCGGCAATACGGTGCCCGTCGGCGTAACAGGGGAACTCTGCACGAAGGGATACTCCGTCATGCTGGGCTACTGGGACGACGAGGTGAAGACACGCGAGAGCATCCTCGATGGATGGATGCATACAGGCGACCTTGCAACGATCGATGCCGACGGCTATTGCAACATCGTCGGCCGGCTGAAGGACATGGTGATTCGCGGTGGCGAGAACATCTATCCTCGCGAGATAGAGGAATATCTCTTCACGCATCCCAAGATCCAGAATGTTCAGGTGTTCGGTGTGCCGGACGACAAAACCGGCGAGGAACTATGTGCGTGGATCGTGCTTCGACAAGGCGAACACGCCAGCGAGGAAGACATCCGCGATTTTTGCCGCGGACAGATCGCGCATTACAAGGTGCCGCGGTATGTTCGCTTTGTCGACGAAATGCCGCTGACCGTTACGGGAAAGGTGCAGAAGTTTGCGATGCGGGAGGCGATGGTTCGCCTTTTAAATCTTGACGCGAAGAAGACCACGTAGTGGGGCATCCTGTCCGTCAGTGGATGGGCAGGATAGAACCCGATGATGATTTGATAGGGCCGGCGCCCTATCCATAGGAGTCGCTTATTGCTGAAGCTCGAAAGCCCCAGCAATCTTTAGTTGAACCTCGTCGCCGACCAGCGGCAAATACTGCTTGATCTCGAAGTCACTGCGTTTGATGACACCAGTCGCTTCGAAGCCCACCGTGAAAACCTTATTCAGCGGATTGATACCCGAGCCGACAAGGTGAGCTTTAAGCGTCACCGGCCTGGTGACGCCATGCAGAGTCAGATCGCCGACGATAGTGACCGCACCCTTGCCGGTCGACGTGACTTTGGTCGAGGTAAAAGTCGCAGCAGGGAATTTAGCCGCGTCGAACCACTGCTCTCCCTTTAGCTGTTCATTGAGCGGAGGCACGGTGGTGAGGATCGACTGCACGGGAATGGAAACGTCCAGCTTCGAGAGCGATACCTTCGACGGATCATACTGAAGCGTGCCGGAGGCTCCAGAGAAGAAACCGGAAAAGTCCGAGAAGCCGAAATGCGAAATCGAGAAGCCGACTTGCGTGTGGAAAGGCTCGACCTTGTAGTTCCCGGCTTTGACCGCCTCTGGATCTTTCGAGGAAACTTGCTGCGCCATCGCCTGCGGTACCGCAGCAGAGAAGGCTAGCGTTGCGGCCACAATGCCTGCGGCAAGGTAACGTGATTTCATGAAGAGGAATTCCTCTGTAAGGGTAAAGAGCTTGCGTTCAGGTGCTGCGATCTTTTCGAATATCGTGCTCATGCAGCTAGCGCTGCGATGTCGGCGAGCGCCGTAGCAATCGACGCATCCTTTGCGTCGGGCCCCAGGTTGAGACCCTCAGCCCGGACGATAGTGATGTCGGTCAGCCCGATGAAGGACAACACGCCCGTCAGGTAAGTCTCGTGATGATCGAAAATCGCTGCGGGGCTGCCGCCGCTATAGACGCCACCACGCGACGACGCGACGAAGACTTTCTTGCTCTTCGGCAGCAGGCCTTCTGGACCTTTCTCGCCGTACTTGAAGGACTTGCCGGCGACGACGACACGGTCGATCCACGCCTTGAGCTGCGAAGACACCGAGAAGTTGTACATCGGCGCACCGATGACGATGATGTCGGCCGCAAACAGTTCGTCCAGGTATGCACCACCGGTAGCGAGATCGGTGCCTAACGCAGCATCGGACACGGCCGCGCCCTGGAAGACCGCGAGATGTGCGCCGGACAGATGCAGGAGGGCATCGTTCGCGAGATCACGGTAGATGACGTCGATACCCGGATGTAGTTCGACCTGTCGCGCCACGATTTCTGAAGTGAGAACACGGCTGACCGAGTGTTGACCGAGGATGCTGGAATCGATATGCAGAAGTTTCATGGAATTAGTCTCGCGGGAAGAATTGGATAACGCGTTTGAGGTATCGAAACACCCGTGATTTGTCTCATGTTTGATGCCATGTCGAATAGCCGCTATATTCCGATCTTATCTATCGCTGTGACCGATGGATGGAGCGTGTAATGCTAGATGGTGTCTCTCTCGATCAGTTGCGAACCTTCATTACCTCGGTCGACGAGGGCAGTTTCTCCGCCGCGGCGCGTAAGCTGCGGCGAGCGCAATCTGCGGTGAGCGAGCTCGTCAGCAATCTCGAGGAACAGATTGGTGTGCCGCTGTTCGATCGCTCAGGTCGCTATCCGAAGCTGACGCCGGCCGGTGTTGTTCTGCTTGCCGATGCGCGCGGCATCGTCTCCGGTGTCGACTTCATGAAGGCGCGTGCCAAAGCCATGTCATCGGGGCTGGAGCCGGAACTGTCGGCAGTGATCGATGTGTTTTTGCCGATCGAGGCTATAACCGCGGCGGCGAAGCAGTTCAAGGAAGAGTTTCCGGGCACGCCGCTGCGACTCTATGTCGAAGCGCTCGGCGGTGTGCTTCAACCCATTCTTGATGGGCGCGCGAGCTTTGGCATTATCGGACCGCTGCCCGTTGTGCCACCGTCCATGTCGACGGAGCGTCTGCTCGACGTTGGTTTCCTGATGGTCGCGGCTCCCGATCATCCACTTGCAGCGCTGGATGGAATCATTCCGAAAGCTGAGCTTGCCAAGCATGTCCAGCTTGTTCTGACCGATAGAACGAATCAATCCGACGGGCGCGAAGTCGGTGTAATGTCGCCGTCCACCTGGCGGCTTGCCGACCTCTTCGCCAAACACGCTTTCCTTCTCAACGGCCTGGGCTGGGGTGGCATGCCGCTGCATGCCGTTGCCGCGGATATTGCCAGCGGCAAGCTCGTCGTCCTGCAAATTGAGGATGTCCCTCCCGGCGGTCTCATGCTGCCGATGTTCGCCATCTACCCGACCGCGGCGCCACCCGGGCCGGCCGGGCGGTGGCTTATCGACCGGCTGAAGCTGTGCCCGGGCAAGCTGGGAAACACTTCCCGCTAGCACGGGCGCGGCCTCGCGACGAGGCCCGTGCAGGCTAACTCCACGTTTTGTTCAGACTACGGGCAAGAGCGATCCGGCGGAATTCCCGTGTCCGGTCGAGGGTTTACATGAGTATTTCTAGTTGATAAATCAACTACAATCATCTTCATGTATTTGACAAATCAAATAAAAAATACGCGATGCATGGACCGGTTGTCATGCCCGGCAGACAGGAGATAGAAAACGGAGGTCGCCTTTTGCAAGCTCAAGTGGTCATTGTTGGAGCGGGGCCGGTGGGACTGACGCTTGCGATCGATCTCGGCAGACGCGGCATTGCCTGCGTGCTCGTCGAACAGAAAGCGCAGCCTGAATTTCTGCCGAAGATGGAGCGTTGTAACGCGCGGACGATGGAGATCTTCCGGCGGCTTGGTATAGCCGATCGTATTCGCGCGGCCGGGATGCCCGAGGATATTCCGATGGACGTCCAGATCATCCGCTCCATGGTGGAGCCGCATGTCCTGCACTTGCCCTATCCGTCGGTAGCACAGGCGCGTGCGCTCACGTACGAGTCCGGGGACGGCAGCCTGCCACTCGAACCGTATCAGCTCATCTCGCAGTACACACTCGAACCGCTTCTTCTCGAAGTGGCGGAGCAATTGCCGACGGTCACGGTGATGCGCAGCACGACGTTTCTGGAATTCACCGAGCACGATGGTGGCGTTCTGGTCACGGTCAATGATGCAAACGATGTGAGAAGAACACTGGAGGCTAGCTACCTGGTGGGCTGCGACGGAGGCGCTAGCCGTGTGCGCAAGCAACTGGGCATTCGCCTCGAGAGCGAAGGCGATATCGCGCGGTTGAGGCAGGGCCTGTTTTACTGCGAGCAACTCTACGAGAGACTGCCGATAGGCAACGGTCCACGCCGCGGGCGCCACTATCTGGTCGCGGGTGGACCACCTACCTTCATGATCATGCAGGACTCGACGCGGCATTGGACTGTCCATTCCGCCGTCGCGAGCGATGCTGAGATGCGGCGCGTGTTCGAGCGGATCGTCGGCGTTCCGCTGCGCTACGAGATGCTGTATTGCGCGGAGTGGCGACAGAACTTGCTGCTGGCCGAACGCTATGGCAAGGGAAGAGTGTTGCTCGCCGGCGATGCGGTACATCTCGTGATTCCTACGGGCGGGTTGGGCATGAATACCGGCGTCGGCGACGCCACCGATCTTGCGTGGAAACTGGCTGCGACGCTGCAAGGGTGGGGTGGTCCTGAGTTGCTGGCCTCGTACGAAACCGAACGGCGCCAGATTGGCGAACGGGTGGTCGGCGCATCGCGCTACGCCTCGCTTGGATATCGTGCATGGCTGGCCGAGGTGCGCCCGGAGATCGGTGACGATACGCCCGCCGGAGTAGATGCCCGCGCGCATCTTGCCGAGGTAGCGAATGTGGAGCAGCGCAAGTCGAACGAGATGATCGGCGCGGAGCTGGGCTATCGCTATGTGGATTCGCCGATCATCGAGAACGTACCGGGTGGGCCGCAGCACGATCTGCGTGCCTATCGTCCCACGACGTGGCCGGGCGCGCGGCTTCCTCATATGTGGCTCGCCGACAGAAGCGCTCTCCACGACAGGTTACGCCCGGATCGTTTTGCGTTGATCGATGTCAAGGGCGGGCACGACGTAAGTCCGCTTTGCGCTGCGTTCGAAGCGCTTGGCGTGCCGCTCGATGTGCTCGTGGTGCCGAATCTCACACTACGTGCCGTCTATGAACGCGATCTCATTCTTGTGCGGCCCGACCTGCACGTCGCGTGGCGCGGCGACCGACTCCCACAGGGCGTCGCCGATCTTGCCAGGCGAGTGACAGGGCATAACAACATGAACCGCGCAGCGTGTTCGACCAGTAGCCGCTGACCGGGTCGATTTGCTAATTACTCAGCCTGCGCGTTGCAAATTCGACGTGCGACTGCATGACGTGCCGTTGCCTCGGCGGATGTCTGACCTTGAAGTTCATTACTCGCGCTATCCGCTGTCGAGTGCTTAAGGACGCGCCGCGCTAAAGCGTCTTCATCGATAGCGATGACTTTGCTTGCATAACAACTCAGAGCGGAACTCATCGAATCCGTCACAACGTATGAGAATTCAACGACATGGAGACAGGTGTATGAATGCACAGATGAATCGTGCCCGCGGCGTTTATTCGCGGCATCGGATATTGCGGTGGGCGCTCCTGGTGTGGGTCGCAGGTGCGTCGAGCGCATCGAATGCGCAGAGTTCCGTGACTCTGTATGGAATCATCGATACGGGCTTTGAATATGTGACCAACATCGGTCCGAAGAAGTCGAGCGGAGTACATGTGCCCACATTGACGGCTTCCTTACCGTCGCTGTGGGGCCTGCGCGGCAAAGAGGATCTGGGTGGCGGCCTCAGTGCCGTTTTTGTACTGGAGTCGGGGTTTGCGCCGTCACAGGGCACGCTGAATCAAGGTGGTCGGTTATTTGGCAGGCAGGCTTATGTCGGACTTTCTGGATCATGGGGGACCGTGACTCTGGGTCGGCAATATTCGCAGATCTTCTGGGCATTGTTGCCAGAAGATACGTTGGCACCGAATATCTATGCCGCCGCCGATCTGGATCCTTACCTGACTCAACCGCGAGTCGACAATGCGATTACCTATACCTTCAAGTCATCGGGTTTGACCGTCGGTGTGACCTATTCGCTGGGACGCGATGCGGTAGATAGTGCGGCAGCCGGCGGGTGCGCCGGTCAATCGCCAGGTAACTGGCGGGCCTGTAAAGCAATATCTGCAATGGTGAAGTACGACGCAGCGCAATGGGGTGTGGGAGCAGCCTTCGATCGCAACTACGGTGGGGATGGCACCGGCTCGCCCTTGCCGCTTGGCTCGCAAACCGATACGCGCGCCGTCATCGACGGCTATGTGAAATTTTCCAGCGCGACTATTGGCGCGGGACTTGTCCATCGAATCGATCATGGAGCGCAGACACCGAATCTTTTCGACGTGGTGAGCAACTACTGGTGGATCGGCGGAAGCTGGTTTCCTGTTCCGGAGGTTGCGCTCGACGCCCAGTTCGGTCATATCAGCGTAGACAGCAACGCTTCGGGAGGCTCGGTGATCGCCGCTCGCGCGATGTATTTCCTGTCCAAACGTACCGCCGTGTACGTCACGGCAGGGCACGTGTTCAATGAGCGCAACGCCGCGTTCTCGATTGACGGCGGCGTGGTCCCGCCCGCTTCGACGCCACTGCCGGGCGTCGATCAAACTGGTGTGATGGTGGACATGCGCCACCAGTTCTGAACGGGTACGTTAGCTGCTCATCGAATCAGACTGCCTGGTCTTGAGCACGGATATATTCGTAATCCAGATAGTCGGCTCGTTCTCGGACCCGCTGAAAACCCGCCGCCTCGTACAGGGCACGGGCAGGATTATTGATGTGTACGTTCACGATGAGGTGCGTGTGACCATGCGCCGACGCATCCTCTACGAACTTGTCGAAGAGACGCCTGCCCAGGCCGTGTCGACGCTGCTCGGTCGCAACGTAAATCGATGCGAGAACTGCTTTCTGGTCGTCCGTCTGCCAGAAACAATATCCCACCACTTTTCCTTCGTGCTCGACGACGAACATTCGATCGAGATTCGATGTCCACTGTCGCAGGTGTGCGGGGATGGCATTTTTCCATCCAGCTTCCTGCTCGGATTCGATGTTGCGGATGTAATCGAGCTCTCCGCTGTAGATAAAAGGAAGATCTGTCGGGTGTGCTTTTCTGATGATGTGCGTGGGTTGCACTGATAGATCCTTGTAAGCGGGGCACCGTCGCGCACGATGCGCGTCGCAATGGTATACCGGTCTGACTGCTAGCGATCGGGAAAAGAGGCATCACGCAGCGGCGGCAACATCGGAAGAGCAAGTGCAATGCTCAGGATATGCAGGATTCAAGCCCCAAACACATCGTGAGCATGAACTTTCGCACGGCGCGCCCCTTCGATATGATCGCGCAGCAGCGCTCCCGCCTTCAGCAAATCCTGGCGTGCAATGGCATCGAGGATCGCAAGATGCTCGAGTGCCTGCTCCTGTCTGGGCTTACGCGCCTTCGCCTGCCGATACTCGACTAACCGGCGCAGTCTGTCCATGCGTCGAACCGACTGGGCAATAAACCGGTTGCCCGACCATTTGGCGATCGTTTCATGAAAGTCGCTGTTCGCCTCGAATAGCTCGATCGAGTTCATCGTCAGATACCCACCGTCGACGATGAACTGCTGGCGCCGCCTCAGTCCTTCCAGCTCTACGCGATTCGCGCTGAATGTGGGCGACAGGATGCCTGTCGGTTCGATTGCTACCCGGAATAGATAGCTTTCCTCATAAGCTTCGACCGAGTCGATCATCGGCATAAACTGCCAGCCGTGTCCGACCTGGCGTTCGAGCCAGCCTTCTTCCTGCATGAGCGACAAAACCCGCCGCAGCGCACTTCGTGACACTTCGTACTGGCGCATCAAGTCAGCTTCGGATATGACGTCCGGCAGGCGCCGCGCCAACCGGTCGGCCGCAATTTGCAGGTATAGCGGCTCTTCCGGTTCATCAAAAAACTGTGACGCAACGTCGGTTACTTCGCGGGCCGCCTTCGCCATGAAGAAGCCGCGGTTCGCATCGTAATAGACCACACCGAGCGCCACCAGGTGATGCAGGGCGACATTCACTGGCGAGCGGGACGTACCAATTCGTTCGGCAAGGATGGATTCGGCGAGCCTGTCGCCAGCTACGAGGTCATCGCGACGCACGAGCGTGAGGATTTCCCGCGTGACACGGGTCTGCAACGGCGTAAGTGGGGCGGATGTGGATTGGGACGAGCTCATGGTGCGTGAAGACAATTCGTGACCGTCCATGACCGCCAGGTCTGGCGGCGCATCTGAATGGTCGGCCTGCGATTTTGCCATTGCCAGATCCCATCCAGCATTATTGTGTTTTGTAATCATATAGATCGAATGGCCGAAGCGCAAGGAACGTTCTTCCTGCGAACGGATAGCCAATATATTTGCGAATATTGCGCTGTAAATTTGAAAATCCAGGGTTAACGCTGTCTGGCGTGTAATTTACAAAATGCGTTTTGTAGTTATAAAATGCATTTGTCGAGACACGAAACCCCAGCGTTATCCCAGAGAGACCTCAATGCCCCGCACGCTTCCTGCCCACGCCATCGATTTCGTCAGCGTTCGAGACGCTACCGGCGCGATAGATGTCGCCCAATTCGCGAAGATGCCCTACAGCGTCCGTGTATTTGCCGAAAACATCGTCCGCAAGCACCCGACAGCGGCATCTTTCGCGTATCTGCAGGCACTGGCGCACCGCCGGCATGACGTGGACTTCCCGTATTACCCGGCTCGAGTCGTTCTTCAGGATCTGCTCGGCACGCCTGCGCTGGTCGATCTTGCTGGCATGCGTGACGCAGTCGCGGAAGCGGGCGGCGACCCGAGCGCCATCAACCCCGTCGTGCCGACGCATCTGGTGGTTGACCACTCGCTCAACGTGGAAGTGGCGGGCACCGATCCTGAAGCCATGGCGAAAAACATGGCGATCGAGCAAGACAAGAACGCTGAGCGTTTCGAGTTTCTTGCGTGGTGCAAGCAGGCGTTTACCAATCTCGATGTGTTGATGCCCGGCAACGGCATCCTTCATCAGGTCAACCTCGAGCATCTGTCACCGGTCATTCAGGTGAAGGACGGCGTGGCGTTCCCCGACACCCTGGTCGGCACCGATAGCCATACGACCATGATCAACGCGCTCGGCGTGTTGGGCTGGGGCGTCGGCGGCATTGAGGCCGAGTCCGTCATGCTCGGCCGAGCTGTGTGGCTGCGCTTACCGACCATCGTCGGTGTCGAACTGAAGGGCTTCCGGCAGTCCGGCGTCACCGCAACTGACCTGGTACTCGCGATTACCGAGTTCCTGCGCAAGCAGAATGTGGTCGGCACGATCATCGAGTTTTACGGCGAAGGCGCCCGCGCGATGACGCTAAGCGACCGTGCCACCATCTCCAATATGGCGCCAGAATTCGGCGCCACTGCTGCGCTGTTCGCGATCGACCAGAAGACGCTCGACTTCTTGCGCTTGACCGGTCGTAGCGAAGCGCAAATCTCGTTGACGGAAGCCTATGCCAGGGCCCAAGGTCTGTGGGCCGACGACTTCGCCGATGTCGAATATGACCGCGTGTTGTCGTTCGATCTGTCGAGCGCGGGACGCGCGCTAGCAGGCCCGGCGAATCCCCACGATCGCGTGCCGCTTTCAAGCTTGATCGCTAAAGGCATTGCTCGTCCCAGCAAAGCTGCTGTGCCTGAAGCCAAAACCGGAGACGGTGCGCCGTTCAAGCTGGAAGAGGGTGCGGTGGTCATCGCCGCGATCACCAGTTGCACGAATACGTCGAACCCACGCAACATGATTGCGGCAGGGCTCGTGGCCCGCAAGGCGGTCGAGCTCGGACTCGAAAGGAAACCGTGGGTGAAAACGTCCCTCGCGCCCGGTTCGAAGCCGGTCGAGCGCTACCTGCGCGCAGCGAACCTGATGACGCCGCTGGAAACGCTGGGCTTTGGCATCATCGGTTTCGGGTGCACGTCATGTAACGGCATGTCTGGGCCACTGCCGAGAGAGATAGAAGCGGACATCGTTAGTCGTGACGTGCGTGCCGTTGCGGTCCTCTCGGGCAATCGCAACTTCAACGGTCGGATCCACCCACGGGTCAAGGAGGCGTTCCTCGCGTCGCCACCTCTGGTCGTCGCCTATGCGATCGCCGGGACGATTCACGTCGATATCGAAGAAGGCGCGCTGGGCACGGACAAATCCGGCGCACCGGTCTACCTGAAGGATCTGTGGCCGTCGGATGAGGAGATCGATGCGCTACTCAAGGAAAGCATCGGTGGTGACCAGTACCTCGAAATCTATACGGAGATGTTCCGCAAGAGCGAACTGGTTGAAGGGCAGAGCGAGGTGCCGGCGCAATTCCCGTGGCGCGACGATAGCAACTACATCCGCCGCCCGCCGTACTGGCAATCCGAACTCACGAGCGCGGCGCGTTTCGCGGACATGCGGGCGATCGGCATATTCGGCGACAACGTCACGACCGACGACCTCTCGCCTTCGGGCGCGATCCTGCCGGAAAGCGCGGCGGGCGAATACCTGATTCAGCACGGCGTCCAGCCGGCTGAGTTCAACTCGTACGGAACGCGTCGTGGCGATCATCGGGTTGCGATCCGGGCAACATTCGCGAACAACCGGTTGCATAACGAAATGGCCGGAGGCAAGGAGGGTTCGTTCACTCGCATTGAGCCGGAAGGCACGATCATGCGTCTGTTCGATGCGGCTGAATTTTACGTCGCCCGCGGACAGGAATTGATCGTGGTAGCCGGCAAGAACTACGGTTCGGGCTCGTCGCGAGACTGGGCGGCGAAGGGTGTGCGTTTGATCGGCGTGCGAGCCGTGGTGTGCGAAAACTTCGAACGTATTCACCGCTCGAATCTGGTCGGTATGGGTGTGCTGCCGCTTGAATTCACTGCGGGACACGATCGCTTAACGCTAGCGCTGGATGGATCAGAAGTCTATGCAGTCGAAGGCGTGGAGGGGAACGTCTCGCCAGGCGCGCTGCTAACCTTGAGAATCACCCGCAAGAATGGCGAGGTGGTGACCGCGCGGGTCAAATGCCGCATCGACACTGAAGAGGAAGCGGAAATCTTCAACGCGGGAGGTTTGTTGCCGCGCATCTCAGGCGAAATGCTCGAGGCCGCATCAACATGAGCTCCGTTTTTGCATATGTCGGATGCCGTACAACACGTGAGCGCAATGCACGCGGCAAAGGGATCGGTGTCTATGCGGTCGATCCGCTGTCGGGCACATGGGAGCGGGTCGAATCATTCGAGCCTCTCGACAACCCCAGCTTCCTCGTGCTCAACGACGCGCAGGACGTGCTGTATGTCGTGCATGGCGACGGTATGCAGGTCAGCAGCTTTGCAATCGATCAAGCGACGGCCCGGCTCCGTCTGCTGAATCGACAACCCTGTCAGGGGCGCAATCCCGTGCACCTTGCGTTGTCTCGCAGCGGTGACGCGCTTGTCGTCGCCAACTACGCGACGGGGTCCGTCAGCCAGTTGCCGATCGAACCAGACGGTGCGCCTGGTCGCGTATTGTCTGTCGTCGATCTACCTGGCACGCCAGGTCCGCATCGTATCGAGCAGACTTCATCGCATCCGCACCATATCGCACGGTTTGCAACGCAACGCTACAACACGGACTGGCACATCGTGCCGGACAAGGGACTCGACACGGTCTTTGTCGTGAAGTGGAGTGGTATCGGGGGGATGCCCGTTGTCACCTCCGGTCGCAGCCGTGAAGGTGCGGGGCCGCGACATGCCGCATTCCACCCGAAGCTTCCCATCGTCTATGTAGCCAACGAGCTGGACTCCACGTTGACGGCCTGGGCCTTTGAGCCGCTGAGCGGCACGCTTGAGCCACTGCATACGATATCCGTGCTGCCCGCCGCGTGTCACGAACGCTCCCGTGCTGCGGGAATTGCAATTCACCCCAACGGTCGCACGCTGTACGTCTCGAACCGCGGTCACGACAGTATCGCCACGGTCGGACTGGACGATACGACGGGCATCCCGCTGAAGACCCGCTGGACCGACGCCCGGGGCGAATGCCCACGATTCCTGTGCCTGAGCCATGACGCCCGCATGCTCTACGTGGCCAATGAGCTTTCCGATTCAATCGTTCAATACCTGATCGATGCCAACACTGGAACGCTGTCGCCGACAGACCACGTTGTGTCAACCGGCAGCCCCGTCTGCATCGTCTTCAAAACTCGCTAGGAGCATCACGTGACCCAATACAGGATTCCGGCTGTCTATATGCGTGGCGGTACGAGTAAAGGCGTTTTCTTTCGTGCTGACAGCCTGCCGTCGGACCCGGCACTGCGGGACAAGATTCTTCTGCGCGTGATAGGTAGCCCGGACCCGTACGAAAAGCAGATCGACGGGATGGGTGCGGCTACCTCGAGCACCAGCAAGCTCGTAGTGGTGGGACCGTCGTCGCGTCCGGACTGCGATGTCGACTATCTGTTCGGTGCGGCCTCGATTGAAAAGCCAGTCATCGACTGGTCGGGCAACTGCGGCAATCTGACCTCTGCGGTTGGGCCGTTTGCGATCGCTCAAGGTTTCGTAGATACGCTTGAGCACGGCATCGCGACCGTGCGCATCTGGCAGGCCAACATCAACGCAAAGATCATCGCGCACGTGCCGGTGAAAGATGGACAGGTGGTTGAAGAGGGCGAATTCGAACTGGATGGCGTGACATTCCCCGCGGCTGAAATCAGGATCGAGTTCCTTGACCCGGGAGGGCCGGAAGACAGTGAGGAAATCGCCGGCAATATGTTTCCGACGGGCAACCCAGTCGATGCCCTGGACGTTCCTGGCTATGGGATCTTCCAGGTCACGATGATTAACGCGGGCAATCCAGCGATTTTTATTCGTGCCGCGGACCTCGGCTTGCGTGGCAACGAGATGCAACCGGACGTGAACGGTGATGCTGCGTTGCTTGAAAAGTGCGAAGCGATCCGTTCGCACGCCGCAGTGTGTATGGGTCTCGCCGGTACACCCGCAGAGGTGACGGAGCTGCGACCGCACACACCGAAGCTGGCGTTTGTCTCATCGCCGGTCGCTTACGTCGCATCGAGCGGCAAGACCATCGAACCATCGAGCGTCGACATCAACGCACGCATTCTCTCGATGGGCAAACTCCACCACGCGATGACCGGCACGGGCGCGGTAGCGATCGCGGTTGCCGGTGCCATTCCAGGCACAGTGGTGAATCAGCTTGTGGCGGCGAAAGTCTCGGGCGAGATCCGGTTTGGCCACCCGTCGGGTGTCATGGCGGTGGGTGCCGAAGCTGAGCAATGCGATGGCGTCTGGGTGGTGACGAAAGCGATGATGAGCCGCAGTGCGCGTCGTCTGATGGAGGGTCACGTGCTGGTGTCGTCGACGCTCGATCCATCCCGTAACTGAAAATCGCGCTCCGAGCCACTGCAGGCAGGCGCTGCACTTTGGGCAGAACGCCCACACTACGAATCGGCACCAGACCGACTACGTCGAATGACCGCGGAGACACACGTTGAAACCTGCTGGTGAATTGTCCACGGCGCCGCACAAGGAGGCACGCGTTCCTTTCTGGCCCAATGGCTGGTGGGCCATCGTCGAACTGCGCGTCGGCATCATTCCCCTGCCGATTTATGTGCTGCTGGTCGGGCTGATCGTCGCGTTCGTGATGACCGGAAAGGTGCCAGGCGAAATATCGATGGCGATAGCGGTACTGGTGGTGTGCGGCTTTACGTGTGCCGAAATCGGCAAGCGTTTGCCGTTTTTTAGAAGGATTGGTGCCGGCGCGATCGTGGCGACCTTCCTGCCGTCGGCGCTCGCATTTCATCATCTGCTTCCGGCGAAGCTGCTGACGATGGTGACGAACTTCACCAACGTCAGCAATTTCATGTACCTCTTTATCGCGTCGATCATCGTTGGCAGCATCTTTAGCATGGACCGGTATGTATTGATCCGTGGGTTCGTGAAGATATTTATCCCGCTTGCGGCTGGTTCGATCATGGCCGGTATCGTGGGTACGATGGTTGGGACAGCATTGGGTCTCGGCACGGAGCACACGCTGCTCTACATCGTGATTCCGATCATGGCTGGCGGCGTCGGCGAAGGCGCGATACCGCTTTCAGTCGGCTACTCCGAAATCCTGAACGCCGCCCAAGGGCCCGTATTCGCGCAGGTTCTGCCCTCCGTAATGATTGGCAGTCTGTCGGCGATTCTTCTCTCCGGTCTTCTGAACTGGCTGGGGGAAAAAATGCCCCACCTCACAGGCAACGGAATACTACAGCGCGAGGTGGGCCACGACGTCGACGCGATCAAGGAGGAAATACCGAGCGCACCAGACGTCAACACGGTTGCCGCAGCAGCGATCACCGCGATATCGCTTTACCTGGTGGGGCTGCTGTGCCACCGGTTGCTCGGCTTGCCGGCGCCGGTCGCCATGTTGTTTGTGGCGGTGTTCATCAAGATCGGCCGGTTCGCTTCGCCCAACCTGCAAGGCGGGGCTCGCATCGTCTATCAGTTTTTTTCGACCGCGGTGACCTATCCGCTGCTGTTCGCGATCGGCACCGCGATGACGCCGTGGGACAAGTTGATGGCCGCGATTAACGTACCGAACGTGATCACGATTGTTTGTACGGTCGCGACCTTGATGGGCACGGGATTTATCGTAGGCAAATGGCTCAAGATGTATCCCATCGACATGGCCATCGTCAACGCCTGCCATAGCGGGCAAGGAGCCACGGGCGACGTGGCGATTCTGACCGCGTGCAACCGCATGAGCTTGATGCCGTTCGCACAGATCGCGACACGAATTGGAGGCGCGCTGACGGTCACGATCACGTTGCTCGTTCTGTCCAGATTGCATTGATCGGATGGGCTGAGACGTGTTCTGAGGTGCGAGCTGACGATGGCGAGCAAAGCCGCAGTGGTCAGGCGATGTGAGCAATGCTGCTCGTTGATTTAACCCGAATCATCGGCGAACGGGTCATCGTCGTTACAACGAGCACTCCGAACAGCAGAAGAAGGCCGGCGACGCCGAATGCCCAATCGAAATTGCCGGTGGCCGCGACAATATAGCCCGTCGCAATCGGTGCGGCGATGCCAAAGACCTGGCCGCCAAGAACCAGGAAAGCCATCGCCTTCGCAACGTCTCGCGAGTTGGGCAGCAGGTCGTTCAGAAGCGCTTGATTGAGCGAGGTCGTCGAGGCGATACCGGTTAGCGTGATCGAGAAGATAACGAGCAGAACGGCAAGATTCGACGTAAACGGGACAGCCAGGATCATCGACGCGGTTAGCAGGGCGATGGCAACCGCGTTACGTCGGCGTCCTGTTCCTACGCCGCTCTTCTTAAGATAGCGATCGCTCAGCCGTCCCGCCAGAATGCATAGAATTACCGACGAAGCATACGGAACTGCGGAAAACAACCCTGTGCTAGCGATGCTGAGATGACGGCTGGTTTGCAGGTAGCTCGGCAACCAGGTCAGAAAGAGGTACTGCGAGTAGACATTGCAACCCTGCGTGATTGCAAGAGCCCAGAGTGTCGGAGTTCGCAGAAGCGACAGGAAGCCGGTTACGTGCTCAGTGCGGGGGCCCTCTGCGGATTTCGATTCACGCTCGCGGAGAATTTTCTCGCGTTCTTCAGCTTTCAGCCACGAAGTGTTCTCTGGAGTATTGAAGAAGATGAGCCACGCGGCAAGCCACACGAATCCAACTGACCCGGCAATGACGAACGAGACACGCCAACCGAACAATTCGATGAGCGAGCCCAACAGCACGGAGCAAATTGCAGGACCGGCGTACGATCCGCTATTCACGATTGCCGATACCATGCCTCGCTCGGACGCAGGGATCCACTGGCGTATGACTTTTGCGCTGACCGGGTTGCTGCTTGACTCGCCGGCTCCCATGACCAGGCGGGCACAAAGCAGGCTCACAAAGTTGCTTGTCGCTCCCGTTAGGGCTGTCGCAGCCGACCACACAAAGATACCGATTGCGGCCATTTTCTTCGTGCCGAATCGGTCAATCAGAAAACCGAGCGGCAGGAGGAAGAGCGCATAGCTCCAGATGAACGAAGAGAAAAGGTATCCCATGCCGACGGTCGACAGCTTGAATTGCACGGCGATCGGCTTCGCCGCAATCGAAAGCGCGATGCGGTCCATGTAGTTGATCATGGACAGGCAGAAGAGAAACAGGGCTACCCAACCCCGACGATTCGACATGGTTGTCTCCGATACCCGATACCTGGCACCCGGTCACGATCGATGTGCCGCGGTACGCGGACGAGGTGAAAGGCTCCGCCATTTCGACCATTCAGGACAGCAGCGCCTTGAGTTTTCGTACCGCGCTGTCCGGCGTTGTGAGGACACGTTTGCCTGATGCCTGCTGCGAACTCTCTTGCGCGGTGGTCATCGAAAATTGAGCGAAGCAGATCACGTCACAAGCGGAAGCCTTTGCGCACGTCTGCGCAACAAGACGATCGTGTGCGTCCTTGTCGCCGTTCTGGATGGCCTCCCATGCTCCGGCCGCGAGGTACGGTTGTACTTCCAGAGTGACACCGCTTTCCTTCGCGTATTCGAGGAATTCCGCTGTGATGGGTGCCAGCGCTGGCTCGAACGTGGCAACCAGGCCGATGGTTTGCCCATATCCAGCGGCTTCTTCGATCATTGCCTCATTCGGCTTTAGAAGCGGAATATCGACGGCCATACGCGCAGCTTCGACTGCTGGGCCGAATGCCGAGCATGTAAAGAGAACACCGTGAGAACCGCCGCGCGCCGCATATTGGGCCAGTTCAGTAAATCTGGGCGCCATTGCGTTGACGTCGCCCCCGTGACATTCCAGATCCGGTGTCAGCGCGTCGTCGAGCAGGTTGTACACGACGGCTTCCTTCCATAGCCGCCTGAAACTCTCCGCGATGGGCGGCATGGCAACCGCAGTCGCGTGGATAAGGGTGATTCTTGATGCTCGACTCATCGCAGAACTCGCCATCAGATTGTATCTAATTAACGCATAGTACACTTTGCTTGTGAAGCTCACCTCGGGATAGACCCTGAGTTCCAATGAGCAATCCATAAGAGCGACGCGGGTGTGCACCATCTCCCGTTCTCTTTTAACGAACGGTTTTTTGTGATATCAACGTACAACTTTGCTACTTTTGATATGAAAAACGAACCAGCCAGCGCGCTTGCCGATCAGGTCGCCGCGAAAATTATTGACATAGTCCAGACCCGAGCGCTTCGTGCCGGGGAGCATCTTCGAGAAGAGGCGTTGGCGAACGAACTGGGCCTTTCACGCACGCCGATCCGGCGCGGTCTGGCTCTGCTCGCTCAACACGGGATTGTCGTCAAGGAAGCCAATCGCGGTATCTTCCTCGCGGTCGACGGGAAGGGTATCGATGTGGCGAAGCTTCCCTTCGGCAATGATCCGCAGGAGGACTTTTACCTGCGTGTGTCGGATGACTGCCTGACCGGTGCGATCTCGCAAGAGTTTTACGAAGCGGAGTTGCAGCGACGGTACGGCGTGCCGCGGGGGCAGTTGCTAAAAGTCCTTGCGCGACTGTCGAGCGAGGGGATGATCGCTCGCAAGCCTGGGCAGGGATGGCGCATCAACCCGTTTCTGAATGATCGGGAGGCATACATCCAGAGCTATCGGTTCCGGATGTCGATCGAGCCTTCCGCGCTGATGGAGCCCACTTTCCGTATCGACAAGTCTGAGTTTGCCCGATTGCGGAAAGTGCAGAATGAAATGCTGAAGGGTGAGATCTTCACGCTTCCTCGCTCGATGCTGTTTGTCAACGGTTCGGATTTTCACGAGACCCTGGCGCGATGCTCCGGCAACCGGTTTTTCGTGGAAGCGCTCGAGCGTCAGAATCAACTGCGGCGATTTCTGGAGTACCGGGCAGCAACGAATCGGGCGCGAGTGGTTCAGCAATGCCGCGAACACCTGCAAATACTGGACTTCGTTGAGGGTGGCAGTCGCGATCGAGCGGCGGCCTACATGCGGATGCATCTGGATATCGCGAGCAAACAGAAGGCCGCTACCGCCGATTCACCGATGCCCGATCAGTCCGAGACTTCAACAGAACCGACATACGAGGCCCACTTCTAGCTATCGCCGGGACACGCAACCCTCGATCAGCGAGGGAATGCAAACAGTGCGGCCGGATTGTCCACAAGGATCTTCGTCCTGATTTCGGCGTCGGGTGCCCACGCCGAAACAAGATTGATGAGTGCGGCATTGTCGACATCGCGGAACGGACTGACCTCGAGTGCAGAAATACCTTGAACCGGCTTCGCATTGGTATGCGGCCAGTTACTTCCCCAAAGAATCCGATCGCTGCGCCGGGCGATCAGTGCATGCGCAAGAGACAACATCTCGGGATAGTAGGGCGCCGATCTAGCCGCGTGGTAAGGCGCCGACAACTTCACGTAGCAATTCCCGGAGTCCAGAAGTTTGAACAATGATTCGAGGCCCGGCTGATCAAGGCCATCCGCCGAGGCGCCGGCGAAGTGGTCGAGGACGATCGGCGCGTGGAGTCCGGCCAACGTGCGATGTAGAACCGCTACCGTTGAAAGTGGAAGAAAGGCCTGTACGTGCCAGCCATATGGCGCTACGCGTATCGATATCCGTTGTGCGAGATCTGCGATCCTCGCGTGGTCGCTGGGAAATCCCTTGGGGTTGATGCGAATGCCGCGGATGCCGGATTCATTCATCCGTTCCAGTTCCGCGTCGGTGACCTGTTCGTCTATGACGACGATCCCGCGGGCGCACGAGCCAAGCCGCTTGAGAGCATCAAGCAGACACGCGTTGTCCGTGCCGTAAAAGCTGGGCTGAACCAGAACCACGCGGTCCAGCCCAAACGCGTTACGCAGGACGTTGAGCTGTTCGAGCGATGCCTCGCCAGGCGTATAGCTGCGGGTCGCAGAGATCGGGAAGCGCTGCTTGTCGCCAATCATGTGTACGTGAGCGTCGCACGCACCCGCTGGCATGTCGAAGGAAGCGCAAGTTCGCAATGGCGTACGACTGTCCATCCAGGGGCTCAGGATTTTGTACGGAGCAGGGCGGGGAGAAGCGCGGTCAACGCTCCCGATAGGGCAATGAGGGCAGCCATGCATACCAGACCAGCGGAAAACGATCCCGTTGCTGTCTTTAGCCAGCCCATGAGGACGGGTCCCAGGAAGCCGCCAAATGCGCCGATCGAACTTATCAGCGCCAGGCCGCTCGCAGCACCCTGGCCGGCAAGAAGCTGAGGAGGAATCGACCAGAAGATGCCTCGGGCAGAGGTGACGCCGACAATCGCGATCGTCAGGCCGATCATCGCGACGGAAAGCGATGGAACCCAGATCGAGACAAGCAATCCCGCAGCGCCTAGCGTGCAGGTCGCGGCAAGGTTGGCGATGCGATGGCCTTTTCGATCGACCGCTCCTGCCCAGAGAATCGTTGCGACGCATCCGCACAGGTAGGGCACGGCCGACAGCAAGCCGATACTGAGGATCGAAAGGTGGTGCTCGCGAAGAATCTGCGGCAGAAAAATGGTGATTCCGTACGAGCCCATCGTGAAACCGAATTGCAGCGCAGAAAGCACAAAGATGCGCGGATCACGCAGTACAGAACGAAGGTCTTTGCTCGCATGCGCCCGGGGCTCGCGACTCACTGCGTCGGTCAGCGCCTGGCTTTCTTGCGGGGAGAGCCAGCGTGCGTCACCAGGACGATCCACGAGCACAATCAGGAGCACGATACCGAGTATCGTCGCAGGCAGTCCTTCGATAATGAAGATCCATTGCCAGCCTGCAATACCAAGCAAGCCGTCAATCTGCATGATGGACGCGCAGAGCGGACCAGCGACCACCGCAGAAAGAGGAATCGCCATCTGAAACCACGCCATTGCGCGGCTGCGGAATCGCCTGGGAAACCAGGCCATGAAAAAGAACATCACGCCTGGATTGAAACCCGCCTCGGCGACGCCCAGCAGGAACCGGACGACGTAGAAGCTCTTGGGTCCGACGACGAGTGCCGTTGCCGCGGACAGAAGACCCCATGTAATCATGATGCGCGCGAGCCAGATACGTGCACCGAAGCGGTACAGAAGGATATTGCTCGGGACCTCGAAAAAGCAGTAGCCGAAGAAGAGGATGCCGGCACCCCAACCGAACATCTCGGTGGATAACCTGAGATCCCTGTTCATCGTCAGGGCCGCAAAGCCGATGTTGGTGCGATCGATATAGTTGAGGACAAAACACACAGTCATCAACGGTATCAGGCGCCATGCTGCTTTCCGTAGTGCCGAATCTTCGGCCAGTTCGGCGCTAACCGGAACCGCCGAATGCTCATAAGAGTTAGCCAAAGTTTTGCTATCCCAGCGGTCAAGGATCGGAATCATCCGCCCAATGTCCGATGCCGGTTCCGATAACGCCGCTATCGTTTAGTTCTTGCTGAAACGGCGTATCGGCCCAGTCGTTCAGAGATGTCGGATGTCCAGCGTCTTCAGGATTCCAGTGAGTTCGCGCGCGCTTCGGGCCCGCTGGGCCTTATGCGTCGCACAGGCTCGTTCCGTGTCCCCCGATTTGATCGCTTCGACCAGTTCGCGATGATTTCTCGTGGAAATTTCGGGCGTTGCGCGAAGGTGCAGCGTGATGCGCCGCGCGCGACGAGTCTGGTCCTGAAACTGACGGACAAGTTCAGTCAGTCGCCGGTTTCCCGAAAGTGCGGTCAAGGTTTCGTGAAAGATTGCGTCGAAGCGCGCCCATGCTTCGAGATCGCCGGTGGCGAGTGCATGCTCAAGACCGGCGACGCCGGCTTCCAGCTCAGCGATTTTTTCAGCGGACAGCGCGCTCTCCATCAACTGCTCGATCGCGAGGACTTCAAGCGCGGTCAGGATGCCGTAGACGTCAGCCGTATCTCGAGCCGAAATAGGCAGCACCTGGAAGCCGTGCCGCGGAACGAGTTTGACCAGACGCTCCTCTTCGAGACGAATCAAGGCGTCGCGTATTGGCGTCCGGCTCATGCGCAGGAGATCTGCGGTTTCCTGCATGGAGACTGTCGCGCCGATCATGTAGACGTTGTCCATGATGCGGCGCTTGATCTCCTGATAGGCGACTGCGGCGTTGCTCGGCGGCGGAGCGAGCGGGTTCGACTCATCATCGAAACCTGCTGCCTGGAAGTCCGGGGAGAGGTCTTTCACTTCTGCGAATCCCGGATATGGCGGCAGATGGCTTCGGCTGCGGCAACCGTGCCTGCTGTGCCACCTAGATCGCCGGTCCGCGACTCTGCGTTGGCAAGCGCCGAATCGACGGCACGCTCGATGGCTTCACCGGCAGATGAGCAGGATTCGGCACCGCGGGTCAGTCCTAGATGCCGCAACAGCGCGGCCGCCGACAATACGAGGCCAGTCGGGTTGGCGATGCCCTTGCCAGCGATGTCCGGCGCGGAGCCGTGCCCGGCATTTGCCGCCGCATGTGTATCGCCGACATTGAGCGCGGACGCCATGCCGAGGCCGCCAGCCAGCGCATTGACCAGGTTCGACAGGATGTCGCCGAACATGTTCGTCGTGAGAATGACGTCGAATGCCGAGGGCCTGGTATAAAGCTCCGCGGCAATCGCATCGATATCGATCTCGCGCAACGTGACATCCGGATATTGCGCAGCGACCTTGTCGACCTCGCCCATAAAGAGGCCGTCCGTAACCTGCATGACGTGCCGCTTGCCGACCACCGTAACATGCTTGCGGCGCGTTCTCGCGACCTTGAATGCCACTTCCGCAATACGACGTGACGCCTTCGCGGTGATCAGGCGAAGCGCAATGGCGCAATCGGGTGTCGGCATGAATTCGCCGTAACCCTGGAACAGGTTGCGGTCAGCGTAAAAGCCCTCGGTGTTCTCGCGCACGATCACGCAGTCGAGGCCCGGGTGCGCTTTCGGAACGCCCGGACGGGACCGCGCAGGCCGGATGTTCGCGAACAGATCGAGCTGCTTGCGGATCGTGCCGGGAATATTGATGCCGCCTTCGCCGGCAGGTGGGTAGAGCGTCATTCCACCCGGACCGAGCAGGACGCCGTCTGCTGCACGAGCTGCTTCAAGCACTTCCGGAGGCAACGTCGTGCCACGCTTGCGGTAGACCGACATACCGACCTCGTGCACTTCGAGCGAAAGGGTCAAGCCAAACTTTTTTTCCGCTTCGCGAACCACTGCAAGGGTTGCGTCCATGATTTCCGGGCCGATGTCGTCGCCGGGGAGCACTGCAAGTTTCATCTCGTGTCGTCCTGATTCTCGGGGGAGTCAATCCATGCACACGACGTAACAGGCCGTCGGTTTTGTTGATGGATGCTACATCGCATACCGTATCAGATGCGATGTGTGGGAACAAGGGATGGGAAACCCGGATATGTCTTTTATGGCCTATTTAAAAGGCATATTCGGGGTTGATTGTTACGCTGACACACCGTGAAATACCGGCGCGATAGCCGTGATTCGGCTCGTTGAAGCCGATAAACGGTCGAAGAAATGTATCTAATGATCGTAAAAAACACTACTGACCTGCGTGCAGATACGGCTTGAGGTATTTGAGTCCGCTCACCGTATCGTGGAGCGGGCGATATTCGCAGCCAAGCCACTGGGAGTACCCGTGCCGTTGCAGTTCTGCGAAGACCTCGGGAAATGGCAGCGTGCCGGTGCCGGGCTCGTGCCTGCCGGGGTGATCTGAGATCTGGATGTGCCCGAGGCGCGGGAGCCACCGCTTCAGCAGGCCGACGACATCTCCACTCAGCGCGGCCGCGTGATAGGTGTCGAACAGAAACTCGAGACTGTTAGTCGGGATTGCTGCGAACAGTTTGTCAGCAAGTTCGAAGGACGACATGAAGTACCCTGGCGTCTCCAGGGGGCTCATGACCTCGACGATTGTCTTGATGCTGGCAGCGGCAAAGATGTCTACCGCCTCCCGGACATTCTCGACGTACGTGACCCAGCTTTCGTCCGTGTCGAACCTAACAACCCCTGCCATCACATGGATGCGTGGACAGTCGAGCGCGAGCGCAGTGTCGCGTGCGGTGACCAGGCCGGCCAGGAATTCTTCCCTGCGGCCCGGGAACGCGGCAATGCCCTTTTCATTGGCTGCAGAATCGCCCATTGGAGCGGCAATCTGCACAAGCTTCAGGCCGTTGCTGACCAGCAGATTCTTCAGCTTCGCCGTCTCATGACCGTACGGCGAAGGAAACTCAACCGCGTGATAACCACACCTGGCAGCCAGCTCGAAGCGATCGTAAAAGGGCACCTCATTGAACTGGAACCCCAAATGGGCGCTTAGCTTCATAACTGTTCTCCGTATCGGTTCCACTGCGGGATCCGTTCTGGATCGCAAATTGTATTTATAGATTGTATAGTACAATATGGGTGCTGACGTGAAGGAATTGCGCGCGACCGATGGCACAGGAGCGCGCTCCGCCCAGGTTGCCAGGCTGGAATCCCGCTGGCAGCATTCGCGATTGAACAGCCCCAGCGCACCGGAAACGACGGAGAACATAGACCGTGAGCAAGCCATTACTTGGGTGTATCGCCGACGACTTCACCGGCGCTACTGATCTGGCCAGCACACTCGTGCGGTTTGGGATGCGAAGCGTACAGACCATCGGCGTACCGGCCGACCTGCGTGTGCCGGATGCCGATGCGATCGTGATAGCGCTCAAGACCCGAACGGTCGCTCCCGAGGTCGCCGTGGAGCAATCGCTGGCTGCTCTCAAGTGGTTGCAGGCGGCGGGATGCGAGCAGTTCTTCTTCAAGTATTGTTCGACTTTCGATTCAACTCCCCGGGGCAACATAGGACCGGTTGCGGACGCGTTGGCAGACGTGCTTGGAGTCGACCTGGTCACAGCTTGCCCTGCGTTTCCAGAAAATGGGCGAACCGTATACAGGGGCCATCTGTTTGTCGGTGACGTATTGCTGAGCGATTCGGGTATGCGACACCATCCGCTGACGCCCATGACAGATCCGAATCTGGTTCGCGTGCTGCAGGCGCAGACCACTCGGCCGGTGGGCCTTGTGAGTCTCGATTCAGTATCCAACGGACCGGTCGCGATTGCGGAGGCGATGCAGGCACTCCGGGCGCAAGGAAAACGATATGCGATCGTCGATGCTGTATGTGAAAGGGATCTGCTGAATATCGGGGCTGCGCTTGCCGGTCACCGGTTGGTCACGGGCGGTTCCGCAGTCTCAATGGGGCTTCCGGGCAACTTTATCGCTGCCGGCAAAACGGGAGCCGACGTTTTGTCCGCGGCTGACTTGCCGACCGTAGATGGTTTTAGCGTGGTGCTGTCGGGCAGTTGCTCGGCAGCAACCAACGCGCAGGTGCAGTACTGGAAAAGATCCCGGCCCGCCTTTCAGCTTGACGCGCTCTCGTTGGCCAGTGGTGACGAGCAGATTGAAGAGGCCATCGTATGGGCCGCGCACCGCGTGCCGAGCGAGCCGGTGCTTGTCTATGGCAGCGCGACGCCGGATGTGGTGAAACAGGCGCAAGAGAAGCTTGGCGTTGAGAAGGCCGGTGCAGTGATGGAGCGCGCCCTGGCGATGATCGGCCGGGCGTTGGTCGAAAAATACGGTGTGACCACACTGGTTGTGGCAGGGGGCGAGACCTCGGGGGCCGTTGTCAACGGGCTTGACGTAACGTCACTGCGCATCGGTGCGCTGATTGATCCCGGGGTTCCGTGGACAATCGGCAGCGGTGTGAGAGACCTGGCCCTCGCCCTGAAATCGGGCAACTTCGGAGTCGAGAACTTCTTTGAAAAGGCGCTCGCCACCGCGCCCGGCCGCAGCAACCAGAGCAACCTTCGGGAAAGACGGGAACGATAACCTCGCGCTTTCTTTGCACTGTCTAGATCACCGCTTCGCCGCATACCACACCGTCAGGCAAACGATATTTCGTTCTGAGCGGAGTCAGGCAAGCAGGTTCGGCCGCCGATGGAGCACGAGATTTCCAGGCTTACCAATCCGCTCCAAATGTTTCGCGAAGGTCTGCGATAGCCGCGTCGGAAAGAGCCGTAGCAGCGCGGCCGCTCGCCAGCCAAAGTGCAGCGGTTTCTTCGAGCTCCTCCAGAATGAAGGAAGCGTGTGAAACGCTATCTCCCCATGTGACTGGACCTAGCCTCTCCAGCAGCACAGCCCGCACACTTGCAGCCAGCTTTGCGACTTCGTCGGCTACGTCGGGTGAGCCCGGGCGTTTATAGCCGATCAATGGCACGTGACCAACCTTCATGACGTAGTACGGAGTGATGGGCGGCAAAACATCGCTCTGCTTCCAGACCCCCAGGATTGTCAGCGTAACGAGGCTGGTCGAATGCGTATGGACGATTCCGCGAGCGGAAGGAGCGTTTTCGTATATCCGTCGATGTAGCGCGAGCGTTTTGGACGGTCGACCGCCGGACACATGCACAGCCTGATCGCTTACCTTGGCGATTTCTGTCGGGTCGAGGTGTCCGAGACAGGCGTCAGTGGGTGTAATGAGCCAGCCGTCATCGAGCCGTGCGCTGATGTTGCCGGCGGTTCCGACCGTGTAACAGCGGCTATACAGGCTTGCGCCGACGGTGCAGATTTCCTCTCTAACCGCAGTCTCGCTCTTCACAGCGTCGCCTCCTTCGAAATCATAGCCGGTGCTTAGACACGCAATTGTACTGTATTGCTAGTTCGTACAATTCACGGGACAATACCCTCGCTTCCTCTGGAAGCGATCGAGCTGCGTGACGGCGAACGCAGCCAATACGGCGGCAAGGATGCGGTGAACATGTTCTTACGACGGTCGGCAATCAAGACGCTGGCGCTAACAGCGCTAAGTATGAGGTTAAGTTCGGGCATTGCTTCGAGCTTCGCGGATGATGCGGTCCGTGCCCGCAAGCTCAGGGCGCGCATGCCGGCGTTGGCCTGTGATTGCCATGCGCACGTCATCGGGCCTTATGAGCAATATCCGATGATCGTTACGCGGGCTTATACGCCTCCGACCGCATCGGTGCAGAAAATTCGCGCAATGCACAGGACACTCGGTATCGATAGATCTGTCCTTGTTCAACCGAGCTTCTACGGAAGCGACAACGCGTGTCTGCTGTCTGCATTGCAGCAGCTCGGCACGAATGCGAGGGGCGTGGCAGTCGTCCCTGAAAGTGCGAGCAAGCAACAGCTAGATTCCTTGCACGTGTCCGGCATAAGAGGCATCCGGATCAACCGGGCCGGTAGCGCCAGGGATCGCAACGAGCTGCCTGCCGTCGTCGAAGCCGCAGGCAGGCAGGCTGCGGAGCGCAACTGGCACGTTCAGTTATTTCTCCCTATGCCAGTCATCGCGGAAATTGCGCCGATTATTGAGGCTTCACCTGCTCCCTTCGTTCTTGACCATTTCGCGGGTGCCAGAGCATCCGGGACTACGCAACCGGGTTTTGAAAGAGTCCTGCGCCTGATCGAACGAGGTCATGCGTACCTGAAGCTGACTGCTCCATACCATGCATCGCAGCCACCCGATTACCCGGGGATGGGCGAGTTGGCCGCAGCCTTTATCGATGCGAACCCGGAACGAGTCCTGTGGGGAACCGACTGGCCGCACACGCCATGGGTGAGCGGCCAGTCGGTTGATACCATCAGTCCTTTTTATCCTGCGGACAATGTTCGCCTGCTTGAGCTCCTTTTCGAGTGGGTTCCTGAAGAGTCTACCCGCAGCGCGATTCTGGTCGACAATCCTGCCCGGTTGTTTGGATTCTCTTGATGGTGACGCGGCATATCGCGGTCAAATCTGCACAGTTCGCGACACGAATTTGCTGCACGCTAATGGCCGCGATCACGCCGCTCATTCTGTCCGAACGAGCGAGGCCGCCTCCTATGGGTACACCCCAAGGACGCGCTGCATGCGCGAATTTCGTCACTACGTTCTCCATGTCGACGACAGTGGACAACAAGCCAATACCGCTCAGCACGCACTGATCGGTGTTCCTGACAAATGCATCAGCAACATAGATCAAATGACATTGATGCTATGGAGAAAGCACCTGCCGCCAGGCAGAATGGTGCACGCCTCAATTGCAAATGCACTACAAACAGGAGAACCACGCAATGCGAGTATTCATCACGGGCTCTGCCGATGGGCTGGGCCAAATGGCGGCGCGTCTTCTAGTCGCCGACGGCCATCGTGTCGTTCTGCACGCGCGCAGCGAGGCACGTGCGGAGGAGGCAATGGCCATGGTATCGGGCGCGGAAACAGCGGTCTTCGGCGACTTGTCCAGCATCGAGCAGACAGCTAGCGTGGCCGACCAGGTCAATCGGCTCGGGCATTTCGACACGGTCATTCACAATGCGGCGGTCGGTTATCGCGAACCGAAACGGATTGAGACGGTCGACGGATTACCTCATGTCTTTGCTATCAATACGCTTGCACCGTATGTGCTGACTGCGTTGATCGAGAGGCCGCAGAGGCTGGTCTATTTGAGTTCTGGTCTACACCAGCAGGGCGATACAAGTCTCATGGATCTTGAATGGAAAGCGTGCCCGTGGGTTGGTGTCGCGGCCTATTCGGATTCGAAACTTCATGACGCATTGATCGCGTTTGCGGTGGCACGTCGTTGGCACAACGTATTCTCGAACGCGCTGGAGCCGGGGTGGGTTGCGACGAAAATGGGTGGCGCAGGGGCGCCTGACGATCTCGAGGCAGCGCCCAAGACGCAAGTCTGGCTTGCGACCAGTGACGACCCGGCCGCGTGCGTGAGCGGCGAATACTTCTATCACATGAGACGGAAGACGCCCAAAGCTCAAGCTCGCGATCACGGTGTGCAGGAGCGGCTGCTCGATGCATGCGAGCGTCTCACGGGTATTCGAATAGCAAATACATAGCGGTAAAACGAGGCGTTCCCGCAAGCAGGAACGCCTCGCTGGCTTACGAGATCAGTTCTCGCAGGACAGTGTCGAGAGCGATCGTGCCGAACCGACGCTCGATAGCATTCCCGCCTTCGAAGTCGATCCACCCTTCGTTGAAGCCATCGATCATGCGGATGCGCGGCATCGGATAACTCATGCCTTGCGATTTGAAGAGTGCTTCCCACGTGTCGCGCGGAACAGCTCGTACACGCACGGCAGAACCGAGCGCTGCAGAGAAACCTGCCGCAATGTCGTTTGCCGAATAGCGACCTGGGCCTTCGAGTTCGACGATCCGATGTCCGCTCCAGGACTCGGTGAGCAACCCGGCTGCGGTATGTCCAATGTCTTTTGCGGCCACCATGGGAATCGGGTGATCGAGCGGCTGAAGGAACGAGGAAAGGACACCCGAACGTGCGTCTTCGACGTCCCACGCAGCGTTCTCCATGAACCACGCTGCCCGTAGCATGCAGACCGGGATATCGACCGAACGCAGCATTTCTTCCGTCATGCTGGAATTATTCAGCAGGTTCGGTTCGGAGACGTGTGCACCGACCGTGGAAAGGAACACGATCTTGCCGGGTCGGGCGATCTCGATTGCGCGCTTGACGGACACGCAATTTCGTTGAGTCTGCGGGAAACCGGGTTCCGGATTGTAGTTGGGCGGCGTCATGAAAAATACACCGTCGGTACCTTTGAACGCGCTAGCTAGCGCGTCGGAATCTTCGATTTCCGCTATCGCGACTTCGCAGCCGAGATCTGCCCACGGCTTACCCTTCTCGGCATCTCGAACGATTGCCCTAACCGGCAACCCTTTCGCTAGCAGCGAACGCGCAACGATACCGCCGACTTTGCCTGTAATACCTGTAATCGCAAACATTGAAATATTCCTTTGAATTGAAGATCAAGCGGCCGTCGCCGTTCCGTGCCTTGCTCGCGGACCGATGCGTGTCCTGGTTTTGCATTCGTGGCGGCCGTGTAGTCAACGATTGAAGCTGCTTTCAGGGTAAGCCGGAAGGGCACGTGACTTAAAGAGCCCGTTAGTCAGAAATATAATGACGAAAAATCATTAGTTCGATTCCCAGCACATCATCAAGATGGTGCGCTCATCCTGTATGGGAAGACCGCTGTGCGTGCCCTTCAATGACGTGCATAAACAGAACCGAACATCTCCACCGCATTGGCGCGATTGCCCGACGCTGACGAGCCGGCCGGCGAGCCACTGACGCTGTTTGTCGAGACCGAAGCATTTGCATTGCTCGCAGCGATCTTCGCTTCGGCTGCCTGGATGTCGTCGGGATAGTGCGGATCGTTCGCGCGCGGACGGTAGCCGGCGTTCTCGAGTTGCACCAGCTCGGCACGCACCTGGGCGCGAGTAACGGTCTCCGGCCCCTGGGCGTGGCTAGCGATTGGCAGCGCTATAACGACGGCTGCGATCAGGTTGATCGTGACGGTTTTCATTTCGTGAGTCCTGTGTCGGTCAGTGAGACCTTCCAGCACGGATCGTGCTGGAAGGGTTGTCTGTCGTCTCAGTGGTGGGCGAACAGTGAGCGCGAGTTGTCAGTGAAAGCAACCCGGGCACTGGAATCGGATGTCCCGGAAGCGACGCCACCCACACCAGAGTCGGTGTTGACCGAGGTACCGTTGGTAGCAGCGAGTTTCGCCTCGGCTGCCTGAATGTCGGTGGGGTAGTAGCGGTCGTTCTGGCCTGGGCGATAGCCAGCTTTCTCGATCTGAACGAGATCGGCGCGTACCTGTGCGCGGGTGAGGCCTGAGCCGGTTTCCTGGGCATGGCTGGCGATCGGGAACGCAAGGACGGTAGCGGCTACGAGGGTCAGTTGACGGATGTTCATGGCAAATCTCCTTCGGTTGGTTGGTAAGCGAACGTTTCGCTTGAAATGAATTCTGGGCAAAAGGAGATCAAACTGAAATAGCATCAAAGTAATAAAATCGATGCGTAAATGTCATTTAATGGACAAGCGAGAAAATCTGCAGGATGTGCCGATCGCTGCTACCGGGACGTATCGCGGGAAACTTCCGCAGTAGAGATTTCGTCGAGGTCGCGGTGCATGTGCCTTTCCCGGAGGATGTCGATTGCCCGCGGCTCTTTGTCTGCCACGATGGTTCTGGCGATCGACTGGGGAGGTGTTTATGGCGCGGCTAGGGAAGGCGCCGCGCGCAGGTGGCTATATTTATGCAGAGTTCGGGCGGAGGTACGCTAGCGGCTACGCGCGGCCAGGCTTGGTGCGTTTCTCAATCGGCCTGCTAGGGGGCGCGCTGAGTGAACTAATAAAATCGAGGAACACGCGTACCTTGGCCGGAACATGATGCCGGGACGGGTAGAGTGCGTAAAGGGGAAACCGGTCGTCGGGCCAGTCGGAAAACAGTTCGACAAGTCTGCCATCCGCAAGCATTTGTTCCACACCAAGTTCCATGACCTGAGCAATCGCGTGGCCGGCCAGGCAGACGCTATGCATTGTGACCACGTCGTTGACTGTGAGTCGTCCCGCGACCTCGACGGTAATTTTCTTGCGCCCGCGATGGAATTCCCAGTCGAAAGGCCGCCCTGTTTCGGGATCCCGGAACCTTATACATTGATGGGCGTCGCTTTCAAGTTCGGAGGGCTGTTCGGGGCGACCCTTGCGCTTGAGGTAGGCGGGTGCTGCAACAGTCAGGTTGCGCGTATCCAGGAGCTTTCGTGCGACAAGACTGGAAGGTCGAGGCTCGCCAAATCTGACCGCAACGTCAAACCCGTCGGCGATCATGTCCCCGAGCTGGTCCTTCGTGATCAGTTCAACCCGGAGTTCCGGATATTGATCGATAAATGATCCCAGCCTCGGAGCGAGCAGTAGTCGGGAGAAAAACGGATCGACGTTCACCCTTAGCCGGCCACGCACGGCGGTCACGCCCTGAGTCGCCGACGTCGCCGCTTCCTCGAGTGCGGCAAGCAGTGGCATGACCTGTTCGTAGAGACGGCGGCCTTCATCGGTTAGCGTGACCGAGCGCGTTGTGCGGTCAAGAAGGCGAACGCCGAGTCGTCCCTCAAGCCGCGCTATGCAACGGCTGACTCCCGATTGCGACATGTCAAGTATGTCTCCCGCTGCCGCAAAACTGCCGGTATCGACAATCGCGGACAGCACGCCCATACCGTTCAAGATGCGTTCATCGAAGCCGGCCATCGATGCTCTCCTGTCATGTATCAAATGACACTGATGTTATCGCTAAACGACGTGCCTACGCACAAAATCCATCAAATACTGCGAATCATGGAGGGCGCAATGTTTGCGATTACCGGAATCGTCGATCCGGTGGGAGGAGTGGTTGCACGCGTTCTGCTTGCGGCTGGGTTGGACGTGCGCGCGATCGTTGACGAAGCAGCTAAAGGAGTGGAATGGGTCGACCAGTGTTGCGAAGTGGCTGTAGCGGAGATGAACGATGCAGACGCTTTGTTACGTGCTTTTCGCGGTGTCGAAGGGGTCTTCGTTCTGTTGTCAGCGAATTTTGATCCGGTGCCTGGATCTCCAGAGTCGACCGTCTCGATCGCCGCATTGAGGCACGCGCTAACTTCAGCAATGCCGAAGCGGGTAGTTTGTCTCTCCACGATTGGTGCCCACGCAACGCAGCCAGGTACCCTGCTACAACACAGCTCGATAGAGCGCGAATTCGGTTCGCTGCCTATGCCAGTCGCTTTTTTGCGCGCTGCATGGTTCATGGAGAGCGCAGCTTCGGACATTGCATCCGCACTCGTATCCGGCGCAATTCCAAGCTTCCTTTTTCCGCTCGGGAAGCCGGTTCCTATGGTGGCGATCGCCGACGTGGGTCGAATGGCAGCGCGTCTTCTTCGCCAGGATTGGATCGGTAAGAAGATCGTAGAGATCGAGGGTCCACATCGAACCTCCCCTAACGATGTCGCAGAAGTATTTTCCCGACTGCTGGGCCGTGATATTCGGATGCAACCTGTGGCTCGCGACACATGGGAGGAAGTGTTCGCCTCGCAGGGAATGAAGAACTCGTTGCTACATATCCAGATGCTGGATGGTCTCAACGCAGGATGGATCGACTTTGAATTCCCGAAAAATACCGTCAAGGGTAGTGTTCCGCTAGAAGTCGTTGTGCGCGGGCTGATTCATCACACTTTCGAAACGGTGTGAGGCTCAGACATCCGGTGGCGCTGCTTTTCCTCCGTTCACATGCGGTGCGTTTTTCCGGTATCCAGTGCGCAGTGTGAGCGCAGCTAGTCAAATTGCTTCAAGGGAGTTATGCCATGTCCGAAAAATCAACTGCTTTAATCATCGGCGCGTCCCGCGGGCTTGGTCTGGGTCTTGCACGTGAGTATCTGCGTCGCGGGTGGAGTGTGGTTGCCACGGTGCGCAGCGAGAGCGGTCAAACAGCCTTGCACGAATTGCAGAAGTCCTACCACGCACTAGAAATTGAAACCGTCGACATCACGAAGCCTGACGAAGTGGACGCGCTATTCGCACGTTGCCGGGACAGAAGTTTCGAACTTCTTTTCGTTAACGCAGGCGTGACCAATGATCCGCAAGAGACGGTCGACCAGGTTTCGACAGAGGAATTCGTGCGAGTCATGGTGACGAATTCCTTGAGTCCCATGCGCGTTGTTGAGCGCCTGGTCGAGTGCGTTTGCCCGAAGGGAATGATTGCCGTGATGTCATCCGAGCTGGGCAGTATCGCTGGCAACACTAGTGGAGGCTGGGAGGTCTATCGCGGCAGCAAGGCCGCACTCAATACGCTGATGAAGAGCCTGGTTGCACGTCGTATAGCGGATACGCGCACTTTCTATGTAGTCGCGCCGGGATGGGTCCGTACGGACATGGGTGGCCCGGAAGCGCTCCTTGACATCGAAACGAGTATTCCCGGCGTCGTAGATGCATTGGAGCACTACCGGGGAACGTCCGGGCTGGTGTTCACGAACTATCGCAAGGAAATCCTGCCCTGGTAGGGACTGTCGCTGGTTCTTTCCGGATTGAACGGCTGGTTCGTGGAAGTCCTGGGGTCTGCCTCGCTTGCAATCCCATATTTATCGTTCAATAATTTAAATGGAAATCGCAGCACCGCCGAATCCATTCCCGGTGTGAAGGGGTGAGGTGAAGGCGATCTCCCTACGAAGCAAGCGGGCTATTCGTGACTGTAACCATGACTAATTGTCATTTGTTAGATGACATCCGCGATATCGAGTCGTGAGCCTTGCGTGGGCATAATCAATCCGTATGCCCGCCTCGGATGTGTCCTGACTGACGAGCTCTTGAGTTGTCTTCGCCCTCATGAACGAAGCGATTTTTTGCGCATAGCGTGATTCAACTATTTGGGGAAACACATGGGAAACGACCCGGAATCGAAACCGGACTCAACCGATGCCGATGAACCTCAACAGGCGACCGGCGTGGTCATGACTCGTCGCGGTCTGTTCCGCTCGACTCTGGCGGCTGCCACGTCAGTTGCGCTGAACGGCGTACAGGCAACACCCGTTGCTGCGTTGACGGAGAACCGGTCGCACACGCCACGCACCAACAATCTGGTGCGGATATCGGTGACGATCAACGGCGTTGGACATCGTCTCGAGGTGCGCTCGGACGTCACGTTGCTTGACTTGCTGCGAGAGCAACTGCATCTCACCGGCGCGAAGAAAGGCTGCAACCGCGGCGAGTGTGGTGCCTGCACCGTTATGCTGGATGGGCGACGGGTCAACTCCTGTTTTGTGTTTGCTGCGACCCTGGAGGGACGCCGTGTGACGACGGTCGAAGGACTCGCTGCAGGCGATTCGCTGCATCCGGTGCAGCGTGCGTTCATAAGCTGCGACGCGTTCCAGTGCGGGTTCTGCACGTCGGGGCAGATCATGTCTGCGGTCGGCTGCATTGAAGAAGGGCACACAGGGTCCAACGTGGAGATCCGCGAGTGGATGAGCGGAAATCTCTGCCGATGTTCGGCCTATCCGCAGATCGCCGCGGCGGTCGAGACGGCCTCGCTCGAAATGCTCGGAGGCGCACATGGAGCCGTTTGAATACGAGCGGGTGTCGTCGACAGGCGAAGCACTCGCACGTGGCAGTTCCAGTGGCTCGGCATTCCTCGCGGGCGGCACAGAGCTATTGAACTGGATGCGTATCGGGATCGAAAAACCGACGAAGATCGTCGATATTGGCCGGATCGATGGCTTGTCGGAAATCCACCAGGCGCCGTCTGGTGCGGTGACCATTGGTGCCTTGAGCAAGCTGAACGATATCGCGCAGCATCCACAGATCATGCGTGACTACCCCGTCCTCTCGCAGGCAATACTGAAGGCTGCATCGGCGCAAATCCGCAATCTCGCGACGATAGGCGGAAATCCGCTACAACGTGTGCGCTGCCCATACTTTCGCGCGGATGAGCCAACTCCCTGCAATAAACGCGTTGCGGGTTCGGGCTGTGCCGCGCTGCACGGCCTGAATGAAAAGCACGCCATTTTCGGCTGGACTGAGGACTGCGTGGCGGTGCAGCCATCCGACCCAGCGGTCTCGCTTGCGGCGCTCGACGCCGTGTTTATCACCGAACGTCCCGGCGGCGGCCGGCGAATTCCAGCCCGTGACTTTCATGTGCTGCCGGGCGAAAACCCGGCGGCGCATAACAGGCTCGGAGGAGGGGAGTTGATTACGGCGGTCGAAATACCGAAGGCCTGGCCAAAGTCCGCCTATCTGAAGATTCGCGAGCGTGAAAGCTACGAGTACGCGACTGTGTCGGCAGCGGTGGCGTTAGAGCTCGACGGGGATGTCATCGCGAACGCACGGATCGCGTTGGGATCGGTGGCGATGCGACCGTGGAGGCTGGACGAAACAGAGCGCAGGCTGGTCGGCCAGCGTCTAGGTTCTGCTGGTGTCAATGCAGCCGTCGATGCAGGTTTTGTCGACGCGCGTCCACTTTCGCGTAACGGCTACAAGATCGTTATTGCGCGCAACGCGGTACTGCGCACTATCGATACGGCAGCGAGGGCATGATGAACAATCTGGGTGAAGCCATCCCCCGACATGACGGGCCTATCAAGGTAACCGGTGCCGCACTCTATGCGGGAGACCGGAACCTGCCGACTCAACTCTATGCGGTGTTCGTCAGCGCGACCATTCCGGCCGGCCGTGTTGTTTCGATAGATGCGACCGCGGCTCTCGCGCGAGTCGGAGTAGTCAGGGTGCTGAAGGCCTCCGATATGCCGCGTGTGCATCGGAAGCTCGACGAAATCAGTGTGCCGCCGCTTGCAACGCGATTCATTCCCATGCAATCGGACGAGATTGCCTATGAAGGACAGCCGGTTGCGATGGTGCTGGCCGAGAGTCTGCAGGCGGCCGAGGCGGGCGCTGCTGTCGTCCGCGTACGCTATGAGAGACGCCCGTTCATCGTACCGGACAACGCGCCCGCCGCGGACGTTGCTCCAGAGAAGGGGCATTATTCGAAAGCGAACGCACTTGAGTTCCACAAGGGCGACGCTGCCGGGGCGATTGCGGCTGCGGCTTTCCGTGTGGGCGGGGAATATACGCAACCCTCTCGTCATGGCAACCCGATGGAGCCGTGCGCCATCCTCGCAGTTTGGGAAGGGCAGAAGCTGACCGTGTACGACGCCGTACAGCATCTTCCGGCAGTGCAGAACACACTGGCGGCCGCATTCGGAATCGATAACGCACACGTCAGGGTGATTGCACCACACACGGGTGGGGGATTCGGCACCAAGGCTTTCGTATGGCCTCATGAAATCCTGGTCAGCATGGCCGCCCGTGTCGTGGGTCGACCTGTCAAGATGGCGCTGACACGCCAGCAGCAATACGGCATGGTCGGCTATCAGCCCCAGATGACCCAGGACGTGCAGCTTGGTTCGGATTCACAGGGCAAGCTTCTCGGTATCAGCCACCAGGTCGTGAACGTGACCGGTATGACCGACGACTATGTGGAATTCGGCACAGTCCCCGCGAGATCTTTCTACGCGTGCGAGAACATTTCTGCTACCCATCGAATTCGCCGTGGTCACGTTGTACTGCCAACTTTCATGCGTTCCCCCTGGGATGGTCCAGGATCCTGGGCACTTGGCTCGGCCATGGATGAACTGGCCAGGTCGCTCAACATCGATCCTCTCGATCTACGATTGACCAACTACACGGAAAGTGACCCGGAGAGCGGCAAACCGTGGTCGTCGAAAAAACTTCGAGAGGCATACGACGAAGGTGCGCGACGCTTCCGGTGGCGCGAGCGTCCGAAAGGTGGAACGCTCGATGGTCACTGGAGGATCGGTTGCGGGGTGGCGGACTGCGGCCAGGGACAGGCACGGTTTCACTCGACCGCGAAGGTGAGGCTACGGGCTGACGGTACGGCTCAACTTGAATCGAGCTTCTGCGACATCGGGACGGGGCCTGCCACCGCGTTCCCCCAGATCGCTGCCGAGGTACTCGGCCTGGATCCGTCCCAGGTGACCGCGCTATCGGGCGACACGAACCTGCCGTATGCCGGGCCTACCTACGGCTCAGCCACCACGATAAGCACGGGTGCCGCGGTGCAAAGGGCGGCACAGGATGTTCGATCCAAACTGGCGAGGCTAGCCGGCTGGCCTGCGGATCAGGTTTCGCTAAAGGGCGGACGTATCGCTTACGCCGGGACCTCCCGTACCATCCAGGACGTTCTGGGTGAGGCTGGTGTGGCCGAACTCGCGTCGGACGGTGCGTTTGATTTACCCGGTAACGCGCCGGTAGATATGGGCTCTCCAGGATTCCCCACACGCTCTTTCGGTGTCGTCTTCGTGGAGGTCGGTGTCGATCCCGAGCTGGGGTTGCTACGACTTCGCAGGGCAACAGGTGTGTATAGCGTGGGTCGAATCATCAACTCCATGACGTCACGCTCTCAAATGATAGGGGGCATTGTCTGGGGATGGGGCATGGCCGCCATGGAGGGCAGTCATTACGAGCCGACACTTGGGCGATGGCTCGCAAAAGATCTTGCAGGGGTACCTATTCCGGTAAACGCCGACATTCCGCCTGACATAGACGTAGCGTTTGTCGACGAATTTGACGCGAACTCCGGTCCGCTCGGTGCCAAGGGGATCGGTGAACTGGGCGCGACAGGCGTCGCAGCGGCGATAGCGAATGCCGTATTCGATGCTATCGGAGTGCGTGTGCGCGATCTACCGATCACACCGGACAAGCTCGTCAAAACCTGAAACGGCGTACCAGGAATCAACCTGAATTTAGCGAAGAGATTGGCTCGCGACACGTGAGGCTCTTGACATTCGCTTCGACGAATTATAAGTTATCAATCAATAAACAAGGAGACGAAAATGGTACATCGTTACGACGCAAACAAATTCACCCTGGACCACGTGCGTGGTACCGCAGAACGTTGCAAGAACTGGGGCAAGTGGGGTCCCGATGACGAAATCGGGACACTCAACTACGTATCGGAGGAGGACATCCAGAACGCAGCGCAGCTCGTTCGCAAAGGCAAGGTGTTCTCCCTCGGCCTGAACTTCGACCGCGACGGTCCGCAGAAGGGGCATTGGGGTAATCGCTTCAATCCGATCCACACGATGCTCGCCACCGGGACCGATGCGGTTGCGGGAAATCAGGACGCTGGTGGTCTCAGGTACGCGGACGACGCCGTATCGTTTCCGTTGCAGTGTGGCACCCAGTGGGACGCCCTGAGTCATATCTTCTTCGACGACAAGATGTGGAACGGCTACGACGCTCGACTGGTGGACAGCGACGGCGCCCAGAAGAACGGCATTGAGAAGACGAAGGCGAAGATGGTGGGGCGCGGCGTATTGCTGGACGTTGCGCGCTACCTGGGTGTCGATTCGCTGCGAGACGGCGATGCGATTTCGATCGCCGATCTTGAGGCGACACAACGCGCTCAGGGTGTGAGTGTCCGCCGTGGCGATTTTGTGATCGTTCGAACGGGCCACATGGAACGTTGTCTCCATGAGGGAGACTGGGGCGGATATGCCGGTGGTTCGGCCCCTGGTCTCGCGTTCGAGACGGCAAACTGGGTACACGACAAACAGATTGCCGCCATTTGCACCGACACGTGGGGATGTGAAGTACGCCCGAACGAAACCGACGATTGCACACAACCATGGCACTGGGTCGTGATCCCGATGATCGGAATCAGCATGGGAGAGATCTTCTACGTGAAGGAACTCGCCGAAGACTGCGCGAAGGATGGCGTGTACGAGTTCATGTTCACCGCCCCGCCGTTGCCAATTACGAAGGCGGTGGGCTCGCCTCTCAATCCGCTTGCCATCAAGTAGCGGCTTGACCGGTACGTCGGAACAACGTGATGCCGCCGGTCATCCCAGGGGAATCGTGATGGGGTCGCAGAAATTGTCTTCGGGTCTTGATGGTGCGGCGGCGCTCGTGACGGGAGCCGGAAGAGGGCTTGGTGCGGAGATCGCTAGCGCGCTTGCACAACGCGGCGCCACGGTCTACGCGCTAAGTCGTAGCGCAAGCGAACTCGACGACGTCGTAACCCGGATACACAACGAAGGCGGTCAAGCCTCGGCCATCGTGTGCGATGTGACGGACGTCGATGCGTTTTCTGCGGCGATCGATCGAATGGACCGTCTGGATATCCTGGTGAACAACGCGGGAACGAATTTCCCGATCGAATTTGTCGACGTTACGTTGGAGCAGCTCGATGCCATGCTGCTGCTCAACGTTCGATCGATGTTCACGGTAGCGCAAGCATGTGCGCGAAAAATGATCGAAAGCGGTATAGCCAGAGGCTCGATTATCAACATGTCGTCTCAGATGGGGCATGTAGGTGCTATCCGTCGATCGGTGTACTGCATGACAAAGCATGCGATCGAAGGATTGACCAAGGCTATGGCACTGGAGCTCGCTGCGAATCGTATCTGCGTGAATACGGTCGCGCCAACCTTCGTCGAGACCTCTATGACGAAATCGTTCTTCGCGGACGAAAAATTTTATGGCTGGGTCATGGACCGATTGCCGATGAGGCGGCTGTTGCCGGCGGAGGATGTTGCGGCCGCCGTTTGCTACCTGGCGTCACCAGCCGCTGCCATGGTGACAGGAACGAGTCTGCGGATAGACGGAGGATGGACCGCTCAGTAATGCATCTCGAGCACCGCTTGAGATGCATCGGAATCGCTAGCAGTGCAGCTATCACTACACAGACAAGATTATGGACGGAGACAGCTCATGCAACCTGGTACGCAGCGGCGGGACTTGCTGAATCTATACGCGAGCTCACGGCCCAAGAAGCGCTACTTCGGCGCGTTCTCCGTGTTTTGCCTCGGCTTTACACTCGATTTCTTCGACTTCTATCTTGTCGGATTCCTGCTCGCAGTTCTCGGTCCGGGATGGCACCTGACATACGGAGAATCATCGCTGATTCTGCTTAGCGCTGGGGCCGGTGCGATCGTGGGCTCGCTATTCAGCGGCTCGCTGGCGGATGCGTTTGGTCGTAAGCGCGTGTTGCTGATCAGCACCACGATCTGTGGGTTCAGCGCAGGCGCAGCTGCCTTTTTGCCAGAAGGAGCGTGGCTGGGTTTCGCCGCGCTGCGCTTTCTGGTCGGCTGTGGGCTTGCCGGCGCGGCGACGACGCAGACGGTTCTGCTCGTCGAGCACACACCTGCGAGTTATCGCACACGGCTGACGGGTTTTCCCATCGTCGCCGCTTCGGTCGGATCGCTGATTGCCTCTATTTCCGCCGCGACCCTCTTGCATGCGTTCGGTTGGCGCGGTGTCGCGGCGCTGGGTTTTGCACCGCTACTCGTCACAGTGTCTGCTGCGCTGTTTGTTCCCGAATCAGGACAGTGGCTAATCAGCAAAGGGCGCTTGGGCGAGGCGCGCAACGTATTCGCGCGCCTACTCGGAATGGATGCATCCGACCTACCCGCATTGACTACAGCGACGGGCGTTACAGCCGCGCCTGCGCCCAATGGGCGGATCGGCGAGCTATTGCTGTTTCCCGGCCGGACACTGCTGGTGGTGGTGACGTGGGCTGCACTCAGTACGGCCGGCTACGGAGTCTATCTCTGGGGGCCGACGATCGTTGCATTGCTGCTGAAGATATCGCCTGCCGAAGCCGCAAAACATTTCATCGCCATAGCCCTCGCCGGCATTGCAGGTCGTCTGCTTTTTTCCTTGCTACCCAGGTGGATGACGCGCAGGAAGGTTTGCGCGATCTTCGGTTTTGGTATCGCGGTCTCGCTGGGTGCCGCGGGGTTGGGTGCCCAGCATAGCGTCGCAGGATTCCCTGTTTTTGTGGTCATGGTTGCGGTGGGCGCTCTATTTTTTGACGGCGGCTGGTGCGTGGTGGGGCCCTATTCCGTGGAAATTTTTCCGACACGGCTCGCAGCCCGCGCGATCGGGGTGGGGCAGGCTGCGAACGGCGTCGGCAAGATTCTCGGTCCGTTATGCCTTGCTGTCATTGCAGGAACGGGCAACGTCATCACCCCACGTGCAACAACAGATGCGGTCCTTCCCGCATTTCTGTTCCTTGCCGGTTGCGGCCTTCTGATCGGGATTCTGTTCGCCGTGCTGGCGCCCGCTGACGCTTCCGAACAGGGCGAAACCGGTATCGACACGTTATCGGACCCGCGAGGACCCGCAATCAACCGCATTGCCCATTGAACAGGGTCGAGATAGAGCAATGGCTGCGACTGCGGCCATGGGAATCACCTGAAAGAGGAAGAGGAAAAATGACTTCGCAGAGATTTGAGCCCGACCACACGTCCGACGATGAATCACGGGCGCTGAGGACCGAGATCAGGCTGGATATGGTCATCGAATGGGATGTGCCGATCCGCATGAGCGACGGCATTGTCTTGAGGGCGGACATATTCCGGCCGGCCAAAGAAGGGCGTTTCCCGGTTTTGATGTCGCATGGACCGTATGGGAAGCTGTTGCATTTCGAAGACGGCTACAAGACGGCGTGGGACCGCATGGTGCACGAGCATCCTGACGTAGAAGCAGGCTCCTCCAACAGGTATCAAAGTTGGGAAGTCGCGGACCCCGAGAAATGGGTGCCTCACGATTACATCTGCATCCGCGTCGACAGTCGCGGCGCGGGGCGCTCGCCAGGTTACCTCGAGACCTGGTCGGCTCAGGAGATCAAGGACTTTGCGCGCTGCATCGATTGGGCGGGGGTACAACCGTGGTGTAACGGAAAGGTTGGCTTGAGCGGCATCTCGTACTACGCAAACAATCAGTGGCAGGTCGCGGCGGAAAAGCCGAAGCATCTGGCTGCAATCTGTGTTTGGGAAGGCTTCCAGGATTACTACCGGGAGATGTTTTTCCATGGTGGAATCTATTGCACGTTCGCGCAGAACTGGTACGACATGCAGGTGAAGACCGTGCAGCACGGTGTCGGCAAGCGTGGTTATCGTAGCCGGCTGAATGGCGAATGGGTGTCTGGCCCGGTGACGCTGTCCGAGGAGCAACTCGGTAGCAACCGGATCGACATGTGGGATGAAATCATCAAGCATCCATTGATCGACGAATTTCACACGTGCCGCACGCCCGACTGGAACGATATTGAAGTGCCCGTGCTGTCGGCCGCTAACTGGGGCGGGCAGGGGCTTCATCCGCGCGGTAATTTCGAAGGGTACATGCTTGCTGCCTCGAAGCAGAAATGGCTCGAGGTTCACGGTATCGAGCACTGGACGCATTACTACACCGATTACGGCATCGCCATCCAGAAGCGGTTCTTTGATTACTTCCTGAAGGGTGAAAACAACGGCTGGGATCGGGAGCCGAAGGTGCGCTTACAGGTTCGGCACCCAGGGGAGACATTCGTCGAACGCACCGAGGAAAACTGGCCGCTTCCCCGGACACAGTGGACCCGCTACCATCTCGAAGCTGACAACAGCGCATTGTCGACGGAGCCGCAGCAGGCAGCCGCGACCCTCGCGTTCGATGCACTTGGCGATGGCTTTACGTTCGTGACACCTCCACTCGTAGAGGAGACAGAACTGACTGGGCCGATTGCCGCGAAACTCAATGTTTCCTCGAGCACGAAGGATGCGGACCTGTTCCTCGTACTCCGCGTGTTTTCGGCTGACTTCAATGAGGTGGTGTTCGTCGGAGCACTGGATCCTCATACACCGATCGCGCAGGGCTGGTTGCGTGCATCACACCGCAAGCTTGATCTGGCTAGATCGCTACCTTTCCGGCCGTATCACACTCACGACGAGATTCAACCTCTCACGCCTGGCGAGATCTACGAACTCGACATCGAACTGTGGCCGACTTCAATTGTTGTACCACCCGGAGCGCGTATCGCCTTGAGCGTGCGAGGCAAGGATTACGTCTACCCAGGTGGAAGCGGTGGCAAGCTGTCGAACATGAAGAATGAGTTCACCGGTTGTGGCCCGTTCCTCCACGACGATCCCCGTGACCGGCCTGCTGATGTATTCGGTGGAACAACGACACTGCACCTGGGTGGTGGGCGTGAAAACTACGTGCTTCTACCGATAGTGCCGAAGGCGAAATAACCGCTCCGGCGTGTTGGGCGATCTGACAGTCAGCATGGGAATGCGGCGCCCGCTGGATAGGCCAGCGGACGCAGTTAAACGATACTCGATAGTTCACGTCAGCTTCGTTCGGGTATCACGGGGACCAATAGCGTGGCTGGCCGTTCCGGATCAAAGTGCAAAGTCACGATGTTGTCGAAGATCTCCGACGGCCGATCGACCGGATCGTCGTGCAAGAAAGGACCGCATCCCTTCATCGGATTCTTCATGTTCGAAAGGGTCGATTGTTCCAGACCGTGTTCGTAGTCTCTTCCCATGATCGTAAGACCGAGCCGATAACCCTTTGGAAGAACAACGCACGTTGGCCAGATCTCGATGTCGACTTCATAGGGAACCCCCGGCTCCAGGGGCTGCGTCTCATCGTGGGAATGAAATGGCCGGTACGGCCGCGATCTGTCCGGATCCAGCTTTCGCTGCGATGCGCGTAGCCATCCTTGTGTCAGAGGGGCCTTGGGATCGAGTGCTCCCTGAAATGTCACTTCGTTTCCAGTCGGATCGAAAACGTGAAGAACGACAAAGAAGTCCGCATCGGCAGTCGAGGACGAAATGATCAGCGTCAAGGACGATGGGCCCGTGAATTCCGTATCGACCGTAAGCGGCGACGTCATAAACGTCACGCCTTTTCCCATCGCCCGGTACTGCACCGTACTGACAAACTGAGGACGGCTGTCGCTCAACTGGAGAGTGTGGGGATCGAGGTAGAGCGACGTCCATGCCGTTCTGGCAAGCGGCCACTCATCCTCGTAACGAAGCACGTACCTGTCGAGGTGGCGTACCTGCAACTGTACTTTCGGCTGGTCTTGCCAACCGTTGTTTTCACCCTTCAGAAAGCAATCGAAAAATCTCTTCTGCAGTGCTACGCCGTAGTCGGTATAAAAAGGCGCCCAATGAGAACCACCGTGTACCTCAAGCCATTTCTGGGTAGACGCGGCGCCGATAAATCCTTCGAAGTTGCCGCGCGCATGCAATCCTTGTCCACCCCAGTTGGCAGCGGAGAGCAGCGGCACCTGTACTTTCGTGAGGTCGACCGAACGCTCTTTATAGTAGTCGGTTAGCAGCGCTCGCGAGAGCATTTCATGGTGCATGTCCTCTCGATTCCTGACCAGTTCGTCGTTCGTCAAGGTCTCCGGCCCGCACGCCAGCTCTCCTGTCAGTCTGCTAGTCGCGCCACGCTCGCCAACGCCGTGCTGGACCGTCTTGACCTGCATGTCCTGCCAGTTCTTGCGAAACGTACACAGAATGCCGCCGTGCCGATTGCCGTCACGATAGTTGTCATGCCAACCTTCCCAAACGCAGATTGCAGCAAGATGCAAAGGCTGAGTCGCGGCGGCGCGCCATTGATTCGCGCCGTAGTATGAGATCCCATTCAGCCCTACCTTGCCGGTGCTCCATGGCTGAGCGGCCGCCCATTCAATGCACTCGTGGTAGTCCTTCTGTTCTCGATGATTGTTGTGGCAGAGGTAGCCAGGCGATCTCCCTGCGCCGCGCGAATCGACGCGCACGACGACATAACCGTGCGGAACCCATTTTTCCGGGTCGACGACTTCCCAGTTCGCGTACGCGTTGCTGGTTCCGGTAACCGCGTCGGGATAGTCTCGCTCCATCGATTGCCACGCTGTCCTGTAGCCGTCTTGAAACGCCAGCCCCTTGCCATATGGGCCGTAGCTCATGATGACGGGATATCTTCCTGCGTCGACGGGCCTGAAGATGTCTGCCCGCAATACCACGCCGTCATCCATCTGAATCGCAGCGTCCCACGTGATCTGCATGCCGTCGCGTATTTCGCTTCGCTCCTGATTCATCTCGTGTCTCCTCGCCAGTTCCCTTATAAAAGTCAGCTTGCAACCGTGCAAGCTGACTTCCGCCCAGCCATATGCACAATCCTTTGCGAACGTAGCAGCCGCTACTACCCGACTGGATACGGGACGACCCGCGAGTAGCCACGTATGCGCAGTGCCAACCGGAAATCGGGCGATCCGGAAGTTTTCAGACCGCGGCTCCGCCGTATGGCACATCGCGGTGCCCGTAGCGACGCACGCGCAGATTTGCCTGTTCGCCGTGCCCCGCGAAACCTTCCAGCGCACATAGGCGGGAACAGTACTCACCGACCAGCGCGGACGCTTCGTCTGTCAGAACTTGCTGGTACGTGCAGGTCTTCAGGAATTTCCCGACCCATAGCCCGCCCGTATAACGCGCCGCCTTCTTTGTGGGTAACGTATGGTTCGTGCCAATGGTCTTGTCGCCGAACGCAACGTTTGTGCGCGGACCGAGAAACAGCGCGCCGTAGTTGGTCATGTTCTTGAGGAAGTAGTCGACATCTCGCGTCAATACCTGAACGTGTTCAGACGCGATGTCGTTGGCGATCTTGACCATCTCCTCGTCACTGTCCGCAATGATGACTTCGCCGTATTTGTCCCACGACTTGCGCGCAATATCGGCGGTCGGGAGGATCTTGAGCAGGCGCTCGATCTCCGTCAGCGTTTCATGCGCGAGTTTTTCTGAGGTTGTCAGCAGGACGGCGGGTGAGTCCGGACCATGTTCCGCTTGTCCAAGCAGATCCGTCGCGCACATCTCGCCGTCGACCGATTCGTCTGCGATCACGAGCGTCTCGGTCGGTCCGGCGAAGAGATCGATGCCGACGCGACCGAAAAGTTGTCGCTTGGCTTCCGCGACGAATGCGTTACCCGGGCCGACGAGCATGTCTACAGGTGCAATTTTCTCTGTGCCGATCGCCATGGCACCGACTGCCTGGATGCCTCCGAGGCAATAGATTTCATGCGCCCCGGCCATATGCTGTGCAGCGACAATCGCGGGAGCAGGCTTGCCGTGAAAGGGCGGTGCACAGGTGATGATGCGTGGCACGCCGGCAACACGAGCCGTGATGACCGACATGTGAGCAGAAGCGAGTAGCGGATATTTACCGCCCGGCACATAACAACCTGCAGAGTTGACTGGAATGTTCCTGTGCCCAAGGATCACGCCTGGAAGCGTCTCAACCTCGATGTCGAGGATTGATGCGCGTTGGTGTCGAGCGAAGTTTTCTACCTGCTTCTGAGCGAATTCGATGTCCGTAATGTCACGCGTGGTCAACTGGGAGAGGCAATCGTCGATTTCACGCTGCGACAGTCTGTAATCGTCACGGTCCAGCTTGTCGAACCGGATCGACAGTTCGCGTATTGCCTCATCTCCGCGCGTTTCGATGTCCGCGAGGGTTGCTTCCACCGTATCGCGGACTTCTTTCGCGGCAGACTTGATCACGTCAGCCTCTGCGCCATGCTTGAGCCATCTGGCCATTTGAACTTCTCCTTCGGGTATGGGTTCGGGAATTTTGCATTCGAATGCAAATGTGATTGCATACGAATGCAATCCTCGGTTGAGGATAGACCTGCCTCGGAGGAAATTCAAGATATCAAGTGATAATTTATATCTATGTGAGCACGAAAATGACGCTCACCGCGATATGTCCTGGCGCTTGCGCGAGCGCCAGGTCCACTGGTCTGCGGACTGCACCACGCCGGTCTGCGGTACGCGTGCGGAGCCGCGCACGATCAGCTCTCCGTCGATGACGTGTTGCACGGCGGGCACGACTGCTGCGGAAAGCTGGCGCTCCACCACCTGAACGACGCGCTGGACCATCAATTTCACCGGTTGCGAGTAGGTGGTCAGCCCGAAGATCGGCCACCGCGCCATGTCGATGTCGTCAAATCCGACGATGGAAACGTCGGTGCCCACGTTAAGCCCGAATTCGGTTCGGGCAAGATTGATGGCCACGAGCGCCATGTAATCGTTCGCGCAAAATATCGCGTCAGGTGGTGTTGTAGACGACAGCAGTGTGCGCACAGCCGACGCGGTATCGTCAGCGGAATAATTTCCAGTCACACGATCGACATGACGGACCTTGCGTTCGGCTAGACCTTCGAGGAATCCGGCCTCCCGATCCCGGTTCGTCGACGAATGCTCAAGCCCGGCGACGTACGCGAAACGCCGATGTTTGCCGGCGAACAGGAAGGCGGCGAGCTCCTTTGCGCCTCGCCGGTTGTCTCCTGCGACACTGGGCACAGAATCGCCGTCTGTCTTGCGGTTGAGCATGACGACCGGGAGGCCCTGTTGAAGGCACTCATCGGCGAAGTGAGATGAAAGACTCGTCGAGATGAGAACCAGCGCATCCACGCGATAGCGCAATACTTCTTCGAGGATCGGGTCGGAGCCGGCAAGGGGATCGGAGGTGAATAGCAAAATCCGATAGCCGATTCTGGCAAAGGACGTGGAGAGCGCGTCAAGCGCCGCCTGATAGAAGGGGTTGGCGGTACCGGGTACCGCGACGCCAATGAGACTCGATCGCCTCGTAATGAGCGAGCGGGCAACGAGGTTAGGGCGGTAGCCAAGTTGCTGCGCCGCATCCAGAACTTTCTCGCGCATGCCCGTGGAAACACTGGCACCGGGCGTGAAGACGCGCGATACCGCGGACTGGGATACGCCCGCGAGTTCCGCGACCTCATAGGCCGTAGCGGGGCGTCGTTCGGGTTCCGCTTCCATCTTGACTGGATCCGGCTTCATCGGTGGCTTCCATTGAATCGTTGCCTGCGTTACTGGCTTGCGGTGACTCGGAGTGCAGTAAGCCCAGATCATATCCTGACGGTCGTTTGTGCATGAAGGCGACGCGGTGTGACCAGACACGGTGATGATCAATCAATGACCGAAAGTCATTGGATTCATGACGGCATAGCTCTTCATTCAGACGAGATATCCGTTTAGTGTTGCCCCAGACATTGATGCGTGAATGGAAGATCGAGAGGGATGCGCAATGAAGCGAGTCTTAACACATGATGAATGGCGCCGGATTGCTGTCGAGGTACGCCGCTGGCTCGCGGAGTCGATCCGTCTACGAGCCCAGGCGGAGACCGTCTATGTTTGCGAGAACGAAGACAAGAAACGGTCATCGATGCATCGCGATCGCGGGAAATTCTGAGCACCGTGCCAATAACTTCGAACCTTGTCGTTGAAAGGATTGAGGGCCGCTCAGTGACTCGTACAGAGGTAACAGAATGGGTAAAGCTATCAAGGTAGTTCGCTTGCGAGGGCTACGACTGGTCTTGTCGGTAGCCAGCAAGCTGGCACCCAGGCTAGTGGTTCAATACTTGGGGAAACTGTTTGTCACGCCGGATCCCTCAACGTACAAGCATGCCAAAAGTAAACTTGCGTCCCTGGGAGATGTTCAAAGGTCAAGAATCCAACTCGACGGAGAGTGGATTGAGATCTACGTATGGGGTGATCCATCGTGCCAACCGTTCGTCTTGATATCGCATGGGTGGTCGAGTTACGCGCTGCGCTTTACTCCGTGGGTGCCACACTTACTCGCGCTTGGCTACGCGGTGGTTTGTTTCGACCAGGTCGGACACGGCTTGAGCGGTGGTCGAGTCAGCCATCTCGCTCGCTTTACGTCAGTGCTCCGTCAAATAGGCCGGCGTTTCGGTCAACCCAGTGTCTTGATCGGCCACTCACTTGGAGCAACCGCCGCTGTCTTCGCGCGAGAAGATGCGACACCGCCGCTCCGATATGTCCTGATCGCTCCGATGCTGGCTGCGGAGGAAGGTACACGTCGCCATTTTCGTGAGTTAGGCATTTCGCCCAAAGTTTTTGCTCTGTTTGAGGAGTGGGTACACAAATTAACCGGCCAGCGTTTTTCTGATTACGATGCGTCAGGTTACCTGAGAGTTCGCACCGAACCGGCATTGATCATTCACGACCGACAGGATCGCGTGACGCCATGGGAAGAGGGCGCGCGGTTCGCTGAACTATGGCCCGATGCGCAACTTTACTCAACGGATGGCTTTGGCCACAATCGAATGGTGGATCACTCCACTGTCATCAGCGAAGCGATGCGCTTTATCGGGAAAGCCACGCCTTGACACGAAGCAGGCACTGCGTCGACGAGTCGATATAATGCGTGGGGTTCCCGTGTCGACGACGGTATGTTGCTGGCAACGTGGCGCATGACCGCCGACCAGGATTCACGCACAGTAGCCGTTCAGAATATGGCAACTGACTTTCGAGAGGACGCAAGGTAACGTGAACGCTAAAGCCAGATCGACGCGCACCCGTGCTGCTGTTTCCGCGGTGCCGGAAAAGCGGCGCCGGCAATCGCCGGACGAGAGGCGGGCGCAGATCATCCGCGAAAGTATCAATTTCTTTTCCGAACATGGCTTTAGTGGCTCGACGCATGACCTGGCGAAACAGATTGGCGTGACCCAGCCGCTTATGTTTCGTTATTTCGAATCGAAAGATGATCTGGTCGATGCCGTGTTCGATGCCGTGTTCACCCAGCGTTGGGACAGCCAATGGCCCAAACTGATCCGTGACCGGTCACTTTCACTTCGGGAACGCCTCGTCCAGTTTTATAACTCATACCTGAAGGTCGTCTTCAATCGTGACTGGATGCGGCTTTATGTTTTCGCCGGACTTTCGGGTGTGGAAATCAATCGCCGGTACTTCCGTATCCTTGAGCAGCGCATCCTGATGCCGCTGTGCGAGGAGTTACGCGCCGAGTACAGGATGGTGTCTGGACTCGAGATTCCCATTACGGAAGACGAACTCGACTTCGTATGGTCCTTTCACGGTGGGATCTTCTACCATGGGATCCGGCGTTGTGCCTTCGGCACATCGACCGACCACGAGCTAAGCCAGAACGTTCTTGACGTAACAATCGATGCCTTCATCGACGCAGCACCTCACGCAATCGCGCGGTTCACGGCCGAGGCTCGCCGCCCCTGAATTTTCCGCAACGACGCAATTGGTGCGCTGTTGTCCTAGTGAGTTCCACGGTGCGTTACAAGAGCAATTCCTTTCCTTGACTGCCTCGTCGTGCAACCCGTTGCCAGCACGACTTCTTGCACCCGCACGCACATCCCACCTCGTCTGGAACACTGCGCTCGACACCCGCAATAAGCGTGTGTCTGGCGACCATTTTCCGTCTCGTATCCGGTTGATCTGTTGGTGAAACATTGCCGCTGAGGACGAGGCTGATCGTTTACCCGTGCAACGCAATGTGATGCTGTTTCCAGATTGACAAGCAGCGTTTCACGTCTTAAATTATCAAACAATAATTAAAAGAGGAAATACACACCTCCGTGAGGACAACCTGACCGAGCCACAGGCGCACCAGGAGAGGAAGACGATTGATGGATCAGCATTTCACCCGACATGCAAGCAAGGGTGACGTAGACACAAATCTGAACCCTGCTATCGCCGGACGTAGCGCGCTATTGGCGTGCCTCGACCAGCAGACGCGATTGACGGGAAACCAGTGGCGCGTCATCACTGCGGCGATACTCGGCGACATGCTGGAGTTTTTCGACTATTTCGTCGTTGGATTTGTACTCGCCTTTGTCGTTGGTCCGTGGCACCTGAGCTTTGGTCAATCGGCGCTCATCCTGCTTTCGTCGGGTGTTGGCGCAATGGGAGGCGCCATTGTCTACGGACGGATTGCCGACCGGTTCGGCAGGCGCAAGGTATTTCTTGCGACGGTCGTCAATTTTTCGCTGGCTAGCGGTGCGTTGGCCTTCACGCCGGATCACGGATGGGTGTATTTAGCCGTGTTTCGCTTTATCGTCGGATTCGGGGTGGGCGGACTTTACTGTGTGGATCTTCCGCTTACGCAGGAGTTTGTGCCTGCATCGAAGCGCGGTTTGGTCGGGGGACTGGTTACCGCTGCCGTGCCGGTCGGGATGTTGCTTGGGTCAGTGATTGCTGCTTTCCTGTCGCACTGGATCGGCTGGCGCGGTCTCTTCGGGGTAGGGCTCGCTCCTGCGCTGCTGACGCTGCTTATTCGCACGTGGGTCCCGGAATCTCCACACTGGTTGCTTTCTGTGGGACGGGTCGACGAGGCGCGGCGTTCGATCGCGTGGGCACTTGAGGTAGACCCTTGCACCTTGCCCGCCGCGCCCGCACCGATACGGCGGATGCAGGTGGGTATGCGCGATCTTTTCTCTTATCCGCGGCGCGTCGCGCTGACCTGGATGATCAATCTGACCGCGCAAACGGGTTACTACGGTTTCCTGATGTGGGCGCCAACGTTGTTCGTCCTTCAGTTAGGCGTGTCGCCGGCGCGAGCGTCATTTTTGATGATCTTCGTTACGTTGGCGGGGTTCTCCGGCCGGATCTTCTTTTCGATCCTGGCGGACCGCATTGGACGTCGCGCATGTGGAGCGATGGCCGGATTAGGTGGGGCATTCCTCCTAACCGCGGCAGCGTTCGGCCACGCCACGACGATTGGCACGCTGTCAGCGTTCGTGAGCGGATTGATCCTTGCCAACGTGTTTGTCGATGGTGCTTTTGCGGTGGTCGGCCCCTACTCGTCAGAAATATGGCCATCGTCGCTGCGTGCCACGGGCATGGGATGGGCGTATGGGGTCGGAGGTCTTGGGAAAATCATCGGTCCACTTGGACTTGCTCTGATCGTCGGATCGTCCAACGTAATCAATCCTGCCGCTTCACTCGCATCGCTCATCCCCGCTTTCTGTTTTCTCGCGACGTGCTATCTCGTGGCCGGGTTGAGCTTCCTCCTGTTTGGAATCGAGACGCGTGGAGCCGCACTGGAGACAATTGGTGAGTGACTGTGTTGGGAACAGGGCGGTGAAATCGGCGGTGCCGCACGATTGCAAGTCCGGGCCGATATCGGGCAGCAGCGGTGGCGCCGCGGCTACCGCGACCACATTGCAACGTACGGGCAGGGAGACGGTCGATGTCGACAACCTGATCGACGGTTGTATTCCGCTCAGGCCATTGCAAAAGCGGACGTATGCGTTGTGCGCGCTCGTTGCGCTTCTTGACGGGATGGATAGCCAGGCGATCGGCGTAGCCGGTTCTTTGCTCGCGGACCGTTTGCACGTTGGAACATCAGCACTGGGGACAGTGTTCGCGGCGGGACAGGCCGGGTACATGATCGGAGCGCTGTTGATCGGTCTTCTTGCCGATCGCTTCGGTCGCCGTCCCATGCTGATTCTTTCCGTGCTGCTCTTTGGCATGCTGACGGTTGCAACCGCGTTCGCGCCAACGCTGGGCACGTTGGCGTTGATCCGCCTGATCGCAGGCATTGGCCTCGGCGGTGCGACCCCGTGCTTCATCACGCTTGCATCGGAGTATCTACCGGAACGATTCCGGCGCGTCATGGTGACGGCGCTGTTCGCGGCCTATCCAATCGGCGGCATGCTCGGTGGCTTTCTTGGCTCGTACATGGTGACGCGATTCGGCTTGAACGTGCTGTTCTATCTGGTCGGTGGCTTACCGCTCGCGCTTGTTATCGGCATGTTCGCCATGTTGCCCGAGTCGCTGCAATTCATGTCGACACGGGGAATTTCTGCGGGCGCGGCGCCTGTGGTCGCACATCTTCGAGGTAACGCAGTAAGAGGCGAAGTGGATCTGCGGGCGAACAGTACGAAAGCGGATACCGGTTCCCTGTTCCTGCTGTTTCGCGATGACTGGACGATGCAGACCTTGACGCTGTGGGCGATATTTTTTGCCACCTACGGCGTGCTCAGCACCATTTTCTTATGGTATCCGTCGCTGCTTCATCTCGCTGGTGTCAGGCCGTCAACCGCGGCATGGATGGTCGGTCTCGAGAACCTGGGCGGTGTAGCCGGCATGCTTGTGGCCGGTGTGCTGATGATGCGTTTCGGCAGCGTACGCGTACTACTCGTCGCTTTCGCTTCGGCTGCGGTTTGCATGGCGGGTTTTGCCGCGGCCGGTGGCGCCATTTTTCCTGCCGCGTTCAGCATGTTGCTGACCGGCTTTCTGCTCGATCTGGCCGCCTCGGCAATCATGGCGCTGTGCGCCACCCTTTATCCGGTAGTGGCCCGTTCAACGGCAGTGGGTTGGGCAATGGGTGCGGGTCGCCTTGGGCAGATATGCGCGTCCCTTTTCGTCGGCGGTCTCGTGCATAAGCAGTGGGGCTTCTCGACTATCGCCTACGTGCTGACGATGATTCCAGTGGTTGCCGGAGCATTGACGGTTCAATTGTCCGCAGTCCGGCGGACGCGCTTGTAAGGTCGAGCGATAGACGGTTACCGGCTTATCAGATAGGCCCGATCATGATCGGAGTGTGCCGCGTCGGCACGACAACGAAACATCAAACTTCAGGATCCGCAATGTTTGAATATTTTCCTGGCAACTACACATGGAATATGGCGGTCAACCTTTGCCTCGGCATGGGTGGCCAGATTGGAGAGATCGACAGCGTGTCGGGGCCGGTACGTGAAGCGTCGAACCGCGGAGATCCAGCTGCAAGCGAGAAGCTGTTTACGGCATGGTCGTCGCTCGGCGAGCGTCTGACCCGACTCGCACGAGAAGACGAACGGAAGGGACATTCGTACAGCGCCGGGATGAAGTATCGGCGAGCGACCATTTACTACCTGCAGGCCGAGCGGATGCAGGCACCGGACTTCGAGCCCCGGAAACAGGCTTATCAGAAAGTCCTCGAATGTTTCGAGAAGTACCTGCAGTTGACGGGTCAGAAGTGCGAGCGAGTTGAAGTGCCCTACAAAGATACGTTTTTACCGGCCCTGTTTGTACCGGCAGCAAACGATCGGGATGCGCAGACGCCTTGCATGATTCACTTCGACGGACTGGACGTCACCAAGGAAATTCTCTATCTCGTTGGGATGGGACCGGAACTGAGTCGCCGCGGCGTGAGCGCGCTCCTTGTCGATAATCCTGGAGTCGGAGAGTCGCTCAGGCGGCGCGGGCTGAAGAATTTCCCGGAGGCTGAAGTTCCGGCCGCCGCCTGTGTCGATTATCTGGAGTCACGTCCCGATGTCGATCCCCGTCGCATTGGAATCATGGCGCTTTCGCTCGGTGGCTATCATGCTCCGCGCGCGGCGGCGTTTGAGCCGCGGCTTGCGTGCTGTGTTGCGTGGGGAGCGAACTACAACTGGGGAGCGACGCAGCGCTATCGCTATGAGAGCCGCGATCGGAGTCTTCCCGTGCCCCACTACTGGAATCACGCGATGTGGGTGTTTGGCTCACAGAGTGTCGAGGATTTGCTGGAGACGGCCGACCGCATGACGCTTGCCGGTGTGCTCCATCGTATCCGTTGCCCGATTCTCATTGAACACGGTGGCAATGACCGGCAGATCAAACTCGAGCAGGCGCAGCAGACCTTCGACGATTGCGTCAACAGCGTCAAGCGCGAGCTGAAAATTCATTCGATTGACGACGGCGGCGCGGAGCACTGCAGCATCGACAACATTTCCCTCGGCGTTGACTCCATTGCAGATTGGGTTGGCGAAACGATGCGCGAACTGGGAGCACAACGATGAAAGCGGACGCTCCAGATAATCCGGTCAGGATTGACGCCGCGCGGGCCAGAAATTTCATTGCCGATGTGTTGGAGGCGCTTGGCGTTAGCGAAGCGGACGCAGAGTGCGTTGCGATTCAGATGATCGAAGCGGATCTAACCGGCGCAGATGCGCACGGTATTTTCCGGCTGCCGCAATATGCGGTCGCTCTTTTGTCGGGCAAGATAAGTCCCACTGCACAACCCGTGTTGTCGAGAACCGGGCCATCGACGGCGCTGGTCGACGGACACAATGGTCCTGGTCATCGAATCATGACCTTCGCCGCAGAGCAGGCCATCCAGATTGCTCGCGAGACGGGTGTCGCCTGGGTGGGTGTTCGTGGATCGAACCACGCCGGCGCCGGCGGTGTTTATGCGTCGATGCCTTGCGCGCACGGCATGATAGGGATTTACAGCGCCGTGTCAGGGGTCAATCACATGGCGCCTGCGGGGAGTGCTGAACCGCTGATCGGCACGAACCCACTTGCGATTGCCGTGCCGGGCCCTGGCGATGCGCCCTTCGTCCTCGACATAGGTATGTCGACGGTCGCATCAGGCGTAATTGCGGCGTTTGCATTGCAAGGTCGCACGATGCCTGACGGATGGGTGATCGATCGCGCCACTGGCGAAGCGATTACCGATCCGAAGAGGGTGAACGGGGGTCTGCTGACATCGATGGGCGGGCATAAGGGGCTCGGCCTCGCATTCATGCTTGGCTTGCTAGGTGGGCCATTGAATGGTGCTGCATTCGGCAAGGACATCCCGGATTTCGCGGCAGGGGGTGGGTTTGGAAACAACTCCGGGCATTTCATCGTTGCGCTCGATGTCGAACGCTTCCTTCCTCTTTCGTCGTTTCTGGCAATCGTGGAGCGACAGGTCGATGAGATGACCACATCTGGCCGTGCTGACGCAATGGCCGGGATAAGGCTACCGGGCACGGAACGCGCACGCAGGCGTGCCGAGCGCGTCCGTGAAGGGCTGTTGATATCGCGCGAGCTGCTGGACAAGCTTGATCTTCTCGCTCATCAGCTTCGCATTTCGAGGCTGGAAATGCGCTCGGATTGAAACCCGCACGCTGATCAATGTGCTTCAGAAACCCACTTCAACGTAGCAAGCCACAGATCGTGGCCGCGATGCATGAGGCTCTCATCGGTCTCGCGCAGATGAGCCGCGTCGGCACCGTTACCCACTTCATCCATCACGACACGACAGGAGTCGCCTGCTGGCGTCAGGTACCACGTGTGGTAGAAGCTGGGCGACGTACCCGGCGCATAGCCGTACCAGCCAATACGCGTGTACGGAACGAATTCGTGAATCCTGCTTTCCAGTTTCAGGCCAAATGTCGTCCAGTGAAACACGGCGTCGCGAGTAAGGACGGGACTGTCGCCGACGATGCTGACGTCTTTCGAATTTGGATACCACTGAGGCCATTTAGTGGCATCGACAATGTTGTCCCATACGCGTTCGCACGATGCATGGATGACGGCCTCGTTATGCGAAAACAGGTCAGCTGTTTCCGGATTGAAACCATCGGGCCAATGGATCTCACGTGAACGGTGCTGGAGATCGAACTTCATCGTTTTGACGTCGTTTGTCGTTGGTTGTACAGGGGAGGGCATAGTGTCCTGGCTAAATGCGGGCAATGTTGCAAGCGCGGCCCCAGTGATGCTCAGCAATACAAGAGCACGATAAACAGCAATTTTTCTTTCGGTCATGTGATCGTCCTTTCCGCTTTCTCTCATAGGGAAGATGTGCAATCAGACGCGGTCTTTGTCATGAAACCGCTGCATCCAGTGCGGATACGGTACTTCCGGTTGCGAGATGCGATCGAGCCGCTCGCGATGCTCCGGCGGAAGCACGAGCTCTGCCGCTTGCAGATTGGCGCCAAGCTGCGCTTCGGAACTTGCCCCGACAATCACAGTTGCGACTTCGTCGCGCCCAAGCAACCAGGCAAGCGCGACCTGCGCCGGCGTACTGTTCAATGCATGTGCCACGACGCGGAGTTCGTCGACGATGGGATCGACCTTGTGCGGATCGACGGGCGGAAAGTTGAGATTCGTACGGCGACCCTTTTCGGGCGTACCGTTCTGCGCGGTGTATTTACCGCTCAGATAACCGCCTGAAAGCGGACTCCAGACCATCAACGCCATGTCGTGTTGCCGTGCGACAGGCGCGATCTCGTGCTCGATGTCGCGTGCGGCGAGCGAGTAGTGCACCTGGTTACTGGTCGCTTGTGCCCAATGTGCGTGCGATGTGATCGAGTGGATCCGTTCGAGTTCGGACGCACTGAAATTGCACACGCCGATATGCCGCACTTTGCCTTGTGCAACGAGATCGTCGAGTGCACGCAATGTCTCATCGAGCGGTGTGAGTGCGTCGCGATCGTGCAGTTGCAACAGATCGATGTGATCGCGGCCGATTCGCTTCAGGCTCGTTTCGACGGTGCGGATGATATGCGAGCGACCAAGACCCACCTGGTTCGGGCCAGGGCCTGTGCGCAGACGGACCTTGGTTGCGATCAACATACGCGTTTCGTCGAGACCCAGATCGGCCAGCACCTGGCCAACCACCACTTCCGATTGCCCCTGCGAGTAAGCATCGGCGGTATCGATCAGATTCACGCCCTGATCTACGGCAAGACCGACAAGACGAGCTGCCTGCTCGCGATTCAGGCCAGCAATCGATGCCCAGATACCATCCCCCGCACCGAACGTCATGGCGCCCAGTGTGAGGCGGGAAATGCGCAGGCCGGAGCGGCCGAATGTGCAGTAGTTCATGACAGCAAATCCCCCATACGTTGAAAACAGCCCACACGATAGGGTTTCGCCGTCAAGCGGCCTAGAGCGTAAGATGCGAAGACACTTTTCGGTCTGAGCGAGTAATCAGATGCGTGTTGATCAGTTGGCGGCTATGCGCCTGTTCGTGCGGATTGTGGAAATGGGCTCGTTCGGTAAGGCGGCCCGATCGATGAGCATGTCTTCTTCGAATGCAACGGAGCGCATGGCTCGCCTCGAGGAAATTCTTGGCGTGCGGCTATTGGCCCGGACGACGCGTGCGGTTGCGCCTACCGAGGCGGGTGCGCGCTATTACGAGCTGTGTTGTCGGCTGCTCGGCGAACTGGACGAAGTTGAAACCTCACTCGCGGGTTCTCAAGACATGCTGGCGGGCCGGATCCGGGTCAGCGCGAACGTCTCGATTGCGCGCTCGATTCTTGTCCCTCGCTTGCCTGCCTGGTTCGAACAACATCCGGGGATTCACGTCGAACTGGTCATGAACGACCAGCGCAGCGATTTTGTGCACGAGGGGATCGACTTTGCGGTACGCATTGGTGGACTCGAGGATCAGGACCTGGTGCTGCGTCCATTAGGGCGTCCACGCCGCGTTACAGTTGCGTCCCCTGCGTACCTGAAAAAAATGGGTACACCGGAGTCTCCGGACGACCTCGCGAAACATCATCTGATCGATTTCCTGTTGCCGCAACGCGGCGCCCGGCTCGAGTGGGAATTCGACAAGGACGGGAAACAGCAAACGCTATTTCCACGCAGCATCGCGTCGATCGGTGACGCCGAAGCGCGGTTGCAACTTGCCATCGCGGGCATGGGTATCGTGCAGAGTCTCTCGTTCATCGCCGCGCCCGCACTACGCGAAGGCAAGCTCAAGCGGATTCTGACGTCGTGGGAGACACCCGCGCCCGAAGTATCGATTCTCTATCGGCGAGACCGTCATCTAGCGACACGGACGCAGGCCACGATGGATGCGTTCACCACGTGGATCAAAGAGGCTATTTCGGCGGCTGAATGACAGGTTGACCACGAAGCCAGTTCAACGCCTGCTCGGTCATGAAATCGTTCGACCCAGCTTGAGGGGGCGACGCGGGATGAGCGGGCGTCGACGGTGTGCTCGAAGACGCGTGCTCATTGCGTGCCTCGATGGCGTGTAGCTGACTCACGACTTCCCGTGCATGGGACATCGCATGAGCGGCTTCATCTGGGTCAAGCGGATTGGCGAGATGATGAGCAAGATCGACTTCGCGCACGCTGGGCAACGTGTTGCTGCTATCGGCTCCTGCAGACGCTGCAAGGGGCACATCCGGCACGACTCCGCGATTCTGAATGGAGCCACCGTCCGGCGTGTAATAGCGGGCCCTCGTAAGCATCAGGCCGGCACCGCCGCTCAATGGCCCGGTGACCTGAATCGTGCCTTTGCCAAACGAAGGCTGACCCATGACCGTAGCCCTGTGCGTATCGTGCAGTGCGGCGGCGACAACTTCGGTAACCGAGACCGACTGTGCGTCGATGAGCACGACGAGCGGTAGTGTTTTGAACATCGCCGGCAAATCGACGAGCGGGTCGCCGGTAAACGAGGGCCGGCGATAATCCTCGTAAGTAGCGCGGTACACATGCCCCGAACCGGGCTCACGTTCCCGGACCGTGACGACCAGCGTATCGGCCGGCACGAAGGCGCTGACTACGCCCACGCCATCCTGCAACACCCCACCACCATTTGCGCGTAGATCCAGCACCATGCCCTTTAACGGCGGCGTTGCGCGAGCGAGATCGCGCAAGCGGTTCGCAAGGTCTGGCACAGTCTGTTCATCGAAGCCACTGATGCGAATGTAGGCGTAACCAGGCACAGCGATACGTGAGCTGACGCTGGAGGTGTGGATCAGCGCGCGTGTGATTTCGAAGGTGCGGGTTTCGTTTCCGGTGGCACGGTAGACGCTGAGGTTCACTGTTGTTCCTGCCGGACCCCGCATACGCGCGACTGCATCGCGAACCGTCATTCCTTGCGTAGGTGCGTCGTCAATCCGCGTGATGACATCGCCTGCGCGGATGCCGGCCTGCTGTGCGGGTGCCTGGTCGATCGGCGCGAATACCAGCAACCGGCCATCCTGTTCGCCGACCTGCAAACCCACACCCGCGAATCCGCCCGCTAACTGGTCGACTAGCGGAGCAAATTCGTCGGGCGTCAGGAATTCGGAGTGCGGATCGAGTTCGGCGACCATGCCCTTGATTGCGCCGTACATCAAAGCCTTGCCGTCCACTGGCCTCGCATAGTCGCGCTGGATGATGTCGTATGCCTGCGTCAGGGTCTGGACGTCTTCCTGCGTCAGCGGTGGAAGTGCGGGCGTGCTGGCGATATCGCCGGCTGCAGCGGAGAACGGCATTGCCCACATCAAGAGCAGCATGATGGACGCGGCCCCGCGCGGACAGCGAGTCTGCAGCATCGAAGAACGTGTCGGAGAAGTCTCTCTCATTCAGATAGGTCCGCCACGTCGGGTCATCCCGGTCTCACGGGTGAACAATCTGTTGAGCCATCACACCCAGCTGTTCCGCCGGCCATGCACCGCCTGCGACCATATCGGCGATGACCCGCTCAACGATCTCAATGACACGAGATTTCGCCAGACTGCCAGGCCTCGTTTCATTGATGGCAAGTACGACGCGTCGCCTCATTTGCGGCCCTTCGATCGGCACCGCCTTAAGCTTGCCGGCAGCTACTTCCGCAGCAACCGCCATGGGCGGCAGAACCGTGCAGCCCAGACCGAGCTCCGCGGCACGCTTCACGGTTCCGAGCGAATCGATCTCCGCGACGACGTTGAGCTTGATATGGAGTGGAGCGCAGGCACTTTCGACCATGCGGCGAAGCCCGTGCTCGACCCCTGGCAGAATGAGCGGAAAGTTCTCCAACTGCTCGAGTGTGAAAGTCGCTGGAACGTCCGTTCCGTTCCCCGCGATGAAAGCAAGCTGATCATCGAGCAAGGCGCGCTTCTTCAAGCCAACCTCAACGGCGTCGCCATAGAGAATGGCAATATCGATCCGGCCCGCCTGCAACCACTCTTGAAGTGTGCCGCTATATGCCTCGATCAGTTTCAGATGCACGTTGGGCAGCTCGGAGCGACAGACTGCCAGGATCGGAATAGTTGCCATCAGGCCCACTGTAGTTGGCAAGCCGAGGCAGACCGCTCCCATCGGGACGGCGTTAGCGTTTCTCACAGCTTCTCGTGCGCGGTCCACATCCGCCAATACCACGCGTGCATGATCGAGGAAGACTCGTCCTTCGTTCGTCAGCACCATTCCGCGGCGAGAACGCTCGAACAACTGGGTGTCCAGTTCGGTTTCAAGTGCGGAGATTTGCTGGCCCAGTGAAGGCTGCGCCACGTGCAGCCTGTCGGCAGCTCTGGAGAGGCTACCCGCTTCGCACACCCCTACGAAATAACGCAGATGACGAATATCCATAACGCGTAGAGAGTGCCAGTCGCGAGACTCAGGGTATCAGGGTTATTGCCGATATAGCTTTAACGACTACCAATAAGCTCTTGCAGGTATTTTACAGACGGTTCACCGCTCACCACAATGCGATGCACCGCCGTCACGGCCTCATGCTGGTTTTCTAAACTCAAGAGACAGATTCGCCATCACCCCAAAAGGAAAGCCATGCACTTTGAGATGCCCTTACTCACTGCGGCAGCCGACCGCCTGCTTGAAACAGAGAAGAACCCGTTCCATCGAAAGATTCTCGAGAACTATCGACGCCACGCGCAGCTCGAGGTCTGCGGGAGATGGGAGGAAATCATGTCTCCGGACATGACGGTCGAAAGCCCTCGCTATGTCATTCACAGCGCCAAAGGCGTAACCGTACTTGACGGCCTGGACGCGGTTTCTGGTCTATATCGCTCGTATGTGGAAACGAACTCGACGGTCATCTTCCTCGAGAAGGAAGAGATCATGCTTAGCGATTGGGGGTTCGCCTCCGAGGCCGTGTCTCACCGGCTCTGGCAAGGCAAGTATCTTGCGGCCACTGGCGAGCAGATCGACGACCTCGAAGCGTGGTACATCACGAGCAATCTGACCGGCATGTTCTGGCCGTATTCAAAGGATGGCCGGATGATGGGCGAGCATGTCTATCGCGGAGCGGATCGCACCGTCCGCAAAGCCGATCCAGGTGAAGTGATTAGCCGTCAGCAGGTTCAAGAGATGCTTGGCCCTTACATCAAACCGCTCGGCACGTATTCGTAAACCGCAACCCACACGCGCAGACAGGGATGACACTGAATAGTCGTCAAGAGGGGTTCAAGATTGCCTCGGCGACCGGAAAATTTCGGAGATAGAAATGCAAGATCTAAAGGGTCGCGTGGCAGTCGTTACCGGTGGCGCCAGCGGTATCGGCGCTGCGATAGTCGAGCATTTTGTCCAACAGGGCGCTGCGGTTGCCATCGCCGATCGTGACATCGACCTTGCGGAGTCACTGGTCAAGAAGCTACAGGCTGATGCCGCTGCAAAAGTCATCGCGTTGCGGGTGGACGTTACGATTGAGCAGGAGGTCGAAGCGATGGTGGCCCAGGTCGAACACGCCTTCGGCGGGCCGGACATCCTGGTGATATCGGCGGGTATCGGACTGCGCAAGGATTTCCTGGAGACAACGTTCGACGAGTGGAACCGGGTTCTGGCTGTCAATCTGACGGGTGCGTTCCTGTGCGGACAAGCCGCTGCCAGGCGCATGGTGAAGCGGGGCTACGGACGTATCGTCAATATCTCTTCGGGTGCGGGTGTGCGCGGCATACCGGGACGAGCAGCCTATGCAGCGTCCAAAGCCGGGCTGATCAGTCTCACACAAGTGATGGCGGCTGAGTTGGGATCACATGGGGTTACCGTCAATGCGATTACTCCCGGTCCAATCGATACGCCACTCACGCAGGAGATGCACACTGGAGCGATCCGCGCGGCCTATGTTGGAAGGATTCCGATCGGACGTTATGGGAGCACGCGGGAAGTCGCCGCGGCGGCCGCGTTTCTGGCGTCGGAGCAAGCTTCATACATTACCGCCGACACGCTGCAAGTGGACGGGGGTATGGCAGCAACCAACTACATCATCAATATCTAGCGGCATTGTCGAGTTGACGAGTCGACGCATCTTGCGCGACTCGTTCAGTCCAGCAGCGTGACAAACTGGTTTTGCCAACCGTCAGGGGCCACACAATGGATGCACGCATCAGAGAAATCGTTTCGGGCTTCAGCTTTCTGGAAGGTCCGCGCTGGCACGATGACCGGCTATGGCTGTCGGACTTTTACATGCATCGGGTAATGAGCATCGACGCCGACGGCCGCGTCACGACGGTGGCCGAGGTGCCCGGCCAACCCTCGGGCCTGGGCTGGCTGCCCGATGGGCGGCTGCTCGTCAGCTCGATGCGTGATCGGCGTGTGCTGCGCCTGGAAACCGATGGCCGGCTCGTAGAGCATGCCGACCTTTCGAGCATCGCCACCGGCCACATTAACGACATGGTAGTGGGCGAGGACGGCACCGCCTGGGTGGGCAACTTCGGCTTCGATCTGATGGGCGGCGCGCCGATTGCGCCTGCCCGGCTGGCCTCGGTGACGCTCGACGGCACGGTCCGGGTCGCGGCCGAGGGCCTCCACTTTCCCAATGGCTCGATGATCACGCCCGACGGCAAGACCTTGATCGTCTGCGAGTCCACCGGCAACCGCATCTCGGCTTTCGATATCGTAGGCCCGGGCCAACTCGGTCCGCGTCGCGACTGGGCGGTGTTCGGCCCGCTGCCGCAATCGACCGATGCGACGACTGTCGTCCAGCAGGCCGTGGTCACACCCGACGGTGCTGTGCTCGATGCCGAAGGCGCCGTCTGGTGTGCGGACGTGACTCACCACCGTGTGCTGCGCGTCGCCGAAGGCGGGCACATCCTGCAGGAAATTTCCACGGGAGACATGGGTGTGTTTGCCTGCACTCTGGGTGGGGCGGATCGCCGGACGCTCTATCTGTGTGTGGCGCCCGATTCCTCGGAGCACAGCCGCTCGCCGTCACGCGAGGCGGCGCTGTGGGCGGTGCAGGTCGAGGTGCCTGGCGCGGGCCGGCCGTGAACAGGATTCCCGGTTGACCAGGTTTTCATGTACTGGAAATACCGCTGGGCCGCGCGGCTGATTAGCCGCGTGGCCTGCGCTGGTTTCGTCGGGTCACTACTGCGTATTTTCCGTTGTCGATGCCGACAGTAAGCGCACGGCGCGTTCGAGGCCTGGACCGTAGGCAATACCGCTGATGCTCATCGCAGCTTCAACGCCCGCGAGGCAGCCCAATATCATCGGTGCATTCAGGTCGCCGAGGTGGCCGATGCGGAAAATTCGCCCCACAAGTGCACCCACGCCGCCGGCGATACCGACCTGGAACTGCTCGCGTGCGACGGTGCGTAGCTTTTCCGGATCGATGCCTGGGCGTACTTCGATGGCGGTAACCGACACAGAACGCGAACGCGGCTCGCGTACGAAAAACCCCACGTCGCCGCGCTCACTCCAGCCTTCCACGGCGGCATGTACCGCGCCGGCAAGCAGACGATGTCGTGCAATCGCGTTCTGCAGACCCTCTTCGAAAATCAGTGCGAGCGCTACGTCCAGGCCCATTAACAGGTTCTGCGGTGGTGTCCCGCAGAACTTGCGGTAGCTGAGATCACTGCGTCGGCGCAGCCAGTCCCAGTACACACGCGGCGTCTTGTTGGCTTCCGCGACCCGCATGGCTTTTTCGCTGACTGCCATGAAACTCAGGCCGGGAGAGATCATCAGCGCTTTCTGCGAGGCGCCAATGGCGACATCGACACCCAATGTGTCCATGTCGAACGGCTCGGCGGCCAGCGAGGCCACAACGTCGACTACCAGCAACGCGGGATGCGAGGCGGCATCGATTTCGTTGCGAAACGCCTGCAGGTTATTGGTGACGCTAGCGCCTGTGTCGGTGTGAACCACGAAGACCGCCACGATCTCGTGTGCGGTATCGGCACGCAGCAACTGTCCCACGGCGGCGGGGTCCGCAGCATGACCGGTTTCACAGGCGGTGCGGCGCACCTGTACGCCAAGTTCTTCGGCGTACTGTGCCCAGGCTTCGGAGAATGCGCCGCTACCCGCCACAGCCACGCATTTTCCGGGAGCGACGAGGTTGCAGATGGCAGCTTCCCACGCGCCGTGACCGTTGGCCGCATACAGGAAGACGTCCGACCGCGATGTGCCGAACACCTTCTTTAGACCACTTTCGCAGCGAGCAATGAGCGCATCCAGCGCGGGATCGCCAAGCTCGAACGGCTGGGTGCCGAGAGCATTCGCTACTTGCTGCGGCAGTCGTACAGGACCGGGGGAATGGAGGAAAAACGTGCCCGGGATGCGGGGCGCAGAAGAAGAGGTCAAAGCATGCATCCTGAAAGTTGGAATGGTGTGTCGGGAGATGAGAGCTCCGCTATGGAAGCTGAAGCTTGCCTGTCCAATCGTATAGAAATTTCCGCGTATCGAGAATAAGCGATGCCTCCCAGCCACATTCATCTAGAACTCGCGTACGCGGTGACACTCGGAAACTCCCCTTGAACTTTCGAATTTGCTTAACTACGATGTTAAATATCAATCCAGAAGTTAATCAAGGAGACGCCCATGTCCGATCCATTCCGCCGTCCGACCATGACCTCCGCCGTGTTCTATCGCGACCCGGCCGCTGCGCTCGACTGGCTCGAAAAAGCATTCGGCTTTGAACGCTCGATGGTGATCACCGACCAGGAGGGGCGCATCGTGCACTCGGAAATGAAGTTCGGCGATGGGCTGTTGATGATCGGCGGCGAGTATGCGGAGCACACGGCAAGCCCGTCGTCGGCGAACGGCAAGAACACCCAGATCGTGCACGTGCATTTATCGCGCGATCTCGACGCGCATTGCGCAAGGGCGCGCGCCGCGGGCGCAGTCGTCACGCGCGAGCCGGAAGATCAGTTCTACGGCGACCGTGTCTATGCAGCCCGCGACCTCGAAGGCCACGAGTGGAGTTTCGGCCAGACGGTGCGCCCGGTATCGCGCGAGGAAGCGGAGCAGGCTAGCGGGCTCAAGATCGACGGCTGGGTATAAAGCGTGAAACAGGCTACTGCAGCATCGCTTGATCGAACCTTGTCCGCGCTTGCCGATCCGAATCGGCGGCAGGTCGTCGATCTGCTGCGCGAGCGGCCCATGCGCGCCGGCGATCTGGCTGAGGCCACCGGCCTGAGCCCGCAGGCGATGAGCCGGCATCTGCGCGTGTTGCGCGCGAGCAAGCTGATCGAAGAGTCATCCGACGATTTCGATGCGCGCGTGCGTATTTATGTGTTGAAGTCGGTGGCGATGCGTGAACTCAAGATGTGGCTCGAACAGACCGAACAGCTCTGGGCGACGCAATTGCAGGCGTTCAAGGCGCACGTGGAGCGCAAACCATGAGCTCGCGTGTGCTGGTGTCGTTGCGCGTTGCCGCGTCTGCGCAGCATGCGTTCGATGTCTTCACACGCGATATCGCTGCATGGTGGCGGCCAAACGATCTCTTCCAGTTCACACCGCACGGTGCCGGCGTGCTGTCATTCGAGCACTCGGCCGGCGGTAGTGAGGGGCGGTTGATCGAAACGCAGCCGGATGGCGAGGTGTTCGAAGTCGGTCGCATCACCGCGTGGGAGCCTGGCGTGCGCATTGCGTTCAGCTGGCGGCAAGCGAGCTTCGCAGCGGATCAACTCACGCATGTCGAAGTGCGCTTCGACGAGGTGGAAGCCGAGCCCGCCGAGACCCGTGTGACCGTCGAACATCGCGGCTGGGACAGCGTGCCGCAGGAGCATGTCGCGCGCCATCATTTCCCGGACCGCATCTATCTGCAGCGCCATGCCGAGTGGTGGCAGGCGCTGCTCGCGTCGTATCACGCGCGGTTTCACGACGTGGATCGGTAACCGATCAGTAACCGAGACGTTCGAACGCGCGCAACCGCGCCTGATCGAGCCCATGCTCGACCGCGCCGAGCAGTACGCCGTCGGTGCCGGTCGTCGAGATCGCGAACTCGGGCACCGGCATCAGCAGACGCGCTGCCAGATAGTCGCGAATGATCGGCACGAGCAGCGCGCCATTGCGTCCGATACCGCCGGCTAGTACGACGAGCGCCGGGTCGAGAATCGGCACGATCGATGCGAGCGCCCACGCGAGCTGATGCGCTTCCTCAGCCGCGCATTCAAGCGCACGGCGATCGCCCGCATGCGCGGCGGCGAACACATCCTCGGCACTCGCGGCATGCAGACCGAGCCGGTGCGCGTGCGCGACGATCCCCTTGGCCGCGGCGCGGACTTCGAATAGCCCGCGATGGCGCGTGGCAGGTGGTGTGTCGTCGTCAGAAGGCGCGGGCGGCAACACCGCGATCTCGCCCGCGAACCCGTGTGCGCCGCGATGCAGCTTGCCATCCGCGACGATGCCAAGACCGATCCCGGTACCGACCGACATCAGCACGAAGTTATCGACGCCGCGACCGATGCCATGTTTCTGCTCGCCGAGCGCCGCGAGGTTGATGTCGTTTTCGATCACGATGTCAGTGCCGAGTGCTTCACGCAGCGACGAAATCAGGCCGCTGCGTTCCCAGCCCGGCACGTTTGCCGCCAGCAGCAGCCGGCCTTTTTCCGGATCGAGTACGCCGGGTGAGCCGAGCACGGTGGCCAGCACGTCGCTGCGTTTGACCCCGCGTTCATCGAGCATCGTCGCGACCAGTTCGACGATCTGCGCAACGAGCCGTGCGACACGCGCCGGCGTGCGTTTGTCGAGCCGTGCGACCACGCGTCCGGTCAGATCCGCAAGCGCGCCGCGAATCCACTCCGCACCGACGTCGATCGCCACCACGAAGCCGGCTTCCGCGCGCGGCGCATAGAGCCGCGGTGCGCGTCCGGCGTTACCCGCACGCACGCCGCTTTGCTCGACGAGGCCGAGCCGCTCCAGATTGTTCAAAGCCGCGGAGATCGTCACCTTCGACAGGCCGATCGTTTCCGCGAGCTGCGGGCTCGATGCCGGTGCGAGGTCCAGCAGATGCTGGTAGATCGCCCATTCGTTGCCTTGCCGCACGAAGGCGGGGCCGCGGGTGACCGGCGGCGTCGGGCGGGTGCGCTTGCGAGTATGCAGAGTCATGACGGATTCGAGCGGGTGACGGGCGATGCTAACAACCACGTTCGGTCGGGGCAAGTCTCGCGGGACGACCTGGCAACAACGGCGGTGGAATTTTGCCGCGAATATTGACGCATTTGCATTCGTAAAGAAACTTTCCTATTATCCGCCCATCGACACCGCAACCCGATAACAACACCGCGGCGCGACCCAGGCATCCTTCGACGACAAACGCGGCTTCGCCGCATGGAGACATCCCCCGATGAGCGATTCTTCTTCGACGTGGCCCGACGGCCGTTCCGCCAGCGAGGCGCCTGCGGCGACGCCCGACGCACCGCACTTCCAGCGTTCGGTGGGGCTGTTCCCGGCGATCGCGGTGAACATGATCCAGATCTGCGGGATCGGTCCGTTTATTACGATTCCGGCGATCGTCGCGGTGATGAACGGTCCGCTCGCCGTGATCGGGTGGGTGGTGGGGGCCTTGCTCGCGATGGCCGACGGGCTCGTCTGGGCCGAACTGGGCGCGGCGATGCCGGGCGCGGGCGGGACCTACCTGTACGTGCGCGAAGCGTTCCAGTACCGCACGGGGCGCCTCGTGCCGTTCCTGTTCATCTGGACCGCGATGCTGTCGATTCCGCTCATCATGAGCACCGGCATCATCGGGTTTGTCCAGTACATGGGGTTCTTTCTGCCGAACCTGCTGCCGTGGCAGAGCCATGCAATCGGCCTCGTTGTCACCGCGCTGGTGGTGTTCGCGCTATACCGTCGGATCGAATCGATCCGCTCGCTGAGCGCCGTGCTGTGGATCATCATGGTGCTGGCCGTCGGGCTCACGACCGCGGCCGCCTATTCGGATTTCCACCTGAACCTCGCGATGTCGCTGCCGCCCGGCTCCGGCGATCTCGGCAAGTTCTTCACCGGTCTCGGCGCGGGTCTGATCATCGCGATCTATGACTATGCGGGCTACAACACGACGGCCTACATGGGCGATGAGCTGAAGAATCCGGGCCGTGTCATGCCGCGCTCGATCATCGTTTCGATCGCCGCGATGATGGTCTTCTATCTCGCGATGAACGTCGGCGTGATCGGCACGGTGCCGTGGCAGGACGTGGCGAAGTCGAGTTCGGTGGCGTCGCTGGTCGTGTCGCGCAACTGGGGGCATACGGCTGCGGCGATTGTCACGATCCTGATTCTGATCGCCGCTTTCGCTTCGGTGTTCGCCGGTCTGCTCGGCGGTTCGCGGGTGCCGTTCCATGCGGCGCGCGACGGGGTGTTCCTCTCGGCGTTCGGCCGTCTGCACAGCAAGCACAATTTCCCGCACGTCGCGTTGCTTGTGATGGGCGTGATCACCGCGGCAGGTAGCTTCTTCGATCTGACCACTGTGATCAACATGCTCGTCGCGGTGTCGGTGCTGCTGCAATCGGTGGCGCAGATCGCGGCGCTGACGGTGCTGCGCCGGCGCCAGCCGGCGTTGCGCCGGCCGTATCGGCAGTGGCTGTATCCGCTGCCGAGCCTGGTTGCGCTGGTCGGCTGGTTTTACGTGTACTACGCAACCGATCGCCAGTCGCAAATACTGTCGACCGCATGGCTCGTCGCCGGCGTTGTCGCGTTCCTGATCTGGGCACGTGTGACGCGGGTCTGGCCGTTCGGTCCGAAGGAAGTGCAAGAAGTGTTTCTCGAGCGTCAGCGGCAGGATGATGCCGACGCGCGTGTTCAATAAACGGCAAGGCACGCATGCAGCAAGATGACAACAGGTATCCGCACGGCGGCAGCGGCGGCAGTGATGACGATGGTGCGAACCGCAGGCACGGTAGCGGGCAGGACGGCAACGAGAAAGACTTCGTCCTCGCAGTCGATTTTGGTGGAACGAAGATCGCGATGTCGACCGCAACCCCGCAGGGCGTGCGGCTCATCGAAACGGAGATTCCGACGCACGCACAACAGGGCGCGGCGCGTGTGATGGAGCGGATGTTCGATGCGGCGCATGCGTTGCTTGCGCAAACCGCAGCACGCCATGGCGGCGCGCTGCGCGTCGTGGCCGCGGTGACGCCGGGCATCGTGGAACCGGACGGCGTCAGGCTGGCGCCGAACAATCCGGGCTGGGACACGCTACCGTTCGTGCAAACCTTGCGCGCCGGGTTCGACGGCGCGAGTGTGGTCGTCGAGACCGACGTCAAGGCAGCGGCGCTCGCCGAGTCGCGTTGTGGCGCGTTGATGGGTGTCGAGTGCGCGCTCTATCTGAATCTGGGCACGGGGCTCGCGTCGGCGGCGGTGATCGACGGCAAGGTGCTGCGCGGTGCACACGGTGCGGCGGGAGAGATCGGTTACCAGTTGCGTGGCGTCGCCGATGAGATTCCGTTCGCCGACGGCGGCACGCCGCTCGAGCAGTTCGTTTCCGGGAGCGCGTTATCGAACCGTGTGGGTGCGTTGCTCGGCCGGCCGGTGAGCGCGCGTGAAGCGTTCGTGCTGGCCGATGCGGATGCGCGCATTGCAGCGCTGATCGACGATGCGTTGTATCGCCTCTCAGTGCATGTCGCGAACATCGCCTTGACGCTCGATCCAGCGCGTATTGCAGTGGGCGGCGGCATGGCGCGTGTGCCGCGCATTCTGCCCGAACTCGCCGCGATGCTCGCGCGTGCGGTGCCATATCCGCCGGAAGTCGTGCCGGCTGCGTTCGAACATGGTGCGGCACTTCAGGGTGCGATCTTGTGCGCCGTCGATGCATGGGCCGCCGCACAACGCGCGCAGTCGCCGGATTGGGTGCCGGCTGCCACGGCCGTGTGACATGCGACAGCCGCCGTTTATCTAGCGCGTCGCGATAGCCGCAGCCGCACCGGCCATCACGGTTGCGCTAGTACGGTTAGCGATCTTCACGGCACGGCGGCTTGTCAGCAGCTTCCGGGCACGGCTAGCGAGAATTGCCCACGTGAAATCGATCAGCATCAGCACGGCCAGCATCGTCAGCGTCAGTTCGAGCCATGCGACGACACCGACGTGGGAAAGATCGATGATCGTCGGCAGCAGGGCGAGGTAGAAGACCATGATCTTCGGGTTGCCGAGCGCCACCATCAGACCGGCGACAAACATCCGCCACGCGGATTGACCGCGCGGCAATGCTTCTTGCTCCACCTCGGTGGGCGCGAACCACATCTTCCATGCGAGAAACAGCAGGTAGGCGACGCCCGCGAACTTCACCACGGTGAACACCACCGCGAAAGTGTGCGCGATCACCGCGAGACCGGTCACCGCGCAGGTCAGCCAGAGCGCTTCGCCGAGCCACATCGCGACAAGGAACGGCAGCACGTCGCGCAGGCTCGTGGTCAGCACGCGAGTGACCAGTGCGGCGATGTTGGGACCGGGTGAACCGGCGGCGATGGTCAACGCGAGCGCGAAGACGAGCAGACCGGAAAGCGCCATGAATTGCCTCCTTGTTCGACAGCTATGACGATGAGTAGAGAAATCGCGATGCGATATCAGACGCGCTGCCGTCCCTTCGTCACGAAGCGCCACAGTGCGCTGACAAGCAGCGAACCGACACCGAGCGCAACGCCGAGCAGCACGATCGAACTCATATGATCGCGCACCAGCGGCACATTTCCAAACAGATAACCGGCCGCCACCAGCGAGCCGATCCACAGCGCGGCGCCCGTCGTGACGTACGACGTAAACCGCGCAAACGTCATCCGCGATACGCCCGCGACGAAAGGTGCGAACGTGCGTACGACAGCGATGAATGGCGACGCGAGAAATGTCAGACCGCCACGCGCTTCATAGAACGAATGCGCCTTGCGCAATGCATTCTTGTCGATCCAGCGAGCATTCGAGGTGTAAACCGTTTCACCGACCGCACGACCGATCGCATAGCAGACGATGCTGCCGGCCACCGTCGCCACGAACAGCACCGGTGTGACGATCCAGACATTGAGTGCGCCAGTCGCGGCGAATGCACCGCAGATAAAAATCAGTGGGTCGCCGGGCAGGAAGAAGAGCGGCAGCAGGCCGATTTCGACGAAGACGATGGCGAACAGCATCGCGTAGACGGCTGTGCCGTACTGCGCGATCAGGCTACCGAGGTTGCGGTCGAAGTGCAGGACGAGTTGCAACAGATGCATGAGGTTTTCCCCGCAGCGGGGTCTGTCGAGGCAGGAACGTGCAGTGTAGTCCTCGGCTTGCCCGCGGGGTAAGGCTCGCGGATTCTCATGACTCTGCCATGACAAACGGCGGTTGCAGCCGGGATAGATTCCGTTTGCAACCGCCGCGCTCGACAGCACGCTACGAGAGGAACGTCGCCCGATCAGGCCGTCGTTTCGAGCGCCGGATAGTCGGTGTAGCCGGCTTCGCCTTCCGCATAGAACGTGGCCGGATTCGGCGTGTTCAGCGGCGCATCGAATTCGAAACGGCGCGGCAGATCCGGGTTCGCGATGAACAGCTTGCCCCACGCAATCGCGTCAGCATCGCCGGCATCGATTGCGTGTTGCGCGCTTTCTTTCGTGAATTTTTCGTTCGCGATGTACGGGCCGCCGAACGCTTTCTTCAGCAACGGACCGATGCGATCGTCACCGACCGCTTCGCGTGCGGCGATGAACGCGATCTTGCGCTTGCCGAGTTCGCGTGCCACGTAGCCGAAGGTCGCTGCGCGATCGGAGTCGCCCATCGTGTGCGAATCGCCGCGCGGTGCGAGGTGCACGCCGACGCGATCGGCGCCCCACACATCGATGGCCGCATCGGTGACTTCGAGCAGCAGGCGGGCGCGGTTTTCGATCGAGCCGCCGTATTCGTCGGTGCGCAGGTTCGTGCTGTCCTGCAGGAACTGGTCGAGCAGATAGCCATTTGCGCCGTGTACCTGGACGCCGTCGAAGCCCGCGGCCTTCGCGTTCTCAGCACCCTTGCGGTAGGCCGCGACGATACCGGGGATCTCGGACAGATCGAGCGCACGCGGTGTCACGAATGGCCGCTCCGGACGCACGAGGCTCACGTGGCCCTCGGCCGCGATCGCGCTCGGCGCGACCGGCAGTTCGCCGTTCAGGAAGATCGGGTCGGAGATGCGGCCCACGTGCCACAACTGCAGAAAGATCACGCCGCCGGCAGCGTGCACGGCTTCAGTGACGAGTTTCCAGCCTTCAACCTGTTCTTGCGACCAGATACCCGGCGTGGCCGCATAGCCGACACCTTGCGGCGTGACAGCAGTGGCTTCGCTGAGAATCAGGCCCGCCGATGCGCGTTCGGCGTAGTAACGCGCCATCAATGCATTGGGCACGCGGACATCGCCAGCGCGCTGACGGGTAAGCGGCGCCATGATGATGCGGTTCGGCAGTGTGAGATCGCCAATCTTGAGTGGGTCGAAAAGTGTCGGCATAACAGTTCACCTATGCGGACGGGCCAGCGGCCCGCAGCTATCAAAACAACGTAATGGAAGAGAGCGGCACACACCGCTCGCGTATCAAAGATCCGTGTTCATGTGCTCGAGAAACGCTTCGATGACGGGCTCGTTACGCTTGAAAAACGCCCACTGACCGACGCGTTTCGACGTGATCAGTCCGGCACGCTGCAGGGTGGCCAGATGTGCCGAGACCGTCGATTGCGACAATCCGCAGCGCTCGTCGATCTTCCCTGCGCACACGCCGTGCTCGAGCGGGAATTCCTGCTCGGGGAAATAAGCATGCGGATCGCGCAGCCATACGAGAATCTCGCGCCGCATCGGGTTGGCGAGTGCCTTGTGAATCGCGTCGATGTCGATCGTCGTCATCGTTTCGTGTCGAATCCATGAACAGCGGGCAGACCCGATGCCGGTTGCATCGGAAGCTGCATCGCTACAGGACGAATCATATATCGTAATTTAACGATATGCGTAAAGGCACTACCGTCGATGGGGGCGATAGCAGTCAGTCGGTAAATTTTTTTTGCGCGCGTTGTCATTAATCCCCAGTGCCCCACGACTTAGCACCCGTATCCACCACGGGTACCCACTCAATCACTGGAGAAATGCAATGTCTACAAAAACCAATGTCGCTTCCGCCCTGCTCATCAGCGCTGTCGCAAGTCTGCTCACCTCGGTCGCGCATGCCGCGCCGCTCACGAAGGCCGAAGAAAGCGCCGCCATCTCCGCACACAAGGAGAAGTGTTTCGGCATCGCCCTGAAAGGGCAGAACGACTGCGCCGCAGGCCCCGGCACCACGTGCCAGGGGACGTCGACGGTCGATTTCCAGGGCAATTCGTGGAAATTCGTTCAGGGCGGCACCTGCACGAGCATCGAAGTGCCGGGCGGCGCCCACGGCTCGCTCACCGCACTGAAGTCCTGATCCGGATAACGACAAGAGGAATGGGAGCGACCATGAATAACGCCAGAGCGGCTACGGCCATCGACGAGCGGGGTCGCTCCCGTCGCGACGTATCAGACGTATCAGATGCACTCGACGTCGCGATACTGGCGGGCACCAGTTTCAAGCATCAGCATCTGTCCGCGATTCTTGCGGACGGACTGACGCGCGGATTTTTCGAGGTGCACGCGGAAAACTATATGGGTGCCGGTGGCCCGCCTCATCGGGCGCTGTCGGCGATCCGCGAGCACTATCCGCTTTCCGTTCACGGTGTGTGCATGTCGATCGGCGGACCTGACGCGCTGGACACGAAGCATCTCGAGCGCTTTCGCGATCTGGTCGCACGCTATGATCCCGCGCTTGTGTCCGAACATCTCGCGTGGTCGTCGCATGGCGGGGCGTTCTTCAACGATCTTCTGCCGTTGCCGTACACGGAAGAAACGCTGCAGCGTGTGTGCGAACACATCGCCCAGGTTCAGGACGCGATCAAACGACCCATCCTGCTGGAAAACCCATCAACCTACGTTGCGTTCGCATCGTCGACGATGAGCGAAACCGATTTCATTCGCGCAGTCACTCGACGTACCGGCTGCGGTTTGCTGCTAGACCTCAATAACGTTTTCGTCTCGGCGGTCAATCACAGTTTTTCCCCCGAGACATACCTCGCTGAATTTCCACTTGAGCGGGTCGGCGAGATGCATCTCGCCGGACACGATGAGCAACGCGACGACGAGAACGCACCGTTACTGATCGACAGTCACGACCGTGCGGTTGCTGAACCGGTCTGGGATCTTTATCGCAGCGTCGTGTCGCGTATCGGTGTGCGGCCAACCCTGATCGAATGGGACAGCAATCTTCCCGACTGGCCTGTGTTGAGGGCTCAGGCACTCGCGGCCCAAAGAATCATGGAAGAACCCACGCACTTGTTCGCAGAGGAGGTCAGCGATGCAGCCTGACCCGAGCGCCTACGATTACGCCGCAGCATTTGCACCGGGTTTGACGGACCCAACGCACGCAGTGCCGGACGATTTGAACCATGCGTCCGGGAAAAGAGTAGTCAAGCGTTACGACGTTTATCGCAACAACGTCACGGTGAGCTTGATCGACGCGCTCGCTGCTATTTATCCCGCGGTTCAGCGCATTACCGGCGTCGATTTCTTCAGGGCGATGGCGCGTTTCCATATCCGCGCGACGTTGCCCACTTCTGCGCTGCTGTTCGAGTACGGACGGGATTTTCCCGCGTTCATCGACTCCTACGAATACGCGTGTGAGATGCCCTGGCTTGCGGACACTGCGCGCATCGAACGGGCATGGCTCGATGCCTACCACGCTGCCGATGTACCCGTGCTGAGCGCCGAGGTGTTCGCAAGCGTCGAGCCGACTTCGCTCGCAGCGCTGCGTTTGATTGCCCATCCCGCGACCCGCATTGTGCGATCGCGCTATCCGGCGGTCGCGATCTTTGCGATGAACCGGACCGAGAGTCCTGATGGTGTTGTTACGCCGCTTCGCTCAAGCGACGCGGAAGATGCACTCGTTACGCGGCCGGACGATGACGTGACGGTATCGCGCCTGCCACCCGGCGGCGCGGCGTTTCTCATCTCCCTTATCGACGGCGCAACGTTAGGCGACGCCGTAGCAGCCGCGTTAGAGGAAACCCCTTCCTTCGATCTTCCGGCCAACCTGGCCGGGATGATCTCAGCCGGCGTGTTTACCGCCGTCCACGTCCAACATGGAGATTGATCAAGATGCCGACCCCACAGAACCTGAAACTTCCCATTCCGGACGTACTCGCGTCCGCGATCTGCGCGGCGAACCGGTTGATCCAGCGGCTCGCGCAGCCGTGGCTCGTGCAACTGGTGCTGCGCCTCGCTATCGCGGTGCCTTTCTGGAAATCGGGCATCCTCAAATGGCACGGCTTCCTTCAGCTTAGCGATACGGCAGTCGATCTGTTCACGCAGGAATTTCAGCTGCATCTGCCGGGTGGTCCCTATCCGTTTCCGGCGCCGGCTGTCGTGGCGTTTCTGTCGGCCTGCGGCGAGGTGACGTTTCCCGTGCTGCTCGTACTCGGCTTCGGCACCCGGTTCGCCGCGGCCGGCCTGATCCTGATGACGTGCATCATCGAACTGACCGTGCCGGACGGCTGGCCGATCCACCTGACGTGGGTAGCGATGGCACTCGCGATTGCGGCCTGGGGGCCGGGGCGCGTATCGATCGACTATCTGCTCGGCGATCGGAACGCAAGGTGGTGAGTCGCTAATATGACGCGGCGAATCGCGGCATACAGGTGGCCACATTCCGCTTGAACGGCGTCAGCGGGCCGAGGTTCGATAGGCACATCACCCCTGTGCAGCGAGAGCAAGTGCCCTGATTTGCCTCGCGATCTCACTGTCGAGCGGGTTGTAGACGAGCATGCCCAGGTCCGGTCGGCCATCGACGGAAAATGATGAGTATTCCAGCTCGATCGGGCCGAGCTTCGGATGCAACAGGCGCTTGATACCGTCGATGTCCGCGTGACCAATGACCTCGTTGTCCTGCCATAGCGCGTCGAACTCTGCGCTCGCGTTACGGAGCTCGTTCACGAGTTCGCCGGCTTCGGATACCAGGCCGGCACGCGCCACATCGGCCCGGAACGAGCCGACCATGAAACGCGCGAGGCTTTCCCAATCGTGCTGCTTGGCGCGGATCGCGGGATTGCAGAACAGGAAGCGGAGAATATTGCGCTGACCGGGCGGCAGCGTGCCATAGTCGGTGAGCACGATGGCGGCCGCGCGGTTCCAGGCAACGACGTCCCAGGTAGCGGTCTTGATGATGGCTGGGCTCGCTTCAAGCGAATCGAGCAGCCGTTGCAAGCGCGGATTGACGCCGTCGACCGACTTGTATCGGACTTCGGGTGGTCGTCCCAGCCCCAGCATGAACAGATGCTCGCGCTCCACATCGGTGAGCATCAGCGCGCTTGAGATCCGCTCCAGCACTTCTCCCGAGGGTCCACCGCCACGCCCTTGCTCGAGCCATGTGTACCAGGTTGGACTGATATTGGCGCGCTGGGCAACTTCTTCCCGGCGCAGTCCCGGCGTGCGTCTGCGCCCGGAAAAGCCAAAGCTGGCCGGGTCGAGGCGCGTTCTGCGGCTCCTCAGAAAATCTCCCAGCGATCGTGCTGTATCGACTGACATCGTTGACCCTGTTAGTCACTTTACTATGATGAGATCACTACTTTAACGGGATAACAAACGAGTGAATAGTACGCCGGTGACGACCAAGGAGATCTCATCATGCGTATTTTTCTCACCGGCGCGACCGGCTTTATCGGCTCGGCCCTCGTGCCCGAACTCATCAACGCGGGTCATCAGGTAATCGGCGTGACCCGCTCGGATGCCGGCGCGCAGGCACTCATCGAAGCAGGCGCCGAGGTGCATCGCGGCACGCTGGAGGATCCAGAGAGCCTGCGTAGCGGCGCTGCAAATGCGGACGCCGTCATCCACACGGCGTTCGATCACGACTTTTCGCGCTTCGTCGAGAACTGCGAAAAGGACAAGCGCGTCATCGCGGCGCTGGGTTCCGCACTCGCGGGTTCCGATCGTCCGTTGGTTATCACCTCGGGTACCGGAATGGGCAGCGGCGACCACGGCGAACCGGCGACCGAAGATGTCTTCAACACGAGTCATCCCAATCCGCGCATTGCGTCCGAGCTAGCGGGGAACGCATTGCTCGATGCGGGTGTGAACGTGTCCGTGGTGCGACTGCCGCAGGTTCACAATCCGTTCAAGCAAGGGCTCATCTCACCGCTCATCGCGATTACGCGTGAGAAAGGCGTTGTAGCTTATGTCGGTGACGGTAGTAATCGCTGGCCGGCGGGTCACCTGTCCGATGTCGCGCGTCTGTACCGGCTCGCCGTGGAGAAGCGTGAACGCGGTGCGCGTTATCACGCAGTCGGCGAGGAAGGTGTCAGCGCCCGGGAAATTGCCGAGGCGCTTGGCCGCGGTCTGAAGCTCCCGGTCGTATCGATTGCTCCTGAAGAAGCGCAGGCGCATTTCGGCTGGATGGCGATATTCGTCGGTCTGGACATGCCGGCTTCGAGTGCGCTTACGCAAGCGCGGTTGGGCTGGAAGCCGACGGGGCCGACGTTGATCGCCGATCTCGATGAGGCGCGCTACGTTTAGTCGCTTTTGCCGGTCCCGTGCGGTTGCGAGGTATTCCAGCTACCGGCCGGCGATTGATAGTCGCCGGCCGGTAGCCCGACCGAGGCATCCCCTTGCTACAACCCCAGAGCCGAAATGAACTGGTTCGTATAGCCTAGCGTGCCTGCCTTGCCATAGTTGTTGCAGGTGTCGGAAGAGTTGCCGTCAACGGTTGCCGGCGCACAATCGCGGTCGCGCGAGAACGCCCAGAAATGAATGCCGGCAATCTTCTTGGACAGTGCATAGTTCGACACGGTGACGGCATCGGCCAGCGTGAACGTTTCGTCGATGCTGTCGTTGCCACCGATCATCGGCGTCACTTCAATCTGGCTGTACGGCACCTTCCAGTAATTGTGCAGACTTTCAGCAGCAGAGATGGTCGACTGCCCCATATTGCACTTGCCGCTACTGTTGAGCGTGCACAGCGACGCATTTTCCTGACCCGACGAGGCGAAGTCCATCGTCATCAGATTGATGGTGTAGTTCTTCAATCCGTAGTTCTGGATCGCGGTCATCACCATCGCGCCGGTGCCCCCGAGGCTGTTGCTTTCGTTGCCGCCGTCGGTGGCGATCGTGAAGCTGAAGCGCAGGTTCGGATAGGTTGCCTGTGCCGTCGATACCCGCGCCACCAGATTGTTGATATCGCTCTGCGACTGGCCATTCTCGATATCGAAGTCGATGCCTAGCAGGTTCGCGCTGTAGTAAGTCTGGATAAACTTGGCGAAGTTGGCATCCGACGTACAGAGGAAGCTTGCGCCCGCGCCCCCGGTCGACACGATGTACTTCTTGCCCGCGTTGACGAAGCTCCCGACGTTCGCACTGGCAAACGCCGAAGCCGATACGCCATTCCAGTTTTCACTGCCGCAGTTGCCGGTAGCAAACGCCCAGGTGATGGCCTGAAGTTTGGCGGGTATGACGTTCACGAGGAGTTGCGAGCTACCGGTAACGGTCGTGTTCATCTGGTTGCCGCCAAAGTCGCCCGAGTAGAAGTAAGGGCTGTAGATGAAACTGCTAGGCGGCGGCGTGCTCGTGCCGCTGCAGGTGGTCGGTTGCCAGTACCAGGTGCTGATGGTCGGATCGGTACCGTCGCTGCCGTTGGTGCCGGCGTTCACTTCCTTGTAGTACGAGCCGTTGGCCGGATACTGCACTACGGTGCCGACCGGATAATCGATGCCGGCGGTCCACACGCTGAACTGACAGGTTGCCGCAGACGTCGCGGCGGTCTGCGCGGTCGCCGACTGTGCGGCAACGTGCGCCGAGAACCCCAGACACGAAAGACAGATTGCAAGCACTCTTATAATTTTCGATTTCATTTGATCCTCCTGACGAGATTGAAATGACTGCATGCGAAGCGTCGATGCTTTCGCTCGCGTTCGCATGCAGTAACGCCCCAGCTCAAGAAATCGTGATGTCGAACTGTTCCCAGCCACCGACCTGTGTGGCACTGGCAATGAGCGGGCCTTGTCCCGCATTGCTCGCAGTGACATAGCACCCGTTAGCGCGCGACAACAAAGCCACTGCGCCGTTGGTACCCGGTTGAATGACGATGCGGAAGGTTTCCCACTGGCCGACCGCCGTGCGATTGGCGATGAGCGGTTGAGCGCCCGCGTTTTCGGCGGTGACGTACTTGCCGTTGGCATGCGCAAGCAACGCGACGTCGCCGTTGCCCGCGTTGACCATGTCGAATTGCTCCCACTGGCCGATGGCCGTGCGGTTTGCAATCAGCGGCGCGGTGCCGGCGCTATCGGCGGTGACGATCAGGTTGTTGACCCTGGCTGTGAAGCTCACCACGGTCGCTACACCTGTGTTGCTGCCCACTGTCGGAGCTGTGGGGCGCACTGGTGTCAGCGCGAGCGTGCCTTTGAGCATGCGGCCGCCGTCGCCGGTCAGACGCAGGTAGTAGTCGGACGAACACGGCGTGCCGTCCTCGTCGAGGCTCAGATAGTTCGAGTTCGACGGCACATCCGCCTGGGTCGCGGCAGTCTTCGCGATCTGATGGCCTTCGTTGTACTCGTCGAACATCGAGATGTAGAAACCGGCCACACCGAGATTGGCCAGGTTGTAGAACTGCCGCCACATGTAGTTGCCGTGCACGCGTTCGCGCTGCGACAGATCGCCGGGCATCACGCAGGGCTGATAGTCGATGCCATGCGCGTCGCAGTCGGCCTTGTCGGCGGCATTGATATCGACAGCGAACGCGTCGGCTTGCTGGATCGTGCTCATCGCCCCGATCATCCACGGCGAGAGCATGTTGAACTGGTGGAAGACGTCGAGAAAATTCGGCCGAACCGATTCGCCCGTGCGCCAGTGCGTCGGTACACCACCGATCAGATACACGCCCTGGCTCTTGAACCACGCAACCACATCGGCACAGACATCGGCGCTGAACGGCCGGCTGTCGTCATTGAAGCCGAAGCCCCAGATGCATACCACCGGCTTGCCGTTCTGCTTCGCGTAAGCAGGGGAGGCCGTCAGCGCGGACATCTTCGAGGTCCAGTCCGTTTTCATCTGCGACTGCATGTCGGTCCAGCCGGACACGTCGTACATGATGTAGAACTTGCGGCCGTAGGTCTCCGCCGCGGTGCGCACCTTGGTGGCCATCGCATCGCGCGTCGGACCTTCGCTCGAATCGGGATTGAAGCGTTGCAGCGCGACGGTATCGATCGCGTTCCGCTGCATCCATGCGAACTGCGCGTTGACCGTATCCTGGTCGTAGTCCGAGAACAGGGTGGCGGCTGCGCCGCTGTGCAGCGGCGCGAAATTCGTCGGATAGGTATGCGTGTAGTCGTGCATGTCGGGCCATGCACGAATGCCTGCATTCGTGGGCGAGGGTGGTTGCGACCAGTTCTGCGACCAGTGCCACCAGCCATTGATCGGCGCGCCATCGCCGAGTGCCGCAAACCAGCCCTGGTAGCCGACGGTGACCTTGCCGACCACATCGCCAGGTGCGCTGACGGCCGCCACTCCGGAAGCCGCCGGCGCCGCCACAGCACCGGACATCGATGGCGAACCGATTGCGCCGAGCGCAGCGGCGGCAGCACTGCCTTTCAGAAACGAGCGACGTGAAATGCTCATAAAGATCTCCGGGACGATTGAGTCAATGACCGCAAATTTCTTTAAGGAAAGACAATAAGAATGTTGAATAAAGCAGTCGATTGCATCGGATATTCTGGAGATTCAATAGGGCGTCTCCGAACAGATATCCGGACTGCATTGGATGGCATTCCATTTATGCGAAACAAAGGAATCTCATAGGAATGCTCATTCCAGTAAATGGGTTTCCACACCGGTTTAAATGCGCAGCATCGCATTCGGAGCGAGCAGGGCAACGGCGCGGACGCTATGCATGAGCCATGCAAGGGACCGCGGCGAACCTGCCTGGAAAATCATGAGCTATACATCGAATGCGAAACCACAGTAGACAGATAACGTACCTCTTTTGCAATAAGAATCTCCATATAGAGCGTTAAAAAGCCAAGTTGCATATTAGTGTACTGTCTGACGTAGTATCACTAGGGGCAGTGGAATTTCAATCGCGGATGAGGATCTGGTATTCGCAGTGCATTATTTGCATCTGGAGAAGAGGCGTATATTTGGAGCCTCTTCATGTCCCGCCAATCAAGCGTCCGAGGCACATACCATGCGAGAAAAATCGAATCGAAGCAGGTCGCGAGTACAACGCCTGTTCCTGTGTGCCTGCACCGTGTTTGCCGTGCACTACGCACAATACGCACAAGCCGAAGCGCGCTGGCAGACCTTGCCGCCCACTCCCGCGCCTGTCGCTGGCGAGCACCACGGCATTGCCGACGTCAATGGCATTCACCTGTATTACGCGACGATCGGCAGCGGCTCGCCGGTCATCCTGCTGCACGGCGGTCTGTCGAATTCCGACTACTTCGGCAATCAGATCCGCGCCTTGATGAAGCACCACGAGGTGGTGATCGTCGACAGCCGTGGGCACGGGCGCAGCACGCGTGACGCGCGGCCCTTCGGATACGACTTGATGACCGACGATGTCGTCGCGCTGATGGACAAACTGAAGCTGCAGAAGGCCGACATTGTCGGCTGGAGCGACGGCGCGATCATCGGGCTCGACCTGGCGATCCGTTACCCGGACCGGGTCGGCAAGGTGATCGCGTTCGCTGCGAATACAAAGACGGACGGTGTGATCCAGGATGTCGAAAAGAACCCGACGTTCGCTGCATTCATCAAGCGTGCGGGCAATGAGTACCGCCATCTGTCGCCGACACCGAACGAATATGACGCATTCGTCGAGCAGATCAGTCACATGTGGGCATCACAACCGAACTGGACCGATGCGCAGCTCAAGGGCATCAAGGCGCCTGTGCTGGTACTCGATGGCGATCATGACGAGGCGATCCACCGCGAGCACACCGAATATATCGCTGCGACGATTCCGGGCGCCGGGTTGATGATATTGCCGAACACCAGTCACTTTGCGTTCCTGCAGGACCCCGAGGCATTCAACTTCGCGATCGAGCATTTTCTCGGCGACAGATAGGGCGAACGCGAACGCAATGCCTCAGGAAAAACTAAACCCGCGCATGACCGATGCGACGACCCAGCGTGCCTCCGCTTCGGGTAGCGGGGGCAGTGGTTCGCGCAGGCTTCTGAGAAAAAATCCGGTCAGGCTCGCATGAATGACTGCGGCAGCACGCTGCGCGTTCAGATCGGGACGCAACTGGTTGCGATCGATCGCCGCCCGTAAGGCGTGCTCGATCTGGGTTTCGGCATGGCGCCGGCTCTCGTCGATCCTGTGCCAGAACACTTCCGTTTCGACGGCCGGCTCGCAACGCGACAGGATGATTGTGTAGAGGCGTCGCGCGGCACCCGCCGACAGCACCTGCGTGAGAAGAAACGTGAGGTTTCTTTGCAACTGGCCGAGTGGATCGTCGTCCCACTCGCTCCACGCCGCGATAAACGGATCCACCGGCAACGATGCATCTTCGAACAAGGCTTCGAAGACCGCCAGCTTGTTTCTGAAGTGCCCATACACCGCGCCGCGCGTGACGCCGGCGGCTTCGGCCACATCCGATAGCGATGCACGCGAAACGCCGCGTTGCATGAAGACGCGTTCGGCCGCCTGCAATATCTGCGCGCGGGTATCGAGGGCGTGTTTCCTGGTCCGTTTCATTGCCGGAAGTCCTGCCGAACGTTGGCGAGCGCCGGGGTAGCGCCGAAACAGTTTGACTGGTGCATTCGTGGCGTTGGGCCATCTGGCTTCCCGGCAGGTTGCCGGCCAACGCTCACGAAGCACCCCCTGCCGGAAGCGGCAGGGGTATTGCTCATCAGGTATCGGTTTGGCCGTCGTGCTCGGCGAGCCGCAGCTTGTGTGTCACTTCATCGAGCTTGTCACCCAGCATGCGGCGTACCGACACATAGAACACCGGGATCAGCAGCAAGCCGAAGACCGTAGCAAACAGCATCCCGCCGATCACACCAATGCCGATTTCATGTCGCGACGCGGCACCTGCACCAGACGAGATCACGAGCGGGAACACACCGAGTATGAAAGCCATCGACGTCATCAGAATCGGTCGTAGCCGCAGCTTGGCCGCATTCAACGTCGCGTCGAAAAGCGTCATGCCGTGTGCCTGACCATCCACCGCGAATTCCACGATCAGAATCGCGTTCTTCGCCGCCAGCCCGATCACCGTCACCATGCCGATCTTGAAGTAGATGTCGTTAGGCACACCGGTCAGCAGACAGAACGTCAGCATGCCCAGCAAGCCCAGCGGAACCACCAGCAGCACCGCAACCGGAATCGACCAGCTCTCGTACAGCGCAGCGAGACAGAGGAAGACGATCACGATCGACAGAATGGTCAGCAGGGTTGCCGAATTCCCGGCCAGGATTTCCTGATACGACTGTCCTGTCCAGTCCGCGGCAAAGCCCGGCGGCAACGATTTGTTGATGATGCCTTGAATCGTGTCCATCGCCTGGCCGGTCGAATAGCCGGGCGCCGAGTTACCGACGATTTCGATTGCCGAATAGCCGTTATAGCGCGGCAGTGCCTGCGGACCCACACCCCAGGTCGCCTTCACGACGCTCGACAGCGGCACCATGTTGTACGGACTGATCGCGCTGTTGCTGACCGACGGATTGACCGGCGTCTGGTAGCCACTCGAGTTGACGCCACTGGCCGTGCTGCTCGAACTCGTGGTCGTGGACGACGAACTCGTCACATTGGTCGGCGTGTACAGATGCTGGAGCGAGTCGAGACCCATCCGGAACGGCGCATCCGATTGCACATAGACGCGCTTCACGCGGCCGGCATACGTGAACTGGTCGATGTAGGAGGGCGCCAGTTGCGACTGGATCGTGCTGTAGACGTCGTTCAGCGACAGCCCCATCGACTGCGCCTGTACGCGATCGACAGTTACCTGCAGTTGCGGTGCTTCAGGCAGCGAGTTCGGACGAACACCGAACAGGACCGGATTCTTGGCCGCCTGACCCAGCAGCATGCCCGTGGCCTGTCCCAGTTCAGCACGCGATTGCCCGGCGCGCGCCTGCAGGTACATGTCGACCCCGCCAAACTGACTCAACCCGCGGATGGTCGGCAGATTCACCACGAAGATCTGGGCGTCGGTAATGCTGTGCAAGATCCCATTGGCCTCCGGAATCAGCTGCATGGCCGTTTTCGAACGTGCTTTCCAGTCGGTCAGCTTGATAAAGATCATGCCGACGTTTTCGCTGTTACCGACGAAGCTGAAGCCCTTCACGTTGAAGATACCGGCAATGTCCTTGCCGATCGGGCTGTTTTCGAGCTTCTTGTTGATCTCGGCCATTACCTGGCTGTTGCGTTCGAGCGTCGCGCCGGTCGGCAGACTGACCAGTGCCAGCATGAAGCCCTGATCCTCGTCAGGCACGAACGATGTCGGCAGGCGAGTGAACAGGAACCCGGTCAGCACGGCGACCAGTGCAAACAGAACCATCCAGCGCGGTGCATGACGAACTGCACGCGTGACCTGACCGAAATACGTGTCGCTCAGCTTGGCGAATGCCGCGTTGAACCACCGGTAGATCCTGTTCGGTTTCTCATCGTGCGTCGGCCGAAGGATCGCAGCACACAGCGACGGCGTGAACGACATCGCGAGGAACGCCGAGAAGCCCATCGAAATCGCAATGGTCAGCGCGAACTGCGCATAGATGATGCCGGTCGCGCCCGGTTGAAAGGCGGACGGCACGAACACTGCGATCAGCACCACCGTAATCGCAACGATGGCGCCGGTAATCTGGCCCATTGCTTTTCGCGTCGCGGGTTTTGGCGCGAGCTTCTCGTCGGACATGATCCGCTCGACGTTCTCGATCACCACGATCGCATCGTCGACGATAATCCCGATCGCCAGCACCATGCCGAACAGCGTGAGCTGATTGAGCGAGTAGTTCAGCGCCTTCAGGCCGATGAACGTACCGAGCAGCGCGACCGGAATGACCAGCGTCGGAATGATGGTCGCCCGCAGGTTCTGCAGGAAGATCAACATCACGAAGAACACCAGCACGATGGCCTCGATCAGCGTGCGGACCACGTCGGTGATCGACGCCGTGATGAACGGTGTCGTGTCGTAAGGCACGTCCCAGCTCACGCCAGTGGGCAGATCCTTCGAGAGGATCGCCATCTCGGCCTTGACGGCCTTGGCGACTGCCAGCGCGTTGGAACCCGGCAGCAGGTACAGGCCGAGGCCGCCCGCTTCCTTGTCCTTATAGGTCGCGGAAGAGCCGTACGTCTGCGCGCCGAACGTGATGCGCGCAACGTCGCTCAGGCGGACGACCGTACCGGTGTTGGTCGACGTCAGGATGATGTCGCGGAACTGCTGCAGTGACGAGAACAACGCATCGCCGGACACGGTCGCAGTGAACGTCTGCCCCTTGACCGCGGGGTCCGCGCCGAGCGACCCGGTGGCGAACTGGGCATTCTGTCCGCTGATCGCGTTGACGACCTGGGTCGTCGACAACCCGTAGCTTTGCAGCTTGTCCGGATCGATCCAGATCCGCACCGCGTATTCCGACCCGAGTTCGAAGGTGTTACCCACCCCGTTGATCCGCGCGACCACCGGCTGGATCTGCGAAGCGACGATGTCGCTCAGGCGAGCGGCGTCGATGGCGGGGTTGGTGGAGGTCAGGCCGATGAACAACAGGATGTCAGGGCTGGCCTTGGCCACGACCACGCCTTGCTCGGTCACGGCGGTTGGCAGCAGCGGCTGCGCGAGCTGCACCTTGTTCTGCACCTGCACTTCGGCGATATCCGGATTCGTGCCCGTTGCGAAGCTCAGCGTGATCGTTGCCGTGCCGTTGCTGCCCGAGGTCGAACTGAAGTACAGCAGGTTGTCGATACCGGTGAGCTGCTGCTCGATAACCTGCGTCACCGTCGATTCCATCGTGGCGGCGTTCGCGCCCGGATAGGTCGCCGTGACCGTCACTTCGGGCGGTGCGATGTCAGGATACGAATCGATCCCCATGCGCGACAGCGAAATGACGCCGAGCAGACAGATCAGGATAGGGATCACCCAGGCAAAGACCGGGCGATCGATAAAGAAACGTGGCATGAGACGAGCTCCTTACGACTTGACGCCGGCAGGCTTCGCGCCTGATGCCGGGGCTGAGCCGACCTGCGCTGAACTTGCACCCGTTGCCGGGGCTGGCTGCCATGGGTCTGCCTTGACAGGCGTTCCCTCACGCGCGCTCTGGATTCCCTGCACGATCACCTGGTCGCCCGATGCGAGACCGCCTGTGACGATCCAGCTGTTGCGATAGTTGTCGGTTGCAGTGACATCCTTACGCGCCGCCTTGCCGTCCGCGCCCACGACCATCGCGTAGGCACCGACGGTGTCGCGCTGGATCGCCTGCTGCGGGATCAGGAACACGTTGTTCTGCGTACCGAGCCCGACCGTCAGCGACACATACATGCCAGGCAGCAACTGATGCTGCGGATTCGGCACCTTCGCGCGCAGATTGACCGCACCGGTGGTCGAGTTCACTTCGACGTCGGAGAAGTCGAGCGTACCCACCTGATCGTACGGACGACCGTTGGGCAGCACCACCTGAACACTGGTGTCGTTCTGCGTGGCGAGGGCGACACTGCCCTGGCTTTGCGCCTGACGCAGCGTGATCAGATCGGCGGCGCTGATCGTGAAGTTCACGTAGAGCGGATCGAGCTGCTGCACGGTGGTGAGCAGGGTGCCGCTGGAGCCGCTATCGGATGTGCCGCTACCGACGAGTGCGCCAGCCGTAACCTGCTGCTGTCCGGCAATGCCGCTGATCGGCGACGTGACCTTGGTGTAGCCAAGGTTGATGCGCGCACCGTCGACCGCAGCCTGATCGGCCTGAACCTTGGCCAGTGCGCTGCGTTCTGCGGCTTCGGCATCGTCAACGGTTTGTTGCGAGACCGAGCCGATCGGCAGCAGCTTGCGATCGCGCTGAGCCGTCACACGATCGTTGACGTAAGTCGCCTGATCCTGAGCCAGCGTAGCGAGATCGGTGTTGAGCACCGACTGGTAGAAGACCGGATCGATCTCGAACAGCAACTGACCCGCTTTGACTTCGGTGCCTTCCGTATACACACGCTTGAGCAGCACACCGGAAACGCGTGCGGTGACATTCGCGCTGTAATAGGCCGACAGCCGCCCGACGAGATCGCGGTTGAGCGGCACGTTCTGCGGCTCAGCCTTGATGACGCCCACCTGGGGCGGCGGCGGTGCCGGAGGCGTGCCCTTGCTGCAACCCACGAGGGCGATGAAACTAATGGACAGTAGCGACGTGCGCACAGGCAGTAACGTCATAGGACACCATGCTTGCATGATCGTGGAAAGGAAAAAGACCGGGAGTCCGTGCACAAAGATCGGCCACGGACAGCACCTGAATACCGGTCTGGATGAACCGCTTGCGGTGCGTCATACGACGCGTGTCCGGAACATTGCATTCGAACCGGACACCGCGAATCAAACTGGATGAGTCCCTGCATCGGTTACCGCGCCGGAAGTGCTGACACGGTTGCTGTTGCCGGCGGCTGCCCGGATACGGCGACAGCATCGACGCCGACACCTTTGGCGTCATCCCACTGCCAGCCGCCGCCAAGATTCTTGACCAGCGACACACTGCTCTGCGTGAGCAGCGCCTGCGTATCGGAGAGGTTCTGCTGGGCGAGCAGCAAGGTGAGTTGCTGGGTCAGCAGGGCCTGCTCGCTGGCCGTACCTATCTGGAACTGCGCATGCTCGCTGTCGAACAACTGCTGGTTGCGGCGATAGATATGCGCGTAGGCATCGGCTTGCTGCTGCAGATGGTTCCACGACGACAGGCCGTCTTCGACGTTCTGGAATGCGGTCAGAACGGCTTGCCGGTAGCTTGCGACATTTTCGTCATACGTTGCACGCGCTTCGCGAACTGCGGCCGTACGTGCGCCGCCGTCGAAGATCGTTCCTGCCAGTGCCGGTCCAAGCGTCCAGAAACGGTTGGGCAGCGAGAACAGGTTGGCGAGCGCGCTATGCTGATAGCCGCCTTCCGCCGACAGCGTCAGCGTCGGGAAAAATGCTGCTTCCGCTGCGCCGATCTTCGCGTTTGCTGCTGCGGCCGTGCGCTCGGCGCTGACTACGTCGTAGCGTCGCAGGAGCAGTTGCGACGGCACCGCAAGAGGAACAGCCGGTGTGACAAACGCGTAGTGTTGCTGCGGTTCGATCGAGAAACCGCCGGGCGGCACACCGAGCAACACTGCGATGGCGTGTTCATCCTGTTCGCGCGTCGTTTCCGTCGACTGCAGATCGGCGATCACGACTTCAAGCGTGTCCTGCGCGGTCAGCACGTCGTCGTTCGACGAGATGCCCTCCTTGAAGCTCGCCTGCGTCATCTCGAGGATGCGCGTATCGATTTGCTGTTGCTGCTTGAGCAGATCGATGTCGACGTCGGCCTGACGCAACTGGAAGTAATCGGTGGCGACGGCGGCGGCAATCGACAGACGTTCGCCGGCGAGTTGCGCATCGCTTGCCTGCGCGCTTTCCTTCGCCGATTCGACTTCACGCCGTACTTGCCCCCACAGATCGAGCTCCCAGCTTGCCGAGAGATTCGCGCTAACGGAATTGCGCACACCCGGTGCCGATACGCTCGTCGTACTGCTGCCCGACGATGCGGCGCCAGTCCCTGTGCCTGCGCGTGAACCCGATGCGCCTGCGGTGATAGTGGGGAACAGACTCGACGTGTTAGCTAACACGGTTGCCTGCGCGAGCCGGTATGCCGCTTCTGCTTGAGCAATCGATTGATTCGCCTTCAGCGATTGTTCAATCAGATGCGTCAGCGTATCGTCGTGGTAATCAAGCCACCACGTACTGGACAACGACGCTTGCGGATTCGCCTCGGCACGTTGCCAGTCGACCCCTTCCTTGAAGCTGGCGGGGATTTCGACGGTCGGCTTGCGGTAATCCGGTCCGACCGCACAGCCTGCGGCGACCAACGTCGCAACAGCCATGCATCCATATTGCAGAACACGTAGACATACCCGCGCTGCGGGCAACCTGCGAGTACCAAAGCTGGGAGATGCGCTCATTCACGAACCTGCCGATGGGGGTTGACCCTGGAACAATTTGTTCCAAGCGTAATATATTCTAATCAACGAATCAATTAATATAAAATTACAAAGCCTTCAATTCTTAATAGATATTAATGGAAAAGTTAAGACAGTGTGGGTGCCGACCGCCTCCGAAAGTGAGAGACGCACGGGAATATATGCTCGACACCGCAACGCGCCTGTTCTCCGAGCAGGGTGTTGGTGCAACCACGATTGCACAGATTGCCACCGCCGCAGGTGTAACGTCAGCGATGGTGCATTACTATTTCACGAATCGCGACACCTTGCTCGACGCGATCGTCGACGACCGTCTCGCGCCCGCGGTTCAGTTCGTCTGGGAGCCGGTAACCGAAGCTGCCGGCAGTGATCCGTTCGGCATGATCGAGGCGCATATCAGCCGCCTTTTTACCATCGCTGAGCGGATGCCGTGGCTGCCCTCGCTGTGGATGCAGGATAACTTTTGCGAAGGCAGTTTGCTGCACGAGCGGATGGTGCGCCACCTACCGACCGGGAAGGTTACTCTATTTATCGAATTGATTGCGCGAGCCCAGCAAGCGGGTGTGGTCAATCGGGAGATCGAAGCGCCTTTGCTGGTCAATTCCCTGTTCTCGCTGGTGATGACGCCGCTCGCGACGTCGAGAATTCCAAGCAAGCTTCCCGGTATCTCCGGGGTGGGGCGGCCGGTGCTCGAGCGGCACGTCAAGGCGCTTGTGACGGGTGGTATGCGGCCGCACGGCAAGTTGTCAAAACGCGAAGCGGCGCACGGAAAACCTCAGGGGAAACCTCACGGAAAACATAAGTGAGCTTTTAAATGCACCGCCGGCCGGCGGCATGCGCTTTGGCTAGAGCGCTGCGAGAACCGTTGCGGTATCGACCACGGTAGCAAATTCTTCATGCAGGCTTGCCAGTGCGGTTTCGTGCATCTGCTGCGCGCTAAAGTGCTGTCCGTCCGGACCGCGGCGCCCGAAAGTCGCCGTGGCGTCCGCCACAAGATAAGTCTCGAAGCCCAGGTTGCCGGCCATGCGTGTCGTGGTCGACACGCAGTGATCGGTGGTGATCCCGACAATGACGAGCGTAACCGCACCTCTCGCGCGGAGCTGCTGCTCGAGATCGGTGCCGATAAAACCGCTGTTCACTTCCTTGAAAATCACCGGTTCTCCGGGTAGTGGTTCGGCTTCCGGTTTGACTGCGAAGCCGGGGCGATCCGGATGAAACAGACTCTCGGGTCGTTGGGAGCGGTGTTGCACATGTATGACCGGTCGCCGCGTTTTTCTCCAGCCGGCAAGCAGCGCGGCAACGTTTGCCTCGGCGGCGGGGTTATTGCGCTGCCCCCAGCTCGGATCGTCGAATGCTTGTTGTACGTCGATGACGATTAGTACGGTGTCCTGCGACAAAGATTGCATAGGGGCTTCCTTTGTATTGGCATGCAAGATGAATCAAAGGATCCATCTTCAGCGCTTGCGCGTTAGCGGGCAAGCGAAGCCCCTGGTGCCGGTACGGTCAGACGAATGTCGACAGACCGAGTGTCAACGCCAGTGCCGAGATCGAAATAATTGTTTCGCATACGGTCCAGGTCTTGAAGGTCTGCGGCACGGTCATGCCGAAGTATTCCTTGACGAGCCAGAAGCCACCGTCGTTCACGTGCGAAAGAATCAGCGATCCCGCGCCGGTTGCGAGCACCAGCAATTCCGGCCGCACGGCGGCGGCGGTGCCCACTGCTGCCGATGCGATCGGTGCGACGATCCCGGCAGCCGTTGCCATCGCGACGGTCGCAGAGCCGGTCGCAACGCGGATCAGCGCCGCGACGAACCAGGCGAGCAACAGCAACGGCATGTGCGCACCCATCGCGACATCGACGATCGCCTTCGATGCGCCACTGTCGATCAGAATTCGCCCGAACCCCGCGCCTGCGCCGACGACGAGCGTGATACCCGCGGTCGGTGCAAGACACTCGTTGGTGAACTTGAGGATCGCTTCGCGTCCAAAACCGCGCGCGCTGCCGAACGTGTAGAAGCTGAGCAGCACCGCGAGCAGCAGCGCCATGTCTGGATGGCCGATCAGATGCAGTACGTTGTTCAGCGTCGACTTTGGCGTTGCGATCAGATCCGCCCAACTGCCCACCAGCATCAGCAGCACCGGCAGCAACACGGTTAACAGCGTGATCGAGAAACTGGGCAGCTCGCGTCCGGCGCGTTGCGCGTCCTGCTCGATAAACTGCTGCGCCATCGGATTCACACCGTCGAGTACGACGAAACGGCTCGCCAGTTTCGAGAACAGCGGCCCGGCCAGCGCGGCGGTCGGGATGCCGACAATCAGCGCGTAGAAGATCGTGTGGCCGATGTCCGCGTTATAAGCCGTGACCGCCAGCAAAGCAGCAGGGTGAGGCGGAATAAGTCCATGCACGACCGAGAGACCGGCCACCATCGGAATGCCGACGCGGATCATCGAAGTGCCGGTGCGTTGCGCGACATTGAACGCGATCGGAATCAGCAGAACGAAGCCGACTTCGAAGAAGACCGGCAGGCCGACGAGAAACGCGATGCACATCATTGCCCAATGGACGTTCTTCGGCCCGAACAGATCGATCAGCGTGCGCGCGATGCGCTCCGCGCCGCCTGATTCGGCCATCATCTTGCCGAGCATCGTGCCGAGCCCGACCACGATCGCGATATGGCCGAGCGTGCCGCCCACACCGGTTTCGAACGACTTGAGAATCGACGTCATCGGCATGCCGACCGCGAGTGCGAGCGCAACCGATACGACCATCAACGTGATGAACGGATTCATCTTGAACCGCGCGATCAGCACGACGAGCGCGACGATGGCAATCAGTGCATAGACGAGTAACAGGCTTCCTTGAACAGTCGCCATGGGTGCTCCTGAAAACAAGATTGAATCGACGTGGTCTACACGCCGCGTCGCATTGGCGATACGGCGGGGCAGGCACGAAGTAGATAGACCCGCGCGGAATCAGAACTTGTGGCGAATGCCCGCGACCGTGACGAACTGGCCGCTCGTCGACGACGCCTTACCGATGCCTTCAACCCACGCTGCCGAACCCGACGCGCGCTGGTAGATGCCGTTCAGGTACAGGTCGGTGGTCTTCGACAGGAAGTACTCGCCGCCGAGACTCAACTGGTTGTAGTGCGCGTCTGGCGCGCTGGCGGCGCTGCTGTTCTGGCTCGTGAAGATATAGCCGAGTGTCAGTAGCGTGGCTGGCGTCATCTGGTAGCGCACGCTTGCTTCGTAGTTCGCGAAGCGCAGGCTGCCGCCCGTCAGCAGATCGAAGCGTGAGTTCGTATAGAGCAGCGCGAGGGTGGCCGGCCCGAACACGTAGGCACCGCCGCCGCCCCATACCTGGTTGCGCTTCACATTGCTGATGATCGACGAGCCGGTGTTGAAGTAGTTGTCCGACGGCGCGGCGCCGGCAGTGTTCGTGGCCGGGCTGTTCACCAGCGAGTATGCGGCGTCGAGGCGCAGCGGCCCGGCGACATAGTCGGCACCGACGCTCCATGCGCGGTTGTTTGCGAACTGGCCCGCGGTGTTCGAGAACGCGTACATCGCGTTGGCGGTGAAGCCGGAGAAAGTCGGCGTCGTGTACTTGACCGCGTTGTTGGTGCGATACGTGTTGTTCAGGTCGTCGTTGTCGTAGACCGCGTTCGCATACTGGCTCAACGCGCCGACACCGTTGATCTGCAGGTTCGACAGGTAGTCCTGCACGCTGTTGTACTGACGTCCCAGTGTGATTGTGCCTGCGGTGCTGTTGGTGAGCGCAACCCATGCGCTACGGCCGAACATCCGGCCGGCCTGACCGGCCGCGCCCGTTTCGGCGCTGAAGCCGTTCTCGAGCCTGAATGAAACCTTGTTGCCGCCGCCCAGATCTTCTGTGCCGAGCAGGCCCCAGCGCGACCCCTGCACGTTGCCCTGAGTGGCCTGATAGGCTTTCTGGCCCGCCTGGTTGCTGGTGAAAGTGAAGCCGGCATCGACGATGCCGTAAAGCGTGACGCTGCTTTGTGCCCAGGCGGAGTGTGTGCCCATCCCGGCGATGGCAATAGCGATAGCACTGCGAAGGATTTTATTTTGCATGGTGGTTTCCTCACATCAAAGAACGAATGCCGGCGACCGACCGGATCCGGTGTTGTTCTGCTAGTAGTACTGATTGTATAAATCGTGCAGCGTATCGGCATTGACCGCCGACGCCGCACTCAAGCGAACTGCGGCAAATCAGTCAGGCCAGTTGCGTCGTGCGGCGGTGCGTCTCGCATCGCGTTGGTGAAACGGTGTAACGAGTGGCTCGCGCGCTTCGCGGGCGTGCTGCAGTTCGGCGACGATGCGCGCCAGCACCACCGGTGCCTCGCCCGCATGCAGGTTGCACGGATCGAGAAAGAAGTAATGCAACTCGACCTCGTGATCGCGCACGATCACAGGCTGTGAGCCGTCGTGCGGATGGGCGAGCGCATCGGCGAGATCCCATGCCGTGGTGCGCGCATCGCGCGGGTCGAGTGAAATTTTCAGGCGCTCGAGCGGATTGCCGGTCGGGTCGGCTTCGATCTGCGCGCGCACGCCGGGCAAGCGGTTCAACGCCTGTTCCCAACTGCTCAGGTAGCTGCGCTCGCGTGCGCGAACCGCGACGTGATCGCGGTGCTGCCACTGGTCGAGTGCAGCGATCGCACCGGCGATACCTTCCTTGCCGACCTTCATGCCACGGCCAATGCCGGCATTCTGGAAATAGGCGGCACGCACCAGCGCTTTCTTGCCCGCCACGATGCCCGCGGTCAGCCCGCCAAGAAACTTGTGCGCGGAATACAGCGCGAGGTCCGCGCCCGCTGCGATAAAGCGTTTCAGGTCGTATTCGGAGGCTGCATCGACGATGACCGGCACACCTTTACCATGCGCAACCTCGATGAATTCCTCGAGCGGAATCAGCCCATAGCCGACCGTATGATGCGAGACGACATAGAGCGCGGCGGTGGTGTGTTCGTCGATGGCGGCGGCGAGTTGATAACCGTGCGCCTCGGTTGCCGCTCCCACGGGAACGGCGTGCGCGCCGGCAAGCCGGATGGCCTGGTCGATCGGCGCGCCGTAGTTGACCAGATGGCCAGTCTGCACGACGACTTCATTGCGCAGCCCGGCGGTGTGCGGCAGGCGTTCGATCAGGCCCGGATCATCGCCGGTCATCGTGGCCGCGATGGTCAGTGTGATGGCGGCCGAACAGGATGCGGTCACATACCCGGCTTCGCTGCCGCAAGCCGCTGCAATCGCCACCGATGCCTTGCGTTGCAGATCGTCGATTTCGACGAATTGCGGCAGCATTTCCGCGACCGCTTCGATGACCGGCGTGGCCACGCTGGACGCACCGAGGCTCGTCATCGTGCCCGATACGTTGATGACGGGGCGCAAGCCCAGACGAGAACGGATATCCATCGAACTGCCTCCGCGACCTATTCCATAACTGTGGAATATATGTTGTAATTGAGGATTAGTCTAACATACGGTAGTTCCCGGTCAACCGGACAAAAAACATTCAGCACGCATCCGCGAGCAGAGGACACGATGACACCGACTTCCCCGTCGTCCGCCACAGATACAGCGCACCTGCGCGCTGGCGAAATCGAAGCGCAGGCATCTACCGAGACCGCCGACAGCGCGGAGGCCGCGCCGCGCACACGGACTAGCGCGATCGAACGGGCCGTACAGATTCTCGATGCGCTGCAGGAGACCGCACGGCCTGCTACTGCCTACGAGATTGCACGCATGGTTGGCGCGCCGCCGTCGACGGTCTATTCGATCATCAGCGACCTGGTCGTGCGGAATCTGCTCGCGCGCAAACCCGATGGCACGATCTGGCTCGGCTCGCGGCTCTACGGCTATGGGTTGAGCTACGCGAGTTCGCTCGATTACCTCGGTGTCGCGAGCGAGGAAATGCAGGCGCTCTCCGCCGAAGTGGGCGAGACCGTGCAGGTGTGCGGGCTCGTCGAAGGCATGATGGTCGTGCTGCAGATGGCCGAAGGGCCGGGGCATTTTCGCGTGACATCGCGGGTGGGTAGCCGCGTGCCGCTCAACTGGACCGCGTCCGGGCGGCTGCTGGTCGCGCATCTGCCGGACGCCGAGCGGGTGGCGTTTTTTCGCCGTCACGCGAAGCCTTCGCCGACCGGCCGTGCCGAGACCCGCGCCGACGTGCTCGCGCGTCTCGCACGCGAAGCACTCGATGCACGACTGTCGATCCAGATCGGCGAATCGGATGCGTCGGTGGCCTGCCTGGCGTCACCGGTCATCGACAACAGCGGTACATGCGTGTTCACGATTTCGATCGTGATGCCGGAGGCCAAAGCGGCCAAAGGTACCGAACCGTTCGCCGAAGCCGTGCGTACCGTGGCGGCTCGTATCGAAACCCGGCTTGGCTGGCAACATCGTCAATCCGAGTCCATCGGTTGATCTCTCGTTGCGTCGTTCGCCGAGCACTCATATCAATGGCCGTGCCTGTCACGGCCGCCTGCCTGCTTCAATTTTCCAGACCGACTGCTACATGTCATCCCCGTCTTCGATGAACTGCTACGACCGCTTGCGTACGCGCGGCTTCAGACTCCCCACGGTGCCGACACCGATCGGCAATTTCACACATTGCACCCGCGAGGGCGATCTGTTGTTCCTCTCAGGGCAGGGGCCGTTGAACGAGCGCGGCGAACTGATGACCGGCAAGGTCGGCGCCACCATCACCACCGATGAAGCGTATCTGCATGCGCAGCTAGTTGGCCTGAACCTGCTAGCCGTGCTGCACGATGAACTCGGCGATCTGGCGCGCGTGAAGCGGGTCGTCAAGTTGCTCGGGATGGTCAATGCGACGCCGGAGTTCGGCGAGCATCCGCGGGTGATCAACGGTTGCTCGGATCTGTTCGTCGACATTCTTGGCGAGGCCGGACGGCACGCGCGTTCGGCAGTCGGCGTCGGCTCGCTGCCGCGCAATATCACTGTCGAGATCGAGGCGATCGTCGCCGTGCACGGCTGATTGTGCTCGCGTTGCCCATGCGTGTCTGGTTGCACGGATCGGTCGCCACGCGCAACTAACTGTCTGCCGCGCCGGCGTCCGCTCCAAAAGCCGATCGCAATACGCCATCGATATCGCGGGCTATCCAGGATGAGGGCTGTTTCAGGTACCGGGAAGACAAGTGCCCGACAACACATCGATCGCTTTGGCCCTGACCACCGCGTGTCGCGGCAGCAGGGCCAAGCCACCTTTACTTGCTGCGCTTCAGTTGCGAAAGATCGCGCACCGCGCCGCGATCGGCGGAAGTCGCCAGCGCGGCATAGGCCTGCAACGCTTGCGACACGACACGTTGGCGATCCACCGGCATCCAGGCCTGATCGCCGCGCGCTTCCATCGCTGCACGACGACGCGCCAGTTCTTCATTCGACACCGCCAGGTGCATCTTGCGATTCGGAATGTCGATCTCGATCACGTCGCCTTCTTCCACGAGACCGATCGTGCCGCCTTCCGCAGCTTCCGGCGACGCATGCCCGATCACGAGCCCCGACGAACCGCCGGAGAAGCGTCCATCGGTAAACAGCGCACAGTTCTTGCCGAGGCCGCGCGATTTCAGATACGACGTCGGGTAGAGCATTTCCTGCATGCCGGGGCCGCCTTTCGGGCCTTCGTAACGGATCACGACCACGTCGCCCGCGACGACCTTGTCGCCGAGGATGGCTTCGACCGCATCGTCCTGGCTTTCGAAAACGCGCGCGCGTCCCGAGAAGATCCATTGCGATTCGTCGACACCGGCGGTCTTCACGATGCAGCCGTTCTCAGCGAGGTTGCCGTACAACACGGCGAGGCCGCCGTCTTTCGAATAGGCGTTCTGCTTGCTGCGAATACAACCGTTCTTGCGATCGGTATCGAGCACGGCGAACGTGGCTTCCTGGCTGAATGCAACCGTGGTCGGAATGCCACCGGGCGCCGCACGGAAGAGTTTCTGCGCGTCTTCACCCGCGCCACCGGCGACGTCCCATTTAGCGATCGCATCGCCGAGCGTGCCGCTATGCACGTTGCCACACGACAGGTCGAGCAGATCCGCACGCGCCAGTTCGCCGAGAATGCCAGGAATCCCTCCGGCACGGTGCACGTCTTCGATATGGTATTTGTCGGTGGCGGGCGCCACCTTGCACAGACACGGCACCTTGCGTGAAATGCGGTCGATGTCGGACATCGTGAAATCGACACCGCCTTCCTGCGCGGCTGCCAGCAGGTGCAGCACGGTGTTGGTCGAACCGCCCATGGCGACATCGAGCGCCATCGCGTTCTCGAATGCCTGCTTGCTCGCGATGCTGCGCGGCAGGACCGAGGCGTCTTCTTCCTGGTAGTAACGGCGGCACAGATCCACCACCAGACGGCCGGCCTGTTCGAACAGGCCCTTGCGCCATGCATGCGTTGCGACGATCGTGCCGTTGCCGGGTAGCGCGAGGCCGATTGCCTCGGTCAGGCAGTTCATCGAGTTCGCGGTGAACATGCCTGAGCATGAACCGCACGTCGGACAGGCGCTGCGCTCGATCTCGGCCACTTCCGCGTCGCTGACTTTCGAATCGCCGGCCTTGATCATCGCGTCGATCAGGTCGATCTTGGCGATTACCTGGCCGTCGGTCGGCGATTTGATCTTGCCGGCTTCCATCGGACCGCCGGACACGAACACCACGGGGATGTTCAGGCGCATCGCGGCCATCAGCATGCCCGGCGTGATCTTGTCGCAGTTCGAGATGCAGACCATGGCGTCGGCACAGTGCGCGTTGACCATGTATTCCACCGAGTCGGCGATCAGCTCGCGCGACGGCAGCGAGTACAGCATGCCGCCGTGGCCCATGGCGATGCCGTCATCGACGGCAATGGTGTTGAATTCTTTCGCGACACCACCGGCTGCTTCGATTTCCTTTGCGACCAGCGCACCGAGATCGCGTAGATGCACATGGCCCGGCACGAACTGCGTGAACGAGTTCACCACCGCAATGATCGGCTTGCCGAAATCGCCATCTTTCATGCCGGTGGCGCGCCACAGCGCGCGGGCGCCGGCCATGTTGCGGCCGTGGGTCGAAGTGCGTGATCGATAGTCAGGCATCTGGGTCCTCAGGTATTGGGGTCGTCGAAATTGGAATTTTGCCCAGGCTAGTCCGTGCGCCATTGCCGGGAGCAAAGGCATGAAGGCACGCGGATAGCCCACAGATGGCGGCTCGCTAGCGCGAGCGCGGTATGCGCTGGGAATGCGAATAGTGCGAGAGCGGCGGTAAGACGTCCAATATATTTTTTCGCCGTAATTAGGTCGAAAAAGATATTAATTGTCGATGGCGCTTACCGCCAGTTCAACGCTCGCCGTCGAGCAGATCGCCGAGCATTTCGTCGAAGGCACCTTGCGCGTCTTCGAGTTCCTGGAGCGCGGCATCGAAGGTCTGCAGCGCGATCTGCGACGGCCGGCCGTCGCCGGCGGGTGGGAATTGCGACTGCAATCCAGCAAACGCTGTCTGTACCTGGCGGGTTGCCGCCACGACGCGCTCCATTGCGCGGGATTCTTCGGCTCGTGCCTGTTCGGGATTCATGAAAACTCCATGGGGTAGGGATACGGCGATCGCGCCATAGCGCGAACTATGCCACGGCTTGTCCGCGGTGATGTCGTGGTGATTTGCCGTTGTGATCCGCCGCGCGGACCGTCAGGGCACCGGCAGTCCGGTACTCGCTTTTATCTCGCGCAACGACAGCGACGATTCGACCGAGGTGACCCCCGGCAGACTGCGCAGTTCATCGCGCATGAAACTGCCGTAGTCGTCGAGATCGCGCGCGACCACCTGCAGGATGTAGTCGGCGCTGCCCGACACGTTATGGCACGAGAGGATGCGCGGAATGGCCTGCACCTCGCGTTCGAAGCGGGTCGCGACCGTACGGTCGTGCACCGCGAAGCGGACGTAGATGAATGCCACCACGCCGTAACCGAGCGCCGAGCGCGACAGCATCGCGCGATAGCGTTCGATGTAGCCGGCGCTTTCGAGCCGCTTGAGGCGCCGGGCGCACGGCGTTTCGCTGAGTCCGACGGTCTCGGCAAGGCGCGCATTGGACATACGTCCGTCGGTCTGCAGGGCGGCGAGGATTGCGCGGTCGACTTTATCGAGGTCGGTCATGGCAGGGGAAAGCTTTGACATAAGGCCAAATAGTAGTGCATTCCGCTACCTTGGGGCCACAGAGGTAAGTCATTCGCCAATATTCACTCATCGGACGGTAGCAAGATAGAGCCTCTTCAACGCGAGGTTCATATGGTTTCCGCACATCTTCTGGTCGTCTTCATTGCCGCGCTGGTCGTCGTCTACGCCGTGCCCGGACCGGACATGGCGCTGATCCTGCAAACGAGCATCGGCCAGGGGGCGCGCAGAGGGTTTGCGGCCGCCGGCGGCCTCGCGATTTCCCGCGCCACGCACGTGACGCTATCGGCGTGTGGCGTTGCCGCGCTGTTGCGCAATGCGCCATGGCTGTATGAGGTGGTGCGCTATGGCGGCGCGGCCTATCTGGCGTGGATCGCGGTGCAGATTTTCCGCTCGCCGGTGTTTGCGTTGCCCGATGGCGCGGCGCAGGAGGTCGTGCAGCGTCCGTTACGAACCGTTTTCGTCAAAGGGCTGCTGACGAATCTGCTGAATCCGAAGGCGCTGCTTTTCTGCTCGGTGCTGCTGCCGCAGTTCGTGCGACCCGAAACCGGTCCGGTTGCGCTGCAGATGGTCGTGCTGGGCGGCGTGCTGCTCGCAATCGGCGCATGTTTCGATGCGATCTATGCAATCGGTGCTGCGCGCATTGCCGGCTGGGTCCGTGCGCATCCGCTTGCGCAGACCGTGCAACGCTGGACGTTCTCAGCCGCACTGATCGGGTTTGCGCTGCGACTTTCGCTTGATTAAGCCTGGTGACTGAGCCCGGCGCGCCGGCGCGGAAAGCTTTCTGCTCCAGCGGCGCGCCTGCTGCGCTGCTATCTATCGAGCAGCGCTTCCCGCCGGGAGCGATCGTCGATCACCTTCCGGCGATGCTTGTCTTTCATCTTCTTCCAGCTCTTGCACTCGTCGCGGGTACGCAGACAACCGAGGCACAGACCGGTCTTCGAATCGAACTTGCAGATATCGATGCAGGGAGATTTGACGCTCATGTGACGTTAGGCATGTAGACATTGAGCGGCGACTGTCGCACGGCGAAGCGCGTACAGGCCATGTGATTGTGTCAATGCAGGCCATAGGCGCTGCCGTGTACGTACCGTTTCCGGTACCCTGCGGACTTTCTTCCTTGACTAGATGATGAAGATCGTCCTGCTCTATGTGGTGACCGCGATTGCCGAGATCGTCGGTTGCTATCTGCCGTGGCGCTGGTTGAAGGCCGACGGCTCCGCGTGGCTGCTCATTCCTGCCGCGTTCTCTCTTGCCGCTTTTGCATGGCTGCTCACGCTACATGGCGCGGCGGCCGGCCGCGTCTATGCGGCGTACGGTGGCGTCTACGTCGTGGTCGCCATCGTCTGGCTGTGGGGCGTCGAGCACGTACGCCCGACTGCCTGGGATTTTGCCGGCGCGGCGGTCACGCTGGCTGGAATGGGCATCATCGCATTCCAGCCGCGCATCTGATCACGCATCGGACCGGGCCTTCGGGCCGGGTCGGCCCGGCATACCGCTATGCACTCTTTCTGTTGCCGAGATAGTCGTTCTTGCCGATCTCGACACCGCTGTGCCGCAGGATGTCGTACGCGGTCGTGACGTGGAAGAAGAAATTGGGCAGCGCGAAATGCAGCAGGTAGTTGACGCCCGAAAACTCGATGGGGCCGGTTTTCATTTTCAGCGTGATCGTGCGTTCTTCCGAGCCGTCGATCTGCGCCGCTGTGAATTCCTTCAGGTAGGCATTCGTCTTCTCAATACGGGCGATCAGTTCGTCGAACGTCAACTCGACGTCGTCGTACTTCGGAATGTCGACGCCGGCGAGGCGGGCGGCGCAGCCTTTGGCGGTATCGGTGGCGATATAGACCTGGCGAACGAGCGGCAACATGTCAGGAAAAAGACGGGCGCCGATCAGTGCGGAAGGCTCGATCTGCTTTTCCGCAGCGTGAGCCTGAGCTTTGCCGAGGATCGCTTGCAGATTGGTGAGGCCGCGCATCAGTACAGGCACCGATGCTTGATACATCGAAATAGACATGGAGAAATTTCCTCGATTCTTCGATCGGGTTCGCGACGTGGCGCGAGGGGTGTGAGCATAACGGCGGGATTGCCGTTGCAGCATCATAGCGCGATCAGCAGCGGCGGTTGTATCGTCCTCCCGGCCAGGTATCGCCGCTTCCGGAACTGTGTTTGAATGGACTTGTCCGACCGCTTGACGTTGTTCCTGAAATGAAGGCCCGGTGCGGGTTTCGATGGAACCCGACCATGTGTCTGCGGGTTCCGCCGGGTCCAGCGCATGGCCCGGGCGGTCACGCACGAAGGAGAGTCGATAACATGGGCAAACATCCGTTACCAGGAAGCGAGAAGGGCGTCGCAGAAGGTTCGCAGGTCGTCGGGCATTGCAATCCGGCGGAGCAGATCGAAGTAGTCGTGATGCTGCGCCGCCAGGGCGAACAGCAGTTCGAGCAACTCGTTGGAAAAATTACCTCGGGCGACTCCTCCGCCCAGCCTCTCTCACGCGAAGCATTTGCGAAACAGTTCGGCGCTGCACCCGCCGACATCGCGCGAACCAAAGCGTTTGCAGCACAGCACGGCCTTACCGTCGTCCGCGAGGACCCGGCGGCCAGCACGGTGGTATTGCGCGGCACGGTCGCGCAGTTTCAGACCGCATTCGATGTCCAGCTCCAGCACTACGAACACCACTCGATCGGCGAGTACCGCGGCCGCACCGGTCCGATCAATGTGCCCGACGATCTGAACGGTGTTGTCACAGCCGTTCTTGGGCTCGATAACCGTCCCCAGGCGCGCCCGCATTTCCGTATCCGGCCGCCATTCCAGCCCGCTGTCGGTGCGCGTCAGCAGACGTCGTACACACCGTTGCAACTCGCCTCGTTGTATGAGTTTCCCGCAGGCGATGGCAGCGGCGAGTGCATCGGCATCATCGAACTCGGCGGCGGTTACCAGAGCTCGGATCTCAACGCATATTTTTCCAGCCTCGGCGTGAAGGCGCCTTCGGTAGTATCGGTTGGCGTCGACGAAGGCAGCAATCAACCGAGCGGCGATCCGAGCGGCCCAGACGGCGAAGTTACGCTCGACATCGAGATCGTAGGTGCGGTCGCACCAGGCGCTAAAGTCGCGGTCTACTTCACGCAGAACAGCGACGCCGGCTTCATCGATGCGGTGAACCAGGCTGTCCACGATACGACCAACAAGCCCTCGGTCATCTCGATCAGTTGGGGTGGCCCGGAAACCTCATGGACGACGCAGTCGCAGCAGGCGTTCAACAATGTGCTGCAAGCGGCGGCGGCGGTCGGTGTGACGATCTGCGTAGCGTCGGGCGACAGCGGTTCGAGCGACGGCGCGAGCGGTGGCAATCACGTCGACTTTCCAGCCTCGAGTCCGTACGTGCTGGCGTGCGGCGGCACGACGCTGCACGCGTCGGGCAACGCGATCTCGCAGGAAACGGTCTGGAACGACGGTGCGTCGGGCGGAGCGGGTGGCGGCGGCATCAGCAGCGCGTTTGCTGTGCCGACATGGCAGAAGGGTTTATCCGCAACGCAAACGCACGGTGGCAAGATTGCGCTGACGGGGCGCGGTGTGCCCGATGTCGCGGGCGATGCATCGCCTGTGACGGGCTACACCGTGTTGATCGACGGTGCGCAGACGGTGGTGGGCGGTACGAGTGCGGTGGCGCCGTTGTGGGCTGCACTGATCGCTCGCATCAATGCAATCAAGGGCGCACCGGTCGGCTTCGTCAACCCGAAGCTGTACCAGGCAGCGAGCGCGTTCAACGATATTACGCAGGGCAATAACGGCAGTTTCGCTGCGTCGCCAGGTTGGGACGCGTGTACCGGGCTTGGCAGCCCGAACGGCCAGAAAATCGCAGCAGCACTCTAGACGGCGCACGTTGCGCGGGGTTCTCCCGCGCCGCGGACGCCGTTGGTGGACACGACGCCAGCGGGCGTCAGACGATGCCAATTAACGAATCCGATGGAGTGATCATGACGAATCCCGATTCAGCTTCCGGCAGTCCGCAGTCGACACACAACTCACACGCTCATTCCGCTGCAGCCCCGTCGCCCGCGAGCACGAGCGCGCCGCATCGTGCGGGCGACCAGCCGTTCTTCGATCCGGTCGCATACGGCAACGGGCCCGACGATTCCGTGACCGACGCGACCGAGAACGCGGCGATCACGAAGCATTCCATCGTGATCGGCGGCAAGAAGATCGCTTATACGGCAACGGCCGGACACCTCGTCACGGTCGACTCCAGCAGTTCGCTGCCCAGCGCGAAGATGTTCTATGTCGCGTTCACGCAAGATAACCAGAAGGAAGATAGCCGGCCCGTCACATTCTTCTACAACGGCGGACCGGGTTCGTCGTCGGTGTTCGTGCTGCTCGGCTCGTTTGCGCCGCGCCGGATCAAGACGTCGATGCCGGGCTTCACACCGCCCGCGCCGTACCAGATGGAAGACAATCCGGACAGCCTGCTCGACAAGAGCGATCTGGTGTTCCTCAATCCGGTCGGCACCGGTTACTCGGCGGCGATTGCGCCGAACAAGAACCGCAATTTCTGGGGCGTCGACGAAGACGCCGACTCGATCAAACAGTTCATCAAGCGGTTTCTGACCAAGAACAACCGCTGGAATTCGCCGAAGTTCCTGTACGGCGAATCGTATGGCACCGCGCGCAGTTGCGTGCTGGCGTACAAGCTGCACGAAGATGGTGTGGATCTGAACGGTGTGACGTTGCAATCGTCAATTCTCGACTACACGCAGTCGGGCAACCCGGTCGGGGCACTACCCACCGCTGCGGCGGACGCATGGTTCCACAAAAAGCTCGGCATCGCGCCGACGCCTACCGATCTCGGCGCGTTTGCCGAAGAGGTCGCCCAGTTCGCGCGCACCGACTACCTTGCCGCGCTACGCAAGTTCCCGACTACCGACGACGCAACCATCGAGAAACTGAGCGAATACACCGGCATCGACAAGACGACGCTGATCGCGTGGAGCCTCGACGTCGCCGCGTACGACAGCCGTGGCAATTCGCTGTTCCTGACCACGCTGCTCAAATCGAAAGGTCTCGCGCTCGGTTCGTATGACGGGCGGGTGACCGCGATCGATACCGGCATTGCCGGCCAGGTCGATCCGAACTCCGGCGGCAACGATCCGACCATGACCGCGGTGACCGGCGTCTATACGACGATGTGGAACACCTACCTGAACGAGCAATTGAAGTTCACGTCGAACTCGTCGTTCACCGACCTGAACGACCAGGCCTTCGCGAACTGGGATTTCGGCCACATCGATCCAACCGGTGCGCAGAAGGGACTCGACGCGCAGGGCAACGTCATCCTGTACACGGCGGGCGATCTCGCGGCCGTGATGGCGCTCAATGTCGACCTGAAGGTGCTCTCGGCGAACGGCTTCTACGACTTCGTCACGCCGTTCTATCAGACGGTGCTCGATCTGCAGCAGATGCCGCTCGTCAGCGCGCAGGTGCGCCAGAACCTGTCGGCGCGCTTCTACCCGTCGGGCCATATGGTCTATCTCGACGGCGGTTCGCGGACCGCATTGAAGGCCGATCTCGCGAAGATGTATGACAGCGCGGTGACCAATACGGCGGCGGTTGGACGTATTCGTGCGTTGCAGGCGCGCCGGGCCAGCTAGGCGCGCCGCGTTAGCGTGACCGTTGCAGCACGCCGCTGTGGATGGGCGGCAGCGACGCAAGTATCAGCGACACAATCCGGCGGACCCTGCACAAAAGAGTAGGGCCGCCGGTCTTCCGTTTCGGCACACCGATTCCGGATATGTTTTAATTGGCCTGCGAATAAATCTCCGCGTCTTACTGGCGCGCCGACTGATGAACGCAGGAAATCTCCTTACGCGTCGCAAATGCGCGCGAATTGCGTCTACCGATCGTGCGAGTCTGCCGGACCGTTCGTCCGGTCGTGTCGGCGCGCGCCGCGTGCTGTGCCTCGGGCTTGCGATGACGCTCGGTGCAACGATTGCCGTCCATATCGAAGCCGCACATGCGCAGACCCCGTCGATGCTCGACGACAAGGTGACGCAGCAATCGGTAGAAGAGACGATCTGCCGTCCCGGTTATGCGGACACCGTCTCGCCGCCGCTCGACGAACTGATGGCGCACAAAGACCGTCTGCTTGCGGCGCGCGGTATCGATGCCGACGACGGCACACGCTACGCACTCGACCGGCGTGTGCCGGTCGTGCTCGGCGGCTCACCCGATGCACCTGCCAATCTCGGGCTGCTTCCGTGGGCCGGTCATCATGGCGAGCGCCGCAAGGAACTGCTCACGGCGAAACTCAAACGCTGCGTCTGTGCGGGCAAGATCAGCCTGAGCGATGCGCAGAGCGCGATTGCCGGCAACTGGTCGGCCTGGTATCAGGGCTTTGCGGATACATCGTGTGAGATCAGTCGCGAAGACGTTGCGACCAGCGACAGCGTGCCCTGACGCACACACCACACTTTTCGTCGCCCCAGACGAATTGCCACATCGCTTTCGGGTACGAATCTGGCTATGCTTGAACTAACGCGGATATCGGGAGAACGAACATGACGATGGTGACCATTTCTGCAGGACTGGTGTCGCTGGCCTTGCTCGGCGCAGTTGCGGCGGCGCTGGCCCGTCAACTGGCTCGCGATGCCGCCGCGCGCGCGCGTCTTCAACCGGTGCGCGTACGCGTGACAGAGCGCGGCGCCCGCCGTTCGGAACGTTTATGAACGTACGCGTCTGGAACATCCCGGAGTCTTGCTCCGAGCAGGACGTGCGCGCGTTCCTGCAACACGAGCTCGGTCACTACGCGAAAAGCGTTACCGTGCACGAGGCCGGCACGGCTAACGCGTACGCGATTGCCGAACTGAACGCGGATTTACCATACATCGGCGATGTGATCGCGCAGCAGTTGCACGGCAAGCTGCTCGATGGCGTTGTGCTGCAAGCCAGCGCGGCCCCGTTCGGCGACGAGCCCGATCCGAGGCACAAGCAGGACAGCTGACGCGCGCTGCCACCCAGCAACGGGCGGCGCGCGATCAAACTTCCGCAGTCGGCCAGTCGAACGGCGTGTAGGGCAGCGCCCGCTTGTGACGCGTCGCATTGTAGAAACGCAGCACCGTGTCGTACACGGCATCGCTCACCGCCTTACCTTCCAGGAAATCGTCGATATCGTCGTAGCGAATACCGTACGCGTCTTCGTCGGGTCGCTGCGGGCGCAACATTTCGAGGTCGGCGGTCGGGACTTTGTGCACCAGTTCATCCGCTGCGCCGAGTTCCCGCGCCACCGCGCGCACGCGGCGCTTGTTCAATCCCGCGAGCGGCAGCACGTCGGCGCCGCCATCGCCAAACTTCGTGAAGAAGCCCATCACCGACTCGGCCGCATGATCGGTGCCGATGACCACGCCCACGCGCGAACTGGCGACCGCATACTGGGCGATCATCCGCTGGCGTGCCTTGATGTTGCCGTGCACGAAGTCCTGCTGCCCATGATCCGCATACTGAGCCCCGCTGGCGGCAAGTGCCTCGAGCATGGCATCGGCGGCGGGTTTGACATCGACAGTCAGATTTTCATCCGCGCGGATAAATCCGAGCGAGCGCTGCGCATCCGCTTCGTCACGCTGCTGGCCGTACGGCAGACGCATTGCGACGAAATGCGCGTCGTAACCTTCCGCGCGTAGCCGTTCGACCGCGAGCTGCGCGAGGCGGCCGGCCGTCGTCGAGTCGATGCCGCCGCTTATCCCAAGTACGTATGTCTTCAGGCCGCTCGCGCGCAGATAGCGCGCGAGGAACGCCACACGGCGCTCGATTTCCTGTGCGGCGTCGAAATCCCGCGCGACGTGCAATTCTGCGGCGATGCGCTGCTGATGTGCGGCGCGATCGGATTGAGTCATCGGTCGTTCTCCCTGAAACCGGTTGAGGTGCGACGCCTGGGTTGGCGCGGCGGCGGTCCGCGCAGCGCATGCGTGCGTGCGTGCCTATTGTACGGATTGGCGGCACGGCTGCATCGAGACGCGCATCGGCAAACATCATGGGGCGCGGGCTAGTGAATCGCGTCACGACCGTGCAAGCAGCACCCCCACCAGCGCCACACCAAACCCGAGCAACTGCAAGGGCAGCAGCCTCTCGCCGAACCCGACGTAGCCCTCGAGCGCGGCGAGCGGCGGCGCAAGAAACAGCAGCGCGGTGGCGCGCGATGCATCGCCGCGCCGGACCATCCAGACGAGCAGCGTCACGCTGACACCCGACAGCATGACGATCCCCCACGCCAGCGACGCCCACAATTGAGGCGCCGGAATCCAGCGATGTTCCCCAAGCGCGACAACAAGCACGGCCGCGACCACCGCCGCACCGAAGTTCTGCACGGCACTGGCACTGCGGATATCGGCCTTTGCCAACGACGTCTTCTGGAACAGGGTGCCCGCCGTGATCGCGCAGACGGCGAGCAGCGAAACCGCAATGACGAGCCACGACGGCGCCGAGCTATGTACCGTCGACGGAGCCGCCTGGGTGAGCCGAGGTTCCAGCACGAGCGCAACGCCGACGAGCCCGAGCGCCATGCCGGCCCAGCCGCGCCGCGACAGTCGCTCGCCGAATAGCGGCGCGGCGACCGCGGCTGTCATGAGCGGTTGCAATGCGCCGAGCAGCGCCATCACGCCGGCGCTCACGCCTTGCGCGACGGCCCAGTAGCCGGCGCCGAGGTAGACACCCTGCAACAGCGCGCCCGCGAACAGGTGCTTGCCGAGGTCGCGTCCAGTTGGCCAGCGGGCGCGGGTCGCGAGCGCGACAAGCGCAAACACCAGCGCCGTGCCGCCGAAGCGTGCCAGCAGGAACAGGTTGGGATCGGCGAACGGTGTGATCGCGCGGGCGACGACAAAGCCCGTCGACCAGAGCACGACGAAAACGGCAGCAATAACGGTGGCGAGCATCGAGCAGTGGCAGCGTGGCAAAACGGCAGTATTGCGCGGTGCGTAGCGGCGCGTCTTGTTCGGCACTGCACTCCGGGCGGAGTCGCGATGAACCGGAGCAAGCGTAATAAACAAACCACGCTTTCAACCTCGGCTCGCGCCAGGGCGCTGCAAACCCCATCGCCCTACCGAACCACCAGCACCGCCCACGCTCCAAGCAGCCCACCGCAGACCGCACACATCCACAGCAGTACACGCGTACGCCGGTACTCGCGTCCGAGGTCCACCAGCAGTTGCTGTTGCTGGCGCGATACCGTGTGATCGTGCCGCTGCTGCAGATAACGCGCAGCCAGCGCCGGCATGCGCGGCACGATGTTGGCGAGATGCGGCAGCTCGCGCGACAGCCGACGCAGCCAGCCGCGATGATCGATATCGCGGCGCGCGATTTCCGCGAGGGCGGTGCGCGCGATATGCCACGTGTTCACGCCAGGATGCAGCGCGCGAGCTAGCACTTCAGCCTGCTCGAAGGCCCGCTGCGCGTCGGCGAGCCGTGGCGAGACGCCGCCGTCGAACGGCAGCACCGAATGCAGCAGATGATGAAACAGCGAACCCGCCGAGCGGTCGTGCGGATGATCGGCGAAATGCGCCTCGCTGCGCCTGCGCAGTTCGGCCTCGAGCACCTCGGTGCGCGTCGTCGCTGGAACGTGTCCCGCATCGCGATGCATATCCGCAAGCCGGCTGTAATCCTGCTCGAAGAGGGCGGTCGCGCCGTGCACGAAAAATTCCCGCTCGCTCGCCGACAGGCTCGACATCAGCGCGAAATCCGCGAGCACAAGGCGCCCGAGCGTGTCGGGTTCGATGCTGACGCGCACGCGCCGGGCATCGAGCGTAGCGTGGAAGAAACCGTGTTCGAACGCCTGTTGCGTGACGACCTCGACGATATGCGCCGCAAGCCGCGCAAGGTTCACGCGATGCTCGCCGAGACCGACGAGATCGGTGGCAGGCAGCGTCGCGATGCGTTGCATCGCGAGCGTGTGGTCCGTGCACAGATCCCAGATCACATCGGGAATGACGAGCCGCTTGTCGCCGTCGAAATGATGACCGGACTGGCTCAGGTTGGCCGCCTCGGCGCGCATGTCGAAGCGTCGCAGCAGGTCGCGACTGAACGAGTCGGCCAGTGAGCGCAACTGCAGTTTGCGCGCGGGTCCCGACAGCCGTTCGAGCCAGCGCGCGGCCCAGCACAGCAACGCCACGTCGTCGCCGATCTGCCGAACCTGGGCAGTGCGCACGAGCTTGATCGCAATGTCGGCGTGACCGTTGATCGGTGTGACGAGGCGGGCGACATGCGTCTGTTCCGCGAAGCCGCTCTGGGCCGGGCTCAGATCGATCGATGCGAACAGCGTAGCGAGCGGACGGCCGAATGCGGCAGTCAGCGCCCGTTCTACTTCATGCGGCGGCAGCGGCTCTTCGAGGTGGCCGACTGCATCGAGCGCGTCGTGCAGCGTACCGGTGGCCAGTTCCGGATGCTCCATAAGTGCTTGCGCAACAGTGCCGGCCAGCGGCCCGAGTTGCGGCAGCGCACGATGCAAACCGGCTGGCGCGTCGCCCGCTGCGTGCATGCGACTGACGAGCGTCGCCATCCAGTGCAGCTTGTGGTGCTGCGGAGCAGCAACCCACAGCAGATGCGCGCCATAGCGCAGCAGGTGGAACAGCAGGATGAGTCGGCGAAACAGTGGCGGCATCGTCGAAGGATCGGTCGGCGGCGAGGGCAGCGAGGGAGGCGACGCTTCGCGAAGCGCCGCCCGGGCGCTCAGGTTAGCAGGGAACCACGCCGGACGGGACATTGCGGTCTGTCGCGTAATACAATGCACAGGTCGACCGGACTCCTACCCGAACTCACACGTGCCACCTGGTGCCCCTTCATCTAGATGCTCGCCGAACAACGCCACCAATACATCCTCTCGCAAGTCGCCAAGAACGGCGCACTGTCGGTAGCAGAGCTAGTCCGCGAACTGAACGTGTCGCGCGAGACCATCCGGCGCGATCTGAATGCGCTTGCCGGGCGCGGCTTGATCGTGACGACACACGGTGGCGCGTTGTCCAGCGATCGCCGCGAACCGGATCTCGATGTGCGCGAAGCGGAGAATGCTGGCGCGAAACGCGCGATCGGAGAGCGCGCAGCGCTGCTCGTGCCTGACGGCGCATCGCTCGTGATCGATTCGGGCAGTACCACGCAGGCGGTCGCGCGAGCACTAACCGATCGCCATCGTTTGTCTGTCTATACGAACGACTGGCGTATCGCGTTGCTGCTCGGGCGCCGCAACGACAATCGCGTGACGCTGCTGGGCGGCGAGCTGTCCGACAACGAAGATGCGACGCTCGGGCTCGATACGGTGCAGCAGCTTGCGCAATATCACACCGATTTCGCGTTCGTCGGCGCAGGCGGGATCACGCCGGATGCGTGGCTGACCGACTACACGCGCATTGCCGCCGAAGTCCGCGCGCGCATGATCGCCGCCGCGGATACCGTGGTCGTGGTAGCCGACCACTCGAAGTTCGGGCGCGTCACGCCGGTGCGCATCAAGGGCTTTGAAAGCGCGCGCTACGTCGTGACCGAACTCGCACCCGACCGCGCGCTCGGCAAGGCGATCGCGGCGCGCGGCCCAGAACTGCTGATCGCCTGAACCGGCGCAGCGCCTCTTCCTTACCTGACCTTCAATCCCAACGCGACGAGTGCGCGGCCGATGGCCGCCACCGCGTTGTGCAGCTCATTGGCATCGATCGCGCCGATACAGCCGACGCGGAACGTTTCCACCTGCGTGAGCTTGCCCGGATAGAGGATGTAGCCCGCATCGCGCACCGCGGCATAGAAGTCGGCGAAGCGCCAGGCCGGATCGTTCGGCGCGTGGAAGGTGACGATCACCGGCGCCTGCACCTCCGGCTTCAGGAACGGCTCGAGCCCGAGCGCTTTCATACCGTCGACCAGCGTCGCGCAATTGCGTACATAGCGCGCGCCGCGCGCCGGCTGACCGCCTTCGGCAATGAAGGTATCCAGTGCCTGACGCAGCGCCGCGACCACGTGAGTCGGCGGCGTGAAGCGCCACTGCGTGGTCTTCTGCATGTACGTGTACTGGTCGTGCAGATCGAGCGCGAGCGACGGCGAGCGTCCTTCGCTCGCTTCGAGCAGCTCGCGCCGCACGATCACGAACCCCATCCCCGGCACGCCTTCGAGACATTTGCCGCTGGCCGACACCAGCGCATCGATGCCGCCGCGGCGCAGATCGATCGGCAGCCCGCCGAGCGAGCTCATCGCGTCGACAATCAGGCGTTTGCCATGCCGTTGACATACGGCGGCGATTTCATCGAGGGGATTGAGCAGGCCGGCGCTCGTTTCCAGATGCACCTGCGCGACGTGGGTGATGCGCGGGTCGCCGTTGAACGCATCTTCGATTGCCGCGGCAGTGACGGGTTCGTCCTCGCGCAGCGCCAGCTCGACATATGCAATGCCGAGTCGTTGCAGGATCTTGATGATGCGCGTGCAGTACGCGCCGTTATTCGGCACCAGCACGCGGCCGTCGCGCGGAACCAGCGTGCCGAGCGCGGCTTCGACGGCGAACGTCCCGCTGCCTTGCAGCGGTACACATACGTAGTCGTTCTGCCCGTGGACGATTTCCACGAGGTCGGCGCAGACGCTCTGGGTCATGCGGTTGAATGAGGTATCCCACGAGCCCCAGTCGTGCAGCATGGCCTCGCGGGTCGCGGGCGAAGTGGTCAAGGGGCCCGGCGTCAGCAGGACTGGATCGTTTCCGAGAATCACATAACCTCCTACGTCAATGATGAGAAGTGCGCACTGGCGCGCACGTGTTGGTTTGCATATTATTGGCGAATTGTGTCATTTTTTGGAAATGGTGAAAATAGTCATGGTGCTGTCACGCAAACCTGTGATTCTTGCCGAACCCGTTCAGGCAAGGCTGCAGGTCGGGTGGCGCGCTGGCTCGGATGATTCTCGGGTAGTCTTGCTGGGCATGGGGCGCGCAGGTTTGTAGGCAATCTGCAATCTGGCTGGACCAGCCAGACGTACGCGGCGCGGCGCTACCGCCGTTCAATCACAATAGCCAGGGTTTTTCCTGGTGAATAGTTTTCCGTTTCCTCGGAGAGAGCGACATGACAAAGACGAATCCCCATCGCACGACAGTCCGTGCCGTCCGCAAACTGCTGCCGGCCCTCGTGACGGCGGCTGCCTTCGGCGCGGCCCTGCCGGCCCATGCGGCGGATCCGGTGGTGCTGTACACGGCCGATGGCCTCGAGAATCTGTACAAGGACGTGCTGCCGGCCTTCGAGAAGAAGGAAGGCGTGAAGGTGGCGATCGTGACGGCGGGCAGCGGGGAAGTCGTGAACCGCGCGACGATCGAAAAGGATTCGCCGAAAGCGGACGTGCTCGTCACGCTGCCGCCGTTTATCCAGCAGGCCGATCAAGCCGGTCTGCTGCAGGCTTACCAGAGCGCGAACTACAAGAACGTGCCGGCTATCGCCAAGGCGGCGAGCGGTACGTGGGCGACGTTCGTCAACAACTACTTCTCGTTTGCGATCAACCCGGAAGTCGTGAAGACGCAGCCGAAGACGTTCGCCGATCTGCTCCATCCGGACTACACCGGCAAGGTCGCGTACTCGAATCCGGCAACGGCCGGCGACGGGATGGCCGTGATCATCCTGACCACCTCGCTGATGGGTGAAGACAAGGCATTCGATTACCTGAAGAAGCTCGAGCAAAGCGCGAAATTCCATACGAAGGGCACCGGCTACCTCGACGTGTTGCTGTCGCGTAACGAGATTTCGGTGGCGAACGGTGACTTGCAGATGGATCTCGACGACGCGGCGAACGGCGGCCTGTCGCTCAAGCCGATCTTCCTCGCAGCCGATGCCGGCGGCCAGCCGTCCACGTTCCAGTTGCCGTACGCGATCGGCCTGATCAAGGGCGGTCCGAACCAGGCTGAAGGCAAGAAGCTGATCGACTACCTGATGTCGACCGATGTGCAGGCGAAGGTGCCGGACATCTTCGGTATCCCGGGCCGCACCGACGTACCGCTCGCCGGCAAGAACGGTGCCGCGGTGAAGCAGGCGATCGCCGGTGTGAAGCTGATTCCGGTGGATTGGACCCAGGTGATGGCGAAGAAGGCCGACTGGACCACGCGCTGGAAGAACGACGTGATCGGCGATTCGGGCAAGCAGCTCGAAGTCGTCAAACCGAAATAATCGCGATGTCGCGTCGAGATCGACGCGACCCACGCGTAGCTATCGTTTCGCTATCGCCCCCGCAATAGCGTATTGCCAAGTTGGAGGATGGACCCGGTGAATACGGCAAGTCTTGCTCATCCCGGCGCACTCGACGCCGTCTCCGCGGCGCGCGACGCTGCGCATCCGGACGCGCCAGCCGGCGTCGACATCGAGCATCTGACCGTGCGTTTCGGTACGCGCACGGTGCTCGACGATCTCTCGCTGACGATCAAGCGCGGCGAACTACTGACCGTGCTCGGTCGCAGCGGATGTGGCAAGACGACGCTGTTGCGTTTCATTGCCGGGTTCATCGAGGCGGACGGGTTGGCCGGCACCTTGACGGTGGCCGGCCGCGATCTCACGCACGTGCCGCCGCACCGGCGCAATCTGGGGTTGCTGTTCCAGAGTTATGCGCTGTTTCCGCATCTGTCGGTATTCGAAAACGTCGCGTTCGGTTTGCGCGCGCGGCGTACGCCGGCGAAGGAAGTCGCCCGGCGCGTCGCCGATGCGCTGAAGCTCGTGCAGCTCGGCGACTCGGGGCACGTGATGCCCGCGCAGCTTTCCGGCGGCATGCAGCAGCGCGTTGCGCTCGCGCGTGCGCTCGTGATCGAACCGGATGTGCTGCTGCTCGACGAGCCGCTGTCCGCGCTCGATGCGAATCTGCGCGCTTCGGTGCGCTCCGAATTGAAGGCGCTGCATGAGCGCCTGCCCAATCTCACGATCGTGTGCGTGACACACGATCAGGACGATGCCCTGGTACTGTCCGACCGCACGCTGCTGATGCGCGAAGGTCAGATTGCGCAGCTCGGCACGCCACAACAGCTGTACGACACACCGAACGACGGCTTCGTCGCGCGCTATCTCGGCGCGGCGAACCTGTTGCCGCCGCACGTGGCGTTTCCGCTTGGCGATACGCGCTATACGGAGCGCGACCGGGTTGCGTGTCTGCGTCCGGAAAGCCTGCGCATCGTGCCGCTCGGCGAAGGGCATCTGCACGGCACGATTACTTCGGTCGAATGGTACGGCGCGGTCCTGTCGGTATCGGTCGTCCTCGACGCGATGCCGAACGACCCTGTGCTCGTCACGATGCAGCGCGGCCACGGCATGATGCCGGAACGGGGCGCGCGTGTTTCACTGCTTTATGAGGCAGACGATGTCGTCCTTATCCGCGCCTGACGGTCACGACGCGTTCGGCGCAGCCGCTGCAGCCGACGTAAGACGCGCGGCCACGGCCGCGGCGCATGCTGCCGCAAAGCGCCGTCGCGAGCGCGCGGCGCAGTGGCATCTGCTGTTCCTTGCCGTGTTCATACTCGGTCCGCTCGTCGTCTATCCGCTCGTGCGGCTCGTGCTGCTGAGTCTGACTGGTGCACACGGGCTGAGCGTGCATGCGTACGCAGCGTTCTTCCAGAATCCGGACACGAGCGGCGTGATCGGCACGACGCTGTGGATTCTGTTTGCCAGCGCCGGGCTCGCCTCGCTGCTCGGCGTCGGGCTCGCAGCGCTGCTGTTTTTCAAGCCGTTTCCGGGTGCGCGGCTGGTCACGCGTTTTCTCGAACTGTTCGTCGCGTTCCCATCGTTTCTGGTCGCGTTCACGCTGATCTTTCTGTACGGCTCGCAAGGCTCGGTCAGTATCGGCTTACAGCGGCTTTTCCATCTTCAGGCGCCGCCGCTCGATTTCCTGTTCGGTATCGGCGGGGTGATTCTGGCCGAGGTGGTGTTCTACGCGCCGTTCGTCGTGCGCCCGACGCTCGCGTCGTTCGCGACGCTCGACATGCGGCTCATCGAGGCCGCCCGCAGTCTCGGCGCGCACGGCTGGATGGTCGCGTTTCGTGTGATCCTGCCGCTCGCGTGGCCGGGCATCGCTGCGGGCACGATTCTCTGTTTCCTGCTGACGCTCAACGAGTTCGGCATCCTGATGGTGCTCGGCAGCGCGCATCTGGTTACGCTGCCCGTGGCGATCTACAGCTCGGCGACCGTCGATCTCGATCTGCCCGCTGCTGCCGCTGGTGCGGTCGTGATGCTGGCGATGTCGTTGTCGCTCTACGCGTTGTATCGAACAGTGAGCCGGCGCAAGGCCGGAGGAGCGAAGTAATGGCCGTCGATCTCGACCCGACCGTATTGCCCGTCATGCACCGGCGCGCGCGTCCTGTACAGCGCAGCCTCGGCGTGCGGTTGATCGGCAGCGTGTTGCTGGGGCTGGCGGCGCTCGCGTGTTTCTGGCTCTTCGTGCTGCCCGTGATCGTCGTCGCGCTGTCGAGTGTTGCGTCGCACTGGTCCGGCACGATCCTGCCTGATGGCTTCAGTACACGCTGGTTCGAACGCCTCGGCTCGAGCGACTTCGATGCGCTGACAACCAGCCTCGAAATCGGCTTCGGTGTCGGCGTGCTCGGTACCGTGCTTGGGCTATGGCTCGCGCTGGCGCTCGAAGGTCGTGACCGGCGTGGACTCGGCGCGCTTGTCGATACGATTGCGATGGTGCCGAACGGCGTGCCGAGTGTCGTGCTCGGGCTCGCGGTACTGATTGCGTATCACAAGAAGCCGCTCGATCTGTCGAGTTCGGCTGCGATCGTTGTGTTCGTCCAGCTCGCGCTCGTGCTGCCGTTCTGTTATCGCTGCGCGGCCGCGGCGTTGCGCCCCGAGTTGACCATCTTGCGCGAAGCGGCAGCGAGCCTCGGTGCGCCTCCATCGATGGTGTTGCGCCGCGTCGTGCTGCCGCAACTCGTGCCGGCGATCCGCGCGAGCCTTGCACTCGGTTTTGCACTGTCGCTCGGCGAACTGGGCGCAACGCTGACGGTTTATCCGCCGGGCTTCGCCACGGTGCCGATCGTCGTCGTCGGCCAGGTCGAGCGGGGGTACTACCTGCCGGCTTCAGCTCTTTCACTGATTCTGCTGCTCGTGTCGCTGGCCGCGCTGCTGCTGATCGCCGCGCGTGTGCCGAAGCGTCGCGTCGACTGAGTGCGCCTGACTGAGGGCGCATGAGCGAACGTTTCTGATTTTTCGTCGTGCTTTAACGCGACACTTCACACACTTTGATGTGGCAATTTTTGTCGAAATGACCGAAAATATGCAAAACGCTGTTGTTAGCCCTCGCGTCGATCCGATCGACGTCGTGCGCAGGCAGTCGCTGACGGCATTGGTGCGCGACGAGATCGAGCGTCACATCATCGAAGGCGCGCTGGCGCCGGGCGACAAGTTGAATGAGGCCGATTGGGCCGCGCGGCTGCAGGTGTCGCGTGGGCCGGTGCGCGAAGCGTTTCGTGCGCTGGAGCAGGCTGGTCTTGTGCACACCGAGAAGAATCGCGGCGTGTTTGTGCGAGTGGTGTCGCTGGCGGAAGCCGACGAGATCTATGCGGTGCGGGCGGTGCTCGAAGAGGCGGCGTGCAGGATGCTGGCGCCGCGCATCGATGCCGCGCAGCTCGCGGTGCTCAGAAGCCACGTCGATGCGATGCGCGACGCGTTCGATGCGCAGGATCACGACGCCTACGCGCGCGGCAACGTCGCGTTTCATGACGCGATCGTCGCGCTGGCCGGCAACGCGAAGCTGTACGAGACGTATCGGCGGCTGGTCGGCGAGTTGAGCCTGTTTCGCCGGGCTGCGCTGGCGGCGCGCGACGACTCGATGCGACGCTCACTCGCCGAGCATCGCGCGATTCTGACTGCGCTCGCATCGCGCGATGCCACGCACGCTGCGGCGCTGATGCATGCGCACGTGAACGGCGGTCGGCAGCGTGCGCACGAAGCTTATGAACCGGCCGGACAGCAGGCTGCAGAGCCGCTGCCGGTCACGCTTGACGAACCGCGCACCTGACGGTTAGCCGCCGGTGCGCATGGAAGGGAACGATGCTCACTTATTCCGAACGCACGATCGAAGTCAACGGCCGCGGCTACCGTTTGCCCGCACAACGCACAGTGGTCGTCTGCGTCGACGGTTGCGAATACGACTATCTTGAAGCAGCCGTGGCGACGGGCGTCGCGCCGTTTCTCGGCAAGATGCTGCGCGGCGGCGCGGCGTTCAAGGGCGACTGCGTCATCCCGTCGTTCACCAACCCGAATAATCTGTCGATCGTCTGCGGCGTGCCGCCGTCGGTGCATGGCATCTGCGGCAACTACTTCTGGGATCCGCAGGCGAACGGCGGCAAGGGCGCCGAGGTAATGATGAACGACCCGGCGTATCTGCGCGCGGGGACGTTGCTTGCGGCGGCGGCTGAAGCGGGTGCGTCGGTGGCTGTCGTGACGGCGAAGGACAAACTGCGTCGCCTGCTTGGCTGGCAGCTCAAGGGTATTTGTTTCTCGGCGGAGAAAGCCGATACGGCGACGCTCGAGGAAAACGGTATCGACGGGCTGCTCGACCTGGTCGGTATGCCGCTTCCGGACGTATATAGCGCTGCGCTGTCGGAGTTCGTGTTTGCCGCGGGCGTGCGGCTCGCGCAGACGCGCGACGTCGATCTGATGTACCTGTCCACCACCGATTACGTGCAGCACAAATGGGCGCCCGGCACCGAAGGTGCGAATGCGTTCTACGCGATGATGGATCGCTATCTCGCGCAACTCGATGCGCTCGGCTGGGTAATCGGACTCACCGCCGATCACGGCATGAACGCCAAGCACGATCCGCAGACGGGCGAGCCGAACGTGATCTATCTGCAGGACGTGATGGATGAATGGCTCGGCGAGCGCGCTGCACGTGTGATCCTGCCGATCACCGATCCTTACGTCGTGCATCACGGCGCACTCGGTTCGTTTGCAACGATCTATCTGCCGCACGATGTCGATGTGGCGCAGACGATCGAACGTCTGCGCGGTATCGAAGGCGTCGAGGTCGTGCTCGACAATCGCGCTGCATGCGAGCGGTTCGAGCTGCCGAACGACCGCGTCGGCGATATCGTCGTGGTCGGTACGCGCAACGTGGCGCTCGGCACACGCGCTAATGAACACGATTTGTCCGGCCTCACCGTACCGCTGCGCTCGCATGGTGGATTGTCGGAACAGACTGTGCCGCTGATCTTCAACCGGTCGATCGTCGATGTGGATGCGGGCAAGCGGCTGCGCAACTTCGATGTGTTCGACCTTGCGCTGAATCACGTGGTGGCGTCATGAACGCGATCCTCACCGACCATCCCGCGTTTCGCGCAGAGGCGCTGCGTTTGCAAGGCGAACGGGTGACGCGTGAGCGGGTGCTCGACGTCTTCGATCCGTACACGCGCACGCGTGTCGGTACGGTGCCGCTCGCGAGTGTTGAAGACGTGCGTGCGGCATTCGCGTATGCCGCGTCGTATCAGGCGAAGCTCACACGCTACGAGCGTTCGCAGATTCTCGAGCGCGCAGCGGCATTGCTGCGCGAACGCACAGAAGCAGCGTCCGATCTGATCTCGCTCGAGTCCGGGTTATCGAAACAGGATTCGCGTTACGAGATCGGCCGGGTGGCGGATGTATTCAAGTTTGCATCGATCGAAGCGCTGCGCGACGACGGTCAGAGTTTTTCCTGCGATCTGACACCGCATGGCAAGAAGCGCCGGGTGTTCACGCAGCGCGAGCCGCTCGCGGGTGCGATCGTTGCAATCACACCGTTCAACCACCCGATGAACCAGGTCGCGCACAAGATCGCGCCGGCTATTGCGACGAACAATCGCGTCATTCTGAAGCCGTCGGAGAAAGTGCCGCTGTCGGCGTTCTACCTGGCCGATCTTCTGTACGAAGCCGGTTTGCCCGAGCCGATGCTGCAGGTGCTGACCGGCGATCCACGAGAAATCGCCGACGAACTCGTGACCAATCCGCTTGCGGATCTCGTGACGTTCACCGGTGGTGTCGCAATCGGCAAGCACATCGCGGCCAGGGCGGGTTATCGGCGCGTGGTCCTCGAACTCGGCGGCAACGATCCGTTGATCGTGCTCGAAGACGCCGATCTCGAACGTGCGGCTGCGCTTGCGGTACAGGGTTCGTACAAGAATTCAGGGCAACGCTGTACCGCGGTCAAACGGATCCTCGTGCAAAAGAGCATCGCGGCGCAGTTCACCGAACTCGTTGTCGAGAAGACGCGAGCATGGTCGTACGGCGATCCGTTCGATCCGTCGAACCAGATGGGCACAGTCATCGACGAGGCGGCGGCGCAGCAGTTTCAGGCGCGCGTCGATGCGGCGGTGGCGCAGGGTGCGCGACTGCTGGTGGGCAATACGCGCAAGGGCGCGCTGTATGCGCCGACGGTGGTCGACCGCGTCGATCCGTCGATGACACTGGTTCGCGAGGAGACATTCGGACCGGTATCGCCGATTCTCACATTCGATACGCTCGACGACGCGATCCGCATCAGCAACGGGACGCCGTTCGGGTTGTCGTCCGGTGTGTGCACGAACCGGCAGGATGCGATCACGCGTTTCGTCAACGAGCTGCGGGTCGGCACAGTGAACGTGTGGGAAGTGCCGGGTTACCGGGTCGAGTTGACGCCATTCGGCGGCATCAAGGATTCGGGGCTGGGTTACAAGGAAGGCGTGCAGGAGGCAATGAAGAGCTTCACGAACCTGAAGACTTTCTCGTTGCCCTGGGAGTAGATGGATGGCTTTGAATCTTGACGATATTCGTGTGTTGTTCGAACGGCACGGCAATCTGGCGTATAGCGGCGAGCCAGTGACGCAGCTTGAGCATGCATTGCAAAGCGGTGCGCTTGCAGAGCAGGAAGGTGCCAGCGATGAGCTGGTTGCAGCTGCGTTTCTGCATGATCTGGGTCATTTGTTGAACCGGCAGGGCGATACGCCGAGTGCGCGCGGTGTCGACGATCTGCATCAGTACTTTGCGCTGCCTTTTCTGCGAGCGGTGTTGCCCGAGGCGGTCCTTGAGCCGATCCGGCTGCACGTCGATGCAAAGCGCTGCCTGTGCGCGATCGATCATAGTTACTTCAACTGCCTGAGCGTGGATTCCGTGCGCAGTCTTGAACTGCAGGGCGGCGTGTTTAGCGCTGAAGAGGCGCAGGCCTTCTTGCGCAAGCCTTATGCGCCGGATGCGCTGCGCGTGCGCAAGTGGGACGATCGCGCGAAAGTGCAGAGTCGCAAGACGCCCGATATCGAGCACTTTCTAGGTGTGGTTGAACGGGTGATGGAGCGGTACGTGCCTGCTTAGGCGCGCGCTTCGTTTTGCCGTGGCGTTTGCGCGCTGCGCTCTCTCTGGATTCGGCGGTCTTGCTGCCGAACTTCTCTGTTTGACCATCTGCGTTGACTCCTGAGGTGCGATACGAACGGCTCGATATCGGGCTGTTCGGTATTGAGCGGGAGGACGATCGCGTAGAGAAGATCGAGCAATTTCAATGCGTCAAAATAACGCTTGCGCGGGTTGGATGGTGTCGCTAGAATCTCGGTCTTTCGCGCTCCGGAGAAGCGGGGTGCGGGAGGCGGGAGAGCCAGTAGTGGCGGGGGTTTGCGGCGGGGTTGGCAGGGTGGGAAGTTTGATAAACCTGTTGACGAAGCATGAAAGACTCTTCATAATCTCGTTTCTCTGCTGCTGATGCGG